>NZ_CANNGP010000011.1 GCF_947504105.1 uncultured Tateyamaria sp.
CCAATGCCCCCCAAAGTCGAGAGAACACTGGATCAATCATCGCAGATCGATGCAGAAGTCATAAGACAAGCCCAAACCCACAAGTGCTGCAGCTTTCACGAATGCGCGCAATCCGCCATAAGCGGACATCCGTTTCAGGACAAAGCCTTATTACTTATACTGCAAGCGACGATTCAAACTGGTTTGCGAACTGTCTGGGTGGGCTGCCCACGACACGTTTGAACGCAGTATTGAAAGCATTTTCAGATTTATACCCGACGCGTTCGGCAACCTCCGCAATCGTATCGCTTGAAGTCATGAGTTGATCGCTCGCTTTGGCCATGCGTAAGTCTGTCAGATAGTCCATTGGGGTCTCACCCAATACGTCATGAAAGCGCCGTGCAAATACGGACCGGGACATACCAGCGTGTTCCGCCAGAGCCGTGAGCGTCCACTTACGTCCGATGTCTGCGTGGATCGCGGCCAACGCCAGAGAGAGCTGTGCATCCGCCAGCGCGGCCAGCCAGCCCAAGCCACCATCCTTTGCATCATGTCGGTGCCGCAGCGTCTGCACCAAAAGGACATGGGACAGATGTTGGGCAATCAACAACCCTCCGGGACGGGCTGCAGCCACTTCATCCAGAATGCGTTCGACCAGATACTGCAACTGCGCTGCGGCAGCCTGTTCGGCGGGGATCACGATGATCGGGGGCAGCATAAAGACAAAATGCGCCGGTTGGACCTGTGACACCGTAAAACGACAGCTTGCGATCGTTGTGTGACCTCCACCATTCACGACAGCAGGTTGCTCGGAAAGAGGCGTCGAAAAGAGGCGCTCCAGCGGTTCGGGAACACAGGAAGGGCCTGTTGCAATCGAAAATGGTCGACCACTTGGAAGAACAAAGAAGTCGCCTTGCTCAACCAGAACCGGCGTGTCACTTCCCTCGACGGCCACCCAGCACTGCCCCGAAAGCATCGTATTGCATTTCAGCGCCCCGGCCTGACCCGGAAAGGCGACTGCGGATGGGTGGCCCAGGTCGATCAGGCCTGCGAGGTGGCTCTGCGGCTTCAGGATCGAAAGAATGTCAGACAGGGGGTCCATGGGGTCCAGTCGGTTAATCAGCTTTGGCTGAGAATACCGAACCGGTCATCGGAAAACAACAAATTGGGACGATTGCGAACATTTTAGCGACCATCACAAATTCAACGTATCAGAAGCGCTCTTATATCTAGTCTCATGAGATTTGGGTTGGACGACCAACCCAAGTGCAACAAAGGAGATAGCTATGCGTGTATTCGTAACCGGAGCAACAGGCTACGTCGGTTCGGCCGTCGTTCGCGACCTGTTGGACAACAACCATTCGGTCATTGGGCTTGCACGGTCCGAAGCCTCAGCTGATGCCCTTAATCAGGCTGGTGCTGAACCACACCAGGGAAGCCTCGAAGACCTGGTCAGCCTGCGGCAAGGGGCCGTCAAGGCCGACGCCGTAATCCATCTTGGCTTCAATCACGACTTCTCGAAGTTCGCCGAAAACTGCGCCCATGACGCCGAGGTTGTGCGTGCCATTGGTGCGGAACTGGCTGGATCGGACCGGCTTTTCCTTGTGACGTCGGGCACTGCAATTCTGTCACCTGGGGCATTCTCGACCGAGACCGACCTCGCACCCACCGGGGATATGGCAAACCCCCGCGTGGCAACAGAACATGCGGGCGCAGAGATGGCGCGGAAAGGCGTCAAGATTGCCGCCGTACGACTAGCACCTTCTGTCCACGGCGCCGGAGACCACGGTTTTGTGCGCATGCTGACTGACATAGCGGTACAGAATGGCGAGGCTGCCTATGTAGATGAAGGGCAAAACCGCTGGTGTGCCGTGCATCGGCTGGACGCCGCGCGCCTTTACCGACTAGCCTTGGAGCGGGGCGAAGGCGGCGTCCACTACCATGCCGTGGCCGAAGAAGCCGTGCCGTTCAAGGATATCGCGGAGGCGCTCGGCCAAAGCCTCAATCTGCCGGTATCGCCCAAGTCCGGCGAAGAGGCCCAGGCCTATTTCGATTGGTTCCACTTTATGGCGACCTCCGACACCCCGGCCTCTGGCGCATGGACACGGGAAGTCTTGAACTGGTGCCCTTCCGAACCGTCTCTGATCGCAGATATCGAAGCGGGCCTGTACGCTCCGACTGCGGTCTGAGGAGGAATGGTGCGAAACAGGAATACCTCGATTGATCAAATCGCGGACGTTACGCCAGATGACAAAGCACCGTTGGTATAGGAAGACGCCCTACATGAACCTGTCATCCTGAAACGACCTCACCGCCCAGTCGATAAACACGCGCACACGCGCTGAAAGCTGGCGACTTCGCGGATAGAGAAGCGAGACAGGCACAGACGGAACGTCATGTTTTGCCAGAACCTGATTGAGGCTTCCAAGCCGGAGATCTTCGTCAATATGGAATAGCGGCATCTGCGCCAAACCAAAACCAAGCAGGGTGGATAGGCGATAACTCTCCGGGCCGTTGACCGACACTTGGCTGGGCGGCCTCAAGCTCTTGATTTGGTCTTTCACAATGAAGTCGAGCGGAAGAACCGCTCCCGTAGACATAGGCCAAATACCGACCATTTTGTGGGTCTCCAGATCGCTGAGCGACGTCGGTTCTCCGAATTTCTCCAGATAGTCCGGTGAAGCGCAGGTAATCCGTTTTGCCATGCCCAGTGGTCGCACGATCAGATCGCTGTCGGGCAGCTCGCCCCACCGCACTGCACAATCGACACCTTCCTCGACCAGATCGACCCACCGATCCCTTTCGCTGATGGATATCTCGATCTTGGGGTATCGGGCTAGGAAATCCGGCAAACCGGGCATCAGAAAGTGTCTGGCTAGCGTACCTTGGACCTCAATCCGCAGGTGGCCTTTCGGTGGGGCGCCGACAAAGGCACTGTCGGCTTCTTCAACGTCATTAAGTATCGAAAGACATCGCTGGTAGTAGGCTTGCCCGTCAAGGGTCGGGCGCACGACGCGCGTCGTGCGGTGGAGCAATTGCACCCCAAGTCTTTGCTCCATCTGCTGGATCACTTCGGTGACGGTGGATCGCGGTGTACCGGTATCGTGGGCGGCGTCCGTGAAGCTGCGGCGTTCGACGATCCGCACAAAAAGCTGCATTGCGTCAAGCCGGTCCATTGCGTCCTCATTATTCGTATAGAGCGAATAGTCATGTCAGAATACACCCCATTATCCCACTCCATCAACGGCATATCTGTCGGTCATCGCCAGCATGGTGCTGGCAAATAGAAAGGAAGTCTCATGACCGATACAAAATCTAAAACTGCAATTGTCACCGGCGCTTCACGCGGAATTGGGGCCGCCGTTGCCGAACGTTTGGCATCGGATGGCTTCAACGTCATCGTGAACTATTCCGGCAGCGAAAACGCGGCGGCTGCCGTCGTCGACAAGATTGAGGCTGCGGGTGGTAAAGCCATCACTGCCAAAGCGGATGTGTCCGATGCGGGTGCCGTGCGACGCATGTTCGATGCAGCTGAAACCGCCTTTGGGGGTGTTGATGTGCTCGTGAACAACGCGGGCATCATGAAGCTGGCGAAGATCTCTGACAGCGACGATACCCTGTTTGACGCGCATATCGCGGTCAACCTCAAAGGCACATTCAACACGCTGCGCGAGGCGGCGAATAGACTGCAAAGCGGTGGGGCGATCGTCAACTTCTCTACCAGTGTCGTCGGTACCAAGCTGGAAACCTACGGCGTCTATACTGCGACCAAGGTGGCTATCGAGGCGCTGACCGGCATACTTTCCAAGGAACTGCGTGGTCGCAACATCACGGTCAATGCCGTGGCGCCGGGGCCAACCGCGACCGATCTATTCCTTGATGGCAAGTCGCCAGAGCTGATTGAACGCTTCGCAAAGATGGTCCCGCTAGAACGGCTCGGGGAACCCCGCGACATTGCCAATGTCGTGTCGTTTCTGGCCGGGCAGGACGGCGCTTGGGTCAACGGACAGACGTTGCGCGCAAACGGCGGGTTGGTCTGAACGGGCTAACCCTCCATTCGTAGTAAAGGAGCAATCAAATGACAAAGGAAGCAGAAAAACAAATCATCGTCGTCACCGGCGCATCAAGTGGTTTTGGCGAGATGACCGCCTACGCTCTCGCTGATGCGGGCCATACCGTTTATGCATCCATGCGCGCAACCGACGGCCACAATGCAGAGAAGGCTAAGGCGGCCAAGGACTACGCCCGCAAGAACAATGTCGATCTGCGCGTGGCCGAGATCGACGTGGTGGACGACGCCTCCGTCGCCGCCGGGATCGATCAGATCTTTGAAGAGGCTGGCCGCCTTGACGTAATTGTCCATAACGCAGGCCATATGTCATTCGGCCCGGCAGAGGCGTTCACCCCACAACAGCTGGCGCAGCTTTACGACATCAATGTGCTATCGACCCAACGCGTGATGCGGTCGGCGCTGCCAAGGATGCGGGCACAAGGCCAAGGGCTGATCGTCTGGGTGTCGTCCAGCAGCGCGCGTGGTGGGACGCCGCCGTTCCTGTCGCCTTACTTTGCCGCCAAGGCAGGCATGGATTCGCTTGCCGTATCCTATGCGTCCGAGCTGGCCCGCTGGGGGATCGAAACCGCGATCATGGTTCCCGGTGCCTTCACTGCTGGCACCAATCACTTTGCCCATGCTGGCCATCCGGACGACCAGTCGGTTGCCGACGCCTATCTGACCGGTCCCTATGGTGACGTTCCTTCAATGGCGCTTGAAGGGCTACGATCGCTCGAACCCGCCGACGCAGACCCGTCCGCCGTGGCACAAGGCATCGTCGATATTGTGAATGCACCGTTTGGAAAACGACCGTTCCGGGTCCATGTCGATCCATCCCAAGACGGGTCTGAGGTTTTGAGTGGTGTGGCTGATCGGGTCCGGGCCGAGATGTTCCGGCGGATCGGTCTGGAAGACTTGCTGTCTCCGGTTGAACAGGCAGCAAACTAATCCATGAGCCAAAGCTGTGGCATTGCCGATGGTTGCTTCGGCAATGCCGCATTGGGTTTTGCACAAGATACCTGCCAGATCATTGCATTCGCTCTATCATGGGCGTCTCGTCGCTGCGCAGGGTCAAAACCTCCACACCAGTTTCCGTGACTGCGACTGTATGTTCGAACTGTGCAGAGAGCTTCCGATCCTTGGTCACGACCGTCCATCCATCGCTTTCGGTGGCGACCATCCGACTGCCCTTGTTGACCATCGGCTCGACGGTGAAGACCATGCCCTCGCGCAGCTTCAAGCCCGTTCCCGGTCGTCCGAAGTTCAGCACCTGCGGTTCCTCGTGCATTTCGCGACCGATGCCGTGGCCGCAATATTCCCGTACAACCGAGCAACCGTTCTTTTTGGCGTATCTTTCGATCGCGAAGCCAATATCTCCCAGGCGTGCTCCGGGTCGCACCTGTCTTATGCCTTGCCACATCGCCTCCTGGGCGATCCGTACCAGTCGTTTCGCAGGAGGTGGTGCATTGCCGACCAGATAAGTCTTGCTTGAATCCGCAATGTAGCCATTCTTTTCGAGCGTGATATCGAAATTGACGATATCGCCGTCGCGGATGATCTCGTTCGGGTTTGGTACGCCGTGGCAAACAACGTGATTGATCGAACAGTTCAGGACATATTTGAAATCATACTGCCCCTTGCTGGCTGGGCGGGCTTCGAGGTCAACGGTGATGAAACGGTCGACCAAATCGTTGACCTGCAAGGTCGACATGCCTTCCAGATTTTGTCTGTCCAGCATCTCGAATACCGACGCCAGTAATCTGCCGGATACCCGCATCAGATCCAACTCGTCGGGTGTCTTTACCATTTTAGGCTGCCGCTACCTCGGCGACACGCACCTGCGCTGCTTCCAATTGCATCTTCACGATGTCGTTGAAGGTCAGGGTCGGGTTGGCTTCGGCCAACATGCCGATTTTAATCCAAAACTCTGCCTGGGCGTTGATGGATCTGCACAAGACGGCGCTGGCCCGACGAACCTGTTCATGCAGGTCGTCGTTGATTTTCACGATGCCCATCTGCGTCTCCTCCAGTTCAAAATGTACGAAACGTATACGTTTCGTCTAGTCATTGGTCAATCTGATGTTGAGAATCATAGTCGCGTGGGGTCACGAAAAGCATCGAGTCGTTCGGGCCCCACGATGGGCGATGCCGCGCATCACCTCTTGCTCCAAACGCCCGCATTGGCGGCGACGAACTCCTCCAACGCGCGCGCTGGTCGTCCGGCCATGCGCGCCACGGCGTCAGTGACGCGGTCTTCCGAACCCCCTGCGATGTCTGCATCCATCTGTGCGAGGGTCTGGGCATAGGCTTCTGGCAGGCCGGACTGGGCCATATATCGCGCGGCAAGTTCATCGACGCTCAGGTGATGGTGCTTGATCGGGTGCTTCAGCACGTCGCTGAGCGTCTGCGCCACAGCATCGTAACTGAGCGCCGCAGGTCCGCTCAGGATCATGTCACCTGATACACATTCTGTTTGGGTCAGTGCTTCGACTGCAACGGCTGCAATATCCTCTGCATCGATGAACCCGATCCGGCCCTGATCTGTTGCGGTATAGATCGCGCCCTCATCGCGGATGGTCGCAAGGTGCTGGCCCTCAGAGAAATTCTGCATGAACCACGTTGGACGCAGAACGACCCATTCTGGCGCATGGTCGCGCAGCCAGGCATGCACTGCACCCATCATTGGGCCGTCCACCTCTAATGAGGATGCGCTCAGCAATACAAAGCGTTTGACGCCATTGCGGATCGCCAGTTCCATGAACGGGATCATCACGGGCAAAGGCTCTGCAACACCGCTGGGCGCGACGAGGTAAATGCCTTTGACGCCTTCCAGCGCTGCTGCCCAAGTGGTTTCATCCATCCAATCGAAGCGGATGTGGTCTTTGGCGCTCGGATTGCGTGTTGCGACGCGATAACGAAAACCGCGCTCCGAAAGCTGGGCGGATACACGACGCCCGGTTGTGCCAGTACCGCCCGTGACAAGGATTGTATCACGCACGGGTAAAACCCTCCCCCTCCGGCTGGGGAACAGCATCGCCCGTCGCGGCGAGTGTAACCCGGGGGTCCCAGTAATCAGCGTAATGGACAATCTTGCCGTCGCGCGTTTCGATCACCGAAATCCATTTCTGATCGTAGGAGGCACCGGTTCTGCCTTCGCCACTGCCGCGAAACTCCAGCACAACCTTGTTCGGGTCCGCCATTTCACTGACCCGCAGGTTAAAGAAATCGTCGATGCGGATCAGGTCGGGCAAAACCATCAGGTAACGCTCCAACGCATCGCGGCCGTCGATGCGAACAATGAATCCTGGCGGCGCATAAGGCGCCTCAAACACACAGTCCTCTGCGAACATGTCGAGGAAATCCTCCGCCCCCGGAGCAATCCGGGTGCCTAGCCCTTCACGCAGGATATCGGCAAGTCCTTCGAAACGGGTTTGTTGGGCAGTCATTGACAAGTCTCCCTTTTGGACGGAACGGTGTCGTATCGACGATATAGGAGATAAATGGATGGAACGTAACCGTTCCGACGAAATTTGGCGATGAGCGCGTCCACCCGTGCGCCTAGTGGAGCGGCCGTGATGCGCCCGTCCGTGACCGATGCACTCGCCCGAGCATTTTTCGAGGAATGGGCGGAGACCGGTCTTGGTGCGCTAAGCCTGGAACGGGTCGCCAAGCGGGCGGGCGTCGGAAAAGCGGCGCTCTATCGCCGCTGGTCGTCAAAACAGGACATGGCGATCGACCTGATCAAGTCGGTTGGCCTGAACCTTACACCAATCCCCGACAGCGGTTCGTTATTGGAGGACCTGCGGTTGATCCTGTTGTCCCTGCGCCGGACGCTTCGCCATCCGCTGATCAGGCGCATTCTGCCTGACCTGCATGCCGAGATGGCCAGAACCAGCGCATTGAGCGCCGAGATAAGGGACACTCTGCAATATGAGCGCCGCGAACGCGGCAAGGTTATCGTTGATCGGGCCATCGCGCGTGGTGAGTTACCCGCATGCGCGGACCGAGACCTTGCCAACGATGCGCTTGCAAGCATCCTTTATGCTCGGCCGCGAAGGCCCTTCTACCGTTCGGATGGCCGGACAGACGTGACGGGTGGCAAGATATTACGCGACCGCAGATCGGGTCATTCCTCGGGGACGCCCGCCCGCCACCAGCCTCCCCGATGGCCATCAAGGAAACCGACCGCCCCTATCTTCTCAGAGAATAAAACAGAGGCAATGGAATACGCATAACCTCGGGGGAGCCCACAGGGCGGGGGCGGAGCCCCCTAAAACACGTTGTCGCGCAGCGCCTGCGGGATCACTTGAAGGCAAATTCAGGCAATTGATCAAAGGCGACCTTAAGCGCCTGCCCCATCCATTCGATACCGTCTGGAAATATGGGTCATCCGCTTCGATCCGCTCGGCATGGGTGATAGACAGGCTGTCGCGATCATAGGTCAAGTAATCAAGTGGCAGGCCCACTGACAGGTTCGACTTGATGGTAGAGTCAAAGCTGACCATGAGCAGCTTTACCGCATCCTCAAAACGCATGGTCGGATCATGCGCACGGACGATGATGGGTTTGCCGTACTTCGCTTCGCCAATCTGGAAAAACGGCGTGTCATCCGAAGCTTCGATGAAGTTCCCTTCGGGATAGACAAGGAAGAGGCGGGGCGGCGATCCCTTGATCTGCCCGCCGATGATCATGGTTGCGCCAAACGCGCCATCGGCTTCCATGCCCGTTGTGGCGTTGGATTGGATCACCTCTTTCAGCGTCCGCCCAACCTCTCTCGCGACCTGAAACATAGACGGCGCTTCAAGGATCGACGGGCTGCGATCTTCCGGGGCCTTAGAACGCTCATCCAGAAGCGAGATGACGGATTGCGTGGTCGCAAGGTTTCCGGCTGTCATGATCACGATGACGCGCTCACCTGGCACCTCCCAAGTGTGCATCTTCTTCACGGTTGATATGTTGTCGACGCCCGCATTGGTGCGTGTGTCGGACATAAAAATCAGTCCGGCATCTAACCGCATCCCTACGCAATAGGTCATATCTTGTGTGTCCCCGCCTCTAGTCGCGGCAAATCTGCGCTATTGCTGCTGCACCTGCAAGGTCACAGACATATCTTCCCCGGCGTTACCATAGCGTAAGCCGGAAATCGGGGCGGCCCCGCGATAGTCAAGGCCCGTGGCGACACGCACGTAACGTGCGTCGGGCGAGATGCCGTTGGAAATGTCGAACCCCACCCAACCCAAGCCTTCCACATACGCTTCTGCCCAGGCATGGCTGGCGTCCTGATCGACCCGATCATCCATCATCAGGTATCCCGAAACATAGCGGGCAGGAAACCCGAGTAGGCGGGCCGCCGTGATGAACACATGGGCATGGTCCTGGCATACACCATGACCTGCCTGCATCACGGCTTCTGCCGTGAGGTCAGAGGCCGTCTGATCAGTTGAGTAAGGCACCTGTTCAAGAACATGGGCGGACAGGGCGTGCAGCCGATCCAGATCGCTGCAGTTTGCGGGCGCCCTGTCTGCCAACGCCTGCACGTGCTCACCCGGTGTGGTCAGCACCGTACTGCGCCGGAACAGCCACAAGGGAACATATCCGCCTTGCGGTCCTACAATACCCGCCTTGTCTTCGACATCGACAATGCCGGCACAAGTGATCTCAATCTCGGTCTGGCCCGACGCGAAGCTGACCAGATCAACTGCATTTGCGTGTTCATCTTCGAACGACACCTCTACCTGCCCCCCGGTCACATCGATACGCCATTCTTCGACCAATTGACCAAGGCGGGACTTGGGACGCAGGCGGACCTGCTGCAGCCCGTATGGAACAGGCGCGTCGTAGGTGTAGTGGGTTTTGTGAAGAACGTTCAGGCGCATGGGGTCATTCAATAAACCGGTAGTCGATTTCGATCTGGCGACCCAGAGCCGCGCTGTCCCGCAGGAAATCCGTGATGAATTCATGCAGGCCATAATCAAAGATGGCGTTCATGTCGTGCGCCTTGAACTTCGAGCACAGGGCATCGGAAAGGGACTGGCAGGTGTGGCGGGTCTCGTATTCGTGCTCCAGATAGCCGAGGTTGTCGCCGATCTTGCCATAGCAAAAGGCTAGGCTGCGCGGCAGGCGACCGTCAAGGATCAGGAACTTTGCGATCGCTTTGGGGTCCACCTCTCCGTCGTGCAGGGTTTGGTAGGCCCGTGTCGTTGATGTGGCGCGCAGGATCGTGTCCCACTGCACGTTGTCGGATGGGCTGCCCACCAGCCGGACCGAGGGCAGCAGGATGTAGTATTTCTGATCAAGGATGCGCGCCGTGTTGTCAGCCCGTTCGAAAAAGGTGCCGATCCGGGCAAAGTTATAGATGTGGTTGCGCACCATCGTGCCGTGCAGCGCCCCGCGCACAAAAGCGCTGCGTTGACGGATCACTTGCAGCACCCGCGGCAGATCGCGGTCTTGGACTTGCTGAGCCAACAGTCGCTTCAGCACCATGTAGCACTCGTTCACCGCCTCCCACACCTCGCGGGTGAGCGCCGTGCGCACAACCCGGGCATTCATGCGCGCGGCTTCGATCCCTGCCATGATCGAGCCGGGGTTGTTCGGGTCGCGCAGCAGGAAGTCGATCACCTTTGGGCCATCGGGCGCGCCGTGTATCTCGGAATATGCTGCGCTCAGGCCGGTTGAGGACAGGATTGACGTCCATTCACTTTCTGCAGCGCTCGATCGCGTCAGCGAAATGCGCAGCCCCGCGTCAATCATACGTGCGGTGTTCTCGGCCCGTTCGAGATAGCGGAACATCCAGAAGAGCCCGCCCGCGGTCTTGCCCAGCATCGCGCTACTCCTCCAGCACCCAGGTGTCCTTGGTCCCGCCGCCCTGCGACGAGTTCACGACCAGCGACCCTTCGGTCAGGGCTACACGTGTCAGTCCACCGGGCGTGATGTCGATCCGGTCAGGCGAGACAAGGACAAAGGGGCGCAAATCCACGTGGCGCGGCGCAAGGCCCGCATCTGTTAGGATCGGCACGGTAGACAGGGCCAAAGTCGGTTGAGCGATGTAGTTACCGGGGGCGGCCTCTAGCTTGGCGCGGAATTCTTCGATCTCTTTCTTCGATGCCGCAGGGCCGACAAGCATCCCGTAACCGCCCGAGCCGTGCACCTCTTTCACCACCAGATCGGCAAGGTTGTCGAGTACGTATTTCAGGGCCTGCGGTTCCGAGCAGCGATGCGTCGGTACGTTTTGCAGAATTGCCTTTTCGCCGGTGTAGAATTCGACGATGTCCGGCATGTAGCTGTAGATCGCCTTGTCATCGGCAATGCCGGTGCCGGGTGCGTTGGCAATTGTGATCCCGCCGGCGCGGTAGACATCCATGATGCCGGGTACACCCAAAACGCTGTCCGGGTTGAAGTTCAGCGGATCGAGGTATTCATCGTCCACCCGGCGATACAGCACATCGATGGGCTTGTAGCCCCGCGTGGTCCGCATCGCCACGCGCCCGTCTACGACGCGCAAATCATGCCCTTCGACCAGCTCGGCGCTCATTTGATCGGCAAGGAACGCGTGCTCGTAATAGGCCGAGTTGTGGATGCCCGGCGTCAGCACCGCGATGGTTGGACGACCGTTGCAGGCATCCGGCGCGCAGGCTGAAAGAGACTTGCGCAATGAACGGGGGTACTGGCCGACAGATTGCACTTTGATCTTGCTGAACAGCTCCGGGAACATGTGCAGCATCGTCTCGCGGTTTTCGAGCATGTAGCTCACACCCGAAGGGGTGCGCGCGTTGTCTTCCAAAACAAAGAACTCGTCATCCCCGGTGCGCACCAGATCGGTGCCAACGATATGTGTATAGATGTCGCCGGGGGGCGAGACGCCGATCATCTCAGGCAGGAAAGCATCGTTGCGCGCGATCATCTCGGCCGGCAGGCGGCCTGCGCGCACGATCTCTTGTCGGTGGTAGATGTCATGCAGAAACGCGTTCAATGCCCGCACGCGTTGTTCTATCCCCTTGGCGACTTTGGCCCACTCGCGGGCGGCGATGATGCGCGGGACCAGATCGAAAGGGATCAACCGTTCGGTGGCGTCTGGATCGCCGTAGACGTTGAAGGTCACGCCGATCAATCGGAACAGCGCTTCGGCTTCCTCTGACTTGGACAGCAGGCGCGCCGTGTCCTCGTGTTGGAACCAATCGCAATAATCGGCATAGGGGGCACGTGCTGCCGTGCCATGGCCAAACATCTCGTCAAAATACGTGGGTCTTCCTGCCATGACCTTTAGCCTGTATATTCTTGGCGTGGTCGCAACAAAAAGGGCGTAAATGCCGTGGTTTGCCTGAAATACTGTCGAATAATCAGGCATTTGTCGCAGCAGATGTCTCGTTTGGGCTACCTTGTGCCAATAGTGGCGCAGCTGCGTGCAAACAGGCTCCGTGCGCGGGCGCACTGGACGTTTCGCCGGGTTTCAGGGACGATATCGCAAAGCATTCACATTAAGGCGCCTCATGTCCGACCCCTGCATCATTTGCGTCGCCATCACCGGCTCGGTTCCTCAGAAGTCGGATAACCCTGCCGTGCCAATCACGGTGCCGGAACAGATCGAAAGCACCCACGCCGCGTTCGAGGCAGGCGCTAGCATTTGTCACGCGCATGTCAGGAATGATGATGGATCCACCACATCCGACCCCGACAAGTTCGCGCTGTTGAAAGAGGGCGTGGAAAAGCATTGTCCGGGCATGATCGTGCAGCTTTCGACGGGTGGTCGGTCTGGTGCGGGCAAGGCGCGCGGCGGAATGCTGCCGCTCCGTCCGGACATGGCGTCGCTGTCTGTAGGGTCGAATAACTTTCCGACACGGGTTTACGAGAACCCGCCGGACTTGGTTGATTGGCTGGCGTCCGAGATGATCACCTATGACGTGAAGCCCGAGATCGAGGCATTTGACTTGAGCCACATTCTGAAAGCGGCCGAGATGCACGCCAAGGGACAGATCAAGGATACGCCTTATGTCCAGTTCGTGATGGGAGTGAAGAACGCCATGCCCGCAGATCGGCATGTCTTTGATTTCTATGTGCAAACCGTTCAACGCCTGTTTCCGGACGCGCCGTGGTGTGCGGCGGGGATCGGGGCGAACCAGATCGTTCTGAATGAATGGGCCGTTGCCGCGGGTGGACATGCGCGAGCCGGGCTTGAGGACAATGTGCGTCTGGACAAGCAGACTCTTGCACCCTCGAACGCGGCTTTGGTTGATCGGTTGGCCTGTATTTGCGCCAAGCATGATCGTCCTGTCGCAACCTCAGCGCAGGCCCGTGCGATCCTTGGTTTGCGCGCCGCGTGATCAAGTGCCCTAGCGTCACGTCCATGACCCGGTGGACACGGTCCGGTTGATCCGCCACCCTGATGGAAAGCAGGAGGAGATCACCATGGACATGTCATTCACGCTACGCCCCGAGAACCGTGACCTTCTGGACAGGATGGCCGCCATGATCCGGGATGAGATCATTCCGCTCGAAGAGGAATATGCCGCCGAAGTCGCCGAAGGGGACCGGTGGCAATACACCGACCGGCAGACCGAAATCCTTGAAGGGCTGAAGGCCAAGGCCAAGTCAGCTGGGTTGTGGAATTTCTGGCTGACCGACAGCGACAAGGGGTTTGGCCTGTCGACCGTGGAGTATGCTCATTTCGCCGAGGAGATGGGCAAGACACCGCTTGGCGCCGAGGTCTTCAACTGCTCCGCCCCCGACACCGGCAACATGGAGGTGTTCGAGCGCTACGGCACCGACAAGATGAAATCCGACTGGTTGGCGCCCCTGCTGGAAGGGAAAATCCGGTCCGCCTATCTGATGACGGAACCCGACGTGGCCTCGTCCGATGCGACCAACATTTCGATGTCCTGTGTACGTGACGGCGATGAGTATGTCTTGAACGGAGAGAAGTACTGGGCTTCCGGTGCCGGAGATCCACGCTGCAAGGTCTACATCGTCATGGTAAAAACAGGCGGTGACGACCTGCCCAAGCACAAACGCCAGTCGATGATCGTTGTCCCCGCGGGGACTGAAGGGATCGAGGTGCTGCGCCCCATGATGGTCTATGGCCATGACGACGCCCCCCACGGTCACATGCACATCCGGTTCACCAATGTCCGCGTGCCCGCCGAAAACATCCTTCTGGGCGAGGGGCGCGGGTTCGAGATCGCGCAGGGGCGCCTTGGGCCGGGCCGCATCCACCATTGCATGCGTGCCATCGGTCAGGCCGAAGCAGCGCTTGAGCTGATGTGCAAGCGGTCGCTGTCCAAGGAAGCGTTCGGCAAGCCACTGGCGCAACTTGGTGCCAACTACGACATCATCGCCGAGTGCCGCATGGAGATCGAAATGGCGCGTCTTTTGTGCCTCAAGGCCGCGTGGATGATGGACCAGGGCGATGCACGCGCCGCTGCCCCTTGGATCAGCCAGATCAAGGTGGTCGCTCCGCGTGTCTCGCTCAAGGTCATTGATGAGGCGGTGCAGATGCATGGTGGGCAGGGGATCAGTCAGGACACACCGCTGGCCATTGCATGGACGCACCAGCGCACCTTGCGTCTTGCTGATGGACCGGATGCTGTGCACCGCCGTCAGGTGGCACGGGCCGAGCTGAAGAAATACACGCAACAGGCGATGTGATTGTCAGAGCCATGCAACGGCCTGCATGAACGGGCCGAATTGCGCAAAATGACTTGCCACAAGGCCGACTCTTGGCCCTATTGAAGGCATGAAAGATCATGTCCCGTATACAGAGCCTTTGCGCCCACCCGAAACGGTGATGCGCCTTGCACGCATGGGACAAATGATGCCCACGCGGCTCAGCTTTTTGCGGGTTCTAGTCCGGCGCCTCTGCGCCGAGCACGCCACTATCCGGCGTATTCACTGGAAGATGTCGGCCGATGGACATGGGCAAGCGGCCTATGCTGTTGACCTTGGGGGGCATACCTATTCCCTGGTTGCCATCTCGAATGACCTGCCAGCCGATCAACGCAGCGACAGGGTGATCGCAACGGCGTGGGACGCCGCCTTTGTCCTGTTTGATGGAATCGCGACGCCAACCGATATTGCCCGCATCGCCGAACAGGCCCCGAAACAAGAGGCAGGCCGGTTCAGCCCGCGCGACCTTGTCCTCAGCCGTGCCAACAAATCGGTGCGGATGTGGGAAGCGACGGTGGCCGCATTGCGGACGGGGCAGCAACCTGAGAGTGGCATGATCCGCGACATCGGGTATTTGATGCGCACCACCGCGGTCTACGGGAATGGCAAGTTCGGGATCGCGGACCGCACGTTGATCGCGGACCGTCCGGGGCTCGAGGGACCCTTTGCTGCCGAAATGCTGACGGTTTACCTGATCCGGCATTTCACTCTGGATCTGGTGCAGCACGTGGGCGGTGGGACACTTGATCCAGACCTTGCGCGGCACATCGGCATTGGCAATGCCACGGGGCTCGGTATGGCCCCTTTCCTGGTCAACCACCCGGTGTTGCTGAACAACTGGATACAGGCGCGCGAAACGGCCCTCGCACGGGTGCTGGCACGCGAAACGATGACAAAGGCACAGGCGCTGCGGATCAAGACCCTCGCGCAACGGGCACAAAAGCATTTGGCCGATTGGCATGTCCCGGCAGAGGATCACGACAACGTGCTGCGGCGACTGGAAGAGGATTGGGCAATCTTCCTGATGCACTTTGATGCTTTGCCAGGGCATCGCCCCTTTGCCGCGCTCTGGGAGGCAGCCCGAGATGAAATGGCCAGCTTGCAAGAACTACTGGCCGCACTGCTGATCGAAGTTTGCCCCGAGGATGTTGACGATCTGGTCGACGGCATGGGGGATCGATTTGGCCCTCTCATCGTCCCTTTTGCAGACACGGACGTGCTCCGGGCCGCGATTAAGGCCGACTGGGCTTGGGCCCTCGCCCATGACTATGAAGACACCGAGCAGTGCCGCCGTTTCTGGTATGTGAGTGAGGCCAAGTTGGAACCACGGCTAGGCGATCGCTTTGCCGAGCCAGGAGCGGAATTGGAAACGCCGCTCGACATCGCGCGCCGTGTTGCGCGCCTGCATGCCGACCTTCCGGATCGTGCGCAACCAGTGTCGGAATTCACTGCACACCACCCCGATCACGCACATGCCATCAATCGCGTCGCCCTTCTAAGCCGTTATCCTTATGCGGAAATCCGCGACAACCTGATTGCTGCGACCTGTCGCCCCATTGATATGCTTCGTTGCAAGCTCAGTTTCTTTGGGGCAACAAAGTTTGATCCCAAGTCTGACCTGTGGACACGTATCACGTTGGCGCAGGGCGCGCCGCTTGGGGACGAACTGCGTCCCGAGATGGATGATTGGTGGCTTCCGGCGATGGAGCGATGAACATGTCATGGACTGAAATACAGACGCTGGGGGTCAAGGCCGCCAGCGGTGCGGGCGTGCCTCCTGCGCAGGCCCTGGCCTTTGGTGCGATGCTGGCCCGACACGTGGCTGACGATGGTCCCCAAGGGGCAGTTGAGGCCGTTTTGTCCGAGCCTGAGCGTATCGTCGCGCTGGCGCACCGGGTTGAAACAATTGTGGAAGCGGCGTCGGTGAACAACAAACCCGTCAGCGCCACGGAAAAAGATGCTGGCACCCGCTCTATGCTTGTCAGTTGGCTTACAGCATTGCCGTGCAAATCCGAGCTGGAGATTGCCGGGTCCAAGGTGCGCGTCAGCCTATCGCTCTCGGAACCCAGTGCGCGGGGCCGACCCGAACGGCTTTACCTCAATCCGTCACTCTCCGAACAGTTGAATATACTAGCTGCGAAGACCTATGTCCCCGACAGTGATGCCTCACGCGCCGGTGGTGCGGGGGCTGGGCTTATGGAACTGGACTAACTGAACGGATGGTCCGGGTAGCCGACCCCGGCCAGATACAATCCGTCCGGGGGGCAAACGGGCCCACATGCCGAGCGGTCACAGGCCTCAAGCGCATTCTTGACGTCGTCCGGGCGCCAAGCCCCGGCGCCGACACGCTCCAACGTGCCGACAAAGCTGCGTACCTGATTGTGGAGAAAGGACCGTGCCCGCACGTCGAAATGTACTTCCCGTCCGTGGACACCATCGACACAGGTGACATCCAGCCGATCCAGCGTCTTCAAGGGGCTGTCGGCCTGACAGATGGACGAGCGAAAGGTGGTGAAATCGTGCCGTCCAATCAGGTGATCCGCCCCGGCTTGCATGGCGTCCGTGTCAAGGTGGTTGTTCACCCGCCAGACCAGACCGCGAAGATGCGTGGCAGGGGCGCGGCGCATCAGGATGCGAAATAGGTATCGACGTTCGATGGCAGAAAAGCGTGCGTGCCAGTCCTCTGCCACGCGGGTGCAGGCGACTATCGCAACAGGATGTGGCCTCAGGTGATGGTTCAGCGCCTCGGACAGCCGGAATGGATCCCAGTCTTTTTCCATGTCGCAATGGGCGACCTGAGCCAGCCCATGGACACCTGCATCGGTGCGGCCTGCGGCGGCGATGGTGTGATCGCGCGGTTCAAGCTTGGCCAGCGCAGCCTCGATTGCGCCTTGCACTGACGGTTGATCTGCCTGGCGCTGCCATCCGGCAAACGGGCCACCATGGTATTCGACTTTGAGGGCGTAGCGCGGCATGAACGCCGACCTAGCTGCAAATGCATATCTCTGCAACGGTACGGTGAAGGCATCTTTCGATGCTACGTATGAAACGCCAAGCTGGCGATGCCAGAGGCAACACCCTACATAGGCCTCAAGACACAAAGGGGGCCGCACGTGGTTCTGACGACGATTGCCGATGGGGTGCTGGATGTGGCCCAGGGCATTTACGACACCGGGGCGGACCTGTTTGGCGACACGACCATCCGGCTGGGGGTGACCGGGCTTGCGCGGTCGGGCAAGACGGTTTTCATCACGTCGCTGGTCGCCAACCTTTTGGATCAGGGACGGATGCCGCACCTTCTGGCCGCCAGTGAAGGACGGGTTGCCGCTGCGTATCTGCAACCTCAGCCCGATGATACGGTGCCGCGCTTCGACTACGAGACGCATATGGGCGCGCTGACCGGTCACCCGCCCAACTGGCCCGACAGCACGCGCGCGGTGAGCGAGCTGCGCGTGTCGCTCAAGGTCAAGCCGAACGGCCTGTTGGCGGGCCTTCAGGGGCCGCGCACCGTGCATCTGGATATCATCGACTATCCCGGCGAGTGGCTGCTGGACCTTGGGCTTCTGGATCAGAGCTATGACGACTGGTCGGCGGCGGTGTTGGCGCGCTTGGAAAGTCGCGACAGCGCCGCAGAGTTTCGCACAGCGCTCGCCCCGGTGGATGGCGCGGGTAAGTTGGACGAAGTGCAGGCCAAGGCCCTCGCGGCCGCGTTCACCGAATACCTGCATGCGGCGCGCGCAGCCGGTTATTATGACTGCACGCCAGGCCGGTTCCTGTTGCCGGGCGATCTGGCCGGGTCGCCGGTTCTGACCTTTGCGCCGTTGCCACCCGGGGATGCCCCGCGCCGGTCCCTGCGTCGTGAAATGGCACGGCGCTTTGAGGCGTACAAATCGCAGGTGGTCCGTCCGTTCTTCCGCGACCATTTTTCCCGCATCGATCGGCAGGTTGTGCTGGTGGATGCGCTGGGTGCCATCCACAACGGCCCTGCCGCGGTCGAGGATATGCGCGCCGCCATGTCTGAAATTCTGGCCGCGTTCCGTCCCGGCAGAAATGCCTTCCTGACCCAGGTTTTCCGGGGCAAACGGGTGGAAAAGATCCTGTTCGCCGCGACCAAGGCCGATCACTTGCATCACAGCCAACACGCCCGTCTGACGGCCATCATGGAGGCGTTGACCCGCGAGGCGCGTGACCGTGCCCGCTTTGCTGGGGCAGACACGCAGGCACTGGCACTTGCGGGGCTGCGCGCCACGACAGAGGACACGGTGCAACATGATGGCAGCCCGCTCGACGTTGTGCGTGGCACACTGCTCGACACAGGAAAACAGGCGGCCTTCTATCCCGGTGCGTTGCCGGATGACCCGGCGCACATCCTTTCGCCGGCAGCGAACGGGGCGCAGGATTGGCTGGATGGTGATTACAAGGTGATGCGGTTTGCCCCGGCGCCTCTGACCCTGCGCCCGGGCGATGGCCCGCCGCACATCCGGCTCGACCGCGCCGCACAGTTCTTGTTTGGAGATAAACTGTGACCGTGTTCCGCCCCGCGCATCCAACGGACGCAGGTGCGGTGGGGGCCATCCTGTCCGGCTTTATCGACGGCACGGATTGGATGCCGCGCATTCATACGCGGGCCGAGGATCTGTCTTTTGCCGGACATATGATCGAACGCGGTTGGGTCACTGTGGCCGACGACGGCGGGCAGGTCCGCGCCTTTTCCGCGCGCAGCGGGGCCGATGTACACGCACTCTATGTTGACAAGAGGGCGCAAGGTCAGGGGATTGGCACCGATCTTTTGGCGCGCATGCAAGCGGCAACGGCCCATCTGACGCTATGGACTTTTCAGGCCAACACCGGCGCACAGCGGTTTTACCTCAGGCACGGCTTTGCCGAGATGGAGCGCACAGACGGTGCGCGCAACGACGAAGGTCTGCCCGACATTCGCTACGACTGGCGCAAAGGGAATACGTGATGGCCAAAGGCCCGGTACTGATCGAGATCGATGAAGAACCTGTCCCCAAGGTGGCAGATGCACCACCCGTTCCAGACATGGCCTCGGTTGCAGCCCCGAGGGGTGAAGCGATGCAAATGGCGGCCCGTGTCGCGGCGCGTACGCCGTCGCGGATCGGGCGCCTGTTCTGGGGCCTTACCGGTGCACTGCTGACGGCGATCCTGAGCGCGGCGGCGTGGGATTTTGTGACCGGTTGGATCACCCGGGCGCCGATTGTGGGTTGGGCCTTTACTGCGTTGCTTGGTGCCTTGGTCCTGACGTTGCTTGTTGTCTGCTTGCGGGAACTGGCTGCGCTTCGGCGGCTCGCCCGGCTGGACGGTCTGCGCCATCAGGCTGCGCAGGCAACCGAGCATAACGATCTTGCCGCCGCCCGTGCCGTCGTCGACCAACTTGATGTCCTGTACCGTGCAAGGCCTGACACGGAATGGGGGCGGGCGCGCCTTGCTGAACTGCGGGGTGATCAGATGGATGCGACTGGGTTGCTCAAGCTAGCAGAAGACGCCCTTGTCACCCCGTTGGACAAGGCCGCCGAGCGCGAAGTGGAAGCCGCCGCTCGCCAAGTCGCAACGGTCACGGCCCTTGTGCCGCTGGCGCTGGCGGATGTCGTCGCGGCGCTCACGGCCAACCTGCGCATGATCCGACGGATTGCCGAGATTTACGGCGGGCGTGGCGGGCTGTTGGGCAGTTGGCGGCTGACCCGGGCCGTGATGGCGCACCTGGTTGCCACAGGTGCGGTGGCCGTCGGCGATGACATGCTGGAACCCGTGTTGGGAGGTTCAATATTAGGCAAATTATCACGTCGTTTCGGCGAAGGTCTGGTAAATGGCGCCCTGACAGCCCGCGTTGGTGTGGCGGCCATGGAAGTGTGTCGACCACTGACCTATCTCCCTGGTGACAGGCCCAAGGCGCGCCGCCTCGTGAAACAGGCGCTGGGTGGTCTATTTCAGAGCCAGAGAGACAAAGGAAACGACTGACGATGGAAACTTTTGCCCCCGACCTTGCCACAATGGTGCGCACACCACTGACCGATGAGCATGTGGATGCGCTGCGCCGTGTTGGAACCGTGATGGAGGTCAAGGCGGGCGAATACTTCCAACGGGCAGGTGAGCGTATCGACACTTTCCACTATCTTTTGTCTGGCGAAACCGAAGCAATAAACTCGTCGACCGGCAAGCGGTACGGGAATGCCACGCTTGGCCCAGGTCAATTCTTTGGAGAGCTGGCCTTCCTGAACGGTGGCCATGCCTTCATGGGGGGGCGAGCGGTACAGGATACGCAGCTATTGTGCGTGCGGCGCGATGACATGCTGAAACTCATGTCGGACATCCCCGAGTTGTCGGACATTATCATCACCGTCTTTGCCGCGCGCCGTCGCCGCATGCTGGACATGTCTGAAGGCGGACTGACACTTGTGGGCGGGGAAGTGAACCGCGATGTGCGGCGTATTGCCAGCTTTGCCTCACGCAACCGCATCCCCTTTGTCGAGGTCGAGATTGACAGTACCGAGGGCAACGATCTTGCCAACACATGCAGCATCAATCGCGCCCATCCGGCGGTGGTTTTTGCCAAGCATCAGGTGATTGATCCGCCCACACCCCGTGGGGTCGCCGCGACACTGGGCCTTGATATGTCGCTGCGCAAGGAAGACGTTTATGACGTGGCGATTGTTGGCGGCGGACCTGCTGGCGTGGCTGCCGGAGTCTATGCCGGAGCAGAAGGCTTGTGCGCCGTGGTGCTCGAGGATCTCGCCATCGGCGGGCAGGCAGGCACGTCGTCGCGGATTGAGAATTATATGGGCTTTCCCACCGGCATCTCGGGCGGTGACCTTGTGGGCCGGGGCGAGGTGCAGGCGATGAAGTTCGGTACACGCTTTGCTGTGCCAGTGCGCGCCCAAGAGTTGATGCAATGCGAAAAGCATCTCTTCCATATCAAGCTGGACAATGACGACTGGGTATCGGCCAAGTCGCTTGTTGTGGCCACAGGCGTGCAGTACCGCCGCCTGCCGCTGGACCGTTTGGAAGAGATGGAAGGCAATGGTGTGTACTATGCGGCGACCGATGTCGAAGCGCGCTATTGCAAGAATGCCGAGGTGGCTGTGATCGGCGGCGGCAATCCGGCCGGGCAGGCGGCGATGTTCCTGGCACGGACGGCAAAGCACGTGCACGTGCTGGTGCGCGGCGAAACCCTGTCATCCTCAATGTCGGACTACCTGTTGCAGCGTCTGGAAAGCCATCCAAGGATCACGATCCACCTTTGTACAGAGGTCAAGGAACTGCATGGTGTGGACCGGCTTGATGCCATCACGATCCATGACCGTCGCGGCGGGCAGAGCTGGCAACTGAACACGAAGGCACTGTTTATCATGGTCGGGGCTGCGCCCAATACCAAGTGGCTGTCCGATCTGGTCGAACTGGACGACAGGGGCTTTGTCAAAACCGGACCTGATGTGGGCGCTGTCAGCGGATACGAAACCTCGCGACCGGGCATCTTTGCCGTGGGTGACGTGCGCGCAGGTTCGGTCAAGCGAGTCGCCAGTGCGGTGGGCGAAGGATCGGTCGTGATGTCGGCCGTTTGGGCCCATATCGCCGACGACTGACCCGCACCAGTTCATTGGCGCGCAATGTCGGTCTGCAAAGGTCTGGAAATCCTTGCCTTTTGTGTTGGACAACCGTCGTCTATCCTGTCGCTTGAACGTATGCGAGGGGTGGATATGGAAGCGTTGCTTGTCCTTGGTGGATTTGTGGTCCTCGCGATCCCGGTGGCTGTTGTTTACTTATTAGTTGCAGTTGGTGGCCTGCGTCGGCGCATTTCTGACCTGGAAAGCGCCTTAGCGGATCGCTCACCCGACGCGCCAACTGCCGCCGGTCACGTGGCCCAGAAGACCGATCCGGCGCCTTGGGAGACGCCTACAAAGCCCGCGGAGGCTTCCGAACCCGCGACTGCATCGGTCGAACCGAAGGGCACCGCGCCAAAATCAGCCGAATCCGCTGCTGCACGGGTCATCGCGCAGCGGAAGGCCGCTGCACCAACGGAGCCTGCTGGGCCAACATTGCCGCAACGCTTTGGCACGTGGCTGGTCGCGAACTGGTTCTATGCGGTGTCTGCTGTGTCGCTGGCCCTCGCCGGGTTGTTTCTGGTGCAATACGGGATCGAGAACGATCTGTTCCCGCCAACCGCACGGGTTCTGGCTGCCCTCGCCTTTGGCGGGGCATTGATCGGAGGAGGCGAGGTGATCCGCCGCCGGTTCGGAGACAGTCCAGACGCGGCCACAGCCTACATCCCGTCCGTGTTCTCAGGCGCAGGCCTTGTGTCGTTGTTTGGCGGGATTGCGGCAGCGCGGTTGCTTTATGAACTGATCGGGGTCGAGGTTGCCTTTGCGGGGATGGCCGCAGTTGGTCTTCTTGGCGTCGGGCTCGGTTGGCTCTATGGCCCGCTTTTAGCGGCGGTCGGTGTCATCGGTGCGTTTACTGCGCCGCTTCTGGTGGGCAGCACTGTACCGGCGACGTCCTGGCTTTTTGTCTACTTCGGTGTAGTTGCCGCGGTTGGTCTTGGTATCGATACGATCCGGCGTTGGGCGTGGGTTTCGGCGCTGAGTGTTGTTCTGGGCTTTGTTATGGGATGGTTGACCGTTCTGGGCGGAGATCAATCCATGGTGCTGGGGTTTCAGGCCCATGTGGTTGTCCTGGCGGTGCTGGCGATCCTGATCCCGGCACGGTCTTTCAGACCGGACCACGGTGGCGTTCTCATTTCGCGCTTTTTGCTGGACGCCACTGGCGAGAAACCGGCACTCCCGACGCTGCTGGCCTGTGCCGCCGTGATCGCTGCGTCCGCCTCTGTCGTGTGGAGCGCAGGTGCAGGAACTGAGCCGTTCTGCATGGCGATCGTCAGTCTTGTGATCTTTGCAGTCGCGATCACCTACTGGTCGTTGTCTGCGCCTGCATTGCAGGAATTGGCCCTGTTTCCCGCTGCGGCCGTGGTTGCGGTGGTCGCAATCGAGGGGGTGCACCTGGGCCCCGTCATCACCACGTTCCTTGAGGCATATGACACAAACCCCGAAGCCGATTTCCCGTTGGCCGTTTCACTTATGTGGGGCGTTGGCATGGTCCTGAGTGCTGTCGCCGCGCAGCGTGCCCTGCGTCCTGGGCTGTCTCTGGCATGGGGGCTTGGGGCTGCTTTGAACGCACCGGTTCTCGCGGTTGTGCTGGAATTGACATGGGTGCCCGCAGAAACGATTGGCGCATATGTTTGGGCGCTGCACGCCATCGCAATGGCGGCCATGATGGTTAGCTTTGCTTTGCGCTTTGCCCGCGCAGATACGCCGGATCGGACGCGCGCGTCGGTATTCGTACTTTCGTCGCTGGCCTCAATCACCTTTGCTCTTGTGCTTATCCTGTCGCTGGCGGCTCTGACCGTCGCGCTGGCCGTGACCGTGCTGGTCGCCGCATGGCTGGACCGGCAGTTCAAGTTGCCGCTCATGCAGGTGTTCATCGCAATTGGCGTTGCAGCTGTTGGTGCGCGTCTGGTGGGTGATCCGGGCCTGTTCTGGGCGCTTGATGCCCCGTTGTGGGAGATGGTTCTGGCCTATGGTGGGGCGCTTGCGGCCTTTGTCGCAGCGCTGGTCCTGTTGCGCGGAATGGCGCGAAAGACGGCGAGCATCATGCTGGACACCGCCGCATGGTCCACCGGTGGGATGTTGGTGTCGCTGCTGCTGATCCGGTTCCTGGACGACGTTCTGCCCGGACACCACACCGATGCACATTGGGCGATGGGTCTGTTCGCAGTGATCTGGCTGGGCCTGATGTTGGTACAGCTTCTGCGGATCGAGGGGCTGGGTGGTGCCGCAGCGATCGTGCGGGCCGGGCTGGCCGTTGTGTTTGGGCTGATCGGCTTTGGCGCTTTGGGCCTTGGTTTCACTATTTTGTCGCCGCTCCTGAATTCATGGGCCGATGATGTGGCTGGCCCGCCGGTTTTGAACACGCTGATCCCGGCCTACTTGCTGCCTGCGCTTTTACTGGCTTTCGGTGCGTGGCGCTTGCGGCACCGGCTGTTGCGCTGGGGGCTGGGGGGCGTGGCGGTAGGGACCGCGGTTTACTGGGCTTTTGCGACCGTGCGGCATCTGTGGCAGGGTGCAGAGGGTATGGATTTGAACCAAGGCTTCTTGCAGCCCGAGCTTTACAGCTACACGGTGGCGATCTTGCTGACGGGCGCAGTGCTGTTTTATCAGTCGCTTGCGCGCAACGCGACGGTCCTCCGCCGAGCAGGATTGACCGTGATTGGCCTTGCGGTTGCCAAGGTGTTCCTGATCGATATTTCTGGTCTCGACGGTCTGGTACGTGTGCTGTCGCTGGTGGTCCTGGGCCTGTCGCTGGCCGGGCTTGCGTGGCTCAACCGTTGGGCGCAGATGCGCAATCCTCAGAATTGAGCGCGCTGTCGCACGCACGCGAATTTTGCATCTGCGTTCCGCAGCTGCGGTAGGGCGAGGCTCTGCCTCGCGCTCCGTGGTATTTCGAGGCAGAAGAAGACGGGGACTTGTGAGCCGCAAGGCCCCTGCATATAACGCGCGCATGATGCACATGATCATCATTCAGCGAATTATAACCCCGGCGCTCTGACGAACCATTGAGACGCCGGGTAAAGGTGCTTGAGACCACTCGCGCCGCACCTCCGCCAATTGCAAGACACCCGACCGACAAAGGACGCCACCCATGTGCGCCGACACGCCCGAATACAAACACACCCTGAACCTGCCCAAAACCGATTTCCCCATGCGCGCAGGCCTGCCCAAACGCGAGCCCGGCTGGCTGGAGCGTTGGGCTCAGATCGGGGTGTATGACCGCCTGCGGGAGAAAGCTGACCTCGCCCGAAAGGGGGCCGGACAAGAAAAAGTGCGGGATCCGTTTACCTTGCATGATGGCCCGCCTTACGCCAACGGCCACCTGCATATCGGTCATGCCCTGAACAAGACGATCAAGGACATGATTGTCCGCTCGCACCAGATGATGGGCCGCGATGCGCGTTACATCCCCGGCTGGGACTGCCACGGCCTGCCCATCGAGTGGAAGATCGAGGAACAGTACCGCAAGAAGGGTCGCGACAAGGACGAGGTTCCGATCAACGAATTCCGTGCCGAGTGCCGTGACTTTGCCGCCGGCTGGGTAGAGATCCAGCGCGAGGAATTCAAGCGACTGGGTATCACCGGCAATTGGGATCACCCCTATCTGACCATGGATTTCCATGCGGAACGGGTGATTGCCGAAGAGTTCATGAAGTTCCTGATGAACGGCACTTTGTACCAAGGGTCCAAGCCCGTGATGTGGTCGCCTGTCGAACAGACAGCGCTGGCCGAGGCGGAGGTCGAGTATCACGACAAGGACAGCTTCACGATCTGGGTGAAGTTCAAGGTGGTCGCCGCGCAGAATCTGCCAGCAGTCACGCTGGAAGACACTAAGGGCCACGTCGCGCCTTTGGGCGATCTCGAGGGTGCGCATGTCGTGATCTGGACCACGACGCCTTGGACCATGCCGTCGAACAAGGCTGTCGTTTATGGCGCTGACATCTCCTATGGCCTGTACGAAGTCACGGGGCGGCCCGAGGAATGCTGGGCAAACATCGGTGATCGCTACATCCTCGCCGACAACCTCGCGTCGGATGTGCTTGGTCGCGCCCGGTTGGATGACACCATGTACCGGCGTCTGCGTGATGTGACGTCGGATGAGTTGAGCCAAGTGCGCCTGACCCACCCACTGAAAGGTGCCGACGACTCACAAGGCGAATGGGACGACATCCGCGACTTCCGCGCCGCGGACTTCGTCACTGACACCGAAGGTACCGGTTTTGTCCACTGCGCTCCGTCCCACGGTATGGAGGAATACGAACTCTATCGCGAACTGGGCATGCTCGAACAGGTCATCACCTACAACGTGAACCCCGATGGGCGTTTCCGCGATGACCTGCCGTTCTTTGGCGGCAAGGCGATCCTGAAACCCAACGGGAAAGAGGGCAACGCCAACGCTGCCGTCATCGACAAACTGGCCGAAGTGGGCGGGCTGCTCGCCCGCGGCAAAATCAAACACAGCTACCCGCATTCCTGGCGGTCGAAAGCGCCTGTGATCTACCGCAACACGCCGCAATGGTTCGCGGCCATCGACAAGCCCGTGGGCGACGGACAGGACACGCATGGCACCACGATCCGGCAGCGGGCGCTGACCGAGATCGACAACGTCAACTGGACGCCCAAATCGGGCCGTAACCGCCTGCATTCGATGATGGAGGCGCGGCCCGACTGGGTGCTCTCGCGCCAGCGCGCCTGGGGTGTGCCGCTGACCTGTTTCACCAAGAAGGGCGCACTGCCTACGGATGACGACTTTCTGTTGCGCAACCCGCAGGCCAACCGCCGCATCACCTCCGCCTTCGAGGCGGAAGGGGCCGACGCGTGGTATGATGAAGATGCCAAACAACGCTTCCTTGAAGGGATCGTGAACCCGGACGATTACGAACAGGTGATGGACATCCTCGACGTGTGGTTCGATTCCGGCTCCACCCACGCCTTTGTCCTGCGTGACCGCACAGATGGGACCGAAGACGGCATCGCCGATGTCTACATGGAAGGCACCGACCAGCATCGCGGCTGGTTCCACTCGTCCCTGCTGCAATCGGTCGGCACTACGGGCCGTGCGCCATATCGTAACGTGGTCACGCACGGCATGACGTTGGATGAAAAGGGCTTCAAGATGTCGAAGTCCATCGGCAACACGATTGTGCCGGACGAGGTGGTCAAACAGTATGGCGCCGACATCCTGCGGCTTTGGGTGGCGCAAACGGATTACACCGCCGACCAGCGGATCGGTCCGGAGATCCTGAAAGGGGTCGCCGACAGCTATCGCCGCCTGCGCAACACGATGCGGTTCATGTTGGGTTCGCTTTCGGATTTTACGGACGCTGATCGCACTGATCCGGCGGACATGCCCGAGCTTGAACGCTGGGTGTTGCACCGTCTGGCGGAGCTGGACCAGACCGTGCGCGAAGGCTACGCCGCCTTCGACTTCCAGCGCGTGTTTTCAACCGTGTTCACCTTTGCGACCGTGGACCTGTCCGCGTTCTACTTCGATATCCGCAAGGACGCGCTCTATTGCGACGGCGATACGCCCGAACGGCGGGCGGCGCGCACGGTGCTTGACCTGCTTTATCACCGTCTGACCACATGGCTGGCCCCGATCCTGGTTTTCACGATGGAAGAAGTGTGGCTGGAACGTTATCCCGGTGATGACAGTTCGGTCCACCTGACCGACATTCCCGAAACACCCGCCGCATGGCGCGACGACGCGTTGGCCGTAAAATGGGTCGGCGTACGCAGCGCGCGGCGCGTGGTGACGGCCGCGCTGGAAATCCAGCGGACGGACAAGGTTATCGGTGCATCGCTTGAAGCGGCCCCGGTTGTCCATGTCGAGGACGCTGAGCTTGCCAAAGCTTTGCAGGGCCTGCCCTTCGCCGATATCTGCATTACGTCACAGATCAGCGTAACCACCGATCCGTTGCCGGCCGAAGCGTTCCGCTTGCCTGAGGTTGCGGACATCGGTGTGGTGTTCGAACGGGCCGATGGCAGCAAATGCGCGCGTTGCTGGAAGGTGTTGCCGGATGTAGGGCAGCACAGTCATGCGGGCGTCTGTGGACGATGTGAGAATGCTCTGGGCTAGGCGGAGGACACCTCCGCATTACAGTCGGTGCATCCAAAGGCATGCACGGGCGCGCTCACGCCGCGCAACTCAACCGGGCCCAGATCGGACAATCCGGTCTGGCCCTTTGCAACCTCGTCGGTGACCATGATCACATGGTCGTGGCGCTTGCCAACATCACACAGACGCGCGGCCACGTTCGCAGCCAACCCGATCACCGTAAAATCCAGACGTGTGCTGGATCCTACATTGCCATAGGTCACGCGGCCAAAGGCGATGCCGATGGCGCAGGATGTCTGTGCCGTCACTTCGTCCGCCGCGACCTGTTCCACCACGGCACGCGCCGCATCCAGGGCCGCCGCACAAGCGGCCGCCGCATCCTCTCCGGCCGGGAACACTGCCAGCACAGCGTCGCCAATGAACTTCAACACCTCGCCCCCATGCGCGTCCACGATGGTCGAGGTGATGTCCAGAAACGCGTTCAGCAGGGCAATATACTCATCCCGTGGCAAATCCTGCTCCAACCGGGTCGACCCGCGCAGGTCACAAAACATGATGGCGGCGTCGATCTCGTCCCCGTCACCGCGGCGGATCTCTCCGCCCAGCACCCGTGCGCCCGACCGCTTGCCCACGTAAGTCTCAAGCAACGCCTGCGCGTTCTCGCGCTGCATGAACACCTCGTAGTACCGGCTGATGACAGTCGCACATTCAAAGACCAGCCCAAGGTTCTCTGTCGTGAACCCCTCTGGGTGGTCCGAGGTCAGTGTCAACACATTCGTCCGCCCATCTGAAAAGGGCAGGGGCATGGCCACGTAATCCGTCGCCCCTTCGGCCCGCAGATCATCCATGATCGGAAAGCGCGACGCCTCGTCCGTGTCGGCCAGCCGTTGCCGCACGCCGCCAAGCCCATTGGATACATGCTGCAATGGGCTGTTCAGGAAACCGGGGAATTGATGAATGTCATAGGATGGGGCATAGATCGTCACCTCGTCCGTCCCCGCCCTCCAGATATAGTTCTTGCCCGCGATCATCGGGTGCAGCGACCAGATCAGCACGGCAAGGCGCGACACGGCAATCCCGTTCTCCCGCATCTTCTGCGCCAGGGCACGCGTGAATTCTTCGGGGCTGGGCAACGCGCCCGCCTCGCGCATCAGCCAATCGACCAACGGGCCGGTGATGTTGCCATCCCGCTCTGTCTGCAACTGGTTCTCACCCAATTCAATGCGCGTAGCGGCATTGGGCATGAAGCCGACATATCCCTGAATGCCCTTGCTTTCCGGCAAGGCCGACACGTAGCTCCACACCCCGTTTTCAAGGGTTTCGCCCTCCAGCAGCACATCGTGATAGCTTGCGGTGCCCTTGAACGGGCAAAACGTCTGAAGATCGGTCTGCGGCCCCAGCGGCACCCGTATATCTTCGTGCGGGACGTAGATGGCGGTGGGCAGCCGGGTTTCGTACATGGCGCGGGCGCGGGTGGTGTCGGCCAACAGCACGTCATTGTGCCAAATGCGCACCGGGTGCGTCAGCGGCTCTACGTCGATGCTGTAGCCATTGGGAATGGGCAGGTCATCAAGGCTCATGGCAGGTCCCCCTAAGCGTTCACCTTACATGGGCGTACCGGGCTAAACCACCAAGGGGTTCGGGCGATTTGGCAAAACCACAGCCCCTTGGCCGTCAGTTTGAAGTTTTTTGATGAAATTCGGCTGAACGGACCGTCCGATGGCTTAGGTCCCTGAAAGCAGACACAAATCGCAAAACGATTAAGAAAACGTTGGCCCGCAGAACAGGCTGTCCCCGCGGGGACAAATCCCACGGGGACAGGTGTTTTGGCTCAAACGGCGTCAGAAAAGGCTTGTTCAGCCCTCACAATTCCGCAGCCGTCTTCCGCAATTCAAACTTCTGGATTTTGCCCGTCGAGGTCTTGGGCAGCTCTTGAAACACCACCTTTTTCGGAGCCTTGAAGCCCGCCAAAGTCTCGCGGGAGAACGCAATCAGGTCAGCCTCACTCGGGTTTGTCCCGGGCTTCAATTCGACAAAGGCGCATGGCACCTCGCCCCATTTCTCGTCCGGCTTGGCCACCACGGCGGCAAGGTTCACATCCGGGTGCGCCATCAACACGCCCTCCACTTCGACGGAACTGATGTTCTCGCCCCCGGAAATAATGATGTCCTTGGCCCGGTCCGCGATCTGGATGTAGCCGTCGGGGTGCTGGATCGCGATGTCTCCGGAATGGAAGTACCCGCCTTCGAACGCCTCTGCCGTGGCACCCGGGTTCTTGAGGTATCCTTTCATGACCGAATTCCCGCGGATCATGATCTCACCCTGCGCCGCACTGTCCATTGGCACCTGGGCCATGTCGCCGTCCATGACGGTGATGTGCTCCATCATCGGAAAGGCCACACCCTGCCGCGCCTTGATGGCGGCTGTATCCTCGGCCCGGTCCCAGTCGCTTTGCCACAGGCACTCGGTCACGTGGCCATAGGTTTCGGTCAGGCCATACACCTGTGTGACGTTGAACCCCAACGCCTCGATCTTGGCCAGCGTCGCCGGGGCAGGGGGCGCACCGGCGGTAAAGACCTCGACCACGTGGTCAAAGCTGCGCCGTTCTTCATCCAGCGCGTTGACCAGCATGTTCAGCACAATGGGCGCGCCGCCGAAATGGGTGACGTTTTCGTAGTGGACCGCGTTGTAGATGGCCGTGGCTGTCACGTCCCGGCAGCACACCAGTGTGCCACCTACCAACGGCATCATCCATGTATGGTTCCAGCCATTGCAGTGAAACAGCGGCACGATGGCCATGAACACCGGATGCAGGACCATCCGCCAGGACACGACCGTGCCCATGGTCATCAGGTACGCCCCCCGGTGATGATAGACGACGCCCTTGGGGCGCCCCGTTGTGCCAGAGGTATAGTTGAGCGCAAGGCTCTCCCATTCGTCCTCGGGCATGATCCAGTCAAAGGTGGGATCTGCGCCGGCCAACAGGTCTTCATAGACCGGGTGACGCCCGGAGGTGGGCCATCCATTGGCCGCATCTGGCACTTCGATGATTTGCGGTGCCGGACCTTCCATCGCGGCGACGGCCTCTTCGGCCAACTCAAGGAACTGCGCGTCCACCATCACGACCTTGGCGCCGCCGTGGTCAAATATATAGGCGACGGTATCCACGTCGAGACGGGTGTTGATCGTGTTCAGGACGGCCCCGCATGCGGGCACGCCGAAATGGGCTTCGGCCTGGGCGGGCAGGTTTGGGATCAGGGTCGCCACAACGTCGCCAGGTGCGACACCCATGGATGCCAGGGCCGAGGCGAGACGGGTGCACCGTTCGTGATATTCTGCGTAGGTCACACGGTGCGCGCCATAGGTGACAGCCACCCGGTTGGCAAAGACGCTTGCCGCGCGCCGCAGGTGTGACAAAGGCGTTAGCGGTACGTAGTTCGCAGCCGTCTTGCCGAGGCCGGTTTCATCTGCCATCCAACCCATATCGGTCCTCCCCGTGTCTTTTCGCGCAGCGATGTTGCGTACTTATGGCGAGGGGCGCAAGCAATGGAAAGGCCTCATGGCAGTCACCCCAACCTACCACCCCATGGCCGCCGCGCTGAACATGGTGGGTGCGATGTGCGTGATCGGCGCCATCGACATCTATGTGGCCGTAATCGCGCAGACAATTTCGTTGTGGCAATTCCTGATCATGCGGCTGCTGCTGGCGGCCCCCATCGTGCTGGCCCTGTCCGCGCTTGGTTTCGGCACATTGCGTCCCCGCAGGGTCGGGGCGGTGGCGTTTCGGTCGACGCTGATTGCAACGGGCATGTTCTGTTACTTCGGGGCGCTGGCCTTCATGCCTATCGCCATGGCATTGGCGGGGCTCTTCACCTCGCCAATCTTTGTCCTCCTTTTGACCGCCTGTGTCCTGCGCCAGCGGATCGGCGCGTGGCGTATTGTGGCAGTGGCAGTGGGGTTCGTGGGGATCCTTGTGGTTCTTGGCCCGTCGGGTGGCAGTCTCGGGTGGATCGCAATGCTGCCTGTACTGGGTGGGATCCTCTATGCCTCTGGCGTTGTTGCGACGCGGGCACTTTGCGACGGGGAAAGCACGCTCACGCTGCTTCTTGGAATCTTCGTTGCCCAAGGGCTGTTAGGGACCGTCGTGCTTGGCGTCATCACCTTACTTGATCCGCAGGTCGGGGCAGGAGGTATGGCCTTTCTGACCCGTGGCTGGATCTGGCCCATTGGCGAGGCGTGGCCGTATCTACTGGTGCAGGTGTTCGGATCCGTGCTGGGCGTTGGCCTTTTGAACCGGGCCTATCAGCTTGGCGAGGCAAGCCATGTTGCAGTGTTCGAATACTCGATCATGATCTTTGGCCCCTTCTTTGGCTGGTTGTTGCTGGGACAGCCTGTCACTTGGCTGCAAGGCGCCGGTATCGCGTTGATCGTGCTGGCCGGTGTTATCATTGCGGTGCGCAGCCGGGAAAGTGCCGTTAAGCTTCCGACATGATCCTGAGTGCCGGTCGCAAATACGTTTTTGTCCATGCCCCCAAGACCGGAGGCACAGCCATGGCGCTGGCGCTTGAGGCGCGCGCGATGAAAGATGATATCATGCTGGGTGACACGCCCAAGGCACTGAAACGGCGGCACAGGGTGCAAGGCGTCGAGACGCGGGGTCGGTTGTGGAAGCATTCGACGCTTGCAGACATAAATGGGCTGGTTCCCAGCCTGGACGGTCTGTTTGCCTTCACGCTTGTCCGCAATCCTTGGGATCGGATGGTCAGTTACTATCACTGGCTGCGAGAACAGGCCTTTGATCATCCTGCCGTCGCGTTGGCCGCTCAGATGGAGTTTTGTGATTTTGCCTGTGCTGCCCTGATACGGTCCTCAATGCAGGCCAGCCCGGCGCGGCACTACATGACGGATGCCGATGGGGACGAGCGTTGCGATCTGTATATACGGCTTGAGCACTTTGACACGGATGCCGATCCCCTTTGGGATCATTTGGGCTTTCGGTTGCATTTGCCGCCAGACATCAACGCGTCCGAACGGTCCGCCGACTACCGGGCCTACTATTCTGACACTGCGCGTTCTGCCGTCGCCGAGGCGTGCGCCGAGGATATCGAAAGATTCGCCTATACCTTCGAATGACACGGGACCTACCCGTATGTGTCGAAAATTGTTCGTGAATTGTAATCAGTTTGACAGCACGAAAGTCATTGTTGTGCAGGCAGACGACAATGCCCAATTTCGGCCCAGATCGGGACCCGTCTTGGCCTTGGGAATCACTACAACTGGCCCTGTCAAAACGAACCGGCGCGCTGCCAGCGCCGCACCATGGGGATGGAAAAGATGTTTGGATGGGCAAAGACGCAAGCGCCACGCCGGATGGCGGAATCAACAGCGGCCTGGGATGGGGGTGTCATGACAACACGCGGGCTGTTGGCGGGCACACGAGTTGCGACGTCGATGGGGTGGCGCGCTGTTGATGCTTTGGCCGTCGACGATCTGATTTTGACATTCGACGCAGGCCTGCAGCCGCTCGTCGAGGTGCGCCGCGATATCTTCTGGACCGCTAACGCGGCAGTGCCCTCTGCCTATTACTCCGTGTTTGTCCCTGCGGGGACATTGGGCAACAGCGCCGATCTGGAACTTTTGCCTGATCAGGGCGTGCTGGTGGAAAGTGATGCCGCTTGCGACGCTTTCGGCGATCCGTTCGCGGTTATCGCGGCCAAGTCGCTGGAAGGGTATCGGGGCATTCGCCGCGTGGCACCGCGCACCCAAATCGAAATCATCACGCTCGTTTTTGCCGAGGAACAGGTCGTCTATGCCGAGGGTGGCGCATTGCTTCATTGCCCCCGGAACATAATGCACCTTGATGATCTTGGGGCGGCCATGCCCGGCTATGACGTTATCCCGACCCGCGATGCGGCGTTCCTGGTCGAATGCATGAAGGTCGAAGACGCGCGGTACGGCACTGCGGCCTGATCCTGGGGATCAGGTGCCGGGCAGCGCCCGGTAGCCTTTGACAATCATTGTCAGGCCCACGCCCGTCAGCCCGGTCCCGGTTAGCACATGAGGGTTGAGCCAGCGTGAGGCCGCGCGGTTGACGGTGTGCATTGTCAAAAGGGCGTAACCGATGATCGACAGGGCGTCGAGCACCAGAAAGATCGCCCCATAGATCAGGGTTTGCACCAGCACGCTGTGATCCGCAGAGATGAACGCCGGAAACAGTGCCACGAAAAACACGATGGCTTTCGGGTTTGAGACGCAGGCAAAGAAGCCTGCCCAGAACGTCACCTTGTTTGCCGCTGTTGCCCGAAACGTGGTGCCATTGCGCATGGCCGCAAAGGATTTCAGGCCCATCCAGACGATGAAGACCCCACCGGCGATTTGCAGGGGTGGCAGGATGACGTCGGACAAGGCGAGCAGCGTGGCCAGCGAACTGGCCGCGACCGCGATGTGAACGATGGTGCCCAGACCATCCCCGGCGACGGTGATGAACAGACCACGACGCCCGTGTTTCAGCCCCTGCGCCGTGGCAAAGGCCACAGAGGGGCCGGGGGCCGCAACGAACAGCAGTGTCGTGGTGATGAAGGCGATGAGCAGGGTCGGGTCCATCATGTCTTCTCCGATGCTGGTGTGTCGCGCCCACGCGCGTATTGGGTCATGCCGGGGAAGGCGGGCAGCCAGGGTTCCCGGCGGATGGTCCAAAGTTCGTAGGTTGGTGTGAAACGCCCCGGTTCGTCAATCGCACCCAGGTGTATCTCGACCTCGTCCCCGCTGACGGCAAAGATGGATGATCCGCAGGTGGGGCAGGTATGTCGCCCCTCGTGAACCTGCGTTTCGCCCATGATTTCAACGGCTTCGTGCGGGAAGATGGCAGCGGCAAAGAACAGCGCGCCGTGGTGTTTGCGGCAATCAAGGCAATGGCAGATGCCCACGCGATCAGGCCGCCCCTTGGCGACAAGGCGCACGGCGCCGCAGACACACCCGGCTGTCACCTGATCCACCCGACTTCTCCTATCCGATCGTTGCCGCAGTATGCCCATCGCAGTAACTGCGTCCACAATCGAAAACATGAGACAGCAGAGCGCCCCACCCGTGAAGGCCGATGTTCGCTGGTTCAAGCGCTTTGCCGGTTGGTCCGGTGCAACCCCGCAAGGCAGGCCCTATGGTCGTGGCGTGCACAATGTGAATGGGAGCCTCAACCGTTGTTTTCATACCGCCTGCTTGGGATCGAAGACGCACAGGCATGGCTTGTCCTGCGTCAGGAAGGTGCAACCATTGCGCCAAGTGGATTTCTGGTGACGGAAGCGGAAAGCAGGGCAATGACTGTCGAAATGGCAAGCAATGTACTCGCATATGGCGGACTGCGCGGCGTGTTCGATGACGATGCTCTGGTCGGCTTTTGCGGGTATCGCCCGCAACGCACGGAGCGCACGCGGCACCGGGCCGAGCTTGGGCCGTTCTATGTGACCCCGGATTTCCAAGGGACCGGTGCGGCGCAGGCCATGATGCGTGGCGTTCTGGATGAAGCGCGCGTGGGAGGTGTGGTTCAGATCGAACTGAGCGTTGCACCCGAGAACACTCGCGCGATCGCGTTCTATGAACGGCAGGGATATGAGCAGTTTGGCGTTTTACCGGATGCGATCAGGGAGAATGGGACGTCTGAGGACGCGCTGTTGTACCGCCTGCAACTGGCGTGATTACACTCCAAACGGACCGCTTCAATGCAAAAGGGGCCGCGCAGAACGCAGCCCCTTGAATGATTGCCTTTGGATGCCGATCAGGCAGCCGCGGCTTCCTTTGGACCGAAGCGGCCATAGAAGCTCTGGTTCTTCTCGGCCATCTCGCGCAGCAGGGCGGGGCACTTGAACCGCTCGCCATATTTGGCTTCGAGCTGGTCGCAGCGTTCGGCGGCGTAGGGTGCACCGATGATGTCGAGCCAGGACAGAGGCCCACCGGACCACGGGGCAAAGCCCCAGCCGAGGATTGCGCCCACGTCACCCTCGCGGATGTCCATCAGCACGCCTTCTTCCAATGCGCGGACGGCCTCAAGCACTTGGGAGAACAGCAGGCGGTGTTGCACCTCACCCAGTTCGGGCTGCTCGTCGAGCAGCGGATACTTGTCGTGCACGCCGCGCCAGATGCCCTGACGTTTGCCCTTCTCATCGTAGTCATAGAAGCCTGCGTTCGCCTTGCGGCCCATGCGGCCCAGCTCTTCCAACCAGAAGATCAGGTCGTCGGACGGGCTGTCGGGATAGTCGGCGCCCATGGCGGCCTTGGTCGCGCGAGCAATTTTCGCGCCCAGATCAATGGCCGTTTCGTCCGTCAATTGCAGCGGACCCAGCGGCATGCCGACCATCTTGGCGGCGTTTTCGATCAGTGCAGGTTCGACCCCTTCGGTGACCATCCGCGTCCCTTCGTTGATGTATGGGATGATGCAGCGGTTGGCATAGAAGAAGCGCGCGTCGTTGACCACGATGGGCGTCTTGCGGATCTGGCGCACATAGTCGAGCGCCTTGGCCACGGCCCGGTCGCCGGTGTTGGCGCCTTTGATGATCTCGACCAGCAGCATCTTTTCGACGGGCGAGAAGAAGTGGATGCCGATGAACTGGTCCTTGTTCTTCGAGGCTTTCGCAAGTTCGGAGATCGGTAGGGTCGAGGTGTTGGAGGCAAAGATGCAGTCGTCGGGGATGATCGCCTCGACCTTTTGGGTGATCTCTGCCTTGACCTTGGGGTCTTCGAAGACTGCTTCGATGATCAGGTCGCAGCCTTTGAGTTGGTCAAGATCAGGCGTCGCGGTGATGCGGGACAGGAGCGCGTCGCCCTTTTCCTGCGTGGTCTTGCCGCGTTTGATGCCGCCTTCGACGTACTTCTCGGAGTAGTTTTTGCCCCGATCCGCGCTTTCCTGATCGCGGTCGATCAGCACGACCTCCATGCCCGCCTGAGCGGAGACAAGGGCAATGCCCGCGCCCATCAGGCCCGCGCCCAGCACGCCGAGCTTCTTGACCCGTTGGTCTTCGATGCCTTGGGGCCGCACAGCGCCTTTTTCCAGCGCTTCCTTGTTGAGGAAGAGCGAGCGGATCATGGCCCCGGAGGAAGGGTTCAGAAGCACGTTGGTGAACCAGCGCGCTTCGATCTTTAGCGCGGTATCGAATGGCACAAGCGCGCCTTCATAGACAGCGCTCAGCAGCGCCTTGGCAGCGGGATAGACGCCTTGGGTCTTGCCGTTCACCATAGCGGCCGCACCCACGAAGGTCATGAAACCCGCGGGATGGTAGGGGGCACCGCCGGGCATTTTGTAGCCCTTCTGGTCCCAGGGTTTCACAAGGTCCGCATCGGTCGCGTTCAGCACCCATTCGCGGGCGGCGGCAACGGGGTCAGCGACGACCTCATCCACCAGCTTGCCCTTGGCTTTGGCAGGGGAGACCATCTTGCCTTCCAGCAGGAAGGGCGAGGCGTCCATCGCGCCCAGCTTGCGCGCAAGGCGGGTTGTGCCACCGGCACCGGGGAAGATGCCGACGAGTATTTCCGGCAGGCCAACCTTGGCCTTGGGGTTGTCGGCGATGAAGGTGCGGAGGGTCGCCAGCGGCAGTTCCAGACCGATGCCAGCGGCGGTGCCGGGCAGGGCGGCGGCAATCGGTTTGCCGCCCTTGTTGGTCTTGGGATCCATGCCCGCGCGTTCGATCTTGCGCAGCAGACCGTGCATTTTCATCGTGCCTTCGAACAGGCCCTTGGCGGGATTGTCGCCCGCCTCTTCCTTCATCTTGGCGAGTAGGTTCAGGTCCATGCCGCCGGCAAAGGTGTCCTTGCCGGATGTGATGACGACGCCCTTGACGGCCTCGTCAGCCAGCACGTCGTCAATCATGTCGTTGAGCAGTTCCAGCCCTTCGAAAGACATGACGTTCATGGTCTTGCCGGGCACGTCCCATGTGATGGTGGCGATGCCGTCGGCGTCTTTGGTCAGTGTAAAGTCAGCCATTGTTCTCTTCCCTGCTTACACGCGTTCGATGATTGTGGCCGCACCCATGCCGGAGGCGACGCAAAGTGTGGCAAGACCGGTTTCCTTGTCGGTCCGCTCCATCTCGTCCAGCAGCGTGCCGAGGATCATGGCACCGGTGGCGCCCAGCGGGTGGCCCATGGCGATGGCGCCGCCGTTGACGTTCACCTTGCCGTGGTCGACGTCGAATGCCTGCAGGAAGCGTAGGACGACGGCGGCGAAGGCTTCGTTCACTTCGAACAGGTCGATGTCACCGATGTTCATGCCGTTGTCGCGCAGGATCTTTTCGGTGACGGGCACGGGGCCGGTCAGGTTGATGGTGGGATCAGTGCCGATCTTGGCGGTGGACTTGATACGAGCGCGGGGCTTGAGGCCCAGCTTCTCGCCCAGTTCCTCGTTGCCGATCAGCAGGGCTGCGGCGCCGTCAACGATGCCCGACGAGTTGCCTGCGTGGTGCACGTGGTTGATACGCTCAAGGTGCGGATACTTCATCAGCGCGACCTTGTCGAAACCGGGCATGACCTTGCCCATGGCTTCAAAGGCTGCGTTGAGGCTGCCCAGCGACTGCATGTCCGTCTGCGGGCGCATGTATTCGTCGTGATCCAGGATCGGCAGGCCGTTCTGGTCCATGACCGGGATGATCGACTTGGCAAAACGCTTGTCGTCCCATGCCTCTTTCGCGCGGCGCTGGCTTTCGACCGAGTACTGATCGACGTCATCGCGGGAGAAGCCATATTCGGTGGCGATCAGGTCGGCGCCGATGCCCTGCGGGGCAAAGTAGCTTTCCATGGCGATGGAAGGATCCGCAGCAATGGCGGCGCCATCGGAGCCCATGGCGACACGGCCCATCATCTCGACACCGCCAGCGATGTATCCGTCACCGGCGCCACCGCGCACCTGGTTGGCAGCGATGTTCACGGCTTCAAGCCCAGAGGCACAGAAACGGTTGATGGCGATCCCGGGGATGGCCTCATCGAGGTCCGAGGCCAGAACGGCCGTCCGCGCGAGGTTGCCGCCCTGTTCCATAACTTGGGTGACGTTGCCCCAGATCACATCCTCGACCACGTGGCCATCGATATTGTTGCGCTCTTTCAGTGCGTTCAGGGTCAGTGCCGACAAGCGCAGCGAAGTCACTTCGTGCAGCGCACCGTCCTTGCGGCCCTTGCCGCGCGGTGTGCGGATCGCGTCATAGATATAGGCTTCGGTCATCGTATTCGTCCTTTTGCCGGGGGCGTGTTCTTGGTCTCTAGGTGGGGTAGACCGTATGGTCTAATCAAGGGTGACGTTGCGGCGTATTGGGTAAACTTATGCACGGTCTGCGGGTGAGCCGGGCATCAGATCATAGGGGCCCCTCCAGCCGGGTAGGTCGGAGACATTGCTGAGCCAGCGGTCAATGTTGGGCCAGTCGGCGCGGTCAAAGCCGAAGGGTTCAGGGTAGTAGAGGTAGCCGCAGCAGCTGAGGTCGGCATTGGTGATACCGTCGCCCACGATCCAATCGCGGCCTGCAAGATGATCGTTCAGTACAGTGTAGGCCGCCTTGAGGCGCCCTTGGTTGAAAGCAATAACCTCTTGTGGGCGTTTGTCTTCGGGCAGGAAGTTCATCAGGAACCGGGTCATGCCACACATCGAACTGAGTTTGTGGTTGTCCCACAGCACCCAGCGCAGCACTTCGTACTTATCGTCGCCGTCGCTGCTGAACTTACCGGTTCTGTCGCTGATGTACTGCTGAATTGCGCCGGATTGGCTGATGCAGCGGTCGCCATCTTGCAGCAAAGGCGCTTCGCCCATGGGGTTGAGGGCGCGATACTCGTCGGTGCGGGATGCTCCGCCGAAGAAATCAACGAACACGGGTTCCCAGTCGAGGCCGGAGAGTTGCAGGGCAAGCGCCGCTTTGTAGGAGTTCCCGCTTTCGCCGAAGCAGTGCAGTTTGAAGGTCATGGGCGCAGGCCTTTCCGGTCGTGAGGTTTTGGAGGGCAGGACCGGTGGGTTTCACACCCCCCGGACCCCCCGTGGAGTTTACTTAGCAAGATGAAGTTGGATCTGTTCACCATGCATTAAGGTTAACGCGCCTATTGAAAGGATGCGTGGCAGGCTGGAGATCTGAGCCATGTGCAAGGTGAAGCCCCAACGTCCCGTCCTTTGAGGCCGGATGGTGGGGTGGATCTTGCATTCTGATCCGTTCTTCATCTTGCCAGAAAAACTCCCCCCGGAGGGCCGATCCATCACATGAGCGACCGTTTGGCGCATCAGAACGCCCTCGCAATTAGCTCTTTCATGATTTCGTTGGTGCCGCCGTAGATCCGCTGCACCCGTGCGTCTGTCCACATGCCGCCGATGTCGTAGTCCTGCGTAAACCCGTACCCGCCATGCAGTTGAAGGCATTCGTCCAGCACCCAGGCTTGCGTATCGGTCGTCCAGTATTTGCACATGGCGGCTTTATCTACGGTCAACTCGCCGCGGATGTGTTCAGCCATGCAGTCGTCAAAGAACGACCGGCTCACCATTGTTTTGGTCTTGGCCTCTGCCAGTTTGAAGCGGGTGTTCTGGAATTGCAGGAGGTTGCCGCCGAAGGCTTCGCGTTCCTTGCAGTATGCAAGCGTACGTTCTACGGCACCTTCCATGGCGCCCACGGCGGCGCAGGCGATGACCATGCGCTCTTGCGGCAGTTGCTGCATGAGCTGGTAGAAGCCCTGACCTTCCGCCCCGCTCAGGATGTTCTCAGGTGCGATTTCGACATTGTCGAAGAACAGCTCGGACGTGTCCGAGGCATGCATCCCGATCTTGTCCAGATTGCGGCCGCGCGAGAACCCTTCGGCCCCATCCGTTTCGACCACAACCAGCGATACGCCTTTCGATCCCAGCGAAGGGTCTGTCTTGGCGGCGACGATGATCAGGTTGGCGTGTTGGCCGTTGGTGATGAAGGTCTTGGAGCCTGTCAGTTTGTAGGCGTTGCCATCTTTGACGGCGCGGGTCTTGATCGCCTGCACGTCAGAGCCGGTGGACGGTTCGGTCATCGCCAAAGCACCCACCAACTCGCCGGTGACCAGCTTGGGCAGCCAGCGCTGCTTTTGATCGTCGGTCCCATAGGCCAGCACATAATGTGCAACGATGCCCGAGTGGATGCCGTGACCCCATGCAGCCAGATTGGCCCGCGAAGCTTCGATAAGGATCGCGGCTTCGTGGCCGAAGTCGCCGCCTGCGCCGCCATATTCTTCGGGGATTGAAGGACAGAGAAGGCCCAATTCGCCCGCTTGGGCCCAGGTCGAGCGGTCCATCTCGCCTTGCTTGCGCCAGCGTTCGAAATGCGGCGCCCATTCATTGGTGATGAATTGCTCCGTCATGTCGGCGATCATCTGATGTTCTTCGGTCATCCAGCTGGATGATGCGGCAGCGATGTCTTTCATGTGTCTCCTCCCCAGGAGATGTTAGCGTTTGCGCGCCTCCAACTCGGAATTGAACAGCCGCAACCGGGCCGTCAGATTTTCCTCGTTCATCACGCTATCGAAGTTCTCGAACAGGAACGACAGGGCCTCGCCCTCGTCCAGACTCGCTTCGGCGGCAAACCGCTTGAGGCGGCGATACCCGTCCTCTGTCATGGCGACGGGAAAGCGGCGGGTGAGGCGGAAGCGTTTGGGCATAAGCCGTCCTGAAAAATGAGTGGGACGGGCAAATTGCCCGCCCCACTGACTTTAGAAGTTTGCCGCTTCCAGTGCCATCACAGTGTCGGCACCGGTCTGGATGCGCGTCAGGTGCAGCACGGTGGCAGGCAGTTGGCGCGCCATGTAGTAGCGGCCCGTCGCCAGCTTGGTCTCGTGGAACTCGGGATCCGACGTGCCATTGGCCAAGGCTTCAAGTGAGGCTTTGCCCATCCGCGCCCACATAAGGCCCAGGCAGACATGTCCGAACATGTGCATGAAGTCGTAGGACCCAGACAGCGCGTTGTTCGGGTTCGTCATGCCGTTCTGCATGAAGTACATGCCCGCGGCTTGCAGGTCCTTGGAGGCGGCCTTGAGCGGCTCCAGGAACTCAGCGTCATAGGCCTCGTCCTGCCCCGCGTTGTCCTTGATGAAGGACTTCACCAGATCAAAGAACGCCATCACGTGCTTGCCACCGTCCTGCGCCAGCTTGCGGCCCACGAGGTCCAGCGCCTGCACGCCATTGGCCCCTTCGTAGATCATCGCGATGCGGGCGTCGCGGGTGTATTGCGACATGCCCCATTCCTCGATGTAGCCGTGACCGCCATAGACCTGCTGGGCTTTGATGGTGTTGTCATAGCCCACGTCGGTGAGGAAGCCTTTGATGATCGGCGTCAGCAGCGACACGATGCCGTCGGCGTCCTTGTCACCCGCCCGGTGGGCGGCGTCGATCATTGTGGCGCCCCACAGGATGAAGGCACGCGCACCTTCTGCGAACGACTTCTGTTCCATCAGTGAGCGGCGGATATCGGGGTGCACGATCAGCGGATCGGCGGGCTTTTCAGGGGCCTTGGCACCGGTCACGTCGCGCCCTTGCAGACGGTCGTTGGCGTACTCAACGGCGTTTTGGTAAGCAACTTCGGCTTGGGACAGGCCTTGCATGCCTACACCCAGACGCGCTTCGTTCATCATGGTGAACATGGCGCGCATGCCCTTGTGCTCTTCCCCGATCAGGTAGCCTACGGCCCCGTCATAGTTCATCACGCAGGTGGAGTTGCCGTGAATGCCCATCTTCTCTTCGATGTTGCCGACGGCCACACCGTTGCGCGCCCCGAGTGAGCCGTCTTCGTTCACCAGAAACTTCGGTACGATGAAGAGCGACACACCCTTGATCCCCTCGGGACCGCCGACGATCTTCGCCAGCACCAGGTGGATGATGTTGTCCGCCATGTCGTGTTCACCGGCTGAGATAAAGATCTTCTGGCCGGAGATTTTGTAGCTGCCGTCGTCCTGAGGCTCTGCCTTGGTGCGCATCAGGCCCAGATCGGTACCGCAATGCGGTTCGGTCAGGTTCATGGTGCCGGTCCATTCGCAGGACACCATCTTGGGCAGATAGGTTTCCTTTTGGGCTTGGCTGCCGTGCGCCAGAATGGCCGAAGCCGCGCCGTGCGTCAGACCCTGGTACATGGTGAAGGCCATGTTGGCGGACGAAAACATCTCGCCCACCGCCGTGCCGATGACGTAGGGCATGTTCTGGCCGCCGAATTCCTCGGGCATGTCCAGTCCGGGCCAGCCGCCTTCTTTCACCTGCTCGAACGCGTCCTTGAAGCCTGTGGGAGTGTAGACCACACCGTTTTCCAACCGGCAGCCTTCCTTGTCACCCACGACGTTCAGAGGTGCCAGAACTTCGGAGGTCAGCTTGCCTGCTTCGTCCAGAATGGCCGAGGTGAAATCCGCTTCCAACTCGTCATAGCCGGGGATGTCGCTGCCGGTGACGTTGAGCACGTCGTGCAGGATGAATTGCATGTCCTTGGTGGGGGGCGTGTAGCTGGGCATAGGTTTCTCTCCCTTACTGCGTCGCGATCGCGGGGACCGCGCTATTCAATGTTGCCGCTTACTCAGCGGCCTTCTTCGTGGTGTTCATCGAGGCGATTATTTTTTCGCCCCATTTCAACTGGTTCTTGAGGTCGTCGATCGCCTCGGTCAGCTCGTCGCGCTGCCGTTCCATATCAGACAACCGGTCCCGCGCTATTTCATATGTGCGCGCAAATTGGGTCTGCTGCTGGTCGCCCATGTCGTAAAGGTCCAGAAGCTGACGTATCTCCTCAAGGCTGAATCCAAAGCGTTTGCCGCGCAGGATCAGTTTCAACCGGGCGCGGTCGCGTTTGGTAAAGAGGCGTTTCTGACCCTCGCGGATCGGGAACAGCAATTCCTTCGCTTCGTAAAAGCGCAGTGTTCGCGGTGTCACGCCATAAACGTCACACATCTCGCGAATGGTCATCGATTTGTCACTCATCTGATCGCTCGCATATCCTGTTACGCCCACCACATGGTGGAGACGCAGATTCGATGCAACCGGCAGGTGACGTTGACGTAAGTTGTACGTTGCGTCACGAAGTGAGTTGACGTGCTTGTGGGGCACGTCAACTGCGATTGCGTCGGAATTTCGCGTCTTGATGCATATCAAGGTGACACGTTCACCCTGCCGCTAGGCTGCCCGTGCAGTCAAAGGGAGTGCATGACATGTTCAAGAGAATTGTAGTGGGCGTCGACGGCTCGAGCACATCGGACAATGCGGTGCGCATTGCTTGCGACCTGGCGGGTAAGTACGACAGTGCGCTTTATCTGGTGCACACCCCGCAACCGCAGACGGTTGCTTTTGCCATGGGAGCCGTTGCCGGCTATCACGCCGTCACCACGATGCCGAGCCAGGACGAAGTGGTGGAGGCGGCAAACAAGATCGTGGAAAGCGCAGAGGCCGTTGCCAAGGAATGCGGTCGGGAGATCGCAGAGGCGCGCACGGATCAGGGCGACCCTGCCCAGAAGATCACGGCGTGCGCGCAGGATGTTGGCGCGGACCTGATTGTAACGGGACGACGTGGTTTGGGTAGTATTGGTTCCCTGGTCCAGGGCAGCACGAGCCAGCAGGTCAATCACCTGGCAAAATGCGCTACTTTGTCTGTGATCTAAGACATTGCAGTGAATTGCTTGGGAGCGACGGTATGCGTCGCTGCCTGTTCAATTCTTGAGTTCAGTGGCGACGCTGTCGCGTAGCCCTTGCAACTCGTCCCGTGCTTCGTCCAGCTGCCTGCGCTGTTCGTCCAACTCTTTCAGTTGCCCGTCAGCCATTTCGACCCAGGTGCGCATCTGTGCCTCGGTCCCTTCATGTTCGTAGATCAGCAACCATTGACGGATGTCTTCCAGTTGGAAGCCAAACTTGCGTCCACGCAGGATCAGTTTCATGCGTGCGCATTCGCGTGGGCCATAGAATCGTGATCGACCCTCGCGGTCCGGTTGCAGCAACTCGATATATTCGTAGTAGCGCAGCGTGCGCGGCGTCACATCAAATTCCGCACACATCTCTTTAAAGCTCAAGCGGTCGTCTGCCATGACTTCCTTTGTCTCCATCCCTGGACTTCAAGCCTAAGGCGCGTGCGCGCGGCGCGCAACAGGTGCCTTGCCCAAGCGGCGGACAAGACCCATAACGTAGGCCCAAGACCGCGCGACGAGGCCTTATGTCCGACCCCGATAAACTGAAGCTTGCCCGACAATTCATCGAAGCTATTCCACATTCCCGCGATCTTGGCATGAAACTGACCGAGATGGACGATGGTGTGGCGGTGATCACAATGCCTTATGACAAAAGGCTGATCGGGGACCCGGAAACGGGCGTCATCAGCGGTGGGGCGGTGTCGGCTGTTATGGACACCTGTTGCGGAGCGGCTGTGATGAGCCATCCGGAAAACCTTGGCGGAACAGCCACGCTTGATCTGCGCATCGACTACATGCGTGCCGCGACCCCGGGGCAAGCCATCACGGCCCGCGCTACGTGCTATCATGTCACGCGCTCGGTTGCCTTCGTGCGTGCAACGGCCTGTGATGACGACAGCGACAACCCGGTGGCCAGCGCCACGGGCGCCTTTACGGTGGAGGGCAAGGTATGAAACGCCCCGAGCCCGTGCAGGTCGTCAAGCAACGGCGCGATGCTGCGCTGTCCGCGTTGGTGGGCGGTGTGCCCTACATCCAGTATCTTGGTCTGACCTTTGATCGACGGGGGGATGAGTTGACGGGCGTGCTGCCCTTTGACGAAAAGCTGATCGGCAACCCGCTGCTGCCTGCGCTACATGGCGGTGTAACAGCGGCCTTTCTGGAGGCGACGGCGGTCATCACCCTGTCCTGGTCCTATCTTTGGGAAGACATCGAAAGCGGTGCACTCGACTTTGATCCGAGCGCTGCGCCAATACTGCCTCGCTTGCCCAAAACGGTCGACTTCTCTGTCGACTACCTGCGCTCGGGGCTGCCCCGTGACGCCTATGCGCGGGCGCGCATCAACCGCTCGGGGCGGCGTTATGCGTCGGTTCATGTCGAGGGGTGGCAGGACAACCGAGACCGCCTGTTCGCACAGGCCACCGGGCATTTTGTCATGCCGCAACGGCGGTAGATGGAGGCTGTAGCGCCCACCGAACCTCCCGCCCCGCTGACGCACAAGCGGGTGCTGAGGATTGCGCTGCCCATCGTGTTGTCGAACGCGACGGTGCCGATCCTTGGGGCCGTCGACGTGGGCGTAGTGGGGCAGTTGGGCGAAGCGGCCCCCATTGGCGCCGTCGCCATGGGGGCGATCATCCTGACCACGATTTACTGGATTTTCGGTTTCCTGCGCATGGGCACTGTCAGCCTTGTGGGGCAGGCCGCCGGTGCTGGGGACAATGATGAAGTGTCGGCCTGGCTCACCCGTGCATTGTTGGTTGCCGGGATCGGCGGTGCCGGGTTGATCCTGCTGCAAATCCCCATCTTCTGGGTTGCGTTCCAACTGTCGCCTGCAAGCGCCGAGGTGGAAAACCTGACCCGCGACTACCTGTTCATCCGCATCTGGACAGCCCCCGCGGCCATCGCTGTTTACGCGCTGACCGGCTGGCTTGTGGCAATGGAGCGGACGGGCGGCGTGTTCTGGGTCCAGTTGGTGATGAACGGGGTGAACATTGCGCTCAACTTCGTCTTTGTTCTGGGGTTCGGCTGGGGGGTCTCCGGTGTTGCCATCGCGACGGTCATCGCGGAAGTGATTGGCGCGGCACTTGGGTTGTGGTTCTGCCGGGCCGCCTTTGCCCGTCCGGCGTGGTGCGACTGGCCCCGTGTGCTGCGCCGCGCCCAACTGATCAAGATGGCGCTGTTGAACACGGATATCCTGCTGCGCTCGGCCATGCTGATGATCATCTTTTCCAGCTTCGTGTTTCTGGGCGCGCGGTTTGGCGATGTGACGCTGGCGGCGAACGAGGTGTTGATCCAGTTCATGTACATCACGGCTTACGCCATGGATGGTTTTGCCTTTGCAGCCGAAACCCTGATCGCCCGGGCTTATGGTCGCCGCGATCCGGCACGGGTGCGGCGCTCATCATTGATGACGGGGATGTGGGGCATGGTGATTTGCGCGTCGACGGCCCTTGCGTTCCTGTTGGCAGGCCCGTGGCTGATCGACGTGATGGCCAAGGACGCGGATGTTCAACTGGTGGCGCGGGAATATCTGTGGTGGATGGTGGCGGCACCCTTGGTGGGCTGTGCGGCGTGGATGTTCGATGGCATTTTCATCGGTGCGGGCCGCGGGCGGGATATGCGCAACATGATGGCGATATCGTTTGTTCTGTATTGGCTGGCCGTGCTGACGCTGCTGCCCCTGATGGGAAATCACGGCCTTTGGGCGGCCTTGCTTGTGTCGTTCATTGCGCGCGGTGTGACGCTTGGAGTGCGCTATCCGGCGTTGGAGCGGGCAGCGGGTTGAGGACTGGGGCGCTGCCCCAGACCCCGGAGTTTACCCGGCAAGATGAAAGAGGATCAAAGCCAGTCGGCAGTGTCCGTTCCGACGGCTTCGCTGACCGATTGGAAGCCATCCCGTTCCAGTTGCAGATCCAGACCCTCGGCGATGCGCGCAGCGAGGCTGAGACCGCCAAAGACGAGACCCGTATAGAGCTGCACGGCCGACGCCCCCGCCTTGATCTTGGCATAGGCCTGTTCGGCAGATGCGACACCGCCTACACCGACCAGCGGCGTCTTAGTCAGTTGGTGCAGCTTTGCAAGCACGCGGGTGGACTTTTCGAACAGTGGCTGTCCGGACAGGCCACCTTTTTCCCCGGCATGCGGGCTTTGCAGCCCGTCACGATCCAGCGTCGTATTGGTGGCAATGATCGCGGCTACGCGTGCATCCTCCGCCACCTTGGCAATGTCGGCGAGGTCCAGGTCGGTCAGATCCGGCGCGATTTTGAGGAACACCGGGATGTCGCCGCGCACCTGCATCACGCCGTCGAGCAACGCAGCAAGCGCCATTGGACCTTGCAAGTCCCGCAGCTTTTCGGTGTTGGGGCTGGAGACGTTCACCGTGGCAAAGTCGATATGAGGCGCGCAGTGCTGCAGAACGCGGGCGAAATCCTCCGCCCGATTAGCGCTGTCTTTGTTGGCGCCAAGGTTGAGGCCGACGGGCACGCCCCTTGGTCGCTTGGCAAGCCGAGTCGCAATCGCTTCCATCCCATCATTGTTGAAGCCGAAGCGGTTGATGGCGGCTGCATCCCTGGCCAGTCGAAACAGGCGCGGTTTGGGGTTGCCAGGTTGGGGAAGGGGGGTGGCCGCGCCCACTTCGATCCAGCCGAAACCAGCGCGGCTGAGCGGGGCGATGGCGGTGGCGTTCTTGTCAAACCCGGCGGCGAGCCCTACGGGGTTGGGCAACGTCATACCCGCAAGCGTTGTGCGCAGTCGGTCGCTTGTCACCGGTCCTGGCAAGGGGGCCAGTGGGGTGTGCAGCGCCTTGAGTGCCAGCCCGTGCGCAATCTCGGGGTCGAGCTTGCGGAGGGTTCGTGTTCCGATCCGTTCCAATGCCTGTTTCATCCGAAGGTCGTGCCCCCATCCGCCGGTTTGCACCGGATCAGGCGCGAGGTTTTCACCGCCGCCTGTCGATGCACCACCGCGCGCTGGTAGTCAGGGTCGGTGACCATGGCGAGGAAGGCAGCGGTGTTTGGATAGCGGGCAATGAAGACCGCATCCCATGCCTCGTCCGAGGGGCCGATCAGCATGGTTTCAAACCCACCACGCCATATTATCGAACCGCCAACCTTTCCCAATACGGGGCCGGAGTGCTTGCTATAAAGCCCATAGGCCTGTGCGCCTGTCAGCCCATCACGGGCAAGTTCGTGGTCGCCGGGATAGTTGGCGAGATCGTTGAAACGGACGAGGTTGAGCATTTCGATCGGGGTATCGCGGGGCAGGTCCTTGAAAGTTTGAAACTGCTCTGCTGTCGGATCGATATGGCTCATGTGTCAAATCCTGCGCCCGCCGGGAACTGGTGGACGCCGCCTTCCAAGGGCAATGGCTGCGCCCAGTGTACGTCGGCCAGCCGCATCTCTCGATACAGATGCGGGAATTCGGCCCCGCCGCGCGACACCTCCCATTTCAGATCAGAGCCCAGCAAATCTGTGTCGACTGCGATCAGGAACAGGTTGTCCTCGTCAGCGAAATGCTTCGCCGCCGTTTCTGCCGCCTGTTTGGCTGTCGAGAAGTGCACATAGCCGTCGGCCACATCGATGGGCGCACCCGGTGTTACACCGTTTTCGCGCAGGGTGGCCCATTCGGGACCACGAAAAATCTTGTAGATCAGCATGGGTGCGTGATGCCGATTGCCTGTCATCTGGTCAAGGGCGCGATGTCATGTTGTCGTTGCGTGCATTCCGTAAGGAACCGCTTTGACTCGTCCCGCATATTGTTGTCACGATACGCACATAACCAACAAGGGAGACACCAGAATGACCCGATTTCTGATGGGCACCGCCGCTCTTGCGCTGAGCGCGGGCATGGCATCGGCCGAATACACACTGCACATTTTGCACACCAACGACATGCACAGCCGCATTGAATCGATCAACAAGTACGATTCGACGTGCGATGCAGAAGGCGAGGCCGAAGGGTCCTGCTTTGGTGGTGTGGCCCGTGTAAAGACAGCCATCGATACCAAGAAAGCATCCCTCGACAACCAGAATGTCGTAGTGCTGGATGCGGGTGATCCGTTTCAGGGCTCGCTTTTCTACACCACGTACAAGGGTGCCGCCGAGGCTGAATTCATGGAACAGATGGGCTATGACGCCATGGCCGTCGGCAACCACGAGTTTGACGATGGGCCGCAGGGCTTGGCCGATTTTATCGAGAAGGTCAGCTTCCCTGTGATCTCTGGCAACCTCGATCTCTCGGCTGAGGTAACGCTGAATGGCAAGGTCGACAATCATGTTGTGCTTGAGGTAGGTGGCAAGAAGATCGGTGTGATCTCGGCCCTGACAACCGACACTGTCGAAACATCTAGCCCCGGTCCGAATGTTGTGTTCCAAGATGAGATTGATGCGCTGGCTGCCGATGTGGCCACACTGCAGGGCGAGGGCGTCGACATCATCATCGCGCTGAACCACGTTGGCTTGGCCAAGGATCTTGATATCGCCGAAGCCGTGGATGGCATTGATGTAGTGATCGGCGGGCACAGCCATACACTGATGTCCAATGATGACGCCGAGACGCCCGCTTATCCGACGATGGTGGGCGATGCGGCTGTGGCACAAGCCTATGCCTACACCAAGTATCTGGGCCACCTGACCGTGACCTTTGATGATGATGGCAACGTGACGGCTGCCATGGGTGATCCCATGCTGCTTGACGCGTCGGTGGAACCAAACGCGGCATTTGCGGAGCGCATCGCCGAGATGGGCGCGCCCATCGAGGAGATGAAGACACGTGTCGTTGCTGAGGCGGCAGAAGCCATTGAAGGCGACCGTTCGGTTTGCCGGGTTCAGGAATGCCCGATGGGCTCGCTTATCGCTGATGCGATGCTGGACCGGGTGAAAGATCAGGGCATCGAGATCGCCATTCAAAACGGTGGCGGCATCCGCGCCTCGATCGATTCTGGCGAGGTCACGATGGGCGAAGTGTTGACGGTACTGCCGTTCCAGAACACGCTGTCCACATTCCAGGTGTCTGGTCAGGCGATGATCGACGCGCTGGAAAACGGTGTCAGCCAGATCGAAGAGGTCAAGGGTCGCTTCCCACAGGTTGCCGGTATGAGCTTTGCCTTTGACGGATCGAAGCCCGCGGGCGAGCGTGTGAGCGACGTGATGGTGGGCGGTGCACCTATTGATCCCGCCAAGGTTTATGGCGTCGTGTCGAACAACTATGTGCGCAACGGCGGCGACGGTTATGCGATGTTCACCACCGCGGACAATGCCTATGACTTTGGTCCTGATCTGGCGGATGTGCTGGCAGAATACCTGGCTGCGCAAGGACCGTTCACGCCGTATATCGATGGTCGGATCACCGTGAAGTAACCGGGGGCGCAGGACACCTGCACCTTACGAGAGCCAAGTAAGGCGGAGCTGCTGCTCCGCCTTTTTTGTCTCTTACCTGTCAGGCGGATTTTGATCCGCCACCCAGTGCAAAAGACGGATCAAAATCCGTCTTACGGTCTCATCTTTTACAGGATAGCGTCACCCGCATGTGTGGACGGTTTTCAATATCACTTGCGCCTGAAGACATGTCGCAATTCTTCGAGGCCGTAGCCGTGAATGACACGCCGGATGTGCCGAACTACAATGTATGCCCGACCGATGCCGTGCACACGCTTAGTTATCAGCGCGGGCAGCGATGGCTGGCACCGATGCGCTGGGGATTTATTCCAAATTGGTACAAGACGCCAACGGATGGCCCGCTTCTGATCAACGCACGGGCCGAGACGATTGCGGAAAAACCCGCCTTCCGGATTGCCTGCCGGGAGCGGCGGGCCGTCATCATCGCTTCGGGTTTTTACGAATGGACGCGCGAGGGGGACACGCGACTACCGTGGTACATCACGCGAGCGGATGCCGCTCCGCTTGCCTTTGCCGCCGTTTGGCAAGAATGGCGCGCAAAAGGAACGGGAGGCGATCTTTTTCGCACCGCGGCCATTGTCACAACGGGCGCCAACGCGCCGATGTCGGCCATCCACCACCGCATGCCAGTGATCCTCGAACCGGACGACGTGGCGCTGTGGCTTGGTGAAATGGGAAAGGGGGCGGCCACGCTGATGCGGGCCGCCCCGGATGATGCACTGACATGGCACCGTGTTGATAAAGCGGTCAATTCGAACCGGGCAACCGGCCCGGTGCTCATCGAACCTGTCGACGACTAGTCGAGCGGCGCTGCTGCGAAGCTCATACGCCCTTCGACGAGGTAGGAGCCATCCTCCTCCGATACGGCGTTGGCGTCATAGAATTCGGTTTGGATACCTTGTTCGATCACCATCGTCACCGAGCTTTGATCGGCAATGGGACCAAGTGCCCAGCTTTCATGCTTGGAAATGATGTTGTGTTCAACACCAGTCAAGTTAGTGAATTTCACTGTGTCGCCGTCGTCAAGATACAGGATCGACGGGAAATAGGCGTCCGGCAGGATCAGGATTTCGTGTTCGGCTGCCGAGACGGCGGTCGCAGCCGTCAGCGTGGCCAGAATGGCCCCAATTTGCATCGCGCGCTTCATGCCAGCACTCCTTTTGCTTCGGCCCCACCCGGAAGACAGAATCGTATCTGTTGTCTATGCGTGGAGAATGAGGCCGAAATGGGGCACGTCTGCGTCCAGCTTGCGACATGTGACCGGAATTTGGGAAACCCAAGGTGTCGATGCCGCATGGCTTTGCCAATCCCATCGCACTACATATCGGTAAACAGACGTGCCGATCCGGCACACGCAGATGGATGGAGGGCCCTATGAACGCCGAGACAAAGATCTTGAAGGCCAAGGATGCGCCGGACCTTGGGTCCTTTGACTGGTCCGACCCGCTGCGCATGTCCGATCAACTGACCGAAGACGAACGGATGATTCAGGCTTCGGCCCATGCCTATGCCCAGGAAAAGCTGGCGCCGCGTGTTGTCAGCGCATTTGCAGATGAGACGACGGACCCGGGTATTTTCCGCGAGATGGGCGATATGGGGCTGCTGGGCGTGACTTTACCGGAGGAGTATGGTGGCCTTGGCGGATCGTATGTGTCGTACGGCCTTGTGGCGCGCGAGGTTGAGCGCATCGACAGCGGTTACCGGTCAATGATGTCTGTGCAATCGTCACTCGTGATCTACCCGATCTACGCTTATGGCTCCGAGGAGCAGCGCAAGAAATACCTGCCCAAGCTGGCGTCAGGCGAATGGATTGGCTGCTTTGGCCTGACCGAGCCTGACGCGGGCAGTGATCCAGCGGGTATGAAGACGACCGCCAGGAAGACCGAAGACGGTTATGTGCTGAACGGGTCAAAGATGTGGATTTCGAATGCGCCCATTGCGGATGTCTTCGTGGTTTGGGCCAAGTCCGAGGAACACGGCGGCAAGATCCGTGGTTTTGTGCTGGAAAAGGGCATGTCAGGCCTTTCAGCCCCCAAGATCGAGGGCAAGCTGAGTTTACGTGCGTCCATCACGGGCGAGATTGTGATGCAGGATGTCGCGGTGAGTGAAGATGCATTGCTGCCGGACGTGCAGGGTCTTAAGGGGCCGTTCGGCTGTCTGAACCGGGCGCGCTACGGCATCTCGTGGGGTGCGATGGGGGCGGCCGAGTTCTGCTGGCACGCGGCGCGTCAATATGGGCTGGACCGCAAGCAATTCGGCAAACCCTTGGCACAAACGCAGCTTTTCCAGAAAAAACTGGCGGATATGCAAACCGAAATTGCGCTGGGCTTGCAAGCTTCGCTGCAGGTGGGCCGTTTGATGGATAACGCGCAAGCGGCGCCCGAGATGATTTCCATCGTCAAACGCAACAACTGTGGCAAGGCCCTGGAAATCGCCCGGCATGCGCGCGACATGCATGGCGGCAATGGAATCAGTGGTGCGTTTGAAGTCATGCGCCACCTGATGAACCTCGAGACGGTGAACACGTATGAGGGTACGCATGATGTGCACGCTCTGATCCTCGGGCGCGCCCAGACCGGTCTGCAGGCGTTTTTCTAAGACTGAATCAGCACCGGAAACCCACGCGGCTTCCGGCAGGATTTCGACGCGAAATCCGTCGCTTGTGCCAGACGTTTGAGCAAAGCGCCTGAAATCGCATCGATTTCAGCCACCTTTTCGGATCTGAAAGCGTCATATCTTCGAAATTGCACACGTGTGCAAAAATGTCTTGCCACAGCAGCAATCCGGCCCTTACCGTGATGGGACAAGGGGGATGCCATGGCCGAGATTCAGCTACGCAACATCAATAAGCGCTGGGGAAGCTTTGTCGGGGTCGACAATTTCGATCTGACCATCGCCGATCAGGAATTCCTCGTTTTGCTTGGCCCGTCGGGCTGCGGCAAGACCACGACCATGCGCATGATTGCGGGCCTAGAGGACGCCACAGACGGGGACATCGTGATCGATGGCAAGCGCGTCAATGACCTGGACCCCAAGGACCGCGATGTGGCGATGGTATTCCAGTCCTACGGCCTTTATCCGCATCTGAATGTCTACGAGAATATCCGCTTCCCCTTGAAGGTTCGGAAAGTCGATCCCGCCATGCATGATGAAAAGGTGCGCCGCGCCAGCGCCATGGTCGAGTTGGACGAGTTCCTGCACCGCAAACCTGCAGAGTTGTCTGGTGGTCAGCGGCAGCGTGTGGCCTTGGCCCGCGCCATCGTGCGCGAACCCAATGTTTTCCTGATGGACGAGCCGCTGTCGAACCTTGATGCAAAGCTGCGTGTGTCGACGCGCGCGCAGATCAAGAACCTGAGCCATGAGTTAAAGGTCACCACTGTGTATGTGACGCACGATCAGATCGAGGCAATGACACTGGCCGACCGCGTTGTCGTCATGAAGCAGGGTAAGGTCCAGCAAGTGGGCACGCCAACCGACATCTATGACCAGCCTGCCAACACTTTCGTCGCCAGTTTCATCGGCTCACCCGCCATGAACCTGATGGATGGAACTGTCAGCAGTGGCACATTCACCGGTGACAATGTCACGATCAGTGGCCTGACCGCGCCAGACGGTCCGACAACATTGGGGTTCCGTGCCGAAGACGCGGCGCTGGCCGACAGTGGTGGCCAAATCACGGCGCCCATCTACACGATCGAACTGCTTGGCGATGCGACAATGTTGACCGTTCGTGCCGGCGGGCAGCTTGTTTCGATCAAGACGCACAAAGAATTCCGGGCCGAGATTGGCGACACCGTGTCGTTCTCGGTTCCTGCGGGCATCTGCCACGCATTCGATTCCTCTTCGGGCGAGCGTCTTGTCTGAGGGACCCGTCGGTCCGGGGGCACCCGGGCGGACCAATCCGGCCAGTGCAGCCTTGCAAGATGCACTGGCGTCTAACACAACAGGGAGTTTGTAAATGTATCTAAAGAAATTGGCACTGGCGGGCGCTGTCTCGCTTCTGGGGACTACAGCGTTTGCTGCGTGTTCTTACGAAAACGACGTGCCGCTGAAGTCGCTCACAGCCGGGTTCGAGGCATGGAAAGCCGTAACTGACGCTATGGCTGAGTGCGGGAACTTCCAGGCTGAGCTGGATCAGGAATTCCGCACCAAGCAACCTGCGGCCTTCGAAGCCAACCCGTCGCTGTATCACATCGGTGGTGTATCCAACGGCACCGTTACGCCGCTGCTGAACGCGGGAACCATTCGTCCGTTGGATGATCTGGTTGCCAAGTACGGTCAGGACCTGTCGCCGAACCAGCTGATCCGCGTGGATGGCAAGATCATGGCTGTGGCGATGATGGTGAACACCCAGCACCTGATGTATCGCAGTGATATTCTGGCTGATCTTGGTATCGATACACCGACCACGTGGGACGAGGTCTTCGCCGCTGCGGACAAGATCAAGGAAGCGGGCGTTGTCGATCATGCCATTGGCGCGACCATGAAATCCGGTTGGAACCTGGCCCAGGAATTCGTGAACATGTATCCCGGCTTTGGCGGGGCGTTCTTCAATGCCGACAACACCGCTGCCGTGAATTCTGACGCCGGGATGAAGGCGCTCGAGACCATGAAGAAGACGCTGGACTATACGGATCCAGAAGTTCTGGTCAGCGACTCGACTTACGTGCAGCAGCAGTTCCAGCAGGGCAAGATCGCCATGGCGAACCTGTGGGCGTCACGCGCAGGCGCGATGAACGACGAGAACGAAAGCCAGGTTGTCGGCAAGGTCTCGATGGCCGCGGCGCCGATCGCGATGGATGGTGGTGCGCCTGCCACGACCTTGTGGTGGGACGGTATCGTGATCGCGACGAACATCACTGACGAGGAAGCGGATGCGGCCTTCCGTCTGGCGATGGAAGGGTTGGACAGCGAGATGGTCACCGCCAACAACGAGGCTGCCATCTGGCTTGTGAACGGCTACCAACCCGGTCCGCTGGCCGAGGGAGCAGTCGCGACAGCAACCGCCAATCCGGCACCGCCTGCTTATCCTTCAACCACACAGATGGGCCTGCTGCACACCGCACTTGGCAATGAATTGCCAGCCTTCCTGACTGGGGATCGCGACGGGGCTGCCACTCTGGCCGCTGTGGAAGAAGCCTACACCACGTCGGCGAAAGAGGCTGGCGTACTCAAGTAAGCACCTTGGGCTGGCCGGGCATACCCCGGCCAGCCGCATGTCTTTGGGGGATAGATGATACCTACGACAGATCATTTGGTTGCGGGCGGTGGCTCTGCTGGATGCGCGACGGTCGCGCGTCTTGCCGAACGACCGGACGCAAGCCCGAGCGCATTGTACATGATGACGCGATGCAAGATCGGCGGCACCCTGCGCACCGTACAAAGGAAAGCAGCATGAAGTTCAAAACCTTCTTCTGGTTCGTCGCCCCATCGGTCTTCATGATGCTGTTGTTCATTGCGGCACCTCTGATCTCGGTGCTCATTCAATCATTTCAGATCACACAACCGGTCATGCAACAGATCGAGGTTGAAACCTGCACACCCGGTTTCCTGACACAGACTTGCACGACCGAGGTCAAGACCGTTCCGGTCATTGATGAGGCGACAGGGCGTGCCCAGACCACAACAGAATGGGTGGGGTTTCAGAGCTACCGAAACGTTCTGCAGATGGACAAGGTCTGGTCGGCCCTTGGGTCTGGCAACTGGGGTAAGATCCTGCAGATCGATTTCTGGAAGGCGCTGCGTTTTACCTTGATGTTCACTCTTGTCACCTTGCCGCTTGTGGTTGGTGTCGGGTTGATGATTGCGCTGGCCGTCAACAATGCAGCCAAGGCGCTGCGCGGTCCAGTGATCTTCATCTCGCTATTGCCGTTCATCATCACGCCGGTGATTGGATCACTGTCGATTTACTGGCTGTTCGTGGGGGACGGCATCCTGACGGCCACGCTCGAACGCTGGTTGGATCGGGACATTGCCATGTTCGGGCAGGCGTGGACGATCGAGCTGTTGATGTATTTCTACCGGGTCTGGCACGTCGCCCCCTTTGCCTTTGTGATCTTCTATGCGGGCCTGCAAACCGTGAACATGGACACACTGGAATCTGCCATTATCGACGGAGCCAACCGCTTTGAACGGCTGCGCTATGTTATCGTGCCGCACCTGATGCCACTGATCATCTTCATCGCGCTCATCCACCTCATGGACTGTTACCGCGTCTTCGACGAGATCATCGGTTTCCGCAGTCAGGCGCATGTCATTTCGCTGCAATGGCTGACCTTCGATTTCCTGACGCCGGATGACGCGGGCAACCGGGCCATCAGCCGGGCTGCGGCCAGTGCCATGCTGACCATGGTGGGCATCGTGATCCTGCTGATCCTGCCGCTGCGCCGCACCTGGCGTGACCACAAAGGAGGGGCACACTGATGTCAAAAGCCACCGCACAGCCGCTGTCGCTCAAGCTTGCATCGGGGGCGTTCCTCGCCTTCTGGTGCCTGATCGCTGCCTTCCCCATAGCGTGGATCGCGGTGATGAGCGTGAAGTCCCCGCGCGATGCCTTTGACGCGAGCGCATGGAATGTGATCACGGGGCCGGCCACGCGGGCCGCTGGCAATGGGTTGAGCTTTCTGGACATCGCATTGGGGTTGGTCGTTCTCTATTTCGCGATCCGCTGGGCATTTACACGCCTGCCCGGACTGGTCGAGCAGTACTCGCCTGCTGGCTTTATCGTGCTGGGCTGGCTTGTGGGTGCGGCAGTGTATGGCTTGCTGTTCGTGCTGATCTTCTTTGGTGCGCTGCCCGTAGTCTTTGGCGTACTCAACAGCATCGCTGGTCCATTGGGCACCCCAATCCTTGGCCTGACGACGGAGCACTATGTGGCCGTCTGGGGCGAGAACGAGTTTTACCGCAACTTCATCAACTCGATGATCGTGACGGCGGGCGTGGTGACTGTCTCCCTGACCGTGGGCACCTTGGCGGGATATGGCCTTGCCCGGTCCGGGTCGAACCTGGCGTTCTGGCTGTTGATCATTGCGCTCGTGTTCCGCGCCTTGCCACACTCGGTGCTGGTGGCGGGCTACCTGCCATGGTTCATCAATTCGGCTGAAATCCTGCGCCCCATCCTTGGTGATCTGAGCCCCACGCTCTACGGCCAGCCCTGGGCGATTATCGCGGTGCTGGTGGCGATCAACCAGCCGTTCACGATCTGGATGCTGCGCTCGTTCTTCCAGAATATCCCCTCCGAACTGGACGAGGCGGCACGTGTTGACGGCTGTTCCCACTTTCAGGCGTTCCGCCGGGTGATCATGCCGGTCATGTGGCCGGGGGTGATTACCACAGGCCTGTTCAGCTTCCTGCTGGGCTATAACGACTTCCTGGTCACGGCCCTGCTGCTGGACGCGCAAAACCAGACGATGGTTCCGGCCATCGCTGGTTACTTCAACCGCGAAACCACCACGACGGATCAGGTTGAAGCGGTCGCGGCAGCTGTATCGATCACCGCACCTCTGTTCCTGCTGGTCATGGTGTTCCAGCGGCAGATCGTGTCGGGCCTGACGGCAGGGGCGGTGAAGGGCTGATGATTTCTTCTGGCTGAAAATACCACGGGGTCCGGGGCAGAGCCCCGGTTCTGCCCTGTCAAAAAAGAAAGAACGCTGATGAAAGGTTCCCGACCGGAACAAGCGGTGCTGACCCGAGGCACCGACATGACAAAGACCGAAGACACCCGAGCGGTGATCGAAGGAATGGTGGATGGGCTGAACGACCATCGCATTGACGACATTGGCCAGTTCTTTGCCGAAAGCTTCCGCTGGATATGCAACACCGGCTGCGGCACCAAGACCGGGTTGCAAGAGTTTCAGGACAACTGGCAACGCCCCTTCCAGGCCGCCTTCTCCGACAAGGTGTGCGTGGATGAAGCCCGTCTTTACATGGGCGAATGGGCTGCGGCCTTTGGACGGCAAGAGGCGACCCATGCCGGTGAATTCATGGGCATTGCCCCCACCGGCAAGCGGATCGAGATTCGGTACATGGATTTCTGGAAGGTCGAAGATGGTCGTATCACAGACAACTACGTGATGGTCGACTTTCCCCACGTCCTCGCCCAGTTGAGGCGCGACGTTTTTGATGGTGAAGGCTGGGAGGCCTTCGATCGCGGCGACAAGACCCCACCGCGACCCGATGCATGAGGTGACGAGATGACGATTGAATACCTGAAACGCGGCAAGCCTGAAGCCGAGCGGGCCGAAGACGATGCCAAGACGCGCGCCATCGTGGAAAGCACCCTTGCGGACATTGAGGCGCGTGGGGATGTGGCGGTGCGTGACTTGTCAGAAAAGTTCGACAATTACAGCCCCGAGAGTTTTCGCCTGACACAATCCGACATCGACGCACTAATGGCAGAGCTGACCTCACGCGAGATGGAGGACATCAAGTTTGCGCAGCAGCAAGTCCGCGACTTCGCGCAGGCACAGCGGGACTCCATGCTGGATATAGAGGTCGAGACGATGCCAGGCGTCATCTTGGGTCACAAGAATATCCCCGTGCAATCCGTGGGTTGTTATGTGCCCGGAGGCAAGTTCCCAATGGTCGCGTCTGCCCACATGTCGGTGGCGACGGCGAGCGTGGCGGGCGTGCCTCGCATCATCGCCTGCACTCCACCGTGGCGGGGCAAGCCGAACCCGGCTGTGATTGCCGCCATGCACTTGGGTGGCGCACACGAGATCTACGTCATGGGCGGCATTCAGGCGGTGGGCGCCATGGCCATTGGGACCGAAACGATTGACCCGGTCCACATGCTTGTTGGCCCCGGAAACGCCTTCGTGGCCGAGGCCAAGCGCCAGCTTTTTGGTCGCGTGGGCATTGATCTGTTTGCAGGGCCAACCGAGACGATGGTGATCGCGGATGAAACCGTCGATGCCGAGATGTGTGCCACGGACCTGCTGGGGCAGGCCGAACATGGCTACAACTCACCTGCTGTGCTGCTCACCAACTCGCGCAAGCTGGCGGATGAAACAGCATCCGAGATTGAGCGCATCCTCGGCATTCTGCCGACCGCTGACACCGCCCGAAAAAGCTGGGAGGATTATGGCGAGATTATCCTGTGCGATACCTATGACGAGATGTTGGAAATGGCCGACGATGTGGCGTCCGAGCACGTGCAGGTGATGACAGACCGCGACGACTGGTTCCTCGAACACATGACCTGCTATGGCGCGCTGTTCCTTGGCCCTCGCACCAATGTGGCGAATGGCGACAAGGTGATCGGGACCAACCATACCCTGCCCACCAAGAAGGCGGGGCGGTATACGGGCGGCCTGTGGGTTGGCAAGTATCTCAAGACGCACAGCTACCAGAAGGTCACGACGGACGAGGCTGCGGCAGAGATCGGCGCCTACGGTTCACGGCTCTGTATGCTCGAAGGCTTCGTGGGTCATGCGGAGCAGTGCAACCTGCGTGTGCGTCGCTATGGCGGAATAAACGTGCCGTATGGCGAAGGCGCGCCTGCACGTGATGCTGCGGAATAGGGGCAGGTGCCTCTCATCAACGCCTTGGCAATGATGTTTGGAAACGGATAAATGGATACCCATTCACAGCACAAGGACTTGATCGCACCTTTGAGGCGGGCCTTGTATGATTTTGACATGGATACCGTGCGCGCGCAGCTTCATGCGTTATGTACGCCAGACGCGGTGTTCCGTCTCGCTTTTCCGTTTGAGAGTATCGTGGGCGTGGATGCGTATGTGGACCGCGCCTATGACCCATTGGCCGCAGCCTTGCCCGACCTCGAGCGCAGGGATTACATCGTGATCGCGGGCCCGACACCCGAAGGCGCGGATTGGGTGGGCTGCGGCGGTTATTACACCGGAACGTTCAGGGCACCTTGGCTCGATATCCCGCCCACGGGTCATATCGTCCATGTGCGATTCCACGAGTTCTATCGGTTCGAGGACAACAAGATTGTCGAGATGCAGGCCCTGTGGGATATCCCCGAGGTCATGATGCAGGCGGGTGCTTGGCCTATGGTACCATCATTGGGACGCGAATGGCATGTGCCGGCACCTGCAACCTGCGACGGTCTTGTGCAAGGGCCGCGTGATGACATGACCAGTGATGCATCCTGTCAGCATATCATCGACATGCTGGACCATCTCAAGAAGCACCCCAGCCAGGGTGGGCCCGAGGTGATGGAGATGGAGCGGTTCTGGCACCCCAAGATGATGTGGTATGGGCCAAGCGGTATCGGGTCAGGGCGCGGTATCGCGGGGTTCCGCAACTGGCATCAAATCCCGTTCCTGAACGGCATGCCCGACCGCGGAACATACGTGGACGAGATCACGTTCCACTTCTTTGGTGACGGTGCGTATACCGGGGTGACAGGCTGGCCGGATATGTACCAGACCATTACCCACGATGGATGGTTAGGCATCCCGCCCGTGAACAAGCGGATCGAGATGCGCAGTCTGGACTTCTGGCGCCTGGAAAACGGGTTGATCCGCGAGAACTGGGTCATGGTGGACCTGCTGCACATGTATGACCAGATTGGCGTCGACGTTCTGGCTCGTATGCGAGAGTTCAACAAGGCGCGCGTGGGCTTCGATCCTGAAACAGGGCGGGCGATATGACCCTGATCGTTCATGGGCGCGCGACGTCATCCAATGTGCAGGCGGTGATGTGGGCTGCGGCTGAATTGGGCCTTGTCGTTGAGCGCAAGGACGTAGGGGGGCGGTTTGGTGGAGCCGACACGCCTGCCTTTCGACGGATGAATCCGATGGGGCTGGTACCAGTGCTGGAAGATGGCGACACCGTGATGTTCGAGAGCGCCGCAGTCCTGCGGTATCTTGTTTCCAAAGATGGTGCAGCTGGCCTAAAGACCTCGCCGCGCGACGATATGTGGGCGGAATGGACGAAGAACACGCTTTGTCGGTCGTTCACTGTTCCGCTGTTCTGGACGTTCTACCGGACGCCCGAGGCGAAGCGGGACATGGTGGCCGTTGAAGCGGCCCTGCGCCAATTCGAAACTTATCTTTCCATGGCGATGGCGGAACGACGTACGCGCGATTGGGTGTCCGGGTCCGCTCCCGGTCTTGCTGATATCTGGGCTGGCCATGTTCTCTATCGCTACTTCACGCTGGACTTTGAACGGCGGGTGCCGTCCGGTGCGCAAGACTACTACGACGCCTTGACCGCGCGGCCTGGGTATCGGACGCATGTGATGGTGGATTATTCCGAACTGAAAGGGAGGCTGTCGTTTTGACCGAACTGCCCCGTACCCCATCATTCGATCTGTCGGGAAAGCGTGCGCTTGTGACCGGTGCGTCGTCTGGTATCGGCCTTGGCTGTGCCGTGGCTTTGGCCGAGGCAGGCGCACACGTTGTTTGCGCTGCCCGCCGCGCTGACGCCTTGGCCGATGTGGTCAACGCCATGACTGAGCAAGGCTGGAGCGCCGAGGCGATGCCGCTTGATCAGTCTGATATAGAAGCAGTCAACGCGGCCTTTGATCAACCGTACGATATCGTCCTGAATTCGGCAGGGCTGGCGCGTCATGGTCCTTCGATAGAGACGCAACCGGATGACTTCGATGCCGTTGTAGGGATCAACTTGAAGGGCGCTTACTTCCTGTCCACCGCCGCCGCGCGCGCCTTGACCATGGTCGGCAAACCGGGCTCGATCATCCATATCTCGTCCCAGATGGGCCATGTGGGGGGCATCGACCGGGCCGTCTACTGCGCCACGAAACACGGGGTCGAGGGGATGGTCAAATCGATGGCCATTGAGTGGGGCAAGGCCAATATTCGGATCAACACGGTCTGTCCGACCTTCGTGCGCACGGCCTTTACCGAGAAGTCATTTCAGGACCCCGACCGTTACGCGTGGATCATGGACAAGATCAAGTTGCCACGCGTGGCAGAGGTCGAGGATATCATGGGCGCAGTCCTCTTCCTCGCGTCCGACGCGTCGGCGATGGTCACGGGCACCTCGATGCTGATTGACGGAGGTTGGACGGCTGACTGATGCCCGACAAGGTGACAGCACTCGACGTAGCGGCCCGGGCGGGTGTATCCCGCTCGGCGGTCAGCCGTGTGTTCACGCCGGGTGCATCCGTGTCCAAGCGCACGGCAGACAAGGTCCGGCAGGCGGCGGATGCGTTGGGTTACCGCCCAAACGTGCTGGCGCGCAGCCTGATCACGGGGCGGAGCCGCATCATCGGATTGGTTGTCGCCTATCTGGAAAACCATTTTTACCCCGAGGCCATCGAGAGGCTCAGCCGCAAGCTGCAAGAGCAGGGCTATCACGTGCTTGTCTTTCTTTCATCGAACAGCGGCGAAGAGGCGGATGAGGTCATGGCCGAGCTGCTTGACTACCAAGTGGATGGAATCATCGCGGCGAGCGTGGGCATGTCCAACGATCTAACGCAACGGTGCGAGGCGGCTGGTATTCCCATTGTCCTGTTTAACCGCGCGCAGGATGATGACCGTTTGTCGGCGGTGACCTCTGACAACTACCATGGGGGCCGAAAGCTGGCCGAGTTTTTGCTGGCAGGCGGCCACAGTCGCATCGCGCATATTGCTGGCTGGGAAGGCGCCTCCACCCAGCGCGACCGTGAGGCCGGATTTGTTGCAGGGCTTGAAGCGGGTGGGCAGCATCTTGCGACCCGTGGCGTCAGCGACTTTAATTTTGAAAAGGCCAAATCTGTCGCCCGCGAGATGTTTGCAGGGCCTGAAAACCCTGATGCCGTGTTCTGCGCGAACGACCACATGGCCTTTGCCGTGATGGACGTGCTGCGGTTTGAATTGGGCCTCAGCGTGCCGAGTGACGTGTCCGTCGTCGGCTACGACGATGTGACCCTCGCCGCCTGGCCCAGCTATGACCTGACCACCGTGCGCCAGCCTGCCGGTCAGATGGCCGACGCCACGGTAGATATTCTGATGGATCGCCTTGCTGATCCCGACACCAAACCCCGCCGCGTCGCGCTGGATGGACCGCTGGTCCTGCGCGGGTCGGCGCATATTCCCAAAGGATGGACCTCATGAAGGGTTTTTCGAACCGGTGGAAGGATTTCCCCGACTACATCATCGGTATCACCAAGGAAATCTGGGAAGATCGCGGCATTGCGACCCTGCACCATTACTACAGCCCGGACATCGTGGTGCGCTCGCCCGGATCGGTTGTCATTGGAAATGAAAAGGTCATTGGTGCCACCATGGCAACGCTGGCCGAGTTTCCGGATCGTACCTTGTTGGGAGAGGACGTGATCTGGTCCGGGACGCCGGAAGAGGGAATGCTGTCTTCGCACCGCATCTTATCGACCGCGACGCATATGGCTGATGGGGTCTATGGCAAGGCCAGCGGAAAGACCCTGCAGTATCGCATCATCGCCGACTGCCACGCGATCAACGATCAGATTGACGATGAATGGCTGATCCGAGACCAGACCGCCATCGTGAACCAAATCGGGTGGGAGACGAAGGCTTATGCCGCTGACCTGATCGAACGCGAAGGTGGGATGGAAAAGGCCGCGTGTCCGCTGACCCCGGCCACAGACCGGCCCGGCCCCTACAAAGGGCGCGGCAATGACAATGAATGGGGTGCAAAATACGCCGACATCCTGAACCGGATCATGGGAGCGGACATGGCGGCCATCCCATCGGAATATGATCGTGCGGTGCAATCTGAATATCCCGGAGGCATAACCAGCCATGGCATCGGCCCGGTGGATCGGTTCTGGATGGGCCTTCGCGCGTCCTTTCCCGACGCTACATTCACCATCAATCACCAGATTGGACGAGACGATGACATGATGCCGCCTCGCGCCGCCATCCGCTGGGCGTTGCACGGTAAGCACGACGGTTGGGGCTATTTCGGTGCTCCTACGGGGGCAGAGGTCTATGTGCTGGGCATTTCCCATGCCGAGTTCGGGCCTTGGGGGCTCCGCCGGGAATATACACTGTTTGATGAAACGGCGATCTGGAAACAGATCCTGCTACAGACGGGGTGACCCATGGATCGCTACGATCACCTGATGTTCACCGATGCAGTGAAGGCGCTGCAAGAGGCAGACGGATCTGCCGACATGTACGCGCGCAGCTACGGCCCGCGCACGCATGCCCTTTCAGCGGACGAGGTGGCTTTCGTCACATCGCGCACCTCTTTCTACATCGCGACTGTGTCCGAGACCGGATGGCCCTACATCCAGCATCGGGGCGGGCCTTCGGGCTTTCTCAATGTACTCGATGACCACACGCTCGCTTTTGCGGACTATCGTGGCAACAAGCAGCACATCAGCGAAGGCAACCTTGCAGGCGATGATCGCGTGTCGCTGTTCCTGATGGACTACCCGCGCAAGGCGCGGATGAAGCTGCAAGGGCGGGCGACATTTGTGCAGGCGCAGGACAACCCTGATCTTGCCGGACAACTGGCCGTGGAAGGGCAAGGCCGTGTTGAACGATTGGTGACAATCAGGCTTGAGGCCTTCGACTGGAATTGTCCTCAATTCATAACGCCGCGTTTTGATGCGGCCGAAATTGCGCAACTGGTTGGCCCGGAGATGGACAAGCTAACCGCGCGAATTGCTGAATTGGAAATCGAGAACGCGAAGCTGAAAGGGCAAGGATGACCGATCTGTACCGTGCCGCCGAACGCCTGATGGGGATGCAGGATGCCGATTGGCGGCGTCACGCAAATCCGTTGAGCGTTTGGACGCGGTTCTCGTGCCTGCCGTTGATTGTTTTGGCTATCTACGCCCGCCAGTGGATTGGCGGGTGGTGCGTACCGCTGATCTTGCTCGCGATAGCTTGGACATGGATCAATCCGCGCGCCTTTCCGCCACCCACCGATTTCGGATCTTGGGCGTCGCGTGGCACTTTGGGCGAACGCATCTTTCTGGCCCGCGGCCAATATGAGGTTCCAGCCCATCACATGCGTGCGGCCAATGTGCTGACGACGTTGGCCGCTTTGGGGGTGTTGCCACTCATTTACGGCCTGATCTTTTTGAACCCGTGGGCCGCAGCTCTTGGTTTGGTCGCGACCATCCTGCCCAAGGTCTGGTTCGTCGACCGTATGGTCTGGGTCCACGCTGACATCACCAATACCACACCGGGCGATCCGTTGTTCGATCCAACCCTTCCACATGAAAGGACCCCCATATGACCCCCGCCGAGATGGAGCCGCGCATCGTGCGTTACGGCGACCTGATGCCCTGCAAGACCGCGTTCATCGATGCGCACACGCCGGGTTCGGACCAAAAGGAAAACTTCACCATCATCGGCGGTGGTGTGTCGGAAAGCCCGGACCAGCACGTGCACATATCGATTCCGCATGGCTTCAACATCGGAGCCGCAGGCCAGCCGCCGAAGTGCCGGAACTCCTTGCACAGCCACCGTACGGCCGAGGTGTTCTTTGTCCTGTCTGGCCGCTGGCGTTTTTTCTGGGGTCGTTGGGGGGATGCGGGCGAAGTAATCCTTGAAGAAGGCGACATCATCAACATTCCCACGGGCATCTTTCGCGGGTTCGAGAACATCGGCACCGACTACGGAATGATCATGGCGATCCTTGGCGGTGATGACGCGGGAGGCGGCGTGATCTGGGCGCCGCAGGTCATTGAGGATGCCACCGATCACGGTCTGGTGCTGGGCGAAAACGGCAGTCTATATGACAACAAGAAAGGCGAAAGCCTGCCCGATGGTGTAAAACCGATGCCGCTTCTGACGGACGAAGAGCTGAAAGAGTATCCCGAGATGTCCCCTATGCAGGTCGTGGGTATGGGCGTGCGCCGGTATTGGGACATTGTGTGCCTTGCCAAGGATGCGCCGTGCAAGGTGATCGGCGAGACGGGCATCATCCGTGACAAGCCTGGGTTCGAGGTGGATCTTATCACCCGTTCCAGCGCCAAGGATACGATGCATACTCATGACAAACCTTCTGTCCTGATGCCCATGCGTGGACATTGGCGTGTGACGTGGGATGGCGGACACACGACGCTGGCCCCAGGCGACACGATGAGCATGCCGGAAAGCCTGCCGCACAGTGTTGTGCCCTCGATGACCGGCGAGGCGTCACTCTACCACATCGTTGGTACCGATGATCCCGCTGGCCCCACCTGGATGGGATAATGACTGACCCCGATGATATCCGCGGCGTCTATGACCGTCAGGCGGCGGTCTACGACGCGCAACGCTCGCGCGCACTGTTCGAGGCGCGCTGGCTGGCGCGGTTCGCCGTTGGACTAGCACCTGGCGCACGGGTTCTGGACCTTGGCTGCGGCACGGGCGAGCCGATCGCCCGCTGGTTCAAGGCCGAGGGGTTTGACGTAACGGGCGTCGATTTTTCCCAACCGATGCTCGACATCGCCCGTTCTCGCTGGCCCGACGGGGATTGGCGGCAGGGTGATATGCGCGACTTCGATTTGGGTGAGCGTTTCGATGGCGTCATCGCGTGGAACAGCTTTTTCCATCTAACCGAAAGTGACCATCGGGATTGTATCGCGCGTATGGCGCAGCACCTTGAGGACAATGGCGTGCTAATGCTTACGGTTGGCCCGGATGCGGGCGAAGTGCAGGGGACCGTCGGTGGTGAACCCGTGTTCCATGCCTCCTTGTCGCCTGCCGATTATGCCACGTGCCTTGAGGCAAATGGCTTGCGTCTGACCGGCTTTTTAGCCGAAGACCCCGAGACCAACCGCCATTCTGTCCTGATGGCGCGCAAGACTTGAAGGAGACCGTCATGCCTGTCACCACCACCCATGTGGGATCATTACCCCGCACACAAAAGGTCGTCGACTTCATCTTTGCCCGTGAGCGGGAAGAAGCATATGATCAAGCTGCATTTGATGCGGCGATGGCTGATGCCGTGGATGACACCGTCGCCAAGCAGGTGGCGGCGGGTGTGGATATCGTCAGCGATGGCGAGACGTCCAAGATCAGCTACGCGACCTACGTCAAGGACCGCTATACCGGTTTTTCTGGCGACAGCCCGCGCAATGCACCTGCGGACCTCAAGCAGTTCCCGAGTTTTCTCAAGCGTTTGGCCGATGATGGTGGCACGCCGAAGTATGCGCGGCCCATGTGTACGGGCGAGGTGCAGAGCAAAGGGCAGGGCGAGCTGGAAAAGGACATCGCCAACCTCAAGGCAGCAATGGCCAAGCATGGGGTCGAACGCGGTTTCATGAACGCGGCCTCACCCGGTGTGATCTCGCTTTTTCTGCAAAACGACTTCTATCCGACCCGTGACGCCTATCTCGGGGCCCTCGCGGATGCGATGAAAGCGGAATATGAAACCATCGTGGGCGCTGGGCTGGACCTTCAACTCGACTGCCCCGACCTTGCCCTGTCGCGGCACATGCTGTTCAACGATTTGAGCGATGCGGAGTTCATCAAGATCGCCGATGCCCATGTTGAGGCGCTGAACCACGCCCTGTCCGATGTCCCTGCTGAGAAGGTCCGCATACACATCTGTTGGGGCAACTATGAAGGCCCGCACACCTGCGATATCGCAATGAACACGGTGTTTCCGACGCTGATGTCCACCAAAGCGCGTTATTTGCTGTTCGAAACCTCGAACCCGCGCCATGCGCATGAATGGACGGTGTTCCGTGATCGCAAAACTGAAATTCCCGACGGCAAGGTGCTGGTACCCGGTGTCGTGGATACCACCACCAACTTTGTCGAGCACCCCCAGGTCGTTGCGCAACGGATCGAACGGTTCACTGGCATCGTCGGATTGGACCGCGTGATTGCCGGCAGTGACTGTGGCTTTGGCACGTTTGCAGGCTTTGGGTCGGTTGATCCCGAGATTGCCTATGCCAAGCTCACTGCCCTCAGCGAAGGTGCGGCGATGGTGAAAGGTTAACTCATGGAAGACGCGCTGCACGACCTTTTGAAATCGGTCGATACACCTACGGTTTGCAACGCGATCGAAGTCGCGCAGGGTAAGCGCGGCTTTAACGCGTTCACGCGTGGCACCCTGCTTGCCTCGGACCCTGATGGTGTGATGGTCGGCTATGCCCGCACTGCCCGCATCCGTGCACTGGCCCAGCCAACAGAAGCGCCGGAGGTGATCAAGGCGCGGCGTATGGCGTACTACAAATACATGTCTGAAGGAGATCGCCCCTCGGTTTGTGTCGTGCAGGACCTCGACGTTCCAAACGCCATCGGTGCCTACTGGGGCGAGGTGAATACGAATATTCACAGGGCATTTGGCCTCTCCGGCACGCTCACTGACGGTGTGATGCGGGATCTCGGCGATTTGGCGGAGGGCTATCCGGTTGTTGCAGGTTCCATAGGTCCAAGCCACGGCTTCGTGCATGTGGTCGACTATGATCAGCCCGTTCGCATTCGTGGTCTCGATATCCAACCAGGCGATTTGGTGCATGCCGATCGGCACGGCGCAGTTGTGGTGCCGGTGGATGTGACGCCCAAGCTGGCAAATGCCATCGCGTCGCTTATGCGGTCTGAGAAAACTGTGTTCGATGCGGTAAAAGGCAAGCGGATCAGCTTCGAGGACTTTGAAATCGCCTGGACCGCATTCGAGGCTGCGCGCACATGATACGCTGGGCGGCGACATTTGCGCTGCTATGTTTGCCAGCAATGACACATGCGCAAACCCTCGATCTAGACCCCAAATGGGAGTACGTGGCCGATACGGTCATGGGCGGTGTCTCGAAAGGGCAGGCTGTTCACGGCGTGATTCAGAGCCAAGACGCTACGCGCCTGATTGGTACCGTGTCCCTCGACAACAATGGCGGCTTCGTTCAGATCGCGTTCGACCTTGCCGAGGGGGAGGTTTTCGATGCCAGCGCGTTCACCGGTATCGCGCTCGATGTGTACGGCAACGGTGAAACCTATGATCTGCGCTTGCGTACCGATGCCCTGACACAGCCATGGCAATCATTCAGGACCGATTTCACCGCACCCGCGGAGTGGACAATGATCAAAGTTCCCTTCGCCGCATTCAGCGCACACCGGACAGATGCCACATTTAACGCGGCAAGATTGCGCCGCGTGGGCATCCTCGCCATCGGGCGCGAGATGCAGGCAGACATCGCAGTGTCGGGTGTGCGCCTGTATCGCTAGTCGCGCGGGGCAGGGGCGCCTCCTTCGAAGTTGTTTCCCTGTTCATAATCGCAAGGCGCGTCCCGCATCTGCAGATGCAGTCCGTCGCCAGTATATGGATGTGCGCGGGCCAGACCCTCGTCTACCTCAATGCCGAGACCGGGAGCTTCGGGCGGAGTGATAAACCCACCTTCGACGCGAATACTCCCCTTAATCAGTTGGTCATGGAACCGCGTCTCGATCGTTTCGCACATCAACAGGTTCGGGATCGAGGCAGCCAGATGAATGTTTGCGGCCCATTCTACGGGCCCTGCATAGAGATGCGGGGCCATCTGTGCGTTATAGGCTTCGGCCATGGCCGCGACCTTCTTCATTTCCCATATGCCACCGGCACGACCCAAAGCCGGTTGCAGGATGGTGGCGGCACCGCTGCGCAAGACGGGCGCGAACTCTGCCTTGGTGGTGAGCCGTTCGCCGGTGGCAACGGGAATGCGCACCGCGCGCGCCACCTTGGCCATCTCTTCGACCGCATCCGGCGGGATCGGCTCTTCAAACCATAGTGGTGAGTACGGTTCCAACGCCTGCCCAAGCCGTATCGCGCCCGCTGTGGTGAACTGTCCGTGGGTGCCAAACAGTAGATCAGCCTGGTCTCCCACGGCCTCTCGGATCGCTTTGCAGAACGCCACGGATTGCGAGATGTCCCGCATTCCCGGCATATGTCCACCACGCATGGTATAGGGGCCTGCCGGGTCAAACTTCACGGCGGTGTAGCCGCGATTCACACAATCCAGGGCAGCTTCGGCGGCCATCTCGGGCGATGTCCAGAACGCATCGAGCCCATGATGGGGCAGAGGATACAGGTAGGTATAGGCCCGGATGCGGTCATTTATCCGACCGCCCAACAGCGCCCAGACAGGTCGCTCGCGCGCCTTGCCGAGAATGTCCCAGCACGCAATCTCAAGGCCCGAGAACGCCCCCATGACGGTCAGATCTGGCCGCTGGGTAAAGCCCGAAGAATAGGCCCGGCGGAACATCAGCTCGATGTTTTCCGCGCTTTCCCCACGCATGTGCCGGTTAAAGACATCCTCGATGACGGCCCGCATCGCTTCCGGTCCAACGGACGAGGCATAGCATTCGCCCCACCCGACAATCCCGTCATCGGTCGTGACCTTGACCAGGATCCAGTACCTGCCACCCCAACCGGGTGCCGGGGGGGCTGTAACGATGATATCGAGGTCCTTGAGTTTCATCCTAAAGTCCCTCTTCTCTGTTTCAAAAAATCCCGGGGGCGAGGCCAAAGGCCGAGGGGGCTGGCCCCCTTACGACCTGTCAAACAGGATCACGTTTCGTCTTGCCGCGCCCGATTTCGTATCTGCGATCGCTTCATTGATTTGATCCAGAGACCACCGCCTGGAAATCAAACTGTCCAACTGCAATCGGCCCTGCTGATAAAGATCCACCATCCACGGGATATCGCGCTGGATGACCACGTCACCCATCTTGGATCCGACCATGCCTTGACCAATTGCTGCCAGAATGACGGGTTCATATGTGGCGGTATCGCCGGAATGGGGCATACCGACCATGACAACCTTGCCACCGCGACCCAGATACTTGGGTGCCTGCTCATAGGCAGGAATGGCGCCGACGGTGACAATAACCGCCTCGGCACCTTTGCCGCCAAGGGCCTTGTAGCTGGCGCGCCACGGCGATTTGCCAGTTGCCAATACACCATGCGTTGCGCCAAAGGCCTTGGCGTCCTCCAACTTCTCCTCGGTCATATCAACAGCGACGATGCGACGGGCGCCTGCTATGCGCGCGCCTTGAATGGCATTCAAGCCGACGCCACCCGCTCCAATGACAACAACATCTTGACCGGCGCGCAGACCGGCTGCATTTACCACGGCACCGACCCCGGTAATGACACCGCACGCGATCAGGCTTGCCGCCTCTTTCGAGATGTCGGGCGCAATCTTCACCAACTGCTTCTGATCCACAACGACCTTCTCGGCAAAGGCCCCGCAGGCCATCGCCTGATGCAGCTTGCCATCGTCGGCAGTGCGGATCGGACCCTTGTCCCCGTCGTAGGGCGTCTCGCACACCGTTGGTTTGCCGCTGGCACAGGAAGGACACGTGCCGCAAGCCCGGATCAAAGTCACAACTACACTGTCGCCCTCTGACAGGCCCACCACGCCGGGACCGGCTGCGCTCACCACACCCGCGGCTTCATGCCCGTAAACGGCAGGCAGGCTGCCGCCCCAGGCCCCATCGGCATAGGAGATATCGGAATGACAGATTGCAACGGCATCAAGCGTGACCTCGACCTCGCCCGTTTCAGGCGCGCGGATCAGAATGTCCTCAACCACAAGGGGCGTACCGAATTCATGGCACACAGCGGCTTTGATTGTTTGCATATCCGTCCCTCTGCCTCTCTTTCCGGTGACGGTGACGCAGCAACAGTGCGCAGGCAAGTCGGAAAACGACAGAACTAGGGCGCAGTTGACCCACTTACTCGGGGTGAGGCAGCTGTCCTCGCGCCTCGAACAAAGACCATCAGTGCCACCGCAATCAGAACGGCAGCCAAAAGGAACGGTGCGCCTGGCAGGTACACGCCCGTCTCCGGCGTGGTAAAGGTGTGGAACACAGATGTCATCAGCATCGGTGACACGATCATGGCGAGGGCTGCGATAGAGGTCAGCGCGCCCTGTAATTCGCCCTGTTCATCGTCGCCAACTGCTTTGGACATGATGCCCTGCAATGCGGGCGTTATCACGGCCGGCAGGGCGGCAAGAGGGGTCAGGATCAACAGCCATGTCCCGGAACTGACAAAGCCGATCAGCAGGAATACTCCGACATCCGCGATATGGCCGTAGACCACTGCGCCACGTTCCCCGAGCACTCGCAACATGGGCCGGATCAATCCGCCCTGAACCACCGCCATGGAGAAACCAAACAGGCTCAACGACAGGCCAACCATGCCAGGTGACCAGTCAAAACGTTCGGTCGTGTAATACGCCCAGATAGCCGGGTAGACGATAAAGGCGACCTGATAGATGAAAAAGACCAGTAGAAGCGGCCCCAGTCCGGGCAACTTTGCCAAGTGGCGGAACAGACCAAACGGGTTTGCGCGCGCCCATGTGAAGGGGCGGCGAATGCGATCGTCGACAGTTTCTTTCAGAACTATATAGCCAAAGATAGCGTTTGCCGCGGCAAGTCCCGCTGCCGCGTAGAACGGCGCGCGTGTGCCATATTCGGCCAGAAGGCCGCCCATGGCCGGGCCCAGCACGAACCCGATACCGAAAGCCGCGCCGATCAATCCGAAATTCGCGGCCTTCTGTTCGGGTTTCGAGATGTCGGCCATATAGGCGTTTGCCGTGGATTGGGTGGCAGCGGTGATGCCTCCGACAATCCGACCTAAAAACAACAACCAAATGGTGCCCGCGACGGCCATGACCAAATAATCGAACGCCAGCACAACCAATGACACCAGTAGAATGGGGCGGCGTCCGTAGCGGTCAGACAACGCGCCCAGAAGTGGACCGAAGAGGAACTGCATGGCGGCAAAGGTGGTCGACAGCACTCCGCCCCACAGGGCTGCGGTGCCCAGCCCCAGCCCCATCCCCTGCACCTCTTGGATCAGGTCGGGCATGACCGGCACGATCAGGCCGATGCCCATCGCGTCGATCATGACCGTCAGCAGGATGAAAATGACGGGCAGCTTCACAGGGGTTTCATCCGATTGGCAAAGGCGCGTGCGTCTGACGGTGCGGCGCCCATTTGGGCAGAAGGATCAAACAGGCTCTCTGGTAAGTCAGGATGCGCGATGCGTGCAACAGTCTCCAGCGATTGCTCGGATGCGATGGCTTTGGCAATCAATGCCTTGGTGGCCGCCTGTGCGTCAGGTCGGGCCATTTGTTGTGCCAGAGCAAAACTCAGGGCTTCTGCATGAATACCCCCCAGGCCGTCGAACTTGGATGACATGGCATCCAAGTTTGGGCTCCAGCTTTGCACAAGCGCATGGGCAACATTGGTCGATGCAGCCCAACACAACGCAATTTGCGGCATCACCATCCATTCGGTAAACCACGCGGCCCCATCGCGCTGGTGTTGGTGCGCTGATGCCGCCTGCAACGATGCCCTCAGACCTGTCATCTGATGACCCAGCGCCACAAGCGTCGATGGTCCCACCGGGTTCTCCTTCTGCGGCATGGTCGAGGATGATCCTGCCACGTCCAGAGCAATTTCCTGGCATTCCGTGGCCGCCAGCGCAACGGCGGTTTGTCCCATCGCGGAAAAGGTCGCCACGATCCGTGCCATCCAATCTGCAATGCGCAGGATGGGTCCACGATCAGTATGCCAACTCCGACCGGGATCGCTTAGCTTCAATGCGTCGGCCAGCTCGGCGCGTGTCTTATCCGCGCTCGGTCCCAAGGCAGATGCCGTCCCTGCCGCACCGCTCAACGACACCCACAAAGACCCCTGGCGCAACGCCGACAACTGCTGCATCGCGTCGGCCAAGGGCTGCCCCCATTGCGCCAACACGGCCCCCCAGCTGGTGGGCGTCGCATGCTGCCCATAGGTACGGGCAACCATCGGCGTTTCTGCGTACATCTCGGCCTGAGCGCCCATCGCCTTGAGTACATTGTTCAACACGTCTTGCTGGGCGTTCAACGTCTGGCGCAGGCGCAGCATCAGCGCGGTATCTATGATGTCTTGGCTGGTCGCGCCCCAGTGCGCGTATTGCGCATGTTCCGGCGCTTCCATCGCCTTGCGGAACTCGTCCACGAGGGCAGGAACGCTGACGCCATTCTGACCTGTCGCCTTGGCAAGACCCGCTGGATCAATTTGGACCTCAAGCGACGAACGATGGATAAAGGCGGCACTCAACTCCGGGATCAGACCCTGTGCGCCTTGCACCTTGGCCAGGGCACCTTCAACCAGCAGCATCGCCCGAACTTCCGCGCTGTCGGACCACAACCGCGCCACTTCACCTGTGGGGAACAACTGCCCGTAGAGGGAAGAAGAAAAGACAGACGCCGCCATGGATCAGATATGCCCCGTCGCGCGCATGAAGTCTGTCAATACGCGGGCGAATTCATCGGGTCGCTCGACGCATGGCAAATGGCCCGCCTTGCGGATCAGGTGGAACTGGCTGCCGGGGATATGATCGACGGTTTCACGTACGAGATCGGGTGGAGTCGATCCGTCTTCCGACCCTGCAATGCCCAGCGTAGGCAGGCGCAGCGTTGCCGTAGTGGCAAAGAAATCAGTACCCGAGATCGCTGCAGAGCATCCAGTGTATCCTGCATCCTCCTGCCGAACCAACATGTTTCGCCATAGCTCCAAGTCCGCGTTTTTATGAAAGTCCTTTGAAAACCAACGGTCCATGACAGCGTCAGCCAGCGCCTCGATCCCGCCGGAGTTCACGTCCCGAATGCGGTCGGCCCACATCTCCTTGGTACCGATCTTGGCCCCGGTGTTTGACAGCACCATGGCGCGCATTAGGTCGAGCCGCTTCACGGCCAATCCCTGCGCAATCATGCCACCAATGGATAGGCCGACAAACATCACATCCTTGAAGCCATGCAGGTCCATCAACTGCTCGCAGTCATTGATCAGCAGCCCCATCGAATAAGGCCCAGATGGACAGGTCGACAGGCCATGGCCACGTTTGTCGAACCGCAGGATGCGCAGACCATCGGGCAACAAGGGCAAGATCGGATCCCACAACCGCATATCCGTACCCAATGAGTTCACGAAGACGACCGGCGCGCCATCGTCCGGGCCGTCAATACGGTAGTGCAGGCGCACGTCACCCAAATCAGCCATGTGCATGAACTTAATCCTTCAACCGCATATGCGCGATGATCTGCCCGTGGTCCGAAGCCAGCTTGTTGTACGGGGCCTCGGCATGGCTGCCATCGGTCAGATGATCGTTCAACACGCTGAAATAGTCCATCTGCCCGATGCTTCCCTTTGCGTCAGGCAGGAAATGACGGGACATGTAAATCTGGTCGATACTCTCATAAACACCGCCAAACGCCGCCGTATACACCATGTCTCGGGACGATTTGCGGATAAACTGCTTTTCAGCCGAGTGTAGGCGTACAGCTTCAATGGCCTCGCGGATCTGCGCGTCTTCATCTTCGGAATACCGATCGCGCGGGGTTTCAGCGTCGTGGCGCAGCATCCATGCGTAATTCTTGAACGGATGCTCACCGCTGATGATCTCTGAACTGACGGCATGTTCGCCGTCATTGAAATCGCCCACGGCCATCACCGGGTAACCGGCCTGTAACTCGGCGACAATGGCGCGGCGCAGCACCCATGCCTCGGCCATGCGGCGTAATGAAGCGCGCAGGCCGCCGAGCGCCCGCCCGACCGGATCATAGCGGGTCAAGTCCACTTCCGGCGGAAAGTTGGAACCTTCGGGCGTGACAAACTCACCCAGCTTCGACTTCAGATGGCAGTTGAACACCGTGATGACATGATTGCCGATGGGGATGCGCACCTTGAGGATCGGGCGGCTGAGACGTGTGAGGCGAAAGCTGCCGCCGCCATCTGGCCCCATGGGGCCAAAGTCAATGTCCACGGGTTCCGGCAGATCCTGAATGATCTCGGGCTGACCTTCGAAGCCAAAGCGTGACAGGATCGCCACACCCGGACGGCGCTGCCCGGGCTCGCCATCGTTTACATTCGTGGCGACGGCCAACGCGGCGTCTGTGTAGGGGCGGTAGGCCAGCTTGCGAAAGATCGCCTTGCGCCGATAGCGCTTGTTGGGGCCGGGGATGTGCTGAGCGTTGTCCGCGATGCCCTCGGCATCTGCGGCATCGATCACCTCTTGCAGGGCGCCTTCTTCAAAGATTTCCTGAAAGCCCACAATGTCGGCGTCCATGGTTTGCACCTGCTCGGACAGCCAATCTACCTTCCAGGCGTATTCCTCGGGCGTGTATTGTTGGAACCGGTAGTATTCCTTATCCGGACCGATCAGGTTCTTGACGTTGAAACTGGCGATGGTGAAGTCGGTCATGCAAGTGTGTCCAATGCGCGTTTGAAAATGTCAGGGTCCACGTTCCCGCCAGAGATTGTGACGATCACGTCGTCGCCCTCTATTTGGTCCTGTCGACACATGGCGGCAGCAAGGGCCACCGCCCCGCCGGGTTCGGCGACAACTTTCAGACGCACGAAAGCCTGCGCCACGGCGTACAAAGCCTCACCCTCGCTCACCACCAGACCGGGGCCGCACAGGCGTTTCATGATGGGAAAGGTCAGATCGCCGGGCTGAGGGGTGATGATGGCGTCACATATGTTGCCCGAAACCGCATTGTTCCGCTCAATGCCGCCTGAGCGCAGGGACCGGGCGACATCATCAAACTCTTCCGGCTCAGCCGGGCGCACACGCAGGCCGGGCGCCTCCACCTCAAGCGCGAGGGCAATACCGCTGGTCAAACCGCCGCCACCGCAACACACGATCACGTCTGCAGTCTCCACACCAACTGCCGCCGCCTGTTCCGCAATCTCAAGGCCGGTCGTGCCTTGCCCGGCGATGACTTGTGGTTCGTCAAAGGGTTTGATCAACGTCAGGCCGCGCTCCTCGGCCAATTGCGCGCCGATGGCATCACGGTCGCCCGAACCGCGTTCATAAAGGACAACCTCGGCCCCGAGCGCGCTGGTGTTTTCGATCTTCAGTTTTGGTGCATCGCTGGGCATGACGATAACGGACGGTACGCCGTGCATCCGCGCCGCGAGGGCCACGCCTTGGGCGTGGTTGCCACTGGAAAAGGCAATCACGCCGGCGTTACGCGTGTTCTTGTCCAAGGCGGACAGGGCAGACCATGCCCCACGGAACTTGAAACTGCCGGTGTGTTGCAGGCATTCTGGCTTGATCCAGATACGACGACCAGCGATTTCGTCCAAGAAAGGTGAATTCAGCAATGGCGTCTTGCGGGCATGGCCGTTCAACCGCGCTGCTGCGGCGCGGATCATCTCGATATTCAATTCAGCTGCTCCATCCATTCCCGTATCGCCGCCAAGGCTTCGGGTTCATCAAGAAATGGCACGTGACCACGTCCGGGGACCTCGGCATAGATCATGTCGGGGCGACGATCTTGCATCTTTTGCGCTGTCTCGGCACTCAGCAGGTCCGAACCGGCACCGCGGATCAGGGCCAGCGGCTTGCCTTCCAATGCATCGAAGAATGGCCACAGGTCCGGCACGTCACCGCCTGCTTCGACCGCGTCGCGCAGGCCCGGATCATAGGTGATATTGAGGCCGTCATCAGCCTCGACAAAGTGTGTCTGTGCTTCCTGCATCCAGCGCTCTGGTGGCACGTCATCAAACCCTTTCAGCACGTAGGCCAGCGCCGCGGCTGCCTCGGAATATGTGCGGGCGGCAGGGCGGCGCCCCAGATGCGTCATGATGCCCGCCAGTCCCGTTGGGTCCAATTCCGGCCCCACGTCGTTTAGGGCCACACCCAAGAGGCGATCAGGTGCGGTGGCAGCTAATCCCATTGCGTTTAGTCCACCGCGTGACGTGCCAAGAATGGCAAGTGCAGACAAAGATAGACGATCCATCAACTCCATCACATCGCGGATCTCGACCGCCAGAGAGTAGTTCCGCCAGTTGTCATCCCATTGTGACTGCCCGCGACCACGGTAATCCAGCTTGATCAGGCGGCAGGGTGGAAGATGTGGTGTGACGTACTGGAAATCCTGCATGGTGCGTGTCAGGCCGGGCAGGCACAGCAGCGGCAGGCCATCGCCCTGATCCTCGAAGTAGAGAGACAGGCTATCCGACGTTTCAAACGTGCTCATGCCTGCGACAGCTCCGGGATACCGGTCAGGTCGCTCAGAATGTGGTGTGGCGTCCATGGCAAGCGGTCTACCGGTTCATCTGCGCGGTTCACCCAGGCGGTGGTAAATCCATAGCCGGACGCACCTGCCGCATCCCACCCGTTCGAGGACACGAACAGAACTTCGGTCGCCGCGCAGTCAAAGCGTAGGCCGACAAGGTCATACACTCGCCTGTCTGGTTTGAAGATTCCAACGCTTTCAACGGACAGGCAATCATCCAGCACATCGCCAATGCCCGCTGATTGAACGGCGCCGTTCAGCATTTCGGGAGACCCGTTGGACAGGATCGCAGTGTTCATCCCGGCATCTTTCAATGCGTGCAGCATCGCGGGCACCTCCGGATAGGCCTGCAATTCCCAGTATAGCGCAAGAAGGCGCTCGCGCATGGCGACGTCGCCTCCCAACCCGTTGCGCTCCAGCGCCCAATCCAGACCCTGTTGTGTGACCTGCCAGAAATCGGTGTGCGCATCGGTGATGGCGCGCAGCCACGTGTACTGCAACTGCTTCAGCCGCCAATGCTCGGCCACCGCAGGCCATGTATCAGCCAGTTGCGGAAATGCGGGCTCCGCTGCCGCGATCCGGGCCGCGGCGGCGACATCAAAAAGCGTACCGTAGGCGTCGAAAATACAGGTGGTTATGGGCATAAGATACTCCTTGAGGTGCAGACTGGCACGGAGGGGAACGAACGAAAAGGGGCGAGGTGGGGTTTACCCCATTGCTGCAGAGGGGCAGGGTGTGGCATCCGTCAGCCAGGCGGGCATGTTGGGAGATAACAATGACTTCGATCAAGGACGGCGATACCGTGCGCATCCACTACACGGGGACTTTGCTGGATGGTACCGTCTTTGATAGCTCGGACGGGCGCGAACCGCTCGAGTTCGTTGTTGGTTCAGGCCAGATCATTCCCGGCCTGGATGAGGCATTGCCCGGCATGGCCGAGGGCGACAAGAAAAAGGTCAACATCCCCTGCGACCAGGCATATGGACCGATCAATCCTGCGCTCATGCAAGGTGTGCCGCGCGACGCAATCCCGGATGAAATCCCGCTTGAAATTGGCCTGCAATTGCAGATGCAGACGCCTCAAGGCCAACCGATGCCTGTGACGGTGGCTGAAGTCGGCGAAGAGGAAGTAATGCTCGATGCGAACCACCCGCTTGCGGGCAAGGATCTCACATTTGACTTCGAAGTGGTGTCGGTCAACGCTGGCTGACGCGCGTTGGCGCTGCCGCGCAACGACGGCCCGCCCACCTTTCCATCAGCCTCCGGGTGCCAATCCGCGCAAGGCGTTTGCAACCGCATCAGCCTGCTGTTGCGTGTCATCATGGGTCGTTTTCGTTTGTGGTAAAGTGCCACCTCTGCGTACCGGCACGACATCGCGCGGCATCTGCCGAATGTGTACATCTTTTGATTTTTCGAAGTCTGATAATTGTGCCTGCGGCTGCACATCATGGGCTATGGCTACAACCGTTTCCACAACACCTGGGTTCATCCGCAACGCCAATAGAAGCCCCATGCCCATCAACGAAAACAGCAATCGGCCCAACCACTTGGATCGCCGCGTGCGTGCTTCACGTCGTTCCAGAATGCGCGCGTGACGTGCGGGATCGGTTTGGTTGCGTGCCATGGATAAAAGATAAATGGGCATCTTGGCGATTTTTGGGCGCTTTGCGCATGTTTTGCCGAATTCTGCTACAAACTCATTAATGACCCAAGGTTGTGAGCGTAGAGCCAGGTTCGCCATTCATTCATTTATAAAGTTTCAGGGGCGGTTGTGTGGGCGTGTCTCAAAACCACCTGTCCTCCACCCGTCGACCATGTCTTATGCATTTTTTAAAGCTATCGCTGTGATCGCAACTCTCACAAGTGCTTGGTTACCAGATCGTTTAACATTCTTTGCGATATAGCATTGGTCTCGTACGACCTCGTAGCACGGACAGATGGCGCAATTGTGGGCAGCGAAGGACTTTGCAGTTTTTCGAGCGTCCGGCCTACCCGTCAGCAGTGGCAGTTTCCGTTCAACACGGTTTAATTTGCGCTCATACTGTCCATTCCTGTCGTGCTGCATGCACGGAACATGACAACACCAGGAGTCACAGCTGAACGGAACGTGCTAGGTGCAACTTGTTTGTTGCCTTGACCCCTAGAGGTGATCCGGTTGCGGCATGCCCAGGACGTGAAAGCCCCCATCGACACGTATGATTTCGCCTGTGGTGCAGGCTCCGGCCTCGGAACACAGGTAGACGGCGGTACCCCCCACTGCTTCCAGCGTGGCGTTAGAACGCATCGGCGCGTTCTGGTCCGTGTGCTTGTAGGTTTTACGGGCTCCGGCAATCGCTGATCCGGCCAAGGTCTTCATCGGACCGGGTGAAATGGCGTTGACTCGGATCCCCTCGGGACCCAGATCATTGGCCAGATATCGGGTCGCGGACTCGAGTGCCGCCTTGGCGACACCCATCACGTTGTAGTTTGGAACAACCCGGTTTGATCCTTGGTAGGTTAGCGTCAGCAGCGTGCCGCCGTTCTCGATCATCATGGGGTGTGCACGGCGCGCAACCTCGATGAAAGAGTAGGCCGAGATGTCCATGGAGTGTTTGAAGTTGGCACGACTGGTGTTCAGGAATCGGCCGGTCAGCTCGGATTTGTCGGAAAAGGCCACCGCATGGATCACAAAATCGATCGTTGGCCAGCGTGCTTCAAGCGCCTCAAATGCGGCATCCAGCGACGCGTCATCGGTCACATCGACATCGACCATGAAGTCAGATCCGACACTTGCGGCCAATGGTTCAAGTCGTTTGCCAAATGCTTCACCTTGATAACTGAACGCGAGTTCGGCGCCAGCCTCGTGCATTGCCTTGGCGATGCCCCAGGCAATGGACCTTTCGTTCGCCACGCCCATCACCAGGCCGCGTTTTCCTTTGAGCAATGCCGTCATATTGAATTCTTACCCGTCAAACTTTGAAAGGATCATCGATCCGTTGGTGCCACCGAAGCCAAACGAGTTGGTCATCACCGAATCAAGACCCGCATCAGCCCGCATCTCTGTCGCGATCTCGGACGGGTTCAGCCCTGGGTCCAGTGTTTCGACATTGATCGACGGTGTGATGAAATCATGATCCAGCATCAGCAAGCTGAAGATTGCCTCCAGCGCGCCTGCCGCGCCCTGTGCATGGCCGGTCATCGACTTGGTCGAACTGACGGGCGGTGTAGTGCCTTCGCCAAAGACGCGGCGAACGGCTTCGATCTCGCCGACATCGCCGACTGGCGTCGATGTGCCATGCGCGTTGATGTAGCTGACTGAGCGGTCCTGTGGCAGCGTCTCGAGGGCGGCGCGCATCGCCCGCTCGCCACCTTCGCCCGAGGGGGCGACCATGTCATGGCCATCGGATGTAGCAGCGTATCCGGTCACTTCAGCATAGATTTTTGCACCCCGAGCGCGGGCGTGCTCCAGCTCTTCCAGCACAACCATGCCGCCGCCGCCGGAAATGACGAATCCGTCGCGGCCGGCGTCAAAGGCACGGCTCGCCCGTGCTGGGGTGTCGTTGTACTTGGATGACATCGCGCCCATCGCATCAAACAGGCAGGACAGTGTCCAGTCCAGTTCCTCTGCGCCACCGGCAAACATCACGTCCTGCTTGCCCAACATGATCTGCTCGGCCGCGTTGCCGATACAGTGCAGCGATGTCGAGCATGCGCTGGTGATGGAATAGTTGATGCCCTTGATCTTGAAACCGGTCGCCAGGTTCGCGCTTATGGTCGAGGACATGCACTTGGGCACCGCAAATGGACCGATACGCTTGGTGGCGCCAGTTTTCAGCACTGTCTGATGCGCCGTCAACATGGCAGAAGTAGAAGGCCCACCCGAGCCCGCGACCAGCCCGGTGCGCGGGTTCACGATATCGTTTTCCTCAAGACCAGCATCCGCAATGGCCTGTGTCATGGCGATATGGGCATAGGCCGCACCTGGGCCCATGAAACGCAAGGCGCGCTTGTCCACGTGTTCCTTGACGTCCAGCTTGAGTGTGCCGGCGACCTGACTGCGGAAGCCATGCTCCGCCATCTCGGCGCTGGACTCAATTCCCGAACGCCCCGCCTTCAGCGATGCCAGCACCTCATTGGTGTTGTTCCCGATGGATGATACGATACCAAGGCCGGTCACCACGACGCGTCGCATGCGCGTACTCCTTCGTTGTAGTCAGGCGTATGTAGGACGGGGGGGCAGGTGGGTGCAACCGCCTTGGCTTAGAAGTCAAAGCACGCCCGGCCTTAAATCGCGCTAAAAAGCGATCTGGGTTGCGCGAAATCGGTGCAACTACATCTTATCAGAAAAGCAAAGGGGTCACAAAAGATCCCGCGCCGCCACGTCGCTGGCTTTGGTTTCGGCCAGTTGATCGTCTGGCGCTGGCACGTCCAAATACGCAATCACGCGCTTGTTGGAACTGGATGTTTTACAAAGCAACTGTCGTCTGCGGCCAGGAGATTAAAGGTCAGTGGGCTGTTACCACGGTGCACTCAACTTTCGCTCAGTGCCACCTTCATGTCCTTGACCTCGTAAATCACTTCGCCATCGGCTTCGACAATGCCATCGGCGACACCCATGGTCAGTCGGCGGGTCTGGATGGCCTTGGTGAAATCGATCTTGTAGGTCAGCATCTTGCGGTCTGGCCGCACCATACCCTTGAGCTTCACCTCGCCCACACCCAAAGCATAACCCCGCCCGGTCCAGCCGCGCCAGCCAAGGTTGAAACCTGTCAGCTGCCACAAACCATCAAGTCCCAGACACCCGGGCATGATGGGGTTGCCGGGGAAATGGCAGTCAAAGAACCAAAGTTCCGGCGTGATATCGAACTCGGCCACGATGTGCCCTTTGCCATGGGCACCGCCGTCCGAGGAGACCTCCGTGATCCGGTCCATCATCAGCATCGGTGGCTCGGGCAGCTGCGCATTCCCGACGCCAAACAGCTCGCCGCGAGCGCATTTCAACAATTCGTCCTTGTCGAAACTGGTGGGGTAGTCTGCCATTCGGGCCTCGTATTGATCGTGGGTCTGGTCCCGTCAGGGGGCTCCGGCCCGTCTAGCATCGGCCGGGCAAAGGGCGCAAGGGCGGGGCGTCCCTTGTCAGGTCCGGGCGCTTGGGGCAGGGTCACGCCATGCAAGATGTTATCGATCTCGACCGCTACCCGTTGCACCGTCCCCATACGCCCGAGTGGGGTGCGTTGGTCGCTCAGGCGAAGGTTGGCTTGGCGCGCGACGGCCTGTTCAATCTGCCGGGCTTCATGCAGCCACAGGCACTAACCTCGGTCCTTGACCACGTGCACCCGCGGATGAAGGCCGAGAGCTTTCATCACAGCCGGTGGCACAATATCTATTTTCAGGACACCGTCGATGGCCTTGCCGCCGATGATCCGGCGCTGACCAAGGTCGAGACGGCCAATCACACGCTCTGTCATGACCAGATGCGAGGTACAGCGCTTGACGACATTTACCAGTGGCCTGCCTTTGCCACTTTTCTGGCCTCGGTCATGGACAAGCCGCAGCTTTATACGATGGACGATGCACTGGCCGGGCTGAATGTGCTGGAATACCGGCAGGGCGAGGCGTTGAACTGGCATTTCGACCGTTCGATCTTCACCACGACCCTGTTGTTACAGGAGGCAACTGAAGGCGGGTTGTTCGAATATGCCAAGGATCTGCGCAGCGATGAAGACCCCAATCATGAAGGCATCTCCGAGCTGCTGGCCGGACGGGTCACGCCTGCTCGGTTGACCCAGGGCGCGGGTACGCTGAACGTGTTTTTGGGTGTCAATACCGCGCACCGGGTGTCGACAGTGGGGCCCGGCACATCGCGCATCGTTGCGGTGCTGTCGCACTACGACACCCCCGGCAGATCCTTTTCCGCAAAGGAACAAATGGGCTTTTTTGGTCGTGTTGCATAATGCACGATCCCCTTTTGCGATTGAATTGCAGGACGATGGCCCTTTATAAGTGATATGGAAGTAAGAGGATCCGATGACCGACACGCAGCATGATGTAGGAACCGAATGGCTCGCGGGGGCAGGACTGCGCCCGACACGTCAACGTGTGACGCTCGCTGCTCTGTTGATCGGCGATGGCCAGCATCGCCACGTCACGGCCGAAAGCCTGTTCGAAGCAGCCAAGGATCAGGGCGAGGCGGTGTCACTTGCGACCGTCTACAACACGCTGCGGGCGTTCTGCGATGCCGGACTGATGCAGGAAGTGACAGTAGATGGCTCAAAAAGCTACTTCGACACCAATACTCACGATCATCCACACTTCTTTTGGGAAGACGATGCAAAACTGACCGACGCACCGTCTGATCAGCTTGTGATCGCACAACTGCCTGACGCGCCCGAAGGTGCCGAAATTGCGTCGGTCGACGTCGTCATCCGGTTGCGCCGCAAAGGTTAAGCCTCTCAAATTGAATAATAACTTAGCCTGCACCCCGCGAGATGGTGCATGGTGCCGCGGTGGCGCAGCGCATGCCAATGTCCGCTTTCAGCCGCTTTCCCTCAATCTCCAGGCTAACAGGACTGTCAGAAGCAGGGCGCTGACAACAAATGCTGTTCCGACCATCCAGCCAACCGGGGTCGAGTAGCCCTCGGCGATGGCGCCGACAAAGATAAGGCCAATGGTTGCCCCCAGTTGCTGCACGAGCGAGCGTAGCGATAGCATTGTCGACCGCTGATGGTTCTCTACGCTGGCATGCAGAATGCTGCTGGCAGGTGTTTCGCCAACGCCAAGAAACACAAAGTATAGGACCAGAATACAAGCGAACCCGACGATGTCGCCTTGCAAAGCCAATGCGATCTGAAGGACAGCAAGGCATACTAAGGCGACTGAAAGGGTCACGGCGTCCCGACGTTTGAATAGCCGGTTGATATGGGGGGACAATGATGCACCAACGGCGATTGAGAAGAAACAGGCCGCCGTCAACATACCAATCACGGTGTTGGCATGGTCGCCTTCCAGCATCGGCTTCAGGTGAGTTGGCCAGAGTACTTCAACCGGGTTTGTTGCCATCAACAGCAGCCCAAGCGCTGCCAAAAGCAGTGAAAGTGCGGGATGTCTTAGCGCGAGAAAACCAGAATTTCTTACAACAACCGGAACGTTTGTAAACCCCAGCCAGAGCGCCTTTGGATGCAGCGGGCGTGGCTCTTCGGTGATGGTGAACACGGTATAAAGCAAAACCATCGTCATCATGGCAAAACTGGCCATGTAGGCGACGTCATAGGCACTGAAGCCAAATTGAGTTGCGACGGTGCCGAAAGCGTCGGGCAACCAACCTCCGACAATCGCACCAAACGCTAACCCCATTCCGTTTGCCCACTGCGCCTTCGCGAGTGCAGGTTGTACATCAACGTTTTGAGCCTTTTCCCGAAAGTGTTCAACAAACCATGCATCGAGGGTGCCCGAGCGAAGTGCGCGCCCGAAACCGATGAAGGCAAAAGAAAGGGATAGTACATAAAAATCGCTCGATGAAAGAAACAGAGCGAGGGATATCAGGCTTGCACTCACAGCGGTGAGGAAAACAGGCTTTCGGCCTATGTTGTCCGCCAATCCACCGAATGGCAATTCCATGATCAGTGCTGTGACTGAATAGGCGGCAAACAGCAGCGAAATCTGGAACAAGTCCATCCCTCGATCTACCAATGCCAGCGCAACCACAGACACGGTTAGGCCCATCGCGAACCGGTCCAGGAATTGATGTATTTGAAAAACGCGAATGTGCCGCTGAGCGGCGGGTGTAAGTCGCCGGAATGAAAATTCTATGTCGGACGCCATGGGTGTAGCATCGGCATGAAGGGAGGGGGATGCAAGAGTGACGAGCAGACCCATGACCTGCAATGCTTGTACAATTCATTTTCTAAGATTGCGGCTGCCAACTCAGCGCGACCGGGCCACGTTGGTGGCGAAAGCATATCGCCAGCGGATGAGGCGAGATGTGTCTCATGGCCCAATTCGAAAACGGCACCAACGCGATAAGTGCAGGTTCAGATGCGCCAGTGATGGAGCTGGGTGATCGTACGTTTCGCTGTGCTTTGAGTAGTAATGCCTAGTAAATCAGACGGTTGCTGATGGGTGGTAAGCCGGGCTTCAAAACCATTGCCCCGGCTCCATCAAGCCAAGGTCTAACAACTGCCTTGAGTGCCATTCAAACGGGGCCGAGTTGTGCCATTTGAACGTGTCGATGTCGTAGGTGCTGCCGGGGTTCAGCTTCAGCGCCTTGGCGGTCCGAAAGGAGCAGATCGCCGCGGTCAGGTTATGGTGCCATTCGCAAGCATAGGTGTTGTATTCCTCGTCATTGAAGGTGTGGTCGTTTCGCAGCGCCAGACCCGGCTTGGTCTTGAACAGCGATATCCGGTCAATCTTTCGTCGTGTTTCAGGGACATGTTCTTCGAACCGCCAGCGCAAACCGCCATAGAAGTTCAGTTGTCGCTCCTTTGGATGCCCGTTTTCACCTTGACGGGCCAGCGCGTAATAGCCTGAACGGTCCAGATGCGCTCGATCCAGTGACACAGCGTTTGGAGAAGACCAAAGATCGTCTGCATACAGGTCAACCACATAGGTCAACATCGCATCGCGACGTTCCTCGGTATGAAATGTCAGCATTTCCCCAACTGAACGGGTTTCGCAGAATGGGTGGAACAAGAATTCTGCGTTGTAGCAGTAGTACATCCAAGTGCCTGGAGGCACTGCGCCTATGATACCGTTCACTGACGTTGCAAGTGCGTCCGGTGCCGATGTATCAAAATCCACCCGTATTATGGTCTCAGCCAAGTCGCGGGCCAGATCGAACCGCTTGGGCATAAACGCTATGACCTGCTTGAATCCGGCTTGCTGATGGTGCCGAAGGGTCGTGTCCACCTCGACATCATCTTCGGCTATAACGATGGCCACGGGCCCCTTTTGGGGAACCGCCTCCTTGTTCTTGAGGAAACTGCTCAGACTGTCGAACTGCATAATGTGCCCCGGTTGGCTTCTTGTGGCTTGCTTGCTGTCAAATTTCGGTTAATCCGCGCCGCATTGCAAGATGTTGGACAGGCTGGTACAGCCCGCATTCCATCCGCATCATCCGAGACCGAAGCCCATGACGACGCCGAAGAAGCTCTTTATCAAGACCTATGGCTGCCAGATGAACGTCTATGACAGCGAACGGATGGCCGAGGCGCTGGGTGGGCAGGGCTATGTCGAAACCCAGTCGCCAGACGATGCCGACATGATCCTGTTGAACACATGTCATATCCGCGAGAAGGCGGCGGAAAAGGTCTATTCCGAGTTGGGTCGATTTAAAGGTCTCAAGGCGGAAAAGCCCGACCTCAAGATAGGTGTGGCGGGCTGCGTGGCACAGGCTGAAGGTCAAGAGATCATGCGCCGTCAGCCCTTGGTCGATCTGGTTGTCGGCCCCCAAAGCTACCACCGTCTGCCTGAGATGGAGGCGAAGACTCAAGCGGGCGAAAAGGCGCTTGATACGGATTTTCCTGAAGAAGACAAATTCGAAAAGCTCAAGGGACGCCCCAAGGCGCAACGTGGCCCCACGGCTTTCCTGACGGTGCAGGAAGGCTGCGACAAGTTTTGTGCCTTCTGCGTAGTACCTTACACCCGCGGCGCGGAAGTCAGTCGTCCTGTGGATCGCATTTTGACAGAGGCGCGGGATCTTGTTGAACGCGGAGTGCGTGAGATCACGCTGCTGGGCCAAAACGTCAACGCCTATCATGGAACCGGCCCTGATGGATCGGACCACACATTGGCCCAGCTGATCTGGGATCTGGACAAGGTGGATGGGCTTGAGCGCATTCGCTTTACCACCAGCCATCCCAACGACATGACCGATGACTTGATCGAGGCGCACGGCACGTGCTCGAAACTGATGCCCTACCTGCACCTACCCGTGCAATCGGGCAGCGATCGCATCCTCAAGCGCATGAATCGCAGCCACACCGCCGAAAGCTACTTGCGCCTGATTGAACGCATCCGACAAGCACGACCCGATATCCTCGTATCGGGTGACTTCATCGTAGGATTCCCGGAGGAAACCGAGGCGGACTTCCAGGCCACGCTCGATCTGGTGGAAGAGGTGAATTACGGCTACGCCTACAGCTTCAAGTATTCGACCCGACCCGGCACACCCGCTGCTGAGCGGTCGCAGGTGGACCCGGCCCAAGCGGATGATAGGCTGCAACGACTTCAAGCTCTGATCACCCGTCAACAGCGCGCCATACAAGAGGGTATGGTGGGTCGCACAGTGAACGTCCTTTTCGAAAAGCCGGGGCGCCTGCCCGGGCAGATGGGTGGCAAAAGCGATTATCTGCACGCCGTCCACGTTGCCGATGCCAAGGTGCAGGCGGGCGACATTGCATCAGTGAGAATCGTGGAGGCCGGAACAAACTCTCTGGCTGGCGTGATCGACTGATCCGGACAACTGCCAGAAAAATGTGCACAAATTGCTCGGTTCAATTGTAACTCCGCGCAATTTAGGCACAATATATGGTGAAAAGCGGGTTCACAGACTGTTAATAATTGCCTACCCTTTCTCGCAGTGTGGCGAGGGTCAGCCTGTTCCGGGCGTGTTGGTGATCCTTGCGGGGGACCAACAAAAAAGGGACAGGGCTGTGGCGAAAATATTTTCGAAAACAGTTAGTAAGCTTCTTACTACGGCGGCTGCCACCGCTGTGGCACTGACGTCGCTGATGGTGTCTGACGTGTCTGCGCAGACCTTCGGGCAAACGCGTTCGCAGGAGGGACGCGACAAAGGGCAATACATTCCGACCATCTGGGTGGATCCTGATGGCTGCGAGCATTGGGTAATGGATGACGGAGCCGAGGGCTACATGACGCCCCACGTCAACCGGAAGGGCATACCTGTATGTCGGCGTGGCAACCTCTGCGGCGTGATGAATACGGATCAGTTCTTCAAGACTGACAGCTTCCGCATCCACAAGGCAGGGCGCGAACGCCTGGCACAATTCTTTCAAAGCTCGACTGCCACAAGCTTCATCGTCACCGGGCACACCGATAGCCGCGCCAGCGACGCATATAATTTGCGCCTGTCGCTGAACCGTGCCAATGCAGTCGCCGCTGTCGCGCAGCAATCTGGTGCTCGGATCGCCGACGTTCGCGGTTACGGCGAACGCCTACCAGCGCAACCCAACAACACCGCAAAAGGCATGGCTGCAAACCGCCGTGTCGAAATCATCTGCATTCAATAAGGGGCGTATCATGACAAAGTTGAAACTCGTCCCGCTTGCCGTTGCCGGTCTGTTCCTCACGGCCTGTTCCGATGGCTTCGGCGATGGCCTGCCAGCGGACAAGACCGTTGACAGAGGGAGCGATAAGAAGGATCTGAGCCAGCTTCAGGCTGGTATCTGGGTTGACCCGAACGGCTGCGATCACTGGATTATCGATGACGGTGTCGAAGGATATCTGTCTGCACGCTTGGACCGGTATGGAAAGCCCGTTTGTTCAGGTGTCGCTCCACCGACTCAAACCGTCGGCGATTTCAAAGGTGGATCGAAGATTAACGATCCCAATTGATCCAGAGCTTCAAACTCGGAAGGGCCGGAGCGTTCAGAGCGCTCCGGCCTTTTTTGTTTCAATTGCGTGAAAACGCGGAAGATCCCGTTGCACCCCCAAGCTGAACTTGCCACGCTGGGAGAAACACAGACTCAAGGAGTAGCATTTGACCCTAGACCAACCGTCCCAGGAGATGGTCCTGGAATTTCCCGACAACCGTCTGCTGATTGACCTGTGTGGTCCATATGACAGTCATCTGACGGCCATCGAGTCCGCCCTTGAAGTGCAGATCGTGAGACGGGGAAACGTGTTGGCGATCATGGGTGAGGAGGGCGCACAGAAGCGCGCCGTTGATGTGTTGAACGCGCTTTATCTTCGGCTCGAGAGTGGCAAGGATGTTGAGCCTGCAGATGTGGACCGCGAGTTACGCATGGGCCAATCCGAAGAGGGCACGGGCACCCGGCAGGGCGATCAACTTGAGATGCCCGTCGGCAACCGGATCGAGATCAAGACCCGCAAGAAACTGGTCGAGCCGCGGACCGATGCGCAAAAAGCCTATGTTCAGGCGCTGTTTGAGAATGAGATGGCGTTTGGCATCGGGCCGGCGGGCACTGGCAAGACCTATCTGGCCGTGGCGGTGGGCGTGTCGATGTTCATCTCGGGCCATGTTGACCGGATCATTTTGTGCCGTCCTGCGGTTGAGGCGGGTGAAAGGTTGGGCTTCCTGCCCGGCACGCAGGAGGAAAAGGTCGATCCCTACATGCAACCGCTCTATGACGCGCTGAATGACTTTCTGCCCGGCAAGCAACTGGCCAAGCTGAAAGAGGAAAAGACGATCGAGATTGCACCGCTCGCGTTCATGCGTGGTCGCACACTATCGCGCGCATTTGTCGTACTGGATGAGGCGCAAAACGCCACAACCATGCAGATGAAGATGTTTTTGACACGTTTGGGTGAGGGATCGCGCATGGTCATCACCGGTGACCGCACCCAGATTGACCTGCCGCGCGGCGTTGCCTCTGGCCTTGCTGATGCTGAACGGCTGCTCGCGTCCATCCCCAATATCAGCTTCAACTACTTTACATCAAAAGACGTCGTACGCCACCCGCTTGTGGCTGCGATCATCGAAGCCTATGAAGCGGACACGGAAACGTCGTGATCCTGCTTCGTTTCGCTAAACAAACCGCGGGGGGGCCGGGGGCTGGCCCCAGGTTCTGACAGCTGCCACACGACATCGACATCCTGATCGAAGATACTCGCTGGCAAGATGCGGGTCTGGAAGTACTTGCTGACGCAGCAGTGAGCGAAACCCTGTCCGTTCTTGGAATTGCGCAGGCGGAACTTTCCGTATTGGCCTGCGACGACGCGCGCATTTCGATCTTGAATGCTGATTTCCGCGACAAACCCACGCCGACTAACGTTCTGAGTTGGCCGGAAGAGGATTTGTCTCCAGTCCTTGATGGCGCCGCACCCGAACTGCCGCGGCCAAACCCGGCTGGTGCAATCAGCCTTGGTGACATTGCCATCGCCTACGACACTTGTGCGCGGGAAGCCGCCGAGCAGGGCAAGCCCTTTGTCGCCCATGTGACGCATTTGCTCGTTCACGGAACGTTACATTTGCTTGGTTACGATCATATCCGTGACCGGGATGCCACGCGGATGGAAGCACTTGAGGTCGAAATACTTGGCAAACTGGGGGTCCCTGACCCATATTAGGGCGCAATACGGGCAATGCCCAAACCAACTGGATAGGAGCCAATGGGCGACATCGACGGATCGTCTGACGCGGCGCAGCGCGCGCAGTCAGACACTGACAGGACCGAACCTACGCCGCATGGTGGATTTTTGGCGCGCGTGATTGGCGCCCTCAGCCCATCAGACAACACTCCTCAAATGTCCGAGGCGCCTAGCCCCCGGCCACAATCCCACGGAATGATCAACCTGAGGCGTTTGCGGGTTGAGGATGTTGCCGTTCCTAAGGCCGACATCACCGCAGTACCCGACACTGTGTCGCTGGATGAATTGGTGCAGGTATTCAAGGACAGTGGTTACACCCGGCTGCCCGTGTTCGAAGGAACGTTGGACACACCCATCGGGTTTGCTCACCTCAAGGATGTGGCACTGCAACATGGCTTTAACGGCGGAGCGGCGAATTTTGATTTGAGGGCACGATTGCGCCCGCTGCTGTTCGTCCCCCCTTCGATGACCATCGGTGTCCTGCTGACCAAGATGCAGACCGAACGGCGCCACATGGCTCTGGTCATTGATGAATATGGCGGGGTGGACGGCCTGGTCACGATTGAGGATCTGATCGAGCAGGTGGTGGGTGAGATCGAGGACGAACACGATGTTGATGAAGGCGCTTTGTTCACTAGGGAAAAGTCAGGGTGCTACCTTGCACTTGCCAAGACGCCGCTAGACGAATTCGAGGCGGAGATTGGTGTGTCGTTAACCACCCACGACGCGGTTGATGAGGAAGAGATCGATACGTTGGGCGGTCTGGTCTTTATGTTGGCGGGGCGGGTACCTGCGCGGGGTGAGGTGGTCTTGCACCCGGATGGCCCGCAATTCGAAGTCATCGACGCCGATCCCCGTCGCATCAAGCGGATGCGCGTGCGCTTGAAGGGGCTGGAGTCCGCTGAATGAAAGGGTCCCGCATCCGTGTGTCGGCATGGCCGATCTGGGCGCAGGCTGTACTGGGCTTGGCAGCCGGCGCTTTCGGTGCGTTGGCCCATGCGCCTTTGAACTTTGCCCCGGCTATAACAGTCCCGATCATGGTCATGTTCCTGCTGCTAAAAGCGGCGCGTAGCACGCGCCATGCCGCCCTGCTGGGACTGGCCATTGGGGTTGGTTACTTTGCCGCGACGCTCAACTGGATCACAGAGCCGTTTCAGGTCGACGCGGCCAATACGGGTTGGATGGCACCCTTTGCGCTTGTCTTGTTGTCACTCTTGCTTGGCTTGTTCTGGTCTGTAGCGCTTGCGCTGACGAAGTGGTGCGGCGGGCAGCTGTGGGTTCTGGTGTTCGGCTGGGCAGGGGCCGAGATCCTGCGGGCTTACCTGTTGACCGGCTTTCCGTGGGCCGCGCCACCGCAAGCATTGGTGGGCAGCCTTGCCGGGCAGGCCCTGGCCTTCGGGGGTCCGCACGGATTGATGCTGGCACTGCTGGTGGTAATGGCGTTGGTGTTTAGTGTCAGGTGGATGTGGTTGCAGGCGGCTTTTTTGGTCGTTGTTCTTATGCCGATCCTGTTGCCACCTATGGCCGACCAAAGCCCGTTAACTGACCAAACGGTGCGTTTGGTCCAACCGAACGCGCCGCAGAGCGAGAAATGGGATCCGGCACGTATTCCGATCTTCATCAATCGCCAGATTGATTACACCGGTGCTGGACCAGTGCCTGACCTGATTGTGTGGCCGGAGACGGCCTTGCCCTACCTGGCTGAAAACGCACAACCCGTCTTTGAAGTGATTGCCGATGCGGCGCGTGGCGCGCCGGTTGTCCTGGGCATTCAGAGGCGCAGCGATGGAGAATACTTCAACAGTCTTGTCACGCTGGATGCAGCCGGGCAGGTGACGCAGACCTATGACAAGCATCATCTGGTCCCTTTCGGGGAATATATGCCTTTGCCGGGCCTGTTTCGCGTCCTTGGCATTCGTGCTTTGGCTGATAGGGTGGACACAGGCTATACGCGCGGACCAGGGCCGCAGCTTCTGGACATGGGACCCCTGGGATCGGCCTTGCCGCTGATTTGTTACGAGGTCGTGTTTGCCCATGACGTCGGTGGAACCTCCGAGCGGCCGACATTCTTGATGCAACTGACAAATGACGCATGGTTCGGCACGCGTTCCGGACCGCAACAACATCTTGTTCAAGCGCAGATGCGAGCCATTGAGCAGGGGCTGCCCCTGATCCGGGCGGCCAACACCGGCATCTCTGCCGTGATTGATCCACAAGGTCGCGTCATTGCGTCACTTGGATTGAACCAAGCTGGTTATCTGGATGCGACACTTCCAGCTCCTTCGACCCCGACGTTTTACAGTCTGACAGGCGATTTACCTTGGGTTTTGTTGGCCTTGGCTGGCTTAATTGCATCGGTATTGCATCGTTCACGTACCCGTCGTACTCGGCCCATTGACGCGCCCGCGCTTGGGGCGTAATCCCATTTGGACCCGTCACAACGGCTTCCTGACGTGACGCGGATAAACCTACTGGAGCGCTTATGTCCCGACAGAACTATACCTTTACCTCGGAGTCCGTTTCCGAGGGTCACCCAGACAAGGTCTGCGACCGCATTTCCGATGCTGTGCTTGATGCCTTCCTTGCCGAAGAACCCGAAGCCCGTGTCGCCTGCGAGACATTTGCGACCACTGATCGCGTTGTCATTGGCGGCGAGGTCGGCCTTAGTGATCAAGACAAACTGCACGACTACATGGGCAAGATCGATGAGATCGCCCGCGCCTGCATCAAGGATATCGGTTACGAGCAGGACAAGTTCCACCACGCGACCTGCGAAGTGACGAACCTTCTGCACGAACAATCCGCCCACATAGCCCAAGGCGTCGATGCGGCGGCTGACAAGGACGAAGGGGCAGGCGACCAGGGAATCATGTTTGGTTTTGCCACCAATGAAACACCCGAGTTGATGCCGGCCCCGATCCACTACGCGCATGCGATGCTGCGTCGTCTGGCCGAGGTGCGCAAAGATGGCACCGAGCCAGCACTTGGCCCTGACGCCAAGTCGCAACTGTCGGTCGTTTACCGCGATGGAAAGCCCGTGGGCATCAGCTCGCTCGTGTTGTCGACACAGCACCTTGATGAAAGCCTGAGCAGCGAAGACATCCGCGCCACCGTCGCACCCTACATCGAAGAGGTGCTGCCAGAAGGTTGGCTTACCGCAGACACCGAATGGCACGTAAACCCAACCGGCAAGTTTGTTATCGGCGGCCCCGACGGTGATGCGGGGCTGACCGGGCGCAAAATCATCGTGGATACCTATGGCGGTGCGGCACCCCACGGTGGTGGTGCATTCTCGGGCAAGGATCCAACCAAGGTGGACCGCTCGGCCGCGTATGCCGCACGCTATTTGGCCAAGAACGTCGTGGCCGCTGGGCTTGCGGACAAGTGCACCATTCAATTGAGCTATGCCATTGGTGTGTCGAAACCGCTGTCGATCTATTGTGACACCTTTGGTTCCGGTCAGGTCGAGGATGCTGCCATCGAGGCGGCCGTGGCGCAGGCCATGGACCTGACCCCTCGGGGTATTCGCGAACATCTGTCGTTGAACAAGCCCATCTATCAGCGTACGGCGGCCTACGGTCATTTTGGTCGCGCGCCTGATGCCGATGGCGGCTTCAGCTGGGAGCGGACTGATTTGGCCGATGCGTTGAAGGCTGCTGTTTGAATGCTACTCAGGCGCAGCCAATAACTGCGCCTGTTTCATTTGATCACCAAACGTTGCTTGGAATTTGAAGGCACCCTGACTTAGCTTTGATCTGTTCGCAGTTAAAAGGCATTGGTTCATGGCACTTCTTCGCACCTCATTGATGGCAATTGTTCTGGCTGGCATGGCTGTTTTCGGGGCCGCACAGGCGAAAACAACCCCTGAGACTGGCTCCGAGGCAGAGGCCCTACCGGACGCCGATGCACTGCCAAAAGCGCCAGTTGAACCGCCAATGACGCTTTTGCGTATGGCCGAGATCATTCGGGCCATTGATCCTGAGGCGGTCCCTTCAGGCAATGCCATTCAATTCACCATTGATGATATCCCCTTGATTGTCATCGCCGATCCCGTGGCCGACAGGATGCGTGCCATGGTGCCGATCCGTTCGGCCGATGGACTAAGCGCAGATGAACTGATGCGTTTGATGCAGGCAAATTTCGATAGCGCGCTCGACGCGCGTTACGCTGTGGCTCAGGGACGGCTTTGGGGTGTCTTCATCCACCCCCTTAGCCCGCTCGAGAAAGATCAACTGTTGTCCGCGTTGGTTCAGACGATCAACGTGGCACGGACCTATGGTCAGACCTACTCGGGAGGCGCGACTGTTTTTGGTGGCGGCGACAGTAACGGCATCTATCAGGAGCTGCTGAAAGAGCTGCAGGAGTTGGGTGAAGAGATCTGAACCTTGCGTGACTTTCTACCGCGCTTTGCGCATGTAACGGAAGACACCCATCAGCAACGCAAGAATGGCCAAGAGGCCAAGCATGTCGCCCACCATATACTTGAGCATGCTTGCGATGAAATCCTCCTGCGGGATGTTTCGATGACGTATCATATGGACCAGAACAGATATCACCACTGATGCGGCCGCGCCGCCTGCAATCATGGTACGCCAAGCCTGCCCGGCCGTTACATTGCGACGGTCATCTCGAATCGTCCAATCCAACATCGCGAACATTGCCGGAGCGGTCCCGTAGCTGGCTGCCCACGTCATATAGGTGACAACCGTATCAAAAGGCATCCCAACCCAAAATAGGTTGCCGATGAAGACACCGGGCATCATGTAGATTATTGAACGCCATCCTTCAAAGAACGCTGAGATGACTTTTATTCCGAAGGGTAGATAAAAGAATGTTGCCAGCGTTGGCAGCATCGTCATGAACAGCTTTTGACCTGGCATGATCAATTCCCACGTAACGACGTAGGCAATGATTAAAACGCCGCTGTGCAAAGCGGTTTTTAAGACGAAATCGTTGGTCAGACGGCTCGAATGATACAGGGATTTTGACAAGCGATTTGCTTCGTTGTTTGGGCAGTCAGCCCCTCAAACCTGGCCTGACACGCGATCAGAGAGCCGATAAAGCCCCATTGGAAAACCCTCGCACCGCTCAATCAATCCCCGTTTGATCAACTGTTTGAGAGTCCTGTGAAAAGTCGGTTGTGAAATTTTCTTGACGATCGGATTTGCTCTAACAACTTCCGTCGAGCACATTTCATCACCGGCTTTGTTATCTTTGATGCATGCACAGAAAGCCAACACAATGTCACGCTCGTTGCGTGACAGCTCGTGCATGCCAAAATCCTTTTCCATCTCTTCGAGCAGGGAACGCAGTTGTGCTATTTGCCTCAATATTTTTGTATCCACGCTACACCTTAATACCGTACTGCCTCGCCTTGGAATTCTAGTCGACTCATAGTCACCCTGACAATGAAAAATCGGCAAAAAACCGCGTCTCTTGCCATTTTGTAGTCAAAGTTCAACACTTCAGTCTCTGCCATCATACGATGTGCGAAAGAACGCGTTTGTTACGGCAAAGTGCAGTGCAACCGACATTTCGTATTTTGATGCGGGGAGGCGCAGGCTTGCGTCCGCTATGTGGGACCTCTTCGGATGAAAATCTGTTTGAGCAAAGGAACGTGACATTATGAGTACGGCGAGTGTGCTGTTGGTCTCTCGGAGTTTTGAGAGTTGCTCGATGGTATCGTCAAGATCTTCGATCATGTCGAGATTAACTGCTAGCAACGCTTCTGAGCCGTCACAGCGTGCCGCCAAATGGAGCGCTGATGGAAACTGGTAAAGGATTGTCAGAGATTGCATGCTTTCGGACAGCCCAGTCATTGTGGACGATTCTGCCGAACCATTCTCGCAAATGAGGAATACATCACGTGCCCACAGATCGCTGTCAGCACCCAGTAACCCCCGATGGTCGACGTCTTGAGGTGCATCCCGAAGTGGATGTCCGCTCTGTCTTGCAGTACCAGGAAAAGTTACAACGTTGTCCCGGCGGGGCATATCCAATGTTGATGGCGCATGCGTACTTGTCGAAAAATCTTCGTGGCCATAGCCGCTGGAAAAGTCAGCATTGTCCGGCCCAAATCCCGATTCATAATCCATCTTCTTCCCCAGGGCAGTCTATGTGAAAATAGTGGTTCGGGAGGAGCCTTTATGGCCCCTTGTTTTTATGGAGTTTTAGAGGTCATCTACCAATGAGTGTAGTCATAATGACTTTAATTCAGGGTTGTCAATAATTGTCTTCATGCTGGTGGGTGCTGGGCTTAGATTGGTATCAGCATGTAGTCGAAGGTTCTTTGGAAAGTGGTCTCGCGAAGCGAGCGCTGTGAGGAACTTTAAGGCAGAGCTTCCTATGTGGGTTGTCTCTGTGACTGACCTGCACTATACCCCGCGTGTTGACGCGCCGTGTCGAGTCACGAGGAAAATAGGGCCCCGATCATCGGTGGCCCTTAACTCGTTTCTCCCTACACGACGTTTTGGCCAATAGCTCAAATTCGACAAGACCGGCGGAGACAACCGCGCGGCCCGTAAAACTGAACATAGTTAGGAAAACGACGCCACATGGCTGATAAATTGATGGAGGAATTCGAAGCCCTCCTGCAAGAAAGCTTCGAAATGGACACGCCCGAAGAGGGGTCGGTTGTCAAAGGCAAGGTCCTCGCCATCGAGGCGGGTCAAGCCATCATCGACGTAGGCTACAAGATGGAAGGCCGCGTCGAGCTCAAAGAATTCGCAAATCCTGGTGAAGCGCCTGAAATTTCGGTCGGTGACGAGGTCGAAGTGTACCTGCGCGCCGCCGAGAATGCCCGTGGCGAAGCCGTCATCTCGCGCGAGATGGCCCGCCGCGAGGAAGCCTGGGATCGCCTGGAAAAAGCATATGCCGACGACGCCCGCGTCGAGGGTGCCATTTTTGGCCGCGTCAAAGGTGGCTTCACTGTTGACCTCGGCGGTGCCGTGGCCTTCTTGCCCGGCTCTCAGGTTGACGTCCGCCCCGTGCGTGACGCAGGCCCGCTGATGGGTCTGAAGCAGCCATTCCAGATCCTGAAAATGGACCGTCGCCGTGGTAACATCGTCGTGTCGCGTCGTGCGATCCTTGAAGAATCGCGTGCCGAACAGCGTGCCGAAGTCATTGGCAACCTGACCGAAGGTCAGAACGTCGATGGTGTGGTCAAGAACATCACCGAATACGGCGCGTTCGTTGATCTGGGCGGCGTCGACGGTCTGCTGCACGTCACCGACATGGCATGGCGCCGGGTGAACCACCCGTCCGAGATCCTCACCATCGGTGAGACGATCAAGGTGCAGGTCATCAAGATCAACAAAGAGACGCACCGCATCTCCTTGGGCATGAAGCAACTGCAGGAAGATCCATGGGATCTGGTGGCTGCGAAGTACCCGCTGGAAAGCACACATACAGGCCGCGTCACGAACATCACCGACTACGGTGCGTTCGTCGAGCTGGAGCCTGGTGTCGAAGGTCTGGTCCACGTCTCCGAGATGTCCTGGACCAAGAAGAACGTGCACCCCGGCAAGATCGTGTCCACCTCGCAAGAGGTCGAAGTCATGGTTCTGGAAATCGACGGTGCCAAGCGCCGCGTGTCTCTGGGCCTGAAGCAGACCATGCGCAACCCATGGGAAGTGTTTGCAGAAACGCACCCCGAGGGCACGGAAGTCGAAGGCGAAGTCAAGAACATCACCGAGTTCGGTCTGTTCGTTGGCCTCGAAGGCGACATCGACGGCATGGTGCACCTGTCCGACCTGTCTTGGGACCAGCGTGGCGAAGAAGCCATTCAGGATTACCGCAAGGGCGATATGGTCGGCGCAGTTGTGTCCGAAGTGGACGTCGAGAAAGAGCGCATCTCGCTCTCGATCAAAGCGGTTGGTGGTGACAAGTTCGCCGAAGCCGTGGGCGGCGTGAAGCGCGGCTCGATCGTGACCGTCGAAGTGACAGCCATCGAAGATGGCGGTGTGGAAGTGGAATACGAAGGCATGAAGTCCTTCATCCGCCGCTCCGACCTGTCGCGTGACCGTGCCGAACAGCGCCCCGAGCGTTTCTCTGTCGGTGACAAGGTTGATGTCCGCATCACCAACATCGACGGCAAGACCCGCCGCCTGGGCGTCTCGATCAAGGCGCGCGAGATCGCGGAAGAGAAAGAGGCCGTGGAACAGTACGGTTCGTCAGACTCCGGTGCATCGCTGGGCGATATCCTCGGCGCTGCGCTCAAGGGCGACGAATAAGAACTTCGCTGATTTGGCGAGTAAGCGAGGGGCCCTGCGGGGCCCCTTTTGCTGCGCGGAATAGTTTGTCGAATCATTCTGTGGTTGGGCTATGCACAATGCTGCATGGTCGGGCGGGACAGCGGTTCAATGCTGATTTTCGTGCCATGACCCGGTTGAGACAGTAAAAAAACTGACTTCGCCAAGATTGGGCCTATTCCCGAAAGGCCCGTTTGTTCTTATAGTTACGGGACGCATAAAGAAAAAAACAGAGTCCTTCGGGAGGAATTTGAAATGATCCGGTCAGAGCTGATCCAAAAGATCGCAGACGAAAATCCACACCTGTATCAAAGAGACGTGGAGCGGATCGTAAACACCATCTTCGATGAAGTGACCAACGCGATGGCGCGTGGTGACCGGGTCGAGCTACGTGGCTTTGGCGCTTTCTCGGTCAAGAAACGGGACGCGCGCACAGGGCGCAACCCCCGCACGGGCGAGACTGTCGATGTTGAAGAAAAACACGTGCCGTTTTTTAAGACAGGTAAGTTGCTGCGTGATCGTCTGAACGGGAAAGCCTGATGCGTTACATTCGCTATGCCTGCATAGCTGTCTTTGCCGTGGCGTTGATCGCCGTTGCGCTGGCCAATCGTGGTATGGTGACACTCAAGTTGTTGCCGACCGAGATTGCGGGGCTGTTTGCCGTCGCCCCGACCGTCGAGTTGCCGCTGTTTGTGGTGATATTTGGTGGCATTATCGCAGGCCTGTTGGTTGGGTTCGTTTGGGAATGGATGCGCGAACACGCTGTGCGCGCCGAGAACTCTCGCAACGCTCGGGAAGTGCGTCGGCTTGGACGCGAAGTGAAGCGTCTGAAGTCTGAAAAGCATGAAGGCAAGGATGAGGTGCTGGCCCTTCTGGACGAAGCCAGCTAAGCCTGCCTCATGTCAGAGTTGTCTGTGAAAATCTGCGGCCTTAGCCGACCGGAGCATGTTGCTGCCGCCGTGGATGCCGGTGCGACGTATATTGGCTTTGTCTTCTTTCCCAAATCTCCGCGCAATGTGACTTTGGAAACCGCTCGATCCCTAGCCTTGGCTGTACCGCCGGGCGTTGCAAAGGTGGCCCTGGTGGTCGATCCGGATGATGCGTTCTTGAATGAGCTGACCACGACGGTCCCATTGGACATGTTGCAGTTGCATGGTCATGAGACTCCCGAGCGTGTAACGCAGATCAAGAAACGATATGGTTTGCCGGTGATGAAGGCCGTTGGAGTGGCGGATACCTCTGATCTGGTGTCTCTGGATGCCTATGGTCGCGTGGCCGACCAGCTATTGGTCGATACCAAGGCTCCCAAGGAAGCTGACCGACCTGGTGGGAATGGGCAGGCATTTGACTGGAGCCTGATTGCCGGTCGGCGCTGGCCTGTCCCATGGATGTTGGCCGGTGGGCTGACCCGGGACAACGTGGCGCAGGCAGTGGCCGCGACAGGGGCGCGGCAAATTGATCTAAGCTCGGCCGTGGAAACGGCGCCGGGGCAGAAGGATTCCGGCCTGATCCGCGACTTTATGGCCGCCGCGCGCGCGGTCGACTGACCCTTTACCCGGCCCTCTAACCCCGCTAGGTCAAAGGCTCTGCAAGCGAGGTGCGCGATGGCCAATGATCTTTTCAACTCCTTCATGACCGGCCCGGATGAAAACGGTCGCTTTGGTGATTTTGGTGGGCGCTTTGTGTCCGAGACACTGATGCCGCTGATCCTGTCACTGGAAGAAGAATACGAAAAGGCCAAGACCGACGACAGCTTTTGGGCAGAGATGGACCACCTGTGGAAGCACTATGTTGGCCGTCCCAGCCCGCTCTATTTTGCCGACCGCCTGACCGACCATCTGGGTGGTGCCAAAATTTACATGAAGCGGGATGAGCTGAACCATACGGGCGCGCACAAGATCAATAATGTGTTGGGTCAGATCATTCTGGCCCGCCGTATGGGCAAGACACGGATCATCGCGGAAACCGGGGCAGGGCAGCATGGTGTGGCTACGGCAACCGTCTGTGCAAAATTTGGTTTGAAATGTGTGGTTTACATGGGTGCACATGATGTTGAACGTCAGGCCCCCAACGTGTTCCGTATGAAGTTGCTGGGCGCCGAAGTGATCCCTGTAACCTCCGGGCGTGGCACCCTCAAAGACGCTATGAACGATGCCTTACGCGATTGGGTGACCAATGTACGCGATACATTCTATTGCATCGGTACCGTCGCGGGTCCGCACCCATACCCGGCCATGGTCCGCGACTTCCAAAGCATCATCGGCAAGGAAGTCCGCGAACAGATGACCGAAGCCGAAGGGCGTTTTCCGGATACCCTGATCGCGGCCATCGGCGGCGGATCAAATGCAATGGGGTTGTTCTATCCCTTCCTCGACGAAAAGGATGTGGGCATCATCGGCGTCGAAGCCGGTGGCAAGGGTGTGAATGCAAAGATGGAGCATTGCGCGTCCCTGACTGGCGGTCGGCCCGGTGTGCTGCACGGCAATCGGACGTATCTGCTGCAGGATGATGATGGTCAGATCCTCGAAGGGTTCTCGATCTCAGCAGGTCTCGATTATCCCGGTATTGGACCCGAGCACGCGTGGCTGCACGACATCGGCCGGGCGGAATACGTTTCGATCACGGATGTCGAAGCTCTTGAAGCGTTCCAGCTGTGCTGCACAACCGAAGGGATTATCCCTGCGCTGGAGCCGAGCCACGCGTTGGCACATGTGATGAAGATCGCCCCGGACCTGCCAGCGGACCATATCATTTGCATGAACATGTGTGGGCGCGGCGACAAGGACATATTCACGGTCGCTCGCCACCTTGGCTTTGACATGTCAGGGCCAGAAGGGCGAATGACAGACTAAGCCCGGCGCTTAAGCGTCGATATAGGCCCCCTTCGCAGGGGGCCTTTTTGCTTAGGCAAAGATAAAGTCGTTTTGTTCGAGGTTGAACCAGACGCTGTTGCTTGCGGAATCGACCACAAGCGTTTCATTACCGAAGCGCACGGTCACATCATCCCAGAACGACTGTTGGACATTGAGTTGATTGAAAGATGTCACGCCCCATGCGGACAGATCAATCAAGTCTCGACCTTCCTCAAACGAGTCGATCCTGTCTGTATCGCCGTCTGCGGCAAAGACAAACACATCTGATCCTCGCCCTCCGATGAGGGTGTCCTGTCCCTTGCCATCGAACAGACGGTCGTTCCCGCGCCCGCCCTCAAGTCGGTCGGCACCATCTCCGCCTAGCAATTGGTCATTGCCGCGGCCGCCTTTGAGCCAATCGTCGCCTGCAAAGCCTTCCAACGAATCGTTGCCTTCCTGCCCACGCAGCCGGTCATCGAAAAGTGAGTATCCGTCTTGTTCAAGTACGGTTTTGCATCCATAGCCTGTCTGCTTTGACCAATGCATTTGCGAGTTCGA
>NZ_CANNGP010000012.1 GCF_947504105.1 uncultured Tateyamaria sp.
GCAAGAACTGCGATGGACGAAGACGACATCAGGATCGCGGCGACAAGCGGGCTAAGATAGCCAGCAAGGGCAAGTGGCACCGTCACGATGTTGTAAATGGCCGAGAACGTCAGATTCTGCCCGATCAGGTCGCGGGCGGCCCGGGCCAACTTGTTCGACGGGGCCGGACCGTACTCGACGGTACCTTCGGGTTGAAACATGGCAATCATCGCGGACACGTCCCGAGCAAGATAATGATCAAAGAGCGTGTTGGCGATTTCAGCAGCTGTTTGGGCTTGAGGGGACATATTTTTCTTCCCTTCGCTTGGCCGAGTAATTCTGATGGTGTGAAACAGAGATTTGTCGGACGCGTTACTTAGGTGCTGACCGTTTCATTGATGAACACCACCAAGATATAAGGCGTTGCTTTGCTCGGCTTGCAGGATCTTGCGCTGTTGTATCAGAAGGCAACTTTGCGTCGGTCGGAGTGGCACCGGAAATCAAAGGGGTGGTCGTTGATTTGACATGCCAACGGTTTGGCGCTGCCGCTTTTGCTCGGCGCTTGTCCCAATTCGCCGCGGCGTCAAAGACAACAATTCGCTTGTACTTCTCACACATTCCAAAATGTAATTTGATCTTTCAATTTTTCGGGTTTAGCGGTTGGACTTGAAAGTTAGGCTTTCGGTTGATGCGCGTAACATGACCATTCGACTACTACGTACCCTTGTTGCGATTGCGGACAACAAGACCTTCAGTGCGGCCGCGGATACCGTGCACGTCACGCATGCTGCCGTCAGCCAACAAATGCGGGCTTTGGAAGCCGACCTAGGCCTGACCCTGTTCAACCGTTCCACCCGGACGCCCGAATTGACCCCGGTCGCACACGAAGTTGTCGCGCAGGCGCGCAAGCTGATTTCGGACTATGACAACCTTGTACCCTCCGTCCTTGCTGATGGTGGGTTGAGTGGCGTGCTGAAGTTTGGGGCTTTGGGAACAACTCTGACGGGCCTGACACCCCAGGCCATGGCAGTATTCAAGGGCCGCTTTCCCCGTGTCGGTCTACATATCCGTCCGGGTTTAACCGGCGCTTTGCTGGTGGATATTGAGCGCGGCGATCTGGATGCTGCGATCATCACCAAACCACACCTCATGCCCGTTGGCATTGCATTTCGTCCGTTGACCGAAGAACCGATGCAACTGATCGCCGCCATCGAGGAGTCCGAAATGACCCCATGCGGCTGCTCGCAACCAAGCCATACATCCGTTTCAATCGTAGTGCGGTTCTTTGCACCTTGATCGACAATTGGATCATGTCAAAACGCATTCGCGTAACCGAAACAATGGAACTCGACACACCCGAGGCCATTGTCACCATGGTGCACGCCAATCTGGGCGTATCCATTATGCCCGATCTTGCCGTCAAGCCGTTGCACCAGGTGCCGGTGAAACGCGTGAGCCTCGGGCTCAATGCACCCACCCGTGTGCTGGGCCTCGCCTATGCAGAAAACCAGATCAAGATGCGCGCAATTGATGAGATATTTAGCGCGTTCGATTGGGTCATTCAAAATGCATCAGATCGTTCATCATGACTGCTGAAACGATCCTGTTTCTTGTGCTTGGTGCTATGGCCGGCGGGTTCATCAACGGGTTGTCCGGCACGGGCACCGCGCTGTTTGCACTTGGTTTCTATCTGGTCGTGCTGCCACCAACGACAGCGGTTGCGATTGTAGCATTCATGTCGGTGCTTGTCGGTTTACAGGGATTGTGGATCGTACGTGCCGCAATCTTTCTGCGTCCCTGGCGGCTGGCGCGGTTCGTCCTGCCTGGGCTGGCGGGTGTGCCCATTGGTCTGATGCTGCTTGATGTCATCGATACGGGGACGCTTCGCATCGGTATAGCGATTCTGTTGATTGTTTACGGCGGGTATTTTGGCTTCCGATCCGCATTGCCTTCCTTCTCGCGCGACACACCGGTCACAGACATAGCTGTCGGTTTTCTGGGGGGCGTTCTGGGCGGTACCGCAGGTGTGTCGGGCGCATTGCCTGCGATGTGGTTGTCAATTCGTCCCTGGACCAAATCCGAGACGCGCGCGGTCATGCAGCCCCTGAATTCGGCCATTCTGACCACAACCGTCACTCTACTGTTCCTTAAAGGCGCCTATGATCAAACTGCGTTGACCGCGCTGATCATCACAATGCCATGCGGGATTGTGGCAGCTCAGGCGGGCATCATGATCTTTCACAGACTCAGCGACACCGGGTTTCGGCGTCTTCTGATCATCTTGACCTTGTTGATGGGGTTGGGCGTGTTGATGAGCGAGATTGCCTGAGAACATGACTATAGTCTGGCATGCTTGAGTTATATTATTCCAAGGGATCCTCTGCCGTCGCAGCGCATGTATTGCTGGAGGAGGTAGGCGCGACTTACGAGCCGATTGAGGTATCTATCGCCAAGGGCGAACATCGCATGCCAGCTTTCTTACGGCGGAACCCAAAGGGCCGTATTCCGGCGCTTGGTACGGCAGAGGGTGTGATCAGCGAAAGCCCTGCCATTCTGGAATACATTGCCCAATCCTACCCCGATGCCGGGGTTCAACCGCGTGGGCCGTTCAAACAGGCGCAGGCCCGATCACTCTGCGCGTACCTGTGCGCGACGGCGCATGTGGCGTTCGCGCACAAGCACCGGGGTGCACGCTGGGCGGTTGCAGAAGCATCTTTGCGCGACATGCAGGGACGTGTCGCGCAGAACTTGTCGGATTGTGCCGCTTACCTTCAAAAGGAAGCGGTTGCATCAGGTCCTTGGGCGATGGGAGAGCAATTCACTTATTGCGATCCGTACCTGTTTCAGTTTTCGCGATGGATGGAAGTGGCAGAGGTCGAGATTGCTGATTTTCCAAAGCTTCAGATGCATCGGGATGCGATGCTTGCCCGCCCTGCCACGCGCAAGGTTCTGGCCATGCATGGGCTGATCTAGATCACTTCGTCCGTCCGGTCGTCGCTTTCGCCATATCGCTTCAGAACGGCTGGCTTTGTACCCGCGTACACGCGCGCGACATTCTTAGCGATCTTGGCGTTTTCGCGTTCAAAAAGGCAATCGCCGCTCAGGTCCGAGGCAACAATGAACGGCCCCATGCGGTTGCATTTGATGACCCACATCGCCTGAGCGAGCCCCAGTTCTTTGTTCCAATGCACCGCCTCGACGTTTTCGACCCCGCGCCCCAGCAAGGCGCCGGTGCCGTAACCGACGGTCGACAGGTAGACGGCCCCGTTTGGGGCGAAGTACTCTTTGTAGTCCTTGGAGGTCATGCCGCCCTTGCCGACGATCAGCTTTGCCCCGGTCTTGGCCATCCATTCGGGCAGCCATTTGGCAAAGCGGAAGGAGGCTGTGGCTGTCACCGCCCCCATATCAAAGCTGCCATCGGGGTTGATGCGGGCGGCGGGCGAGCAGTGGAAGTTGGCCGCCGATTGGCTGGGCAATTCCATCGGGATATTCGCCTTGTCCTCAAGCGCGCGCATGTAGACACCCTCGCGCGCCGTGTACATGAGGCCGTCGAGGTAGACGACATCGCCGAGGCGTAGGTCGGCAATGGCCTCATCGGTTGGGGTGGTCGATAGAACGATTTCGCGCATGTTTCACTCCACGATCAGAACTTGGCCCGTCACGGCACCTTCGACGGATTTCACATATGCCGCTCCGACCTTTTGCGACGATACCGGGATATGCCCTCTGAACCAGTTGCCATAGCGGGGCATGGAGGCTTCGAGCACTTCAGGGCTGACCACATTGATGCGCAAACCGCGTGGCATCTCAAGCGCGGCGGCCTTCACAAAGCCACCCAAGGCCCCATTGGCAGCGGCGGCGTTTGTGGCCATCGGGATCGGATCTCGATCCAATACACCGCTTGTTAAAGTGAATGAACCGCCGTCGTTCAGATGATCCAAGCCTTGCAAAACCAGATTGACCTGACCCATCACTTTTTGGGTGAGACCGATCATGAAGGTTTCTTTGGTCTGATCCACAAGTGCCGCAAAATGCGCATCGCCAGCTGTAGAAACAAGCGCATCCAATGGGCCGACCTTTTTGTACATCTCGGCTACGGAAGCTGGATCGGCGATATCGACTTGAATATCGCCCGAAGACCGCCCTGCCCGGATGATCTCGTTGCGTTCAGACAAGGCGTCGCAGGCAGCTTGACCGATGTCCCCGTTTGCACCAACTACGAGGACCTTCATTCCGCGGCCTCTCGCTGTGGTTCCCATTCTACTGTTTCGCGGCGCTGGTAGTCGGTGAACCAATCAGGGTCGGTGCGGTGTTCCACCCGGCCATCTGCATGGATGCGCGCGACGGCGCGGCGGGAGGACAGGCAGAAGGCGTGGACCGACATGGGCATACCGCCGGTGTGGCAATACCCGACCTCGATATTGCAATCGATCACCATGTTCTTGCCGACAAACCCCATCGCGCCCATGCCGATAGAGTTGCCAAGGTCCTTGAACTCATCCTCCATCTCGGCAATCCGCGGGTCGGAATTGCGGCTGCCCACGATGCGCAGGGTCGAGGCGCGTTTGCCCAGCGTCATGCAGATATCCTTGGACCCGCCTAGACCGATGCCGATGATGGCGGGTTGGCAGGCGAGGCCGCGTTTGCCAAATGCCATGAGACTGTCGAGGTAGAACCGCTTGATCCCTTGAATGCCATCGCTGGGGAACAGCATCCGGTAGTCGGTGCCGAACAGCCCGCCCTTGTGCACGGTGATCAGGTCGATCCATTCGCCTTCCGGCTCGAACCCGTATTCGATCTCGGGCGCGCCGATGCCGACATTGTTGTCGTGGTCCGTCCGCCAAAGCGGGTGCACGCGGTTGGGCCGCAGGGGCACGCCATTGGTTGCGTTGGCCGTGGCGCGGCGCAAGGCAGCTTCAAGCGCGACCATGCCGCCCTCCACCCGCGCCTCGTTCCCCATCTTCACGAACCAGCGGGGCACACCTGTGTCTCCGCACATGGCGCGGCGGTCTTCCTTGGCCGCTTCGTAGTTGTCGAGCATCGCTTTGAGGACAAAGGAGGACAGGTCACCGTCTTCGGTCTTGGCGGCGTGTTGCAGTCCATCGAGGTAGTCTTGCGGGATTTCGATGGCCGCCTTGTCCATAAGGACCTCGGCGGTGGATTGGATGAGGGAGATGGGGATCATGTCACGTCTCCTAACTGTACAAGCGTATGTGCCATGCCCGACCTCGGGAGGCGCTCCAGCAAGGGCAAACCAACTTTCAGTCTAGCTGCGGTACCGGGATAACGGCGGATGGTTCTGTATGCCCTCCCCGGGGGGAGGTCGGGCATGGCGCATACGCGCCGGTTCTTTGACTTGATGATGGTCATTGCGCCGCCACCAATGTTTCTGGCTCGCCGTCCGGTAGGATCGTTTCGCCGGGACGTACGATGGTAAATTTCACCGGTTCACGGGTGACCTTGACGCCTTCGCCGTCTTGCGTCGCGACTGTGAAATCGCTGTTCTCCAACCCGCCATCTTCGGGGAAGTCCTCACGATAATGCGCCCCACGGGAGTTTTCACGGACGATCCCAGCCTTGGTGATCACCTCGGAGATATCACAAAGCGAACGCAGGTTCAGCCAGTCATGCCATGTGAGGTTGAAGGCGAGGTTGCTGGCGTCCACGCCAAAGTCCATCAGCGTGTCGGACACCTGCGCAATGCCGTCGAGACCGCGTTTCATCCCCGCCTTGGTGCGCATCACGCCGACCTCTTCCCACATGAGGTCCTGTAGCTGCTTGCGCAGGGGCAGGATCAGGTCGGGTTTCCGGGTCAGTGGATAGGTGGCGCGTTCGAATTCGGTGGCCAGCACGTCCTCGTCCGGGTCGCGCAGTGTCATCGCACCCACGTCATGGCCCATCGTGCCACCCGCGATGCCGCCGTAGACGGTGGAGTTGGCGACCCCGTTGCCACCCAGCCGGTTTGATCCGTGCGCGCCGCCTGCGTCCTCGCCCGCGACGTACAGCCCCTCCATCGCGGTGCGGGTGTCCACATCGACCACGACACCGCCCATGAAGTAGTGGGCTGTCGGAACCACCTCGACCTTGCCCGCGGCGAGATCGAACCCGCTGTCTGCGCAGCGTTTGACCATGCCTTTGAATTTCTGAGCCACCCAGTCCGGGCCAAGGTGGGACATGGAGATGAACACACCTTCCTGATCCGGATTGTTGTTCTTGCGCATCTCGGCATAGATGCCGCGGCTGACGACGTCGCGGGTGGCACGCTCGCCCTTGCCGTCGTAGTCGAACATGAAGCGCTGGCCGGCGTGGTTGATCAGTTGCCCGCCCGCGCCGCGCAACCCTTCCTCGAGCACCGTTCCAGTCATACGTGTATGGTCGCCGGCCAGAAGCCCGGTGGGGTGGAACTGCACCATCTCCATGTCGCGCAGGCTGAGCCCCGCGCGCAGAGCCATGGCGAGGCCGTCCATCGTCTTGTCACCGGACGGCGTATGGTACTTGTACATGGTTGGGCCGCCGCCGGTGGCCATCAGCACTGTCTTGGCTCGGACCAGACGGAAGCGTCCAGTGCGCATGTCGATCATCAGAACACCGGCAAGGGCGCTGCGATCCTTGGTCGGGATCAGCCCCACGGCGCGGTGTTCTTGCATCTTTTCGACACCGCTCGCCAGCACCTTTTCCATCAAGCGGTTGATGATTTCGATTCCCGTCAGGTCGCCCTTGTGCACGGTGCGGTCGGCGGTCTGGCCCGCGAAGGCCTTTTGGTGCAGCGAGCCATCCGGGTTGCGGTCGAAGAAGCACCCGACCTCATTCTCCAGCTCGCGGATGCGCACCACGGCCTGTTCGCACAGGCGCCACGCCATGTCCTGATTGGGCAGCCACTTGCCGCCCTGGACCGTGTCCATGAAGTGCCGCTCAACCGTGTCGCCGCCGCCAAGTGCCACGTTGTAGCCGCCCTGCACCATGCGGGTGCAGCCGCATTTGCCGATCAGCCCCTTGACCGCGATGGTGATCTTGGTGCCTTCGGGGGCGGTCTGTTGTGCGTGCAGCGCCGCGAAGAGGCCCGCGCCCCCGGTACCGAGGATCAGGATGTCTGTGTCGTGGCGTTCGATATCGCTCAGTTTCATGTCACACCGCCTGCATCAAAAAGAGGGTGGCAATCAGGAAGGACAGGGCCGTCGCACCTGCGGCCAAGGTCTTTTGTGGTGGTGTCCAAGGCAGCCATTCCATCGCCATAAGGCGCAGGCCGCCGAACATGTGGACGGCCAGCAGAAAGACCAGGCCGACCTCTGCCAGTTTGACCGCGCCGATGTCTGTCAGCGCCAGAAAACCATCCAGCCGCGTGGGGTCCGTCAGGGCCAGCGACAGGATCCAGAAGTGGACGGGCAGGAACAGGGCGAGGCCGAGCCCCGACAGCCGGTGCAGGATGTAGGCGAGCCACAGGGGATGCGCCCGTGATGTGATGCCTGCCGCCCTCATGCGAATGTCACGGCCCAGACGGCCCGTGCCCCCAGTGCGAGGAGGCCAAAGCCCACCGCCCACATGAATGCCTCGAGCGCTACGCCTTTCAGACCGCCCCACTCATGCACAACCGTGCGCAGGCCGATGGCGCCGTGGATCGACACGGCGGCGACGAACAGGCCGTAGAACAGAAACCAGGCGATGGACCCTTGGGTCCGACCCAGGATTTCGGCGGCGCTGAGCCCCCCTTGGATTGCATAGATCATCACGGCGAGGTGGCCGAGCACCAGCGGTGCCATCAGGAGGGCCGTGATCCGTTGCAGCATGTAGAGGCGCAAGCTCAGCATCAGCGGCCCCTCCGAAAAAATGACTTGGCCGTTTCGCGTTTCAGACCGGCGATGGCGGACATCGGGTCGAGGTCGTTTGGGCAGTAGGTGGTGCAGGACCCCATAGAATGGCAGTTGTGGCAGCCGCCACTGCCCGAGACAGCGTCGAGGATGGCGACGCGCCCTTCGTCCTTTGCGTCATTGAGCAGGGTCCATGCGCGTTGCAGCGCAGCCGGGCCAAGATAGTCGGGGTTGCCCGCAACGGTGTCACAAGCCGCATAGCAAACCGAACAATTGATGCATTCGATCCCGGCATTCGCCTCGATCCGTGCTTCGCTGGTTTCGTCCACGGGAGCGATTGGGTCGTCGCGGGTCAGGGTGCCATGATGCACACCTTCGGCCCCGACCCACTTGTCAAAGAACGGGTCCATATCGACGACCAAGTCCTTGACCACCGGCAGATTGCGCAGAGGGCCAATAGTCACTGCGTTGTCCTTGAGGACCTTGGACATGTGCGTGCGACAGGTCCACCGGGGCACCCCGTTTACCATCATTGCGCAACTGCCGCACATCCCCACACGGCACGCAAACCGGTAGCTGAGCGTTGGGTCGGCATTCTGCTGCACCCAAGACACAACGTCGAGAACGGTTTGGCTTTCGTATGCGGGCACGTCGAACACATCCCACGTGTCCGGGCCACGTTCGATGGTTACCTTGAGCGAATGTGCTGTCATGGTTGGCTGGGACTTTCCCGGGCTGCATGTTTCGTGTCAGAGTATAGCTTACAGAAATGCTTAATGAGTGCGATAATTTCTGAAGCTTCTTGTTAGAAAAGCTTACAATTACTCGATCCGGATGGCTGGATGACACAAAGTTCCGAACCAGACCTGAACACTGCGTTGGCCGCACGCTATTCTGACGCGCCCGATACTGGGATGTCAGAGGAGCCGCTGCTGCAATCGATGGCGGCCCGCGGGTCGTGCCGCGCCTTTGAAGCGACGCCGGTTCCGGACGATCTGTTGCAAACGCTCTGCGCCATTGCGCTGGCGTCGCCCACCAAAAGTGATTTGCAGCAGCGCGACATCGTTGTGTTGAAATCATCCGAAGCGCGCGCACAGCTTGCAAAGCTTGTGTCTGGCCAAGCGTGGGTCGCGCAGGCGCCTGTGCTGTTGGTGTTTTGCGGGAACAACCGGCGTCAGCGGCTTTTGCATGCGTGGCATGACGTGCCGTTTGCCAATGACCATCTGGATGCTGTCATCAACGCGACAGCGGACGCGGCCATCGCACTCGGAGCATTTGTCACAGCAGCCGAGGCCCTAGGTCTGGGGTGCTGCCCGATCAGCGCCGTGCGGAACGACGCGCAAGCGGTGTCGGATTTGCTTGGGCTGCCCGATCATGTGTTTCCTTTTGCAGGGCTGGCGCTGGGCTATCCAAGCAAGACGCCCGAGATTGCAAAACGACTGCCGTTGAACGTTACGTGCCATGTGGACCGGTATCACGAGGACGACTACCTGCGTGCGACTGTCCAAGCCTATGATGCAGACCGTGTCGACGAGCAGCCCTATGAAAATCAGCGCTTTGTCGACGTGTTTGGGGAAGCGGACCCATATGGGTGGTCAGATGACAAGGTGCGCCAATACAGCCAACCGGAACGCGCGGACTTTGGCGCGTATATCCGCAAACGGGGTTTCTGCCTGGACTGAACCGCTGGTCCTGAAGATCCGGAATGACGGCTGTGTGGGTCCGTACATGGCGCGCAATTTCGCGCTGGCGCCTGACAAGGTCACTTCGCGCGCGACCATCGGACTCGGGTCCACGTTACGTCGTTCGATCAGCGTTAGAAGCTCGTTTTCGAGGCTTCATGTTTGAACTGAAAGCCCACAATTCTTGTCCTACTACTCGCAAAGCTTGTGTTGCGCGAGACAATCATCACTATGCTTCTGGCGACAGCGGGCGATGAAGCAAAGAAGTGATCCGCGCTGTGGAACCTGCATTCACGCAAGCAGGGAAACCCGAGAGCGGTTAAGTCGATTAGAAATAACAACTAGGGAGATAAGACATGTTTGCGAAACTGAAACTGACGGCGGCAGCCGTCGCTCTGGCGGCAACGGGTGGTATTGTCCATGCCGAGCAGACTTTCATCACCATTGGCACCGGTGGCGTGACTGGCGTGTATTATCCTACTGGCGGTGCGATTTGCCGACTGGTGAACAAGGACCGAAAGGATCACGGTGTGCGTTGTTCCGTCGAGTCCACGGGCGGTTCAGTGTACAACACACGCACCATCCGCGAAGGTGAACTGGATTTCGGGGTTGTTCAGTCTGACGTCCAGTCAGCGGCCATGGAAGGCATTCGTGCCTTTGAAAGCGATGAACCTTACGGCGATCTGCGCGCTGTGTTTTCGGTTCACCCCGAGCCCATGCACGTGATGGTGCGTGCAGACAGTGGCATCGAATCCGTGGGTGACATGAAAGGCAAGCGCGTCAATATCGGCAATCCTGGCTCGGGTACCCGGGTGCTGGCGGATGTGCTGATGGCTGCGGCGGGTGTGACGCCTGATGACTTTGCTCTTGCTGCCGAGCTCAAGTCGTCCGAGCAGTCTGCCGCTCTGTGCGACGGAAAGTTGGATGCTGCCATCTGGGCCGCCGGGTTGCCGAACGGATCCTCGATGGAAGCAACATCGACCTGTGATATCAAGATCCTTGATCTGACCACGTCCGGAACCGACACTGTTCTGGCAGAGAATGCAGCCTATGCAGCTGCAACTATCCCAGGCGGTCTGTATCCTGGCAACGACAGTGATGTTGAGTCCTGGGGCCCCAAGGCGACATTTGTCACCGATGCATCGACGTCCGATGACGTCGTGTATGTTTTGGTCAAAGCGGTTTTTGAAAACTTCGACGACTTTAAAAAGCTGCACCCAGCCTTTGGTCGTCTGACCAAAGAACAAATGGCCAAGGACGGCCTGTCCGCGCCTCTGCATCCGGGGGCCGAGAAGTATTACAAGGAAGCAGGTCTGCTTTGATCAGCGCTTTGCGTCCCTACGTGGGATGAAAAAGACTGCCCAGGGCGCCTGGGGCGCCTTGGGCCAACACTGAACACTGGGGGACCTTATGGCAGACGCGCAAAAAGACACCGGAACGAATCCGGCGCTTGAGGACATTGTCGCCGACGCCGATACAGGCGGGCGTATGCCAAAGGACGGATTTGGCCGACGGGCTTTGTGGGTCTTGCCCTTGTGCTGGGCGATCTATCAGCTTTGGATCGCTTCTCCGTTGCCGTTCATGGTCGGCTTTGTTTGGAATGACACGCAGACGCGGGCTATTCACCTTGGGTTTGCGGTCTTGTTGGCGTACCTCGCCTTCCCCGGCCTGAAATCTTCGCCACGACATCATATTCCCATATTGACCTGGCTTGTCGCGATCATCGCGGCACTGGGCGCATCCTACCTGTGGTGGGACTACCGCGGTGTCGCGGACAGGACAGGTGCACCGAATACAACGGACCTGATCATGGCGGGTATTGGGCTTGTCCTGTTGATGGAAGCTGCCCGCAGATCGCTTGGATTCCCGCTAATGGGCGTGGCGCTGTTTTTCCTTGCCTATGTCTTTTTCGGGTCGTGGTCAGGTTTGCCCGAAGTGGTGCAATGGAAAGGTGCGTCCTTCGAAAAGGCAATGAGCCACATGTGGCTGACGACCGAGGGTGTATTTGGTGTGGCCCTTGGCGTTTCTTCAGGTTTTGTATTTCTGTTTGTTCTTTTCGGCGCTCTCTTGAACCAAGCTGGTGCCGGGAACTATTTTCTCCAACTTGCATTCGCGGCGCTTGGTCACCTTCGCGGCGGTCCGGCCAAGGCAGCTGTGATCGCATCTGCGGCCACGGGTCTGATCTCTGGATCTTCGATTGCAAACGTTGTGACTACCGGCACGTTTACCATCCCCTTGATGAAGAAGGTCGGTTTTCCTGCTACCAAGGCAGGCGCGGTCGAAGTGTCCTCGTCCATCAATGGGGTGCTGACCCCGCCGGTGATGGGGGCCGTTGCATTCCTGATGACGGAATATGTCGGCATCTCATATGTTGAGGTGGTCAAGACCGCCATTGTGCCCGCGGCCATTTCATATGTGGCGTTGGTCTACATCGTGCACCTTGAGGCGCTGAAGATGGGCATGACCGGCACCAGCCGTATGCACCCGGTCAAGTTCATTCTGGGGGCAATCTTCATCATCGCGATTTCTATTGTCATCGCGGGCGGCCTGCTGTTTCTGACCGGATTTGTTGTCGATACAATTTACGGCGTCGCAGGCGGTGCATCGATGGCGGTTATCATCGCCCTCATGCTGATCGCTTACATCGCCGCGGTTCAGTTCGCGGCCAAGGGCCCGGATCTAGAAACCAGCCTGGATTCCATGCAGCACCTGCCGCCGGTGCGCGAAATCTTCAAGACTGGCATACACTACATCATGCCAATCCTCCTGCTGATGTACCTCTTGATGATCGAACGCAAATCGCCCGGCCTGTCAGCCTTCTGGTCGACAATTGCCATGCTGTTCATCCTTCTGACGCAGAACCCGCTCAAAGCCTATTTCCGGGGTGAAGGCGGCGTTGTTCAACGGCTGGCAGACGGTGTCAGTGATATTGCCGAAGGTATGATCGCGGGGGCGCGCAACATGATTGGGCTGGCCGCGGCCATGGGGGTTGCCGGTATTATCGTGGGCGCTGTTACACTGACCGGTATCGGTCAGGTCATGGCCGAGTTTGTCGAGTTCCTGTCGGGCGGCAACCTGCTTGCCATGTTGTTCTTTGTGGCGCTGATCTCGATCGTACTGGGCATGGGGCTGCCGACAACGGCCAACTATATCGTTGTTTCGTCGTTGATGGCCGGCGTGGTTGTCGAGTTGGGCGCACAAGCCGGGTTGATCGTTCCACTGGTCGCAGTGCACATGTTTGTCTTCTATTTCGGGATCATGGCGGATGTAACGCCTCCAGTGGGTTTGGCGAGCTTTGCGGCGGCCGCCATTTCCAAAGGTGACCCCCTGAAGACAGGTTTCCAAGCGTTCTTCTATTCGATCCGAACAGCACTTTTGCCGTTTCTGTTCATCTTCAACACGGATTTGTTGTTGATCGATGTGGGACCTGTGCAGGCGGTGTTTGTCTTTATAGTGGCCCTCATTGCTATGCTGCTGTTTGCGGCGGGCACGATGAACTATTTCATGGTGAAATCACGACTGTATGAAAGCGCGATATTGCTGTTCGCAGCCTTCGTGCTGTTTCAACCGGGATATTTCCTGAACCAGTTCGCGCCAGAGTTTGAGACGCGGCCTGGCAGTGCATTGTTCCAGATGGCCGAAACGGCGCCTGCCGAGGCCTCCTTGCGCGTACGATTGATTGGCGAGAATCTGAACGGCGATCCGGTGGATGCCAAATATCTGTTGCCTGTCGGTGCCGCGGGTGGCGATGGCGCAACCCGGCTGTTGGACGCGTCGGGTATTGAGTTCAGGGATGAGGACGGAAAGCTGTTCGTCGACAATCTGAGTTTTGGTGGGCCAGCGGAACAACTGGGCATCGACTGGGATTGGGAACTGGTAGAGCTTGAAGTGCCTGCCGATCGTCCGCCCAAGGAAATCTTCTACCTTCCGGCATTGTTGCTGGTCTTGCTGGTCTTCCTGTTGCAGCGTCGGCGCCAGCCAAAGGAGGTTTTGGCATGAGACATGTCCTATGCGCCGTGGATCTGACCCATATGGATGACGCGCGTGCGTTGCTGGCCGAGGCTGACAAGATCGGTCAGCCGCAAGGTGCCGTACTGAGTGTCGTGACCGTTCTGCCCGACTACGGCATGTCGTTTGTCGGGTCATTCTTTCGCGAGGGTACACTCAAGGACGCTGCCCATGCTGCCCAAGCTGCTTTGCATGCACTGGTCGACGATGTGTTGCCGGAAGCCGGGCAAGTTCAGTGCATTGTCGAAATCGGCACGGTCTATGAACAGGTCCTAGAGGCCGCCCAAAAATGCGATGCTGATTTCATCATCGTGGGCGCGCACAAGCCTGATCTGTCAGATCGCGTCATCGGCCCCAACGCGGCTCGGATTGCCCGCAATGCAAATGTCTCTGTTCTTGTATCGCGTTTGTCGCAATGACACCGCTGTATTCAAACTTCCTGTAGGGCGTAAATTTGGGCGATTTTGACCTGTATCGTCGCACTGTATCAGGCATTCGGTTTCAATATCCGTTTGCTTGAGGACTTCAGCGCAACTGGGCGGTATCGCCTTGTATCTTCAATTTCCAGTCCTCGATAAGCGTGCCCTTGGTTTTCAGACGGCTGGCCAAATAGTACAAACGTTGCGTCGCTGGACCGTTCGGGGCCGTTTCAAACCTTTGTTTGAGGTAGTAGGGTGGTATCGCTTGAGAGTAGAGCGTCGCTGATACGGTGACGTCCGTGGTGTCGACATCTGATGGCAACGTGATCACATAGGTCAATTCATCTTTGCCAGCCTTCACACCTGCATCATGCTCTGCGCGCCCTTCGGGCATGGTTGCCTTCATGAATGCGGCCGTGACCTCTGACATACCGAACCGTTTTTTGAATGCCTCGGTGCCGGGTTCGGCCGCGCCCCATGGCAACAGCCTATTGTCCTTGGGGTGGTAGACCCGATGCACAAAGCTGGTTGTGAATTCCTTTTTGGCGTTCTGAGTCAGCTCTTCGTAGATCTGGACCTGGGTTTCATCATCAATGAGATCGTGATGAGGCTGATACAGCGCCTCGGTTGCACCTTGTGGCACAAAGTCCAGGAATTCAGTCTTCAATGGTTGTTTGTCTGGCCCGATGATGACCCCCGCGCCGTTTGTGCAACCAGAGCACCACAACTGCTTGCCGCTGGCATCCGTTGCTCGAACTTCCAAAAATGCACGGCGAAAGCCCACGCCTGATGGCAGACGGTGACCGGTCTTGTTATCGACACTGACCACGGCTTCGAGCGTGCCGTTGCTTTCCGTCAGGCTTTCGATTGCAACATCTGCCGTTTCATCCCGCGCCTGCAGAGCCATCGTATCGAGTGACAGTTGCGCGCCATTTGTCGCGTAAGTCATTGGATCCTTGGGACCCAATCCCATCTCTTCGTCGAACTGCGACAACATCTTCACCATAAAGGCGTTGAGACCGACAAAGTTGTGACGTTTGTAGGTGTCGCGGAACGGCACATCGATTTCTTCATGCGGTAGCGCGTTGGGCACTTCGGGCAGGTTGGTGTCCTGAATTGATGCGATTTGGGTGGTCAGGCTTTCGATATTCACCGTCCCACCCACAGTTTCGAAGTTGCTTTTCATGTGGCAGTCCTGACAGGACTGCGCCGTGCCCGCGTCGGCGAATTCACTGTTCTGCCATTCAATGAATGTCGCCTGTTCAACCGAGTGCTGAAACTGCACCAGCGGCTCGCGATATGTGACGCCAAACTCATCCTTCAGGAACGCAACCGCATTCTTTGCGGAGTCGTTGAGGATGGCCTGTTCGGCAGGTGTGAACCCGGGCAATGGCTGATCAGTTGCAGCATCCACATTGGGCAGGTTGATCGTATGGCAGGCGCCACACATCTCGCTGTCCTTGATGTAGTCATTGTGCAGCGGCGTTATGCCCATCGCATTCTGCATCGGCTTTTGCCGGACGTCAGAATAGGGGCCGATCAATTCATCCGCCGCGTTCATGCGGAACACGCCGGTGGTGCCGTTCATCAGATAGGTATCGAGTTTGTTGTAATCCGGTTGCCCATCTGCCCGCTCTGGCGGCGCGATGTGGTGGCACACGGCGCACGAGATGCCCTCGCGCGCGAGGTTTCCGTACTCGTGATAGGGGTAAGTGCCATCCGCGATTTGCTGGTCTTTTTCTTCCAGCGTCAGCGGGTCATGCAACAGGACGTATTCGGGTTTGAAGTTATTGCCGTCCAGCCCGAGATCGGGATTGGCATATGCGTCAATCTCGAGCTGGCGCTGTCCCATGGCACCGTGACAGGACAGGCATGTCGTGCCCAGGTTGCCGGACAAGTCGCCGACACCGGCTTGGTCCAGCAGCGCAAACTCTGATTCCAGTTGCGCATAGAAAATCGGGTCGCGCCCGGCCAGACCCATGGGGGACCAGCGCCATTCACCATATTCAGAGATGTTATACCCGTCGCCATAGTCCGGGCCGTTCTTGATGAACATGGTCACGCCTGATGGCGCACCGCCCAGGCCGCCATGGCATCCAAGACAGTTGTCGGAGGTCAGGAAGTGCTGGGTGTCATTGGGGCGGGCGGGCACATGGTCCAGCCATTCGCTTGGCAGGGTTTGCAAGTTGGCCCGCGTAATATCGACCCCGCCCGTGCCGGGGAACATGGCGGTGAACTCAGGGTTCTGATCGACGGGAGACGCGGTTGCGGCCGCCACATGTGCGGCGCGCATGGCGGCTGGATCGTGGGGATCGTTCAAATAGGCTTCGATCAACGTCGTCAGATCCACACCGAATGCAGGTTTTTGCTGTTTTGGCAGGTCTCGCCAGCTTTCATCGACGCGGAAGATTAACGGTTCGCCCGGATATCCTTCGATGTTCTCGAGTGCGGAAAAGATCAGCTCTTCGGCCGCAGACGCATGGCAGCGCATACACATCCCGTCGCCGCCCGCTCCGAGCGGTGGGCTGTAGGGCGGCTGGAAATTGTCGATGACCGGCTTGCGCGCTTTCATGTCGTCCTTGTCGGCGAAATAGACCGAGGCAAAGAACCACCCGCCATGCGACAGCTGGCTGTCCTTGACCATGACCGTCCAATTCAGCCCGCCGGTGTCATAGGCATAGTCGGCCATTTCCTTGGTGACTTTTTCGGGGTCATCCTTGTATTTTTCGACAAGCGCCGCGTGATGTTCGTTGTATTTGGCAGACGGTGGATTCACCATTTCCTTGATGACGATTGCGCCATCCTGAATTGCACCTTCGCGGCCATTTTCAAGCCAAGACATGATTTCAGGTGAGTAATACATGCGCACGGCGGGGTGGATGCCAAAGCTCATGTTGAAAACGAAGGGTCCGGTGTCTCGCCAGCTTTTGTCTCGCTTCCAGTTCAGACCAACGTATTCGCGTCTGGCGACCCATGGGAACAGAACCTTCTCGTAGTCAATGAGTGGAAGGCTATTTGGAAGAGGCAAGCCGGCGGGCTGGGCCTTAGTCTCTTCGCTCGCCGCGAAAATGGTGGCGGCATTGAGCAGTGGCAGAAACAAGCAAAACGTGAGTGCAAAAAAACTTGGCCGGAACATGAGTAAACACCGATTGAGAATGCTCAGTAGTATTCCCGCAAAACGGGTTTTAATAAACCGCCAGAATTTAAAAAGTATTCCAGCGTAGCCCCTTGAGGTGGAATTGAGGGTCCTCGGCTGCGCTTTTTCGGCAACTTTACTCTATGGCCTAGGACAGAGCTTTCGTCCCGACATCTGCAAGCGATTGGAGCTGGGTCAATGTCCTGCAGCAGTTAAGAATACCTTGAAACCGCTCCGCTCAAGTGCCGCTTTGCTGGTTTTGGAAAGGATGGTGCCCAGAAGAGGACTCGAACCTCCACGTCCATACGGACACTAGCACCTGAAGCTAGCGCGTCTACCAATTCCGCCATCTGGGCACGGGTTGGTGGAGCGTCGTTTAAGCTTGGTGGTTGGGGGTGTCAATCCGATTCTGCTAAGTTCGTTTCCGGCATGCAGGGGGCTTGCGGTTAGGGCTTTCACATGTGGCTCAGGCCTGACTCCGCGCCAAATTGGCGTCTTGTCTGCGCGGCAGGTGAGGGATAGACCCGTTTCGAACCTGTGCGCGAGGAGCAAAATATGTCCCAGCTGGTCACGATCTATGGCGGATCCGGTTTTGTAGGGCGGTACATCGCAAGACGGATGGCCAAGGCAGGTTGGCGCGTACGCGTCGCCGTACGCCGCCCGAACGAGGCGATCTTTGTCAAACCCTACGGTGTTGTAGGCCAGGTTGAACCTGTTCTGTGCAACATCCGCGATGATGCGTCGGTGGCACAAGTCATGATGGGCGCAGACGCCGTTGTGAACTGCGTTGGTATCCTCGCCAAAAATGGCAAGAACACATTTGATGCTGTGCAGGCCGAAGGTGCGGAACGGATTGCCCGCATCGCAGCCGAGCAAGGCGTGCGGCAGATGGTCCACGTGTCCGCAATTGGCGCTGATGCCGAAAGTGCCAGCGACTATGCCCGGACCAAAGCAGAGGGCGAAGCCGCGGTCTTGCAGAACATGCCGGACGCCGTGATCTTGCGTCCATCCATCATCTTTGGTCCCGAAGATCAGTTCTTTAACCGGTTTGCGTCTATGTCACGCTTGAGTCCGATCTTGCCCGTTGTGGGTGCTGAGACCCGTTTCCAACCCGTCTATGTTGATGATGTGGCCAAGGCGGCTGAACGCGCGCTGACCACGGATGCCGCGGCGGGTGTATACGAGCTTGGTGGTCCGGACGTTCGCACATTCCGCGAACTGTTGGCTGTCATGCTCGAAGTGATCCGCCGTCGCCGTGCGGTTGTGAACATTCCTTTCTGGCTTGCTTCCATAATGGGGCTGGGCTTTGACACGCTGAATGCGCTGACGTTGGGACTGATCCCGGCGCAGATTACGCGTGATCAGGTTCGCAACCTGCGCAATGACAATGTGGTGGCTGAGGACGCCAAGGGCTTTGGCGATCTTGGGATCGATCCGATCGCGATGAGTTCTGTGTTGCAAGACTATCTGTGGCGCTTCCGTCCATCAGGGCAATACGATGCGATCAAGGAAAGCGCTCGGAACCTGCGCGCCTAGCTATAGGCCCAGATCAGCAAACCAGCCCCGAGGATGACACGGTAAATCACGTAAGGCGTAAAGCTGACACTGCGCAGCAACCGCATCATCAAAACCAGAGCGGCCAGAGCAGCGATGAAAGCAAAGGCTGCAGCGATGATCGCGTCGCGCATGACCGCCCAGTTTGCCTCGCTCACAACGTCGATGCTGAGTACTGCGCCGGAGGCGAGGATCACCGGGATCGACATCAGCATGGACAACTTGGCCGCCCCTTCACGCTCGTAGCCAAGGGCGCGTGCGGCGGTGATCGTGATACCAGACCGGGATGTGCCGGGGATCAGGGCAAGGCATTGGGCAAGGCCCATAAGGCCCGCATGTTTGATGGTCCACCGTTCTGCGCTACGATCCGCGAGGCCGCGTCTGTCGGCCCAATAGAGAAGCAAGCCGAAGATCAGCATTGTCCATCCGATCACGGCGGCGCTGCGCATCGCTTCGTCCAGCCCGGTCACCTTGATGACGAGGCCAACAATCAGCGCAGGAATCGTCGCTGTGATCAGGCAGAGCGCCAGAAACGCACCCTGCGTGTCGACCTTGCGCTGCGCGAGCCGCGTCAGGCCCTGTGCGGCGATCCGCACATCGGTCCAGAAATACAGGATCACGGCCAGCAAGGTGCCCACATGTACTGCAACATCGATAGCCAAGCCTTGATCTGGTGTACCAGTCAGCGCTGGTAACAAGATCAGGTGCCCCGAAGATGACACGGGCAAGAATTCGGTGATGCCTTGAATAATGGCCACCATCAAAAGTTGAAAAAGAGTCATCTTGCGCCCAGCCCTATGATACAGTGACGTTACAAGCCTTTGATTCTGAACGTAAAGCGAGAATATAGGTCCGTATCGGATATATATTTCAGGTAATTTTGTCGAACTGACGTAGTGATTTGATGAAGAATCGCAAAGTATGTCAATATTACTGACTTTTAATCTTCTTCTCGATATCATAAACGGCGCAGACCGATTGTTGGAGGATAAACCTTGGCCGAACAACCGATGCTGAAATTCGTGAAGATCGAACGTGACATGCCTGAGAAGCGTGGGGCTGAGGTGCGTCGCGAGGATTTTCGGGAGATTTATGCCGAGTACGCCGATGCGAAGGCGAAGGAGCAGGCAAGCCGCTGTTCGCAATGTGGGGTGCCCTATTGCCAGTCTCATTGCCCCTTGCACAACAATATTCCTGATTGGCTGAAACTGACCGCCGAGGGGCGTTTGCGTGAAGCTTATGAGGTGAGCCAGGCGACCAACACTTTCCCTGAGATCTGTGGCCGCATCTGTCCGCAGGACCGTCTGTGTGAAGGCAATTGCGTGATCGAACAGTCGGGCCACGGCACCGTCACTATCGGGTCGGTCGAGAAATACATCACGGACACAGCCTGGGAAGAGGGCTGGGTTCTGCCCATCAAGCCGAGCACGGAGCGGGCCGAATCTGTCGGCATCATCGGGGCGGGTCCCGGCGGGCTGGCCGCTGCGGACGTGCTGCGCCGCGCCGGTGTTCAAGTCACCGTCTATGACCGCTATGATCGTGCGGGCGGTTTGCTGACCTATGGCATCCCCGGCTTCAAGTTGGAGAAGGACGTGGTCATGCGCCGCAACGAACAGCTTGAGCTGGGCGGCGTGACCTTCAAGCAGAATTGCAACGTGGGCGAAGACATCGCTTTCGATGATATCCGCGCGGCGCATGATGCCGTCATCATCGCCACGGGCGTGTACAAAAGCCGTGACCTTTCAATGCCTAACGGTGAATCAGCAGGCATTGAGAAGGCAATTGATTTCCTGACAGCGTCGAACCGCAAAAGCTTTGGCGATGATGTCGCTGACTTTGATAGCGGTCGCCTGAACGCGGAAGGCAAGCGGGTGGTTGTCATCGGTGGTGGCGACACCGCGATGGATTGTGTGCGGACGTCGATCCGGCAGGGTGCAACGAGCGTGAAATGCCTGTATCGCCGGGACCGCGCGAACATGCCCGGCTCGCAACGCGAAGTGCAGAACGCCGAAGAAGAAGGCGTTGTGTTCGAATGGTTGAGCGCGCCCAAGGGCTTTACCACCGACGGCGAAAAGGTGGCCGGAGTCATGGTGCAAAAGATGCGTCTGGGTGCCCCTGATGCCACGGGTCGCCAAGCGCCCGAGGTGATCGAAGGTGCCGACTATGTCGAAGAGGCGGATATTGTCATCAAGGCATTGGGCTTTGAGCCTGAGGATCTGCCGACGCTTTGGGATACGGACGGTTTGGACGTCACCCGCTGGGGCACGATCAAGGCGCAATTCACCACGGGCAAGACCGCCGTCGACGGTGTCTATGCCGTGGGTGATATCGTGAGGGGCGCTTCGCTGGTGGTGTGGGCGATCCGGGATGGACGGGACTGTGCCGACGCGATCCTTGAACAGTTCAACGCGACAGCGCAGGTGATCGCGGCAGAGTAAACCGCGTAGTTTCGGATCGAAACTGCGAAGTTTGGTACCCCTGAAAGCCGCCGTTTTCCAGCGATTTTGGAAAACCGCACATTTTCCGGCCCAAACCGCGAAGTTTCGGATGGGCCCGAAACCTGAACAAAAGATCAAGGCAACAGGACAGCATCGCTGACCCGAATGACCCAGAAGGTTAAGGACGTCTGAAGATGAACGACATGTTGGACAAAGCGACCGGAGGCTGCCTGTGTGGGGCGGTCCGTTTTGCTGCGTGTAATGTGCCGACTACTTTTGGCATCTGCCATTGCCCGTCCTGCCGCCGCTGGACCGGATCGGCGCTGTTTGAGGTCAGCGTGAAGACCGATGATCTGACCTGGACCGGAGCCGAACACATCGCGACCCGTGCAACCAGTGATTGGGCCGAACGGGCCTGGTGCCGGGAATGTGGGACCAACCTGTATTTCCGTCAAACGAAGCAGGACAAATGGTTTGGCGGTGCCGATCTGCCGCTGGGCATCTTTGATGACCCGGACGCGTTCACCCTGAGCCACGAAATCTATGTCGATCACACGCCCAAAGGCTTGCATCTGGAAGATGCAGGGCAAAAGCGGCTTACGCGCGCCGACGTGTTGGCGATCAATCCTGCTCTGGGCAGCGAGGCGACACCATGACCCTTCCCAGAGACATAGAAGGGCGTTGCATGTGCGGTGCCGTCACCGCCAAAGCGACGATCAGCAAGCCGATTGTGCGCGCCTGTCATTGTGACATGTGCCGTCAGCACACCAGTTCGATGTTCATGTCGCTGGCCGTGGATGAGGGCACATTGTCGTTCGACGGCCCCGTGACGACTTTTCGGTCGTCCGATTGGGCGGAGCGGGGGTTTTGCGGCACGTGCGGATCGACATTGTTCTATTCCACCGTTGCCGATGGTGCGCGCCATCCGGCTGCGGGCCTGTTTGCGGACATCGATGATGTGCCGCTCAAACTCGAATTCTTTAGCGACATGTGCCCTGCGGGCTATGCGCTGAGTGGCGACCACCGTCGCCTGACCACAGACGAAACGATTGCGATGTTCACATCGTCGGAAGGAGACTGACATGACCAAATATGATGCTGACTGGGTTCGCCGCGAAGAAGCCAAGCGCACGTTTATGGCCGAGAATGGTCTGTATTCCGAGGCCGAGGAGCATTCGTCTTGCGGTGTGGGTCTGGTTGTGTCCGTGGATGGCACCAAAAGCCGGGCTGTTGTTGAAAACGGGATCAAGGCGCTGAAAGCCATTTGGCACCGGGGTGCTGTGGATGCGGATGGCAAGACCGGCGACGGCGCGGGTATTCATGTGCAGATCCCCGAGGCGTTCTTTTACGACCAGATCGAGCGTACGGGCCACACCCCCAATCGTGATCAGATGGTGGCCGTGGGGCAGGTGTTTCTGCCCCGCACCGACTTTGGCGCGCAAGAGACCTGCCGGACCATCGTGGAAACCGAAGTGCTGCGCATGGGCTATTACATCTATGGCTGGCGCCATGTGCCGGTCGATATCTCGTGCCTGGGTGATAAGGCGAACGCGACCCGGCCCGAGATTGAGCAGATCCTGATCTCGAATTCGAAGGGTGTGGATGAAGAGACGTTTGAGCGTGAGCTGTATGTCATTCGTCGTCGGATCGAGAAAGCTGCGGCTGCCGCGCAGGTGCCAGAGCTGTACATCGCATCGATGTCGTGCCGGTCGATCATCTACAAGGGCATGATGTTGGCCGAGCAGGTGGCGGAGTTCTATCCGGACCTGTTGGATGATCGGTTCGAGAGTGCCTTTGCCATTTATCACCAGCGTTATTCCACCAACACCTTCCCGCAGTGGTGGCTGGCCCAGCCCTTCCGCATGTTGGCCCATAATGGTGAGATCAACACGTTGAAGGGCAACCTGAACTGGATGAAGAGCCACGAAATCCGCATGGCAAGCGGTGCCTTTGGCGAGATGGCCGAAGACATCAAGCCCATCGTTGCCAGCGGGTCGAGTGACTCGGCCGCTTTGGATGCCGTGTTCGAGATGCTGGTGCGTGCGGGCCGCAATGCGCCGATGGCCAAGACCATGCTGGTGCCTGAATCGTGGTCGAAGCAGGCCGTTGAGTTGCCGCAGGCGTGGCGCGACATGTATTCCTACTGCAACTCGGTGATGGAGCCGTGGGACGGTCCCGCCGCATTGGCGATGACCGATGGCCGCTGGGTCTGTGCCGGTCTGGACCGGAACGGGTTGCGCCCCATGCGGTATGTCGTGACCAATGACGGGATGGTCATTGCCGGGTCCGAGACCGGGATGGTGCCCTTGGAAGAGGCTGGCGTGGTTGAGAAGGGCGCGCTGGGCCCGGGCCAGTTGCTGGCCATTGATATGGTCGAGGGCAAGCTGTTCCACGACACCGAGATCAAGGACCAGCTGGCGGCGTCGCAGCCCTTTGGTGAATGGGTGGGCAAGATCACCGATCTTGAATCTGCCCTGTCCGGTGTGACCGAGAAGGCGCTGTTTGAGGGTGAGGCGTTGCGCCGCCGTCAGATTGCCGCTGGCTATTCGATTGAGGAGCTGGAGAATATTCTGTCCCCGATGGCTGAGGATGGGAAAGAGGCGCTGGCATCCATGGGCGACGATACGCCGTCGGCCGTGTTGTCCAAGAAGTACCGGCCGCTGTCCCATTTCTTCCGGCAGAACTTTTCCCAGGTGACGAACCCGCCGATTGACAGCTTGCGCGAGTATCGGGTGATGAGCCTGAAGACGCGGTTCGGGAACCTCAAGAACGTGCTGGATGAAAGCAGCGCGCAGACCGAGATCATCACGCTGGACAGCCCGTTCGTGGGCAATGCGCAGTGGGATGAGTTGATCACGCAGCTGAATGCCGATCTGGTCGAGATCGACTGTACGTTCGAGCCCGGACAGGGCGCGTTGAGCGCGGGACTGGCCCGCATCCGGGCCGCGGCGGAAGAGGCTGTGCGGTCGGGTGCTGGCCACATCGTGCTGACCGACCAGCATTCGGATGCGGACAAGGTGGCGATGCCGATGATACTGGCGACATCTGCTGTGCATTCGCATCTGACCCGGCAGGGGTTGCGGACCTTCTGTTCGCTGAATGTGCGGAGTGCCGAGTGCATCGACCCGCACTACTTTGCCGTTCTGATTGGCTGTGGTGCGACGGTCGTGAACGCCTATCTGGCCGAGGATTCACTGGCCGACCGTATTGACCGAAACCTGCTGGATGGCAGCCTGACCGAGGCTGTGGCGCGCTATCGCAACGCCATTGACCAGGGGCTGCTCAAGATCATGGCGAAGATGGGTATCAGCGTCGTGTCGTCCTATCGCGGTGGCTTGAATTTCGAGGCCGTGGGTCTGTCCCGCGCGATGTGTGCCGAGTATTTCCCGGGCATGACCAGCCGCATCAGCGGCATCGGTGTGACCGGCATCCAGTCCAAGGCCGAAGAGGTCCATGCCCAAGGCTGGACGGGCACAAACGTGCTGCCCATCGGCGGCTTCTACAAGGCGCGGAAGTCGGGCGAGACGCATGCGTGGGAAGCGACCAGCATGCATATGATGCAGATGGCGTGTAACCGTGCGTCGTTCGAGCTGTGGAAGCAGTATTCGGCCAAGATGCGGTCGAACCCGCCTATCCATCTGCGGGACTTGTTGGACATCAAGCCACTGGGCAAGCCCGTGCCGCTGGAAGAGGTGGAAAGCATCACCTCGATCCGGAAACGCTTTGTCACGCCGGGGATGTCGCTGGGCGCGCTGAGCCCCGAAGCACACAAGACGCTGAACGTGGCGATGAACCGGATTGGCGCGAAGTCGGACAGTGGTGAGGGCGGCGAAGACCCAGCCCACTTCCACCCCGAGCCGAATGGTGACAACCCGTCGGCCAAGATCAAGCAGGTGGCGTCGGGCCGCTTTGGCGTGACCGCCGAGTACCTGAACCAGTGCGAAGAACTGGAGATCAAGGTGGCGCAGGGCGCCAAGCCCGGTGAGGGTGGGCAACTGCCTGGCATGAAGGTCACCGACCTGATTGCGCGGCTGCGGCACTCGACCAAGGGTGTGACCCTGATCTCGCCCCCGCCGCACCACGACATCTATTCGATCGAGGACCTTGCGCAGCTGATCTATGACCTCAAGCAGATCAACCCGCGCTGCAAGGTGACGGTGAAGCTGGTGGCCTCGTCCGGCGTTGGCACGATTGCGGCCGGTGTGGCGAAGGCGAAAGCCGACGTGATCCTGATTTCGGGCCATAATGGTGGCACGGGCGCGTCGCCTGCGACCTCGATCAAATACGCTGGCCTGCCATGGGAAATGGGCCTGACCGAAGCCCACCAAGTACTTGCGATGAACAACCTGCGGGACCGGATCACCCTGCGAACCGATGGTGGTCTGCGCACCGGCCGTGACATTGTGATGGCGGCGATGCTGGGGGCCGAGGAATACGGGATTGGCACCGCCGCCCTGATCGCGATGGGCTGCATCATGGTGCGTCAGTGCCAGTCGAACACGTGCCCGGTGGGTGTGTGTACGCAGGACGAGTCTCTGCGCGAGAAGTTTACGGGCAACGCGGACAAGGTGGTCAACCTGATCACGTTCTATGCGCAGGAAGTGCGCGAGCTGCTGGCCGAGATTGGCGCGCGGTCGCTGGACGAGGTGATTGGCCGGGCGGACCTGCTGGCGCAGGTGTCGCGCGGATCGGCCCATCTGGATGATCTGGACCTGAACCCCATGCTGATCTCGGTCGATGGGGCGGCAGACATCGTTTATAACCGCGACAAGGATCGCAACGCGGTGCCGGACACGCTGGACGCGCAGATTGTGCGCGACGCGGCGCGGTTCCTTGAGGATGGCGAGAAGATGCAGCTGCAATATGCCGTGCAGAACACGCATCGGACCGTGGGCACCCGCACCAGCAGCCATATCGTGCGCAAGTTCGGGATGCGGAATACGCTGCAATCTGACCACCTGACCGTCAAGTTGACGGGATCGGCTGGCCAATCCCTGGGGGCCTTCGCCGCGCCGGGGCTGAAGCTGGAAGTGTCCGGCGATGCCAATGACTATGTGGGCAAGGGCCTGTCGGGCGGTACCATCGTGGTGCGTCCGCCGATGGCATCCCCCATCGTGGCTGCGGACAACACGATCATCGGCAACACAGTGCTGTACGGCGCGACCGATGGGTACCTGTTTGCCGCCGGTCGCGCGGGCGAACGGTTCGCGGTGCGCAACTCGGGTGCCACGGTGGTGATCGAGGGTTGCGGATCGAACGGGTGCGAGTACATGACCGGCGGTGTTGCCGTCATCCTGGGAGAGATCGGCGCCAACTTTGGCGCGGGTATGACCGGCGGCATGGCATATCTTTATGATCCTGACGGCAAATCACAGGCGCTCATGAACATGGAGACACTGGTGACTTGCCCCGTGGCCGTGGAGCATTGGAAGGCCCAGCTGGAAGGGCTTCTGGAACGCCATCTTGAAGAGACGGGCAGCGCCAAGGCTGCCAACATCCTTCAGCACTGGGATGTCGAGCAGCACAATTTCCTTCAGATCTGTCCGAAGGAGATGCTGGATAAGCTGGCGCACCCGATCAGCGAAGAGGCAACCGCGATTCCGGCAGAATAATTAGCCCTCGGGGCGGGCGACCATACTGGTTGCCCGTTCCTTGCTGCCGACATGGGTGTTCTCTGCGAGGATGTCGGCGACACGCGTTGGCATTGTGCCGAGTTGGTTGGCAATGACATGGTTCGCGTCACCGGACCATTTCAGCACCCAGACCAGCGCTGCGTCGGCTGGGTTGAGCACGCGGTACTGGTGGGCGATGGCGCCCGGTTGGACGCCGGTTGTTGTTTCGATCATCTCCTATCTCCGTGTGGGCTTGAACGCCTCCACCACGGTGAGGATAGCAGATAGTGTTAACATCCATTAGTGAATAACACTTTGTAATTAAGTTTAATTTTTGATGAATTGGTAAACCGTGCGTTGCTGTCTGGCCTTCGTGAACGCCTGCCATATCTTACATGCATGCGACTGATTGTTCTTGTTCTTTGGGTCATGACCGGTGCGGCGTCGGCCGAGCAGATACGTGTTTTGGCAATCGGCGACAGTATCATGGCCTGGCACAAATGGACGGGTCGCGACATCCCTTCTGTCATGGGTGATGTGTTGGGTGCCCGGGTCGATAATCAGGCGGTTGCGGCGTCGCGGTTTTCCAACGCGTCGGCCTTGGGACGTGCCACGGGTTTCGATGTGCGGGCGCAATACCGTGACGGACCATGGGATGTGATCCTGATCAATGGTGGGGCCAATGATTTTCTGAACGATTGCAGGTGTCGTGCCTGTCACAGTGTTCTGAACGGTTTGATTGCGCCGGACCTGACGGGCGAGGTCCCCGCCTTTCTGGCCCGGCTGCGCCGGAGCGGGGTACAGGTGATCTGGATGGGGTACTACGCCAGCGCACGGTCGGGGCAGTTCATCGGTTGCCGTCCGTATCTGGTGGAGTATGACGCGCGTCTTGCCCGGTTGGCCGAGGTCACCCCCGGCCTGCGCTTTGTTGACAGCGAGGACGTGATCGACCCTTCTGACCGGTCGCTATTTGCGTTTGACGGTATCCATCCCTCTCCGTCAGGAGCGCGTCGTATTGGCACCTATCTTGCCCAATCTCTGGCGCGATAGTTCACTTGGGATGTTCCGCGCCCTATAGCTGAACACATGGCAAGAAAGAGCAGTAAACGCACATCAAAGGCCAAGACAAAGCGCCGGTTTCGTCCCGGGCGTTGGCTGTTCCGGTGGACATTGCGCGGTGTGAGCGTGGTGTTTCTGATCGCCGTGGTGGCGGCCTTGGTCTGGTCGGTCATCAACCCGCCGACAACCCTGTACATGATGCAGGAATCCCGCCGTCTGGGTGGAGTGGATCACGAATGGGTGCCGATAGAGGAGATTGCCCCGATCATGGCGCGGGCGGCCGTGGCCGCCGAGGACGCCAATTTCTGTCTGCATTGGGGTCTGGACGTGGTGGCCATTCGCCGCGCGATTGATGCGGGTGCCAGCCGTGGTGCATCCACCATCAGCCAGCAGGTCGTGAAGAACGTGTACCTGTGGCATGGCCGGTCCTGGCTGCGGAAGGTGATGGAGGCGGCGATGACCCCGTTGGTCGAGGCGTTGTGGTCGAAGCGCCGCATTCTAGAGGTTTATCTGAACGTGGCCGAGTTCGATGAGGGTGTTTTTGGCGTGGAAGCCGCTGCGCGCCATTACTTTGGTGTTGGCCCCGACGCGCTGTCGAATGTGCAGGCAGCCCGTCTGGCCGCAATCCTGCCGAACCCCAAGGGCCGGTCAGCCAGTCAGCCCTCGTCTTACGTGCGCAAACGGGCCGGTCAGATCCTGGATGGGGCGGCCACGATCCGCGCGGATGGCCGTGCGGGGTGTTTCCAGAGTTGAAAATCGCGGGCCAGCCGTGCATGGATGCCAAACGTTTGACCAAACCGGATTGACCATGGCCCGCCTGTTCCACGTTCCCCTGTCCCCGTTCTGCCGCAAGGTGCGTCTGAGCCTTGCCGAGAAGAAGATCGAGGTTGAGCTGGTCGAGGAGCGGTATTGGGAGGCGGATCCGGATTTCCTGCGTCGCAACCCGGCGGCCAAGGTGCCTGTGTTGCGTCTGGACGGCGTGATGATGAGCGAAAGCGCCGCCATCTGTGAGTACATCGAAGAGACGCGGCCCGAGCCGTCGCTGATGCCCTCGGACGCTGTGGCCAAGCTGGAGGTGCGCCGCTTGGTGGGTTGGTTTGACGATAAGTTCCACCAGGAAGTGACGTCGAAACTGCTTTACGAGCGGGTGAACAAGAAGATGATGGGGCAGGGCTTTCCCGACAGCCGCAATGTCAAGGATGGGGCGAAGGCGATCAAGTATCACCTCGACTACATGACGTGGCTGCTGGATCACCGTCGCTGGTTGGCGGGGGACAACATGACACTGGCCGATTTCGCCGCGGCTGCGCATCTGTCGTCTTTGGACTATATCTCTGATGTGGATTGGAACCGCAGCGAGGTGGTCAAGGATTGGTATGCGAAGATCAAGTCGCGCCCTGCCTTTCGGAGTATCCTGGCCGATCAGGTGCCGGGGTTCCCGCCGCCGCGGCATTACAATGATCTGGATTTCTGATCCTTTGCGTCGGACCGGGGGCCAGCCCCCGGACCCCCGGGATTTTTTTGAAACATGGAAGAGATGGACCTGAAGGAACGGGTCATACGCCGGGCTCTGGATGAGGGGTTCGTGATGGCGCGGGTCTGTCGCCCGGATGCTGTGCCGGATGTGCCGGGGCGGTTGGCTGCCTTTGTTGAGGCCGGGCGGCATGGGCAGATGGGTTGGATGGCGGAGCGGATGCAGTGGCGCGGCAATCCGGCGGCGCTTTGGCCCGATGCGCGGTCGGTGATCATGCTGGCCGAGAGCTATGCACCCGAGCATGATCCGTTGGCGGTGCTGGAACGGCCCGAATTGGGGGCTGTTTCCGTTTACGCGCAGGGGCGGGATTACCATGATATCGTCAAGAAGCGTTTGAAGCGTTTTGGTCGCTGGTTGATTGAAACGGCGGGTGGTGAAATTAAGGTGTTTGTCGATACTGCACCCGTGCCTGAGAAGGCTTTGGGGCAGGCAGCGGGCCTGGGCTGGCAGGGCAAGCACACCAATCTGTTGAGCCGGGATTGGGGCAATTGGGCCTTTATAGGGTCTGTCTTCACGACTTTGGAACTGGAACCCGACGCGCCCGAGATCGATCATTGTGGGTCGTGTCGCGCCTGTTTGGATATCTGTCCGACGAACGCCTTTCCGGCACCCTATCAGCTGGATGCGCGGCGCTGCATTTCGTACCTGACGATCGAGCATAAGGGGCCGGTGGACGAAGAGCTGCGCCCCAGTCTGGGCAACCGGATTTACGGCTGTGACGACTGCCTTGCGGTCTGCCCATGGAACAAGTTTGCCGTTGCTGCCAGCGACATGCGCTATTTAGGCGCTGTGGGGCAGCCGCCTCTTGCTGAGCTGGCCGCCCTTGACGACGCAGGGTTTCGGGCGCGGTTTTCGGGGTCGCCCGTCAAACGGATCGGGCGGGATCGGTTTGTCCGCAACGTGGCCTATGCCATCGGCAATTCGGGGCGCCCTGACCTGTTGCCTGCCGTGCAGGCCCTGGTAGACGACCCGGATGCGGCGGTGGCTGACGCGGCGCGCTGGGCGGTGACGCAATTGAGCGCGACGGGTCGCAAGCGAGCGCTGTAGGGCTGCTCGAAAACGGGGAATGAGCATGGCGATTTTGCTGGGTGTGGATACGGGCGGCACCTATACCGACGCGGTTCTGTTGCAGGATGAGGAGCGGGTTCTGGCCCGGGCCAAGTCGCTGACCACGCGCCATGATCTGGCCGTGGGTGTTGGGCGCGCTGTGCGTGCAGTGTTGAAAGAGGCCCGCGTTGATCCGGCGGAGGTTGGCATGGCGTCCCTGTCCACGACCCTTGCCACCAATGCTTTGGTTGAGGGGCAGGGCGGGCGCGTCGCGTTGGTCTATATCGGCTTTCGGGCGCAGGATCTTGAGACGCAGGGGCTGGCTGATGCGCTGGGCGGTGATCCTGTCATTGTTCTGGCAGGCGGGCACAAGCATGACGGGTCTGAGGCTGCACCGCTTGACGAAACAGCCCTTTCAGCCTTTTTGGAGACGCATAAACAGGATGTGAGCGGGTTTGCCGTCGCCGGGCAGTTCGCCACGCGCAACCCTGCACATGAAGTGCGTGCCATGGACCTGGTGCGCGATGTAACGGGGTTGCCCGTGTCCGCCTCTCACCAGTTGTCTGCGAAACTGGGCGGACCCAAGCGCGCGTTGACGGCTGTTCTGAATGCGCGGCTGATTGGCATGATTGATGCGCTGATCGGTCGGGCCGAGGCGGAACTGCGCACCATTGGCATCCGAGCGCCGATGATGGTTGTGCGGGGAGACGGGGCGTTGATGTCGTCCACGCAAGCACGGGCGCGGCCCATCGAGACGATCCTGAGTGGTCCGGCGGCGTCCATTGTGGGCGCGCGCTGGCTGACCGGGGCGGATCATGCGCTGGTCAGCGACATCGGGGGTACGACCACGGATGTGGCCGTGTTGCGGGGTGGTCGGCCCGTGATTGATCCGGATGGTGCGCGTGTTGGTCCGCACCGCACCATGGTCGAGGCCGTGGCGATGCGCACGACCGGGTTGGGCGGTGACAGCGAGGTGCATTTTGTTGCCGAAGGTTTGCGCGGTGGCGTGACCCTTGGACCGCGCCGGGTGTTGCCGGTGTCCTTGCTGGCGCCGGAGGCGCCGGAGGCCGTGCTGCCCGTGCTCGAGGCGCAGATGCGGAGCGCCACGCCGGGTGAGCATGACGGACGTTTCGTGCGGGCAGTGCCGGGTGTGCAGACGGATGGTTTGGCGGCGCGGGATGCGGACCTGTTGGCCCGTATTGGTGACGGTGTGCATGGCTTGGGTGCCGTGTTGCGCACACGGATGGAGCATGGCGCGCTCAAGCGCCTTGTGGGCCGTGGGTTGGTGCAGGTGGCGGGTCTGACCCCATCGGATGCGAGCCATGTGCTGGGTGGTTTGAGCACATGGGATGCCGAGGCTGCGCGGATGGCCTGCGTCTTGTTCGGGCGGCGGCGTACTGGTGCCGGAGAGCGGCTTGCGGAATCGGCGGAGCAGGTGGCGCAGATGGTTGTCGATCGGCTGACATATCAGACCAGCGTTGCGCTGCTTGAGGCGGCATTGGCCGAGGATGGGCTGGACGAGGCCCTGGCAACCCATTCGTTGATGCAACGCGGTCTTTCGGGGGCAAAAGGTTTGGTGCGTGTGTCCACCGGTCTGGACGTGTCTGTTGTGGGGTTGGGTGCGTCGGCGCGGGCATATTACCCTGCGGTGGGCGCGCGCCTGGGCTGTGACATGCAGCTGCCCGAGGATGGCGGCGTTGCCAATGCGATTGGGGCTGTTGTGGGCCGTGTGACTGTGCGGCGGACGGGAACGGTCACCTCTCCGTCCGAGGGTCTGTTTCGCGTGCATTTGCTGTCAGGGCCCGAGGATTTTGCAGCGTCAGAGGCTGCTTTGGCCCGGCTAGAGACTGTTTTGGCCGAGGATGCGCGTGCTTCGGCGCTTGCTGCGGGGGCATCTGATGTCGAGCTGCATGTCGCGCGGGACATTCGCACGGCGCAGGCGGAGGCGCGCGAGGTGTTTGTCGAGGCCGTGTTGGTTGCCGAGGCGACAGGGCGACCGGGTATCGCCCTGTGAAAAGGGCGGGCGCGATGCCCGCCATTGCCTCTATTCAGCGGCCCGTTTGGGCAGAACCCAGTCGGGGCGTACGAAATGGCACGTATAGCCGTTCGGGATGCGTTCGAGGTAGTCCTGATGTTCGGGTTCGGCTTCCCAGAAATCGCCCACTGGTTCGACCTCGGTCACCACTTTGCCGGGCCAGATGCCGGAGGCTTCCACATCCGCGATGGTATCCAGCGCCACCTGCTTTTGGGCGTCATCCACGTAGTAGATGGCAGAGCGGTAGCTGAGGCCCACATCGTTGCCTTGCCGGTTCAGTGTGGTTGGGTCGTGGATCTGGAAGAAAAGCTCAAGCAGGTCGCGGAAGGTGATGACCGAGGGGTCATAGATGATCTCGATCCCTTCGGCGTGGGTGCCGTGGTTGCGGTAGGTTGCATTGGGGACGTCCCCGCCGGTGTAGCCGACGCGGGTTGCCTTGACCCCCGGTTTCTTGCGGATCAGGTCCTGCATGCCCCAGAAACAGCCCCCAGCCAGTACTGCGCGTTGGTCGTTCATGCCACATCCTCCACTTGGTTCAGGTAGGCACCATAGCCTTCGGTCTCCATATCGTCACGGTGTACGAACCGCAGAGAGGCCGAGTTGATGCAGTAGCGCAGGCCGCCGCGGTCGCGGGGGCCGTCGGGAAAGACGTGACCGAGGTGGCTGTCGCCGTGCTTGCTGCGCACTTCGGTGCGGACCATTCCGTGGCTGGCGTCCTGATGTTCGGTCACGTTTTCGATGGGTTTGGTGAACGAGGGCCAGCCGCAGCCGCTTTCATATTTGTCGGAGGATGCAAAAAGCGGTTCGCCCGATACGATGTCGACATAGATGCCCGGTTCCTTATTGCTCAGCAGCTTGCCTGTGCCGGGGCGTTCCGTGCCGCTTTCCTGTGTGACGTAAAACTCCTCGGGCGAGAGTGTTGCAATGACGTCGGGGTTTTTTGTGTACTTGGTCATGGTTTGTCCGTCCGTTCAGTGTTTCCTTATATTTGGGGTTGTTGGTTGGAATTGAAAGGGGATGACTGCGCGCGCCTGCGTCCTACATTTGCTGTGACCCCGAAAGAGGAGTGATCACGTGCGTGCATTTCTTGTTTGTCTTTTTGTTGCACTTGCACCGGTTGCGAGCGCGGGTATGCGCGATATGCAATTTCCGTCAATTGATGGTGGTGTGATCGACATGTCCGCCTGGGACGGGCAGCCGGTGCTGGTGGTGAATACCGCATCGCAATGCGCCTATACCGGCCAATACGAGGCATTGCAGGCCCTTTACGACACCTACAGGGACGAAGGTCTGGTTGTGTTGGCGGTGCCATCTGATGCGTTCAGGCAAGAACTGGACAGCGCAGACGAGGTGCGCACGTTCTGTGAGATGGCCTTTGGTCTGGACATGCCGATGACGGATATCCTGCCGCTCAAGGGTGATAACGCGCATCCGTTCTACAGGACCCTTCGGGACCAAGCGGGTTTCGTGCCGCGCTGGAATTTCAACAAGGTGTTGATCGGTGCGGATGGCGCCGTGTTGGGCACATGGGGGGCCAGAACGGCCCCCATGTCGCGCGATATCACCAATGCTGTCGAAGCGGCCCTGACGGGGTCAGGACCCTAGAACGATTGGCTGTAGTTGATGCCCACGCGCACGCCGCTGTCTTGTTCCGCGGTGTCCAGATCAAATGACTGGTGTGCAACGATCCCTTGCAATGTACCGCCCCAAAGCTGCGTGCTGGCGCCGAACGAGACAACCGTGCCTGTTTCCCGCGTGGTGCTCAGGCTGTGATTGGGGTTGGACGCATCGTTGATCGTGAATTTGCCGATGTTCCAGTCCAGCGCCCAGGTGTCAAAATCATGTTTGCCCCGGAGGCTGGCAGAGCGGCTTTCCGATCCGATGGCGGCGCCCATCACCACACCCTCATTCCGATAGGAATAGACATCGTTGTTGTAGGCAGTGTTCGGTCCGCAGAACCCGGCGTCTGAGAAGTTCACCGTCGTATCCACATATTCGAGCGTGATCGTGCTGTCGGCATTGAAGAGCCGCGATTTGTTTTCAAGCCCGGCAAGGAAGAAGAAGCACGACGGCAGTCCGCCTGCTTCGTCTTCACCCACGGCCTGGCCGTATATGCGGTTGCTGAACGTGTCCGGGCCAAAGCGGTAAGATGCCCCGACACCAGCGATTTGGTTGGCTGGCGCGCTGTCGCCCTCGTTGGAATTGCCAACCAGTACATCAAGGAATGTGTCGAACCCGTCCGGTTGGCCTGATCCGCCATACTGCGCGACCCGGACCAATTCGATTTCGAGGTCCGGAATGGGCTCAAAGCCCAGCCGCATGCCCAATATCAGCGAGTTGTCAGGCTGGTTTAAATCGTCGGTTTGCCCAATAAAGACTTCCCCGTTCCAGGGCCCTATCCATCTGAGAACCGGCACATCAGAAGTTCGTGCCTCTTCCTTGCGGATGTACACGGACGGGAAGGCAGGCGCGTTCCGCGACAAGATCAAGGATGTGTATTCTGACGGCGACCAGTGTCTTTCAAACTGTCCAACACCAACTTGCCAATTGTCATTGCCGAACCTGTAGCCCGCATCGCCGAAGATCAGCACGCTGTCCACGGCTTCGTTTTCGAAGGTTTCGCCCAGCGTCAGGTCGAAGGCAAACTGCCCGACCCGCGTGCTGGTCGATATCGAGAGACCATCATATGCAAGAATGCCGTATTGCTCGGTTCGCCCCAGAAAGTCGTCCGAGATGGCACCGAAGCTGAGAGTGTAGTTGGTTTCCGCCAGAGCGGGATCATCAAGGGCCGCTACAAAGACAAGCCCCAGGACAAACGCATGTTGTTTGTGTTTGGTAAGGTATTTCACTGTCAGTCCTCTGAAATGAAACAGAAGTTGCAAGATGTTTCTGTGTTGTAATCGAACCGTATCATAACAGGTTTGATGTTCTATTGGACGGGATGTGCAATCTCTATGCTGTTTTCCGCTTGCGGCTCTTTCTGTCCGAACCCCTCGACCCAGCGCTTTACAACACCGCGCGCCGCGGTTTCGTCACTTGCCGCCAGTGCCTGACGCAGTGACCGCATGGCAGACGCGACTTCGATCTCGCTCAGGCAGTCTTCGACGGTGAAAAAGATCTTTTTGTGTCCGGTGCCAACCTGTGTTCCGCTCAGCGTCAGCTCTTCGGTCATCTTTTCGCCTGGGCGCAGGCCGGTGAACTCGATCTCGATGTCTCCGTCGGGGTATTGTGCATCGCGCACCGTGAAACCGGCGCTTTCGATCACCTGCCTGGCAAGTCGTTCAATTCTAACAGGTTTGCCCATATCCAGAACAAACACTTCGCCGCCCTTGGCCATGGATGCGGCGCGCAGCACCAGGTTCACAGCTTCCTGAACAGTCATGAAATAACGGGACACCTCGGGATGTGTAACGGTAAGCGGTCCACCGCGTCGCAACTGTTCCTGGAACAGTGGCACCACCGATCCGGAAGAACCCAACACGTTGCCAAATCTGACGATCGAAAATTTCAAACCCTTTGGCGTTGCGATGCGCTGTGCGATGTCTTGCACCGCCAGTTCAGCCAGACGTTTGGATGCGCCCATCATGTTTGTGGGCCGCACCGCCTTGTCCGACGAAATCAGCATGAACCGCTCAACTCCGGCTCTGGCCGCTTCGGTGACCAGTGTCTGAGTGCCCAGGGCATTGTTTGCCAGCCCCGCGAGCGGATTGAATTCAACAAGTGGTACATGCTTGTAAGCGGCGGCGTGTAAAACGACCTGGATGTCGTGATCTTTCAGCACACTCCGCACCTGCCGCCCGTCGGTGACCGACCCCAGCAACGGCACGATTTCGATGTCGCTGCCTTCGGCAAGTTGGGTCAGTTCCTGATGGATCTGATAAAGCGCAAGCTCATTCAGCTCGTACAGAACGATTTTTTCCGGATGGTAGTCGAGAACCTGACGGCTGAGTTCCGAACCGATGGAGCCGCCCGCGCCAGAAATCAGGATACGGCGATTGGCATAGGCTTCATCACCTCCGTTCTGAGTTGTCATGACCTCATCGCGGCCCAGGAAGTTGCGTGGGTTAATCGGTTTCAGTTTGTCGACAAGCGCCTCTTCTCCGATCAGTTGGGAAAACGATGGGAGGGTTTGTACTTCCAGCCCCATTTTCTGCAACCGCCGTGCGACCTGCATCTGCTTGGGATGGCTTTGCGACGGGATAGCGAGCAGCACCCGGTCAATTTTCTTTTCGGCCACAATTTCTGCAATGCGGACGGGGCTATGGACAGGCAACCGCAGCACGTTCACCCCTTGAAGCGCTTTATTGTCATCGACAAAAGCGACGGGTTCGATCTGTTCGTGGCCGCGCAGGGCCGACACCAGTTGCATACCGGTGGTACCTGCACCGTAGATCAGAACACGACACCTGTCGGACCCATTGCGGTAGATGGCCAGCACAACCTGCAGCAGGATGGCTCGGCTCATGATCGAGAAGACAAAGAACGAGATGCCGAAGGTGATCTGCGTTGATAACGGAAGCGGCATGTTGGCCGCGGTTGTCAGCAGTATCGACGTCATTGTCAGCAGCAAGGAAAAGACCCCGGTGCGCCCGATCGATGCAGCTTCGTATTCGTTCAGGGTTGTTGAACAGATGCCGAGCCACAGAGAAAGCCCGGCTGCGACGATCAGCATGTAGGGCAGTATGGGGAGATACGCCTGGAAGTTGATCCATGCCGCCTGACCCGACAAGTTCAGGCTGAACGCGAAAAATAACGCTGCCGGAATGAGGATCGTGTCAACGACGATCAATACATTTCGCTTTTGCGTGCGCGAAAGCAGCTTGAGCAGGTCCAACATGTTGCCCCCTTATCTTTCCCGGCTGCGAACAGCGCTAACACGATTACATAAAGGAATCGTGCAGCCATTTTGCACATGCAGAAAAGATGGCCGGTACCCGGCGGAAAAGTGCCAAAAAATGCCCATTAAATAAGCGTCTCAACGCACTAATTGCACATAACAACCGATTCGGTAAGGGATTCGATCCTACCGCCGCTGGCGACGGAACAGATTGCCAATAGTTTGAAAGACCAAATCAAAGTCGTAACAGGTGGTTTGATTCTTTTGATAGATGAGGTCCAGGCGCGCTTTGCGTGGCACACAAATGCGGCAATATGTGTTGTCTGTCTCTTCCGGCGTGCTGCACCGCGCTAAAAGACGGTCTTCGTGCTTGTGAAAACGGATGGTTGCCAGCCCGGTCACACCGGGCCGCGAATTCAATACTTTAGCGTATAGTTCGGGGAACCTTTCAACATATTCGCGAAGGGGCGGACGCGGTCCCACAAAGGACAGATCGCCTTTGAGGATATTCCACAGCTGTGGAAACTCATCCAACCGCTTGGCCCGCAATTTGGCACCCAATGGTGTGATCCGCGCCTCCTTATGGCCGCCGGAAACGCCCTGATCGTTATTGTCGATTGTCATGGTGCGGAACTTCCACAGCCCGAAACTGTCTGTTGGCGATTTCATCCGTTCTGCAACATAGAAAAGCGGCCGGCCCTGTTTCCGCCAGACGATCCAGATCAGATACAGGATGACTGGGCCAAGAAGGATCACCAGGAGGCTGGCAAAGAACAGGTCGAAGATGCGCTTGCGCCAAGTCATCATGTGCGTGCTCCTTCCGTCCAGTCTGCCACGATGCCCGCAGCCGTGCTGTCGGACTCACTAAACGATGTGAACTGTTCAAGGCTAGACGTGTCCAGATACACGCGGGCAATCGTGCGATCCGTCGCCGGTCGCGGCGTCCATTCCAGCGCAGCCGCGTCCAGAAGATCGCCCATGTGCACGGCCCTGGGCGCGGCGATGTTCAATACTTTGGGTAAGCTGTCGTGTCGCGTGAGCGCGTTTAGTACTTCTGCCAATTTCCCCGGCCCGATATAACTGCGTGCCGGAGTTGTGCCATCGTCCAGTTGATCGAGCTGAAAACCGGGTTTCCATCCACCAAGGATTGCATCCGCACCTGCCACGTTGCCCAACCGCAATGATGTGCTCGGATTTGGATGTGCGGCGGCCATTCTCTCCATGTCCAACTTGGTTGAGGCATAATGGCTTAATGGTGATGTTGGCCCACTTTCGATGAGGGCGCCCTGTAAGGCGCCGTAGATAGCGGCAGATGAAAACAGAAAAACATGCGCGCCACCGGCTGCATCAAGTGTCTGACGGGCAAGGGTCGTGTTCAGCTCCATGGGAGCGTCGGATCCGTGGGTGACACCCGCAAGGCAAAAGATCGCGTTTGCCCCCTCCAATGCACCCGCCAAGGCATCGGGATCGGCGATGTCGACGTCAGCGCGCGTTGTCCAAAGCGCGTCACCCTGCCAGCGTGGCTTGAGCAACCGGCCAAGCTTTCCGCCGGCACCAAGCATCACGATCCGCATGGGTCAATCCATTTTGATTTGTTTGTCTGCCGGGACCAACGCGTTGATCTGGCGTATGTGTTCCGGCAGGCAAACGGTTTCGAAATCGTAAGTATCGATCACATGCTGCCGCGCGGCAGGGCCAAGGTGTGCATAGTCGCGCGGCTTGTCCAGAACGTCTGCCACTTGCGCGGCAATGGCGTCGGGATCGAAGAAGTCGACCAGCAAACCCGTTTTGCCATGTTCTATTGCCTCGCGCACCGGGGCCACGTCGCTGGCCACAATTGTTGCTTCCATCGACATGCTTTCGAGCAGGGACCAAGACAGCACGAACGGCATCGACAGATATATATGGCACGAACTGATCTGGATGATGTTTTGATAGTTCTCGTACGGCACCTGCCCCAGAAAATGGAGCCGGTCCCAGTCGAGCAGGTGGCCCACTTCGGCCTCCATCTGACCGCGCAGACCGCCAGGGTGCTTGTTCTTGCCACCGTAGGACGTGTCGTTGCCGCCGATCACGAGGACACGGGCGTTGGGCCGCGCCTTTTGGATCTTGGGAACAGCGCGCATGAACTGGTGATAGCCGCGTGTGGTTTCGAGATTGCGCGACATGAATGTCACGATCTCGTCCTTGGGGGTCAGGGGCCGACCGATCCGGCCAAGCGTGACCTTTGCCTTCTTGTTTGGCGTCAGCTTGTCGGTTCGAATGCCGTCGTGACAAACATAGATCTTGTCGTGGAAGTGTTTGGGGAACCGGTCGCGTTGCCAATAGGTCGGACTGTGGGCCACATCGACGACGTTGAAATTGACCTGCGGCACCACGTTGTGACCATGCATGATGAAAGGCGCGTGTTCGCTGACCGGGCTTTGGGGATCAAACCCGACAGGTCCACCATGGACCGAATAGTAGTATTCAAAGAACCCGATCATGGGGGTATCGGGCAGCACTTCGCGAAAGAAGGACATCTCGCCCCAGCCAACGTGGCCAATTACGATGTCCGGTGTGAAGCCTTTGGCGACGATCTTCTGCAATGCCAGAACCGCCCCAAAGCCGTTACCAGCCGCGTTTTCCCATGTCCGTGAGAGGCCATAGGTATCCTCTTTGGCCTGATGATGCGATTGGTATACGACAGTTTCAACGCCTGCGAATTGCGGTGCTTTTTGGCGTTGCGTCAGAAAAACAATCTCGTGGCCGCCCTGTGCGGCCAACCACTGGATGAGTTCGCGGTACTGCCCCGGCATGTTCTGATGCACAAACAGAAACTTCATCTGTCCCTCGTCTCTTTTTGGTTTGGATACATGGCGGTTGGCTTTGCTGCAATCAGGGCTGCGTTGGCCACATCGACCCCGTGCCGCGTTTTTCCTGTCCGGGGCTCAACCCAAAGGTGCCGCGATAGCTTTTTGAGAAATGCGACAAAGATCGGAAGCCGCAAGCGACACAGATATCCGTGACACTCAGATTGGTCTGCCGCAACAACCCACGCGCCTTTTCGAGCCGCAATTGCAGATAGTGCCGCTTGGGTGACATCCCCAGATGTTTGGCAAACAACCGTTCCAATTGCCGCGTACTCAATTCGATCAGGTCCGCGATTTCATCCGGGCGCAAAGGATCTTCGAGATTGTTTTCCATGATCTGCAGTGCCATCCCAAGCTTGCCATGGGCCATGTCTGGCCGTGCGCGCCGAGACAGTCTTTGACCATGGCTTGCCGCCCGTGGGTCGGTGTAAACCATCTGGTCTGCCACCCAGGTCGCAAGGTCGACGCCGTATTCCGATTTGATCCGGTCCAGCATCATGTCCATCGATGCGGCCCCACCTGCGGTGGTGAAGATGCGTCCATCTTTCGAATACAGACTGTTTTCGATGATCACATCCGGCAACAGTTCAATCAGTGCCTCGCGGTATTCCCAATGTGTTGTGACTTGTTTTCCTGACAGCAACCCGGCCAAAGCAAGCGTGTAGGTTCCCGAAGACAACGCTCCGAAATCCATGCCTTTGCGTGTTTCGCGGCGCAACCAGTTCAGGACCGGTCTGGTGCTGCCCTCGGCCGCGCGGTTACCAGCGCAGACGACCAGCGTTTCGTCGCGGGCCAGTTCGGGCAGGGCTGCATCAACTGCAGCGGTGATCCCGTTGTAGGCGGGTACAGGATCCCCGGTTTCTCCGACCACGCGCCACGTATAAAACGTTTGCCCCGATGGGTGCAGGTTGGCGAGGCTCAGCGCTTCAAGCGCACAGGCAAAGCCCAGTTGGGAATAGCCGGGGATCAGCAAAAAGGCATAGCGCCGAGGGGTCGTCGCCTCAGGCGGCAAGGGCTGCGTCCAGGAGTGCGCGTACCTTGCGGGCATAGGGTTCGTTCACCAGGCGCGTCACCTCGTCCCCGTTTTTCATCGCCAGCAGTGTGGACCGGCGCTGTACCTTGAGCCGTTGGGTCATTTGTGAAGGGCCAAACGTGTCCCAATCCACATCGACAAAGGTCAGATCGCCATAAGCCGGGTTTTCCGCCAGCGCTTCTGCAATCAGGTCTGATTTGATCTGGCACGTCAGGGACCAGCTGGCCCGAAAGTTCATCACGACCGTCTGATCGGTGCCGCGTAGATCGCGCCATATGGCAGGCGTGTAGGTTTGCGCTGAATACGCCGCGCTGAGCGATGGCACAGCGCAGGCGGCAGCAGACAAAAGAAAGGTGCGGCGGCGCATCAATTGGGCTCCGAAATCTGAAATATCGGAGCACAATATTGCAGGCGGCGGCGCGCGCAAGTGGGCTTCGGTCAGCTTTTGGCCTGCCGTGACAATTGCACCGCAAGAATACCGACCGTGATGATCGCAACGCCCAAGATATCCTGCGCGCCCAGACGTTCGCCCAAAAGTGCCGCTGCGATGGCCACACCGAAGAATGGATTGAGAAAGTGGAAGGTCGCTGCCTTGGTTGCGCCAATTCGGGCGACAAGCGCGAACCAGATCCATGTTGCGGCAAGACCGGGAACAAGAACGGTGTATCCAAAGGCGGCGTAAAGCGCCGGTGTCTGTGTCACTTCGATCGTTTCGATCAGGGCCGAGACGATGCCCAGCACGACGGCGCCCACGAACATCTGCAAGCCCACCACCATCATGAGGTTGCCGCCCGATGACATTGTGCGCATGGACAGGGTCGCGACGGTCAGGGCGACGGCAGCAATCACGCAGAGCGCCACGCCATAGAGATCAACACCCGCATCCAGCCGCGCCGACATGATCAGGATCACGCCTGCGATCCCCAGCACCAGCCCGGCAATCCCCAGCGGCGGCAGCTTGTCCCGGAAGACGATCCACCCCGCAAAGGCGACCATCAACGGCATGGTCGAGGCGATGATGGATGCGACCGACGCTTCCACCGTCTGCATCGCGTAGAAGTTCAGGCCCAGGTAGATGGCATTCTGGCACAGCCCAAAGATCAGCGTGGCCCGCCATTGATCGCGGGTCAGGTTCCATGTCTGCCCCATCATCCGTGCCACGGCGACACCGATGATCCCGGCAATGAAAAACCGCAGGGAAGACGCCGCAAGGGGCGGCGCATGTGTCACGATGATCCGGGCCGAGGTAAAGGCAGACGACCAGATCAGGGCAAAGGTCAGGCCCATCAGAAGTGCGCGGATGTCCATGACCGTCCCTTTTCGTCTTGGGCGGACGTTCGGGGAAATTGGGCGGGGATGCAAGGCGCTGTTCACAGCCCTTTGCAATGTATGTGATCGCGTTTCGGTGCACATAGACGACAAAGCAGAGGATGACTGACATGACCCTGACCCGCCGCGCCTTTGGTGGCCTCACCTTGTCCGGTGCACTGTTGCCCCGTGCCGCCCTGTCGCAAGACCTCAGCGCTTTGGACGCCATGCGCGCCGCTTTGTCTGCTCCAACCACAGAGTTCGAAGACGCGCTGGCCTGGATGAAGGAGCGGGGATCGCCGGACATGGCCGCCGCTCTGATTGCGTCCCTGCGCTTCTCCCGTTCCCGCGGACCTCAGATCGCCGAAACGCTGACGGCGATCACGGGCGAAGATTTCTTCACCGATTGGTTCCAATGGATGCTGTGGCAAGAGCAGAACCCACAAATCAAACCACACCCCGACTTTCCAACCTACAAGCGCGAGGTGATGCTGCGGGTCGATGACGACTTTGACCTCTTCTTGCGCCCGGAACATATCAAGCCCGATCAGATGCGTATCCGGCTGGAAGAGATTACCTGGGGCGGTGTGGTCAAGGACGGCATTCCGTCGCTCGACAACCCCGACCTGATCGCGGCTGGGGACGCCGAGTATTTGCGGGGCGATGATCTGGTCTTTGGCGTGTCCATCAATGGTGATGTGCGGGCCTATCCGTTGCGGATCATGGGCTGGCACGAGATGTTCAACGAGGTGATTGGGGGCGTTCCGGTGGCGCTGGCGTATTGCACGTTGTGTGGTTCGGGCATTCTGTTTGAGACGGACGTGCCGGGGCGGTCAAAGCCGTTGGTGTTCGGGTCGTCCGGGTTCCTGTATCGCTCGAACAAGCTGATGTTTGACCGCGAGACGCATTCGCTTTGGAACCAATGGACCGGCAAACCCGTCGTGGGGCCGCTTGTGAACAGCGGGATCGAATTGCAGCAGCGCCCAGTTGTCATCACAACATGGGACAGCTGGAAGGCATCCAATCCAGGGACCAAAGTGCTAAGCCTCGATACCGGGTTTCGGCGGGATTACGGATCAGGTGTGGTTTACAACGACTATTTCGCGTCGCCCGACCTGATGTTCCCGGCGCAGGTGGATCAGCGGCAGTTGGCGCAAAAGGATTATATCTTTGCCGTCCGCCAGTTCGGGGCTGCACGCGCCTGGCCGCTGGAGGCGTTCGATGGCATGCCCATCATAAATGACGGGATCGCTGACACGCCGCTGTTGCTGATTGGTGACGTGGAGAAACGTAGTGTGCGTGCTTATGAGCGTGGCGACCGGACGTTTACCAAGACGGGTGGCAGGATTGCAGACCAAGCTGGCGTTGAGTGGCGGGTGACCGAGGATGCTCTGTTTGGCCCTGATGGTGCGCGGCTGGAGCGCGTGGCCGGGCACATCAGCTACTGGTTCGCTTGGGACAACTACCTCGGGGGTGCAGCCACCGTTTTTGAGGGCTGAACAAAAAAGGGCCGCCTGACAGGCGACCCTTTAAAGTCTTCAGAAGACTGAACCTAGCCGTTCACGCTGTCTTTCAGCGCTTTGGCGATGGTCATTTTCACGACCTTGTCCGCTTCTTTCTTGAACTGTTCACCCGTGGCAGGGTTGCGCACCATGCGCTCGGGACGCTCGCGGCAGTAGATTTTGCCAACGCCCGGCAGAGTGACTGCGCCACCGCCCGAAACTTCCTTGGTGATCAGCCCGCAGATCGCGTCCAGCGCGCCGCCTGCGGATTTCTTGTCTGTCCCCATTTCTTCGGCCAGCGCGGCGACGAGTTGGGTTTTTGTCATTGGTTTTGCCATTTCATGGTCTCCTTCGTCTGCCCGACAACTTGGGCCTCTGATCCGCAATATAACGGAATGTTGTGCGAACACACAACGAATAGTGGCGCAAGGCAAGCTAAAATAAGGGGTTTTCCGCTGTTTTTCGCCGTTTGATGCCCGTTACAGGAAGGCAGTTTCCTCGAAAGACCGCAATTTCCGGCTGTGGATGCGTTCCAGCGGCATGGTTCGCAGGTGCTCCATCGCGTGAATTCCGATCATCAAATGGCGTGCGACCTGCTCTTTGTAGAAGTTCGAGGCCATGCCCGGCAGCTTCAATTCGCCGTGCAGCGGCTTGTCCGAGACACACAGGAGTGTGCCGTAAGGTACCCTGAACCGATAGCCGTTGGCGGCGATTGTTGCACTTTCCATATCAAGCGCGATGGCGCGGGATTGGGACAGGCGCTGCACGGGGCCGTGCTGGTCGCGCAGTTCCCAGTTGCGGTCGTCATAGCTGGCAACGGTGCCGGTGCGCATGATGCGTTTCAGCTCGTATCCTTCCAGCTGGGTGGTCTGGGCCACAGCCTGTTCCAGCGCGATCTGAATTTCTGCAAGTGCCGGGATTGGCACCCACGGTGGCAGGTCTGTGTCCAGAACGTTGTCTTCGCGCAGGTAAGCGTGCGCCAGAACAAAGTCGCCAAGCGCCTGGCTGTTGCGCAAGCCTGCGCAGTGCCCAACCATCAACCACGCATGCGGGCGCAGGACGGCGATGTGGTCTGTTGCTGTTTTGGCGTTTGACGGTCCAACGCCGATATTCACCAATGTGATGCCAGATCCATCCTCGCGCTTGAGGTGGTAGGTTGGCATCTGCGGCATCTTGGGACTTGTGGGCAGCGACTGGTCGCCCGTCGTGATCTCGGCATTGCCGGTAGACACAAAAGACGTGTAGCCGCTGTCGGGGTCATCCAGTTGCGCGCGGGCGTAGGTTTCGAACTCCGATACGTAGAACTGGTAGTTCGTGAACAGGACGTGATTCTGGAAATGATGTGCATCTGTCGCGGTGTAATGCGTCAGCCGTGCCAGTGAGTAGTCGATGCGCTGGGCCGTGAAGGGGGCGAGTGGGCCGATACCGTCCATGGACTCGTATGTGCCGTTGACAATATCGTCGTTCGTGTTGCTGAGGTCCGGTACATCGAACACATCGCGCAGGGGGAATGCTGCGGCACCCTGTTGCGGGACAGTGATGTCCGGATCGTTCGCGACCGCAAAGTGCACGGGCATCGGGGTGTTGGAGTACCCGATTTCGACCGGTTGGTCGTGGTTGGCGATCAGTAGGCCAATCTGCTGTTCAAGGTAGTTCCTGAACAGGTCGGGGCGTGTGACGGTCGTGGCGTAGGTGCCGGGATCGGCCACGTGACCGAAGCTGAGCCGTGTGTCCACACGGGCATAGGTTGAAGTCGTAAACCGAATCTCGGGATAAAAGGCTCTGATCCGCCCTTCGGGCGCGCCGTGTTCCATCGCGTGTTGAAACTGGCCGCTCAAAAACTGGACCGCGTCGTCATAAAGTTCGTGCAGATGGGCCACTGCGGCTTTGGCATCGTGGAATTCGGTGTGGCCGTGACCGGCTTGTTCTAATTTTTTCATGTTGTTTGCTCGAGGACTGGAATGAAGTCAAACGTACGCACGTCGACCAGTCCAAGGTCTGAGATACGCAGTTCAGGAATAACGACAAGCGCCAGCAGCGAGTGCTGCATATAGGCGTTGTTGAGGGTGCAGCCGCAGTCGACCATGGCTTGCACCATTTTGTCGGCTTTTGCGGCAACGTCACGGGCGGGGCTGTCTGACATCAGGCCCGCAATGGGCAGTTCGACCAGCGCCAGTTCTTCGCCGTCGCGGAAGATGGTGATGCCACCACCCACTTCGGCCAGCCGGTTGGCGGCCAGTGCCATCTGCTCGCGGTCGGTGCCGACGACGATCATGTGGTGGCTGTCATGCGCCACGGTCGAGGCCATGGCCATTTTGCCCTGGTAGTTGAAGCCGGACACCAGCGCGTTTGTCACGCCGCCGGTCGCCTGGTGCCGTTCGACCAGCGCGATCTGGCAAGTGTCGCCGTGGCTTTCGACCTTGCCGTCGCTGACAGGCATGTCGCGTTTCAGCGCCTTGGTTGGTGCCTGGTTTTCGACAACACCGATCACGTTTGCAGTGATGGAGTTGCGCCCCTCTGGCGCTGCAATCTCGAAGTCGGTGGCCGTCTTGGGCGCACCCATGTTCACGGTCTGCCGTGCCTTGGCGGGCCAGTCGAGATGCGGGCATTCAACCGTCAGTTCGCTATCGATAGAGACTGTTTTTCCGCGCGCGATCACTTGTTCGATGGGCAGTGTCTTGAGGTCGGATGTCAGGATCACATCCGCCCTGCGTCCGGGTGTCAGTGATCCGATTTCACGCTCCAGCCCAAAGTGTGTGGCCGTGTTGATCGTCGCCATTTGCAGGGCGACCAGCGGGTCGCATCCACATGCGATGGCGTGCCGCACGACGCGGTTCATGTGCCCGTCATTCATCAGCGTGCCAGAGTGGCAATCATCGGTGCACAGGATCATGTTGCGGGGGTCGAGGCCCTTTTCGGTGATCGCAGTGATCTGCGTTTCCACGTCGTACCACGCGCTGCCCAGCCGGATCATGGACCGCATGCCTTGGCGCATCCGGGCAATGGCATCAGCTTCGCACGTCCCTTCGTGATCATCCGCGGGGCCCCCGGCAACATAGGCCGCGAAGTCAGGCCCTAAATCGGGCGATGCGTAGTGTCCGCCGACGGTCTTGCCTGCGCGTTGGGTCGCCGCGACTTCGGCCAGCATCTGCGGATCGGCCGCCGCCATGCCGGGGAAATTCATCATCTCGCCCAGACCGATGATGCCCGGCCATGCCATGGCCTCAGCCACATCCTCGGCGCTGATCTCGTACCCTGTCGTTTCCATCCCTGGTGCCGAGGGCGCGCAGGAGGGCATCTGTGTCCAGATGTTTACGGGCTGCATCAGCGCCTCGTCATGCATCAGGCGGACGCCTTTGAGGCCAAGCACGTTGGCGATCTCGTGCGGGTCGGTGAACATGGTGGTGGTGCCGTGTGGAATAACGGCAGCGGCAAACTCGGCGGGTGTCAGCATCCCGGATTCGATATGCATGTGCCCGTCGCACAGGCCGGGGATCATGTAGCGGCCATGCGCCTCGATGATCTGAGTACCCGGTCCGATCTGCGGGCTGGCGTCCGGCAGGACGCATGCAATACGCCCGTGTTTGATTGCGATGTCGTGGTCTGGCAGGGCCTCGCGCGTGTGCACATTCACCCAGATGCCACCGCGAATGACAGTATCTGCAGGCGCACGGCCAGCGGCGACATTTACAAGATCGGGGGCAACATCGGGCCAGGACGGGAAAAGGTCATGTTCCATGTCCTAAATGATCAAGTTTCGCGGGGAGGTGCAAGGGGGACCGCGCAGATGTTGTGAAACTGCCATTTCGACAGGCGGGGTTTGGCTGATGTGGTTTCGCGAGCGGAGTGGGATTTGTATTGATCGAAGCAGGGTCGCCGTGCACGGTTTGATCCAGGCAATGGGAGAGCATCATGACCGTCGCACGGATTCGCCCCAACATGGACAATTGGCAGGAGCGCGTTGATCTGGCCGCTGCCTTTCGCTGGACCGTGCGTTTGAACATGCATGAAGCGGTCGCGAACCACTTCTCCCTTGCCATCAATGACGACGGGACGAAGTTTTTGATGAACCCCAACCAGATGCATTTCTCGCGCATCAAGGCGTCGGACCTGATTGTTGTGGATGCCAATGATCCCGACAGTATGGAGGGGCCAGACGCGCCCGATCCGACAGCGTGGGGGCTGCATGGCGGGATGCATCGGCACTGTGCGCATGCGCGATGTGCCATGCATGTGCATTCACCCTATGCCACGGCTCTTGCGGCCTTGGCTGACAGTACATTGCCGCCCGTCGATCAGAACGGATGCATGTTTTACAATCGTGTGGTGGTTGATGGGGATTACGGCGGCCTTGCCTTCGAGGAAGAGGGTGAACGCTGTGCCAGTCTGTTCGATGACCCGAAGAAGAAGGTGATGGTCATGGGCAATCACGGGATCATGGTGATTGGCGATACAGTGGCCGAAACGTTCAATCGGATGTTCTATTTTGAACGGGCCTGCCAGACCTATCTGTTGGCGCTGCAAACCGGCAAGCCGCTGCGCCTGATTCCGGATGAAGTGGCAGAAAAGACGGCGCAAGAGATCGAGGACTATCCCGAGCAGGATTTGCGGCATCTGGCCGAGCTGAAGGCCATTCTGGACGAGGAAGGATCAAACTATGCCAGTTGATCACCGGCCCGTTTAAGCTGCGCGCTGATCGACCAGCGTAATCGCTTCGAACGGTCCCAGCACCTGGTGAATGGGTCGCGCATGTTCGGGCAGCAGACGGCTTGGGATGTCTGCGAGCACACTTGCATCCAAACGCTCCGCATCGCGGCGAATCCGCCCGATATAGAGACTTTCGACAGCGCAGCCTGCCGCCACGAGTGACTCGTGCCCCGGCAGGATGATCTGCACGTATTCGGTTGTGCTGCCGCACGAGTTCCAGATGGCGGCGTGACCGTTCACAAGGTGACGGGCGGGGACAAGAACCGCTTCTTGGCCAAAGATGTATTCAACCTCGGACCCTTTCAGAACAAGCCGCTGCTCGGGTGCCACGATGATGTCCCGCTGCAGACCGAAATAGGGGGCACGCAAGCGTACCGGGGTAAAGCTGCCGCGCGCAGGAACAGTGTGGCGCACCGTATGCAGCACAGGGATGACATCGCCTGTATCAGTTACAACCGTGTCCCCACGCTGCAAGCTTTCGGCGGGTCTGTATCCGCTTGGCGTCGCGATGGGGGTGGCTGGATGAAGTGATGGCATCGGACCTATCGGAAGGATTTGATCGCTGATGGCGCTAAACAGTACTTCTTGTGAAACGGTGCGAGCGGGATGAGCCAGTACGATGTCGCGCAGATCGTCGGTCAGGAAAGGGCGGGGCATATGAACGGGGCGACTGACGATACGGTTGCCCTCGGGTCGTTCCAATGCAAGGCGTCCCCAGCCTTCGGGTGCGTTCCATGCATAAGTCACACGTAATGTATTGGTGCGACCATCATTGGCCCAGCGGATGGCTGCATGCGTGATATCGGTGTTGTGGCGATGTAGCATCGCGATGCCACCACCCGGTATCGCGCGAAATGAAAGCTCGCGTGGCCATGGAAACGGATGAGCGATCCCGAGCAGCTCGTGCGGCCGTTCGTGCCCGGCCACCTGTGTTTCGAACATCAGCGTGCCGCGTTCTAACATCGGCCCAAGCCTTGGAATCGACACGTCTTTGCCCAGGCCGGTTTTTGAAAACCGACCGTCCTCGTGATCGTTGACGCCGATCCAGGTCATGCGGCGGCACGCGCCTTGCGCCATAGACCGGCCTCGTATCCGCGCAAGGTACGGCGCGCCGCCGGGCCGTACCCTTCGCCCGTTTCTGGGTCGAGTTCAGGGAAGATGCTGCAAATCTCTTCTACGATCTCGCGCTCGAAACTCTTGGTCGTCTGAGGGCCGGGCAGGAAGCTTTCGGTTGCCAAACCGCCCGAGAACACAACCTGATGTTTGTCGAACATCAGGTGGACATAGGTGACTGTTCCGCCCTCACGCCGGGTGACGGAGCGGTCGTTGACCAGATCCTTGGCTGCGACCAGGACTTCCCGGTCGCCAAACAGCAGTTCAGCCAGGCTGTCGCGGATTAACACGCGGTGCAGAGGAGAGACCATGACATCATCATGTTGGCCGAATGTGCCTGCCCGGATCAGGATTGGGGCATATTGATCTTGTGCCGCAACGGTACGCATTCCGACCCACCGCAAGGGCTGCGCGCCGTCGTCTTGCGTATGGACAAGATCCCCTTCGCTCAGGCTTTCTACCGGGACCTCGCCCTCGGGCGTCGAAATCAGGGTGCCCACCACGAAACAGGGGATGGATGTTGCGTTGACGAAACCGACATCCGTATTGTTGCCGTCTGTGACGGTGTAGGTGAAGTTGAAGTCTTCTTCGTCACCGTCGCCAACAACGGTCAGTTCGCCGTTGGGCCCGATCGTGACCTGTTGTCCGGTCGGCAGGGTGATTGTCGTGCCGATCCCGGTGACGGAATCGTAGCTGACAGGCTGGCCGTTGATATGCGTGATTGTCAGCGTGCTGCCCACGGGCGACACATCGTTGTCGAGTACGTTGAACGATGTTGTCCCGTCCGGGTAGACGTTCACGTCATCGCCAACGGCAACCAGAGATGTCTGAACCGAGTCCCCGGCAATCAACAGGTTGGAATCGAACTGGCTGTCCGCAACATCAGCGATACCGATCCGGATCGAATTTACCACGTCCGGGTTGACGACCATGGTCAAGGTCAGGGTGATCGTGAACCCGTCCATTTCGGTATTGAAGTCATCATTTGAGTTGTCGACGAACATGTTGATGTTGTTGGTGGTGTTGATGTTTCCTGGGTCGGTATCGCCGTCACCAACTTCCATTTCAACAAGGTCGCCGTTGACCCAGACGCCCACAAAGTCCTGGTAGATCGAGTTCTGGAATTCGGGATACTCTTCCGAGCTGAAAACGAATTGCATCGTCATCAGGTTTCCATCCGGAATAAAGTCGACATCCAGATAAGATGCGTCGAAGGTTCTTGCCCCTGCCGCCGCATTAAACTGGCCATTGTTGTTTTGTCCCGAGGTGTTGGTCGACGTGTTGGTCGCCTGGTTCTCTTGACCGGAGGAGTTGGTAAAATCCTCAACCTCGCCCGTTGACAGGATGACACCGGTATCGCCTGGGGTCACGCCGGGCGAGATGCTGTCACCGTTCGAATAGATCCCGGCACTGTCCCGGTCGCCGGTATACGACGCTGACACCACCTGAACGCCGTCGCCAAAGATGGCATCTGCCATATCGGACGCATCAACGCCTTCGCGCACCGTTTGAATCGGAAGCTCTGCTGCCGGCATGTTTGCCCCACCCCAATAGTTGCGGACAGAACAAGCGCAGCGCACGCGGTTGATCCGCGCGTCTTGTGTGCCTTTTTATGCACTTGGGTGGCCGCACGTTGGCGGCCGAACTGCTGATGCCCTGCCTCGGGTCATATTATTGCCCTGACCCTAGCACAGCTATTTGCGGGCTGTTAACTGTCTTGGCGGCGTAAGGTGTTCGCAACGCGTCCTTTTCGCCACATGCTTGCAAAGGGGCTTATTCATGCAACCTGTTGATCCTGCTGCTCTGACCGCTGAACTTGTGCGCTGCCCGTCGGTGACACCGATGGATGCGGGGGCTTTGGATATCCTGCACGACCTGTTGTCGTCGGCTGGTTTCGAATGTGCATGGGCTGATCGTGGCGGCATTCGCAACCTCTTTGCCCGTTTCGGTGCCAAGGGCCATGCGCGGACCTTTGGTTTCAACGGGCACACGGATGTGGTGCCGATCGGCAATGCCGGGGATTGGACCATGCCGCCCTTCGGTGCCGAAGAACGCGATGGCGTCATGTACGGTCGCGGCACGACGGACATGAAGTCGGGCGTCGCTGCCTTCGCCGCCGCCGCCATCGATTTCGTTACGAACACGCCGCCGGATGGCGGGATCATCTTGGCGATCACAGGGGATGAGGAGGGAGACGCGGTCGACGGGACGACCGCCCTATTGGCGCATATGGAGGAAGAGGGCGAAGCGATGAGCGTCTGCCTTGTGGGTGAGCCGACCTGCCCCGACACGATGGGCGAAATGATGAAAATCGGTCGGCGTGGATCAATGACCGCTTGGTTCAGCGTCACTGGTGTGCAGGGTCACTCTGCGTATCCGCATCGCGCCAATAATCCTCTGCCCCCGCTGATGCGTCTTATGGACCGGTTGGCCAGTCACGAGCTGGATCAGGGTACGGATCACTTCGACCCGTCCACCCTTGCCGTGGTCACGGTGGATACCGGCAACCCGGCCACCAACGTAATTCCTGCGCAAGCCCGCGCGGCAGTGAACATCCGCTTCAATGATATCCATTCGGGTGACAGCCTGACCGCGTGGTTGAAGGCGCAGACGGACGAAGTGGCAAGCGCCTATGGTGTTGAGATCGACGTAACGGTCAAAGTGTCTGGCGAAAGTTTCCTGACCCCGCCGGGGCACCTGTCTGACCTTGTGGCCGCGGCAGTCGAAGCTGAGACCGGGGTGAAACCAGTTCTCAGCACATCTGGAGGGACTTCGGACGCGCGGTTCGTGAAAAACCATTGCCCGGTTGTCGAGTTTGGGCTGGTTGGTCAGTCCATGCACAAGGTTGATGAACATGTGGAGGTGGCACATATTCGTCAGTTGAAATCGATCTATGCCCGCATCTTGCAGGACTATTTCAAGTGACTTGGCAGATCGAACAGACCGACGATTTGGCCGCATGTCATGCGCTGCGGCGCACCGTATTCATCGAAGAACAAGGTGTCAGTGAGGCGGAAGAGGTGGATGGCCGGGACAAAGATGCATTGCATGTTTTGGCTCATGTTGAGGGCACGCCGATGGGATGTGCACGCATTCTGGTGCAAGGCTCCGTCGCCAAGATAGGGCGTGTATGCGTGTTGAAAGAGGCGCGTGGCACGGGCCTTGGTGCGGCGATCATCCAGGCGTGTCTTAATGTTGCCCGCCGACAGGGCGGTGTTTCGAAGGCCAAGCTTGGCGCACAGACCCACGCGTTGGCATTCTATGAACGGCTTGGATTTGCCGCCTTTGGCCCGATCTATGATGATGCCGGTATACCGCACCGCGATATGGAGCGGCCGCTTTGAGGTCCACGCTGGTTGTTATGTTGAAAGTGCCCAAACCGGGCCGCGTCAAAACGCGTCTGGGTCGAGATATCGGTATGGTCGCGTCTGCGTGGTGGTTTCGACATCAAGTGGGCGCGCTTTTGCGCCGGATTGAAGACCCCCGCTGGCGCGTGGTGCTTGCCGTTGCGCCTGATCACGAGGGGATGGGCAGTCGTGTCTGGCCGGGACGGTTTGAGCGGTGGCCGCAAGGTAGGGGCAACCTTGGCGACCGGATGATCCGGATGATGCGACAAGCAGGTGGTCCGGTCTGCGTGATCGGGGCTGACATCCCGGATATCACCAGAAAGCGTATCTCAAAGGCATTCGCGGCGCTGGGCAACCATGATTCAGTCTTTGGGCCTGCGCCGGATGGCGGGTATTGGCTGATTGGGGTCAAAGCAGGCTCTAAATTGGGTAAATCGGCATTGAATGAGGTGCGCTGGTCAACAGAACATGCGCTTGATGACAGCCGTGCGGCGCTGGGTATGCCCCGTGTTGCACTGGTCGACACATTGGCGGATGTCGACACAATCGACGATTTGCGATGACGCCCCTGTATGTGCGTGCTACCTCGAACCCATGAGCCGTATTCCCACAAAATCCGAGATACTGGACTGGATTTCCGCCAATCCGACCCTGACTGCAAAGCGTGACATCGCCAAGGCCTTCGGGATCAAAGGTGCTGCGCGTATCGACCTCAAACGCCTGCTGAAAGAGCTGGAGGCCGAGGGGCATCTGGAAAAGCGCAAGAAGACGTATCAGGACCCGGACCGCCTGCCACCTGTCAGTGTTCTCCAGGTGGAAGAGCCAGATGGTGACGGTGATCTGTTTGCCCGCCCGATGGAGTGGCAGGGCGAAGGGGTCGAACCCAAGATCCTGGTCCTGCCGCGCGCGTCTGATCCAGTCCTTGGACCCGGGGATCGCATTCTTGCCCGTCTGACATTGGTCAAGCACAGCGATCATAACTACGAGGCGCGTTTGATCCGCCGTATTGGCACCAACCCGCGCCGTATATTGGGCGTGTTTCGTGCCGGAGCCGAGGGCGGACGTATCGTGCCTGTCGACAAGGGCAGTGACAAGGAATGGTCAGTGCCTGCTGGCGCGACCCACGGTGCCAAGGATGGTGAGTTGGTGGAGGCCGAACAGGCAGGCCCCAAGAACCGGATTGGCCTGTCGCGCGCGCGCATCGTTGAACGTTTGGGCGATCCGTCCGCGCCGAAAGCAGTGTCGCTGATTGCGATCCATGAACACGGTATTCCTGACGCCTTTCCTGATCCGGTGATCGCCGAAGCCGATGCGCAAAAGCCCAAAGGCCTGAAGGGCCGGGAAGACCTGCGGGACATGCCGCTGATCACCATCGACCCGTCCGATGCGCGGGATCACGACGACGCGTGCTATGCCCATGCCGACGACGATCCCAAGAACGAAGGTGGGCATGTCATCTGGGTGGCGATTGCGGATGTCGCAGCCTATGTGACGCCCGGTTCTGCGTTGGACCGCGAGGCGAAGAAGCGGGGTAATTCGACCTATTTCCCGGATCGGGTTGTGCCCATGCTGCCAGATCGGCTTTCGGGCGATCTTTGTTCGCTGCACGAGGGCGTGCCGCGCGCCTGTATCGCGGTGCGGATGCAGATCGACGCGCATGGCGAAAAGATCGGGCACAGCTTTCACCGTGGCCTGATGCGCTCACCCGCGTCGCTGCATTATGAGGAGGTGCAGGCCGCCATTGACGGGCACCCGAACGACCGCACACAGCCCTTGTTAGAGCCTGTTTTGCGGCCTCTTTATGCCGCTTACGCGGCTTTGGTCGAGGCGCGCAAACGCCGTCAGCCGCTTGAGTTGGACCTGCCGGAACGACAGATTGTTCTGGACGAGGATGGCACGGTGCGGTCGGTGGCCTTCAAGGACCGGCTGGATGCTCACCGTCTGATCGAAGAGTTCATGGTACTGGCGAATGTTGCCGCGGCTGAGACGTTGATTGCAAAGAAAACACCGCTCTTGTTCCGAAATCACGAAGAACCTTCGCCGGACAAGTTGGACAGTTTGCGGGAAACGGCGCAAGCGGCAGGGCTGACCCTTGCCAAGGGGCAGGTGCTGAAGACGGCGCATCTGAACCGGCTGCTGGCGCAGGCGGCGGACACGGAAGATGCAGAGCTGATCAATATCTCGACACTGCGGTCGATGACGCAAGCCTATTACAGCCCACAGAACTTTGGGCATTTTGGACTCGCCTTGCGCAGCTATGCGCATTTCACATCGCCCATCCGGCGCTATGCTGACCTGATTGTGCACCGGGCGCTGATTGCAGCACATGGCTGGGGCAAGGACGGGCTGACGCCGGAAGACATCGAGAACCTGGAAAAGACGGGCACCCACATCTCGGACACGGAGCGCCGATCCATGGTGGCGGAGCGGGACACGACGGATCGTTACCTTGCCGCGTATCTGAGTGAGCGTGTGGGCGACGAGCTTGAAGGCCGTGTGGCTGGAATTGCCAAATTCGGCATCTTTGTGAAGCTGGATGACAGCGGGGCGGACGGTCTTGTGCCGATGCGGTCCATTGGTGCGGAGTATTTCCATTTTGACCGCGAGGCGAACACGCTGATGGGGTCCGACACCGGCATGATCATCGGTTTAGGGCAGCGCGCGACCGTGCGCCTGGCCGAAGCGGTGCCTGTGACGGGCGGCATCGCTTTGGAGCTTCTCACTCTGGACGGACAGGACCTGCCACGCGGTCGGCGCAGCCCGGCAGGTCGCAGTCCGCGCCGCAAACCTGCCAATGCCAAACGCCGGTCGGACAAGGCCAAGCGCAAGGTGAGCCGCAAGCGGCGCTAACCCAGCGCCGCCTCGACCCGTTTCATGTAGTCGACCAGCATCACGTCCTGTTTTACCCGGCGTGAGAGTGCCGTACCCCCGGGGGTGGAGGCCATGGCGCCGAGCATGGCGGCGACACTGGCGTCTGCCGCACTGGGTTTCGGTCCGAACAGGAACGGGCCGTGCCACAGGCGATCGGTGATGGCCAACAGATCCGGCTCGATCCGCTCACCCGCGGTCAAGCGGCCAAGGCCTTGCGCATCCATGCCGCGCAAGAGCATGCGGCGGATGCTACGCGTGATGAATTTGCGCAGGAAAGCGGGGATTGCAGCAAAATATGTGTCTCTAACCAGGGGCCAAACGGCCTTGTCCCCCCAACGATCCATAACAACGTGGAAGTACATGTGCTCTTCGGCCATGCGGATGAAGGCGCGCGACGTGGCGCGGTCCAGATCGCTCAGCCCTTGGTCAAAGCGGGCGCCGTGCTCTTCCAGCCAGGCGCGGATATTGTCGCTGTCGCCGATGATCTCATCATCGACCCAAAGGGCGGGCAGCTTGCCCTTGGGCCAACTGCGCGGATCAGCGGTGTCTTTGCGCTGCCACTGCAGCCCGGACAGGTTCAAAAGGTACAGCGCCTTGACGCAGAACGGGCTGCCGCTGGGTTGGCCAAAGGCGGGAGGGTAAGTCACAAGGGTCAGCATCTTTCTCTCCTCAAAATAAATTCTGAGCTTGAGATATCGAGGCATACTGTCAGAAACTGGCAGCACATGTGATATGAATGAAGCATGACCAGAACACACCGCCTTTTTCAGTTGATGCAGACCTTGCGGCGGCTGACGCCCCCCATCACGGCGCAATCGCTTGCCCATGAAATGGACGTGTCGCTGCGCACGATTTATCGCGATATCGACGAGTTGCGTGGCCTTGGCGCCGTTATCGATGGGGAGGCGGGGTTCGGCTTTACGCTGATCGAAGATGCCTCATTGCCCCCACTTGGTTTCGAGAATGACGAGTTGGAAGCGTTGGTTCTGGGGCTGCGCGATGTTGCAGTCATTGCGGATCCCGCCCTTGCGAAGGCGGCGACGTCCGCGCTGGCAAAGATTCAGGCCCGCGTGCCGCCGAAACAGGCGCACCGGTTAAAACATGCCGTGCTTGATGCACGGCGGTATTGGCGGCCTGATCCGCCACGCATTGATGTGGGCACGCTTCGACAGGCGGCATGGGACGAGGTAAGTGTGCACTTTGCCTATCAGGATGCCAAAGGCGACCAGACCGAGCGGACAGTCAAACCGCTGGGCATCGTCTACATGGAAAATACCAATGTTCTGTTGGCGTGGTGTCACCTGCGCGAGGACTTCCGCGTGTTCCGTTTGGACCGCATGGATGAGCTGTGTGTGACGGACCAGAGCTTTCGCCCGCACCGTGTTTCGCTACTGCGCGATCACCTGGCGCGCATCAGGGCAGAAGTTCACGAAGTGGCGAAGGACCGCGCCCATTTCGACTGAGCCTTTGCCGGACGGCTGATTTTCGCTACATTGGGGAAAACGCGGCACAAGCGATTATGAGGCAAAACATGCGGTGGGCAGTCACCCTTAGCGCGGCAGGCAGCGCGATTTTCATTGCTGGCACAGCAATGGCACAGGCCATTCCATCTTCTATCAGGCCGGAACAGCGGCCCGTTGTGGATACGGTTACCCGGACACAGACCTTGTCACCACTTGATGTGACAACTCTAACGGTGGTGCGTCCACAGCTGCGTCCGGCCGCGGTGCAAGCATCATCCCCACCGCGTGTGGAAGCATCAGCGTCCAATGCGGATTTTCAGCGATGGATCAGGGACTTCAAGTCACGTGCACTGGCTCAAGGGATCAGTGGTGCGACCTTTGATCGGGCCTTTGACGGGGTGAGTTATGATCCGGACGTGATCCGGTTGGATCGAAACCAGTCAGAGTTTACCAAGACAATCTGGGAGTATCTGGACAGCGCAGTATCAGACCGGCGCGTGCGCAACGGCAAACAGGCATTGCGTGAGCATCGGGATGCGTTGGAGGCCATCGAGGCGCGTTACGGTGTTGCCAAGGAGGTGGTTGTTGCCGTTTGGGGACTTGAGAGCAGCTATGGCAGTATTCGCGGGTCGAATGATGTTGTGCAAAGCCTTGCGACACTTGCCCATGACGGACGGCGGGGAGAATTCTTTGAGGGGCAGTTGATTGCGGCGCTGAAGATCCTGCAAAGTGGGGACACCAGCCCCCGTAACATGACCGGATCTTGGGCCGGGGCGATGGGACATACGCAGTTTATGCCGACATCCTACCTTGATCATGCCGTGGATTTCACGGGCGACGGTAAGCGTGACATCTGGTCGGACAATCCCACGGATGCGCTGGCATCGACGGCAGCCTACTTGGCCGGGTTTGGCTGGATCAAGGGCCAGCCTTGGGGCGTTGAAGTAAAGCTGCCATCCAATTTCGACTATGCGAAAGCCAGCCGCAAAGTGACCCGCATGCCGTCCCAATGGGCCAATCTTGGGGTTGTTGGTGTCGATGGTCAGCCGGTTCCTGACTATGGTTCTGCGTCGATCCTGTTGCCCGCAGGCAGTCAGGGTGTCGCGTTCATGATTTTCAAGAATTTCGAGGTGATCGAGCGGTACAATGCGGCAGATGCTTATGTCATTGGCGTGGGGCATCTGAGCGATCGGATTGGCGGCGGGCAAAAGTTCCAGGCGGAATGGCCTCTGGAGGATCGTGCTTTGACCTTTTCGGAGCGCAAGGAAATGCAGCGTCGTTTGACAGCTGCGGGCTTCAGTACGCAGGGCGTTGATGGCCGGATTGGGCCAAAGACCTTGGAGGCGGTGCGCACGTTTCAGCAGTCACAGGGATTGGTTGCGGATGGATATGCGTCACTGAACTTGCTGAAACGCTTGCGGTGATCCGAAGGGCGCCTGCAGCGACGCCATTGTTTGGTGGGGGCGCTGCCCCCGCCCTTCGGGCTCCCCCGTGGTATTTCCGGTCAGAAGAAGGCTTAGCCGGGTGATAGCCCGCGCAACCGTTCGCTGCGGCGGCGAAGGAGCTCAACCGTTGTCAGCAGCGCGATGGAGATCACGACCAGGATCGTCGCCACTGCAAGGATTGTTGGGCTGATCTGTTCGCGCAGGCCGATGAACATTTGCCAAGGCAGAGTTTTCTGGCTGGCTGATCCCACAAACAGAACCACGACGACTTCATCGAACGAGGTGATGAAGGCAAAGAGGCCGCCCGATATGACGCCGGGCAGGATCAGCGGCATCTGTACGCGGAAGAAGGTTGTGACCGGTCCTGCACCCATGTTGGCTGCTGCGCGTGTCAGGGAGTGGTCAAAGCCGACCAGCGTTGCGGTGACCGTGATGATCACGAACGGGATGCCAAGCACGGCGTGGGCCAGCACGACTTTGACATAGCCGACGAACCCTTTGTCCAAGCCAAGCGTGCCCTCAAGCCAGTTGCCGAGCTGGGCGTAGAAGAAGAACATGCCTGTGGCCGAGATGATCAGCGGCACGATCATGGGCGAAATCAGGATGGCCATGATTGTCCCTTTGAACGGCACATGGCTTTGGCTGAGGCCGATTGCGGCAAGCGTTCCGAGGCTTACCGAGATGATCGTTGCCAGCGGTGCGATGATCAGCGAGTTCTTGAGGGCCAACTGCCATTGTGGGTTGGTGAAGAAGTCGCGGTAGTGTTTGAGCGAGTACCCTTCGGGATCAAGCCGGAGCATTTCGGGCGTGAAGGTAAAGAAGTCCTGTGCGTTGAACGACAGGGGCATGACCACCACGATGGGTGCGACCAGGAAGAAGAATATCAGCCCGCAAATGACCCGGAAGCTGTAGTACCAGATGCGCTGACCCAGCGTGGCGTATGGAGGAAGGCCCATGGTTGTTATCCCAGCTTGACGTTGTCGATGCCCACGATCTTGTCGTAGGCCCAATAGAGCACCAGCACGGCGGCCAGCAGGATGGTTCCAAGCGCGGCGGCAAGGCCCCAGTTCAGCGATGACGAGATGTGGTAGGCGATCCGGTTCGAGATGAAGACACCCTTGGTCCCACCCACGATTTCGGGCGTGATGTAGTAGCCGATAGACAGGATGAAGACGAGGATGCTACCCGCGCCGATGCCTGGAACAGACTGAGGGAAGTAGACGCGCCAAAACGCGGTCCAATTGGTGGCGCCCAGTGATTTGGCGGCCCGCAGGTAGCTGGGCGGGATGGTTTGCATCACCGAATACATCGGCAGGATCATGAACGGCAGCAGGATGTGCGTCATGGCAACGATGGTGCCGAACTGGTTGTTGATCATGATCAGGCGGTCGCCGTCACCGACAAGGCCGATCCAGACCAGCACATCGTTGATCACACCTTGCTGTTGCAGCATGACTTTCCAGGCTGATGTCCGCACGAGGAGCGAGGTCCAGAATGGCAAAAGAACGAGGATCAGGAGCAGGTTCGCCTGTCGCATTGGCAGGTTGGCGAGCAGCCACGCGATGGGATAGCCCAGCGCGATGCAGGAGAAGGTGATCAGCAGCGACATCCAGATTGTACGACCGAAGAGTTTCAGCAGGATCTGTTTGTCGTCGGGTTGCCAGGCGACCCCATCAGGCGTTTTCTGCGCATCGACAGCGTTGAGGAAATAACCTGATGTGTAGGTGCTGGAATGCGTTTGAATTGTCTTCCAGACCGTTGCTCCGGCCCAGTCTTCATCCATGTCTGCAAAGGCGGTCGCCATCGCCGGAACGGGCAGGTCAGCGGTCTGGGCCTCGGCCAGCAAGTCAGCGCCCGGTCCTGAATATGCCGAAAGGTCAGCGGTTCTGAGATCCAGCGCAAGGGCGGTTGCAACGGCTTCCCATGGGTCGCGGGTGGCCGGGTCACGACCTTGCTGCGTGGCTGTGTAAACAGCCCACGCCGTGTAGGCCCGTGTTGTCTTGGGCAGCAGGTTGTACAGGGTCGCGTCCGGTGCAAAATTGACCTCATCACTGGCTGGTGAGCCCGTGAGGGCCGCGACACGCTTGCGCTGCAGGTCAAGCAGAGCGGTGTCGGCGTTGTCTGTGGCATTGAAGATGCCGTGCCATGTTTCGCCGTCTTTCCAAGCGTTGTTGAGCTCTTCGAGCGGTTTTTGCGTTTCCTTGCCAATGTCATCGAGCGCGCGCCCGGATTGGCGGAACAGGGAGGAGACACCGGTCTGTTCATAGTTGAGACGCGTTCCGAGCCGTGTGTGGCGCTTGGCCTCGGCTGCGAGGAACATGTCGAAATACAGTGCTTCGTAGACGGCCTCGCTGGGCGTTTTGCCAGCGTTCGGGTCCCAGTCCGCTAATGCTTCGACCGTCATGGGAAGTGTGTTTTCGACGATCTGGTTTTCGACCGAGCGGAACAGCATTGACGCGATCGGCACGATGAATGTGATCAAGACAAAGATCAGGAGTGGCGCAATCAGCCCCAATGCCCGCAGTTTCTGACGGCGCAGGGCGCGTGCGAGGCTGCGTTTCAGCGGGGTGCCGTCGGCGGCAAGCATTGTTGCGTCACTCATGGTCAGACCCCTTCGACCACGAGGATGGTGCTGGTGGCGGAGCGGTGACGGATCTTGGCAACGTCCTGATATTCCGGGTCATTATAGGCGTCGAGCGCTGCTTGGTATGACGGGAATTCGAAGACGACATGACGGTTCTGGGTGTCACCTTCCATTACGGTGGCCTGGCCGCCGCGAACGATGGGCACAGCGCCAAGACGCAGAAGGATCGGCGTGTCCTTTTTGATGTACTCTTTGTACGCCTCAGGATCGTTCACGGTGATGTGGCCGATGATGTAACCTTTGGGCATTGTCCGTCCCCCTTGGTGGTGCAAGGCGGGGACACCCCCGCCTTGCGATTGTTATGTAGCAGGGCGGAGCGAACTCCGCCTTACCCGCTTATTGTGCCAGCCACGCCTGGAATTTGGCGTCGATGTCGTCGCGGTAGTCCGCCCAGAACTCGTAGTTGTAGAGGAACGTGTTCTGCGCGTTGTTGGGGTCGGTTGGCATGTGTGGTGCCATGTCGATGCCCAGTTCCGCGTGTTGACCAACCAGCGGTGCCGAGGACGCGCGTGCAGGGCCGTACGAGATGTACTTGGCCTGGTCTGCCAGACGCTGTGTGTCGGTTGCGAACTTGATGAAGTCACGCGCACGTGCTTCCCGCTCGGGGCTCAGGCCTGTTGGAATGATCCAACCGTCAAGGTCGAACACCTGCGCGTCCCACAGCATACCAATCGGCTGCTTCTGCTCTTCGATGGCTGCGAACAGGCGACCGTTATAGGTCGAACCCATCACTACTTCGCCATCTGCCAGCAGTTGCGGCGTGTCGGCACCCGCGGACCACCAGATCACGTCGTCCTTGATGGTTGCCAGCTTGTCGAGTGCCTGCTGTTGGCCATCATCAGTGGCCAGAACGTCATAGACGTCGTCCTTGGCCACACCGTCACAGAGCAGCGCCCATTCCATGTTGTTGATCGGACGTTTTTCCAGCGACCGCTTGCCGGGGTACGCTTCGGTGTCGAAGACAGCGCAAACGCTTGTAGGCGCTGTGTCGCCAACCAGGTCGGTGCGGTAGCCAAAGGTCGTGGAGTATACGATCTGCGGAATGAAGCAGTCGCTGACCAGCAGATCACCGAAATCATCGGCGGCGGAAGTGCCATCTGGTGCGGCAGCCAAGTCTTCGTCCGGGTCGATTTCCAGCGCCAGACCTTCGTCGCACAAGCGGATCGCGTCGGCGGCGACAACGTCAACGACGTCCCATGTGACGCTGCCCGCTTCGTTCATGGCGCGCAGTTTCGCCACGGCCTCGGCCGAGCTTTCGTCCCACACGGCGCTGACACCATCGTTCATTTCCAGATAAGGCGCGACATAGGCATTTTGCTGGCTGGACTGGTATGCACCGCCCCAGCTGACAAGAGTCATGTCGCTGGCCATGTGGCCGTCGGCGAATGCCGTGCCTGACGCAAGCGTCAAAGCAGTTGTGGCAAGTAGGGTCTTGGTGAGTTTCATGAACTTACTCCCATTGTTAACGCCCGTTTGAATTTTGCGAAGGCCGGACCACGGGCGTCGCCCTGGCCTTCTTCTCTTTGCTCAGGCGTCAAGCGCCCGGCAATCCTGTGGCAACCACCCGATGTCGATCTGGGTGCCCGGTGTCAGGCGCACCTGATCGGGGGCGTTGCGTGTCTTGATGACGAAATCGTCGTTTCCGGCGACGCGCAGTCGCGTACGGAAGATATCGCCCATGTAGATGAACTCGAGCACCTCAGCCTTGAGTGTATGCGCATCGGGGCTGAGACGTTCCTTGTTCATCTCGACCCGTTCAGGCCGGATCGAAACGCGGGTGCGCTGGCCAACTTCAGATACGTTTATCGGCTTTGCATCGATGATTTCACCATCGTCGAGCGTCACTTCGCACTGGTCGCCGGTGATCTTGCTAATCGTGCCCATCAGCGTGTTGTTTTCGCCGATGAACTGCGCAACGAAACTGTTTTCGGGCTCTTCGTAAAGTTGGTCTGGCGGTGCGAGTTGTTGAATGCGGCCATCGTCGAAGACAGCGACGCGGTCGGACATCGTCAAAGCTTCGGTCTGGTCGTGCGTTACATAAACCGTAGTGATACCCAGATCGTGCGCCAGACGCGTTACTTCGAATTGCAGCGTTTCGCGCAGTTGTTTGTCGAGCGCGCCAAGCGGTTCGTCCATCAGCACCAATTCAGGTTCAAATACCAACGCGCGGGATAGCGCGATCCGTTGCTGTTGGCCGCCAGACAGTTGCGCCGGGCGACGGCCTGCAAAGTCCTGCATCTGCACCATGCCAAGCGCGCGCATGATTTTTTCCTCGCGCTCGGATTTGCCGATCTTGCGTACTTCGAGTGGGAAACTAAGGTTCTCAGCGACCGTCATGTGCGGGAACAGGGCATAGTTTTGGAACACCATCCCGATCCCGCGCTTGTGCGGCGGAATATTGTTAATGGGTTTCCCACCCAGCTTGATCTCGCCATGGGTGGCTGTTTCAAACCCGGCCAGCATCATCAGGCAGGTCGTCTTGCCTGAACCCGACGGTCCGAGCATCGTCAGAAACTCGCCCTTGGGCATTGAGAGGTTGAGATCTTTGACGACGAGGATTTCGCCATCATAACTCTTCTGCACACGCTCGAATTCGACGAACGCGTGGTCGGTCGTAGTGTTGGCCAAATCTGGCTCCCCGTTCTTTTGGCGATCTTGCGCCGCCGCTTTGACGCAAACTAAACCGAGGTGGTTGTCGCAATGCAACCAACTATGACGGAAAACAACGATTGGTAGCGCAATCCGGTCGGAATCACTGCACTGTTGTGCGTTTTTAGGCAATGTACCCGCGACGTTGAAACAGTGGAGGCGGGGGAATCATGTCATACGCATTTGAAGCTGGTGAGTATCACGCGCGCTTGGTGCAGGTGCGGTCGGCTATGGCGCAGGCTGATCTGGATTGCCTGCTGGTCACTGATCCGTCGAACATGGGGTGGCTGACAGGCTATGACGGATGGTCGTTTTACGTGCACCAGGGTGTGATCGTAACCCATGACGCTGATCCGATCTGGTGGGGTCGTTTGCAGGACGTGGCGGGCGCGATGCGTACGACTTGGATGGGCGACGGTGGCGCGGTCGGATATGACGAACATTACATTCAAACCTCAACCCGGCACCCAATGGAAGACCTTGCTAGCCGTCTCTCTGGTCGTGTTGGGGTCGAGATGGACAACTACTATTTCTCTGCCAAGGCATATGCGGTGCTTGAAACCGCAGGGCTTGAGTTGGTTGATGCCACGTCGCTCGTGAACTGGTGTCGTGCTATAAAATCGGATGCCGAGATTGCCTTCATGCGCAAGGCGGCACGCATTTCTGAAGCAGTAGTTGACGGTATGGCACAACGTATCGTTCCGGGCGTGCCAAAGAATGAGGTGGTAGCGGCAGCATATAGCGATGCCATTCTGGGCGTCGACGGAGACTGGGGGGACTATCCAGCGATTGTGCCCCTTGTGCCATCAGGGGCAGATGCAGCCGCGCCACATCTCACATGGAATGGCGATCCGTTTCGGTCAGGAGAGGCGACAACACTCGAGATTGCAGGGTGTTACCGTCGATATCACGTGCCATTGTGTCGATCGGTGTTCCTTGGGCACCCACCGGACGAGATGAAGCGCGCCGAAGCCGCAGTGATTGAGGGGCTGGAGGCAGGAATTGATGCCGCCCGTGCAGGCAATCAGGCGCGGGATGTTTCTGCCGCCTTGAACAGTGCCTTGGGCAAGGTCGGGATCGAACGCACCGCGCGCTGCGGGTATCCCATCGGTCTAAGTTATCCGCCCGATTGGGGAGAGCGTACCATTTCGTTCCGGACTGAGGATGATACGGTGCTTGAGCCAAACATGACGTTCCACTTTATGCCCGGCTTATGGATGGACGGGTGGGGTCTTGCCATCACAGAAAGCATTCGGATCACCGAAAGCGGACCGGCAGAGTGTTTCTGCGACCACCCAAGAGGAATGATTGTAAAGGCCTAAGTGGCAGGCTTGAGCATGTCGCCGTCTTTCAAATGCGCATAGCATTCGTCCAATGCAGTCCGCGCGCGACGTCCCAGTTGTTCAATTTCGTCTGGCGAGATCACCAACGGCGGCGATATGACCATCCGATCATAGACGTGGCGCATCACCAGATTATTGGCGAAGCATCGTTCGCGGCACATGAACCCTGCGGTGCCCGCGTCCATCGCGAACTTGGCGCGGCTGTCCTTGTGCGGAGTAAGCGCGAGCGACCCCATCATGCCGGCGATCGTCGTTTCTCCTACCAAAGGATGGTCTGCCAACCCGTGCCACATCTCGTGCAGGGCGGGCATCGCGACGCTGCGGACATGGTCGAGGATGTTTTCCTCTTCCAGAATGCGCAGATTTTCCATAGCGACGGCAGCGGCAACCGGGTGGCCGGAATAGGTGTAGCCGTGGTTGAACTCGCCCGAGCCGATGACCTCGGCCACCTCGTCACATACGATAGAGCCGCCGATCGGCTGGTAGCCGGAGCTCAGCCCCTTGGCGATGGTCATGATATGCGGTTTGATCCCGAGGGTTTGGCTGCCGAACCAGTTGCCAGTACGGCCAAATCCGCAAATCACCTCGTCCGCGATCAAGAGGATTTCGTACTTGTCGCAGATGCGTTGGATTTCCGGCCAGTATGTGCTGGGTGGGATGATGACACCGCCCGCACCTTGGATGGGTTCAGCGATAAAGGCGGCAACCTTGTCCTCGCCATGTTCCAGAATGGCGGCTTCCAGTTCCTGCGCCCGCGCCAAACCGAAGTCTTCGGGCGCTGTATCACCGCCTTCAGACCACCAGTTGGGCTGGTTGATGTGTACGATCCCGGGGACCGGCAGGCCACCCTGTTCGTGCATCGCCGTCATGCCACCCAGCGACCCTGATCCGACGGATGAACCGTGATAGGCGTTCTTGCGGCTGATCACGATCTGCTTTTGGGGTTTGCCCTTGATCGCCCAATAGGTGCGGACCATGCGCAGATTGGTATCGTTTGCCTCGGACCCAGATCCGGCAAAGAAGACGTGGTTCAAATCCCCCGGGGCCAGTTCGGCAATCTTCTGGGCCAGCGCGATGGCGGGCACGTGGGTCGTTTGGAAGAAGGTGTTGTAGTAGGGCAGTTCGCGCATCTGGCGGGCTGCGACATCTGCCAGCTCGCTGCGGCCATAGCCTATGTTCACGCACCAGAGGCCAGCCATGCCATCGAGGATTTCGTTCCCCTCACTGTCATGCAGGAACACTCCCCTGGCTCGCGTGATGATACGTGCGCCCTTTTGCGCCAGCTCTCCGCCCGCGGTGAAAGGGTGCATATGGTGCGCGGCGTCCAGTGCCTGAAGCTCGGACGTGGGCATGTGATTGGTGATAGCGGGCATGGAAACCTCGGGTGTTTTAGAACGTGCCGAGAATATGGGCAGCGTGCGCGCCGTCAATCCGCCATCTGCAATCTTGCTGGACGCGTGAGGTAAAAGTTGGTTTCATGCCTGCTGACCCGGGCTCACCGGGCGTGATACGGGGAGTACATCATGAAAACTACACTGCTGAGTTCTGTCGCAGCTTTTACCCTGGCGGGCGCTGCGCTTGCAGACGAAGTGCGCGTTTACAACTGGTCTGACTACATTGACGAAGACCTGCTGACGAAATTCGAAGAAGAGACCGGGCTTGATCTGGTTTATGATGTCTTCGACAGCAACGAGGTTTTGGAAACGAAGATGCTGGCCGGCTCTTCTGGCTATGACATCGTCGTGCCGTCGGGCACCTTCTTGCAGCGCCAGATTAGCGCCGGGGCATTCCAGAAACTGGATGCATCCAAGCTGCCCAATGCCGAAAACCTGTGGGATGTGGTCGAGGCGCGCACGGCGCAGTACGATCCAGACAACGCATATTCCATCAACTACATGTGGGGCACTACCGGCATCGGCGTGAATGTTGGCAAAGTTCAGGAAATCCTGGGCGAGGATGCCCCGCTGGGATCGCTTGATCTGCTCTTCAAGCCTGAGAATATGGAAAAGCTGCAGGCTTGCGGCGTGCATTTCCTTGATGCGCCAACCGAGATGATTCCTGCAGCGCTTCAATACATCGGTGAAGATCCGGACAGCCATGAACCTGACGTTTTGGCCAAGGCGGAGCCGATCCTGATGGGTGTGCGTCCTTACGTGCAGAAATTCCACAACTCGGAATACATCAACGCGCTGGCGAATGGTGACATCTGTGTCGCCTTCGGTTGGTCCGGTGATATCCTGCAGGCGCGTGACCGCGCTGCCGAAGCCGAGAACGGCGTTGAGATAGCCTACAATGCGCCGAGCGAGGGTGCCTTGATGTGGTTCGACCAGATGGCGATCCCTGCGGACGCGCCGAACCCCGAGGGTGCGCATGCGTTCCTGAACTTCATCCTGGATGCGCAGAACATGGCGCAAGCGTCAAACTATGTGTACTACGCCAACGGCAACGCAGCCTCGCAAGAGTTCCTAGTTGAGGATGTGATCGGTGATCCGGCGATCTATCCGGACGAGGCGACGCTGGAAAATCTCTATACCACCACCCCGTATCCGGCCCGCGTACAGCGGACGGTCACGCGGATGTGGACCAAGATCAAGTCCGGCACCTAACGCCGACTTCCGGGCGCGGAGGACCCCCCGCGCCCATTTCCTTTTGAACGGAATTCCCCTTGGCAGAGACTGTTTTCGCCCCCTGGGACGACCCGAATGAGAAGCCGTTGATCCGGTTTCGCAATGTCACGAAACGCTTTGGTGATTTTATTGCCATCGATGATCTGACCCTCGACATCTTCGAACGCGAGTTCTTTGCCCTGCTCGGACCATCGGGCTGTGGGAAGACCACGATGATGCGGATGCTGGCGGGGTTCGAGAACCCTACCGACGGGTCCATTGAGCTGGCGGGACAGGACATTGCCGGTGTGCCAGCTAACAAACGGGCCGTGAACATGATGTTCCAGTCCTATGCCCTGTTTCCGCATCTTTCTGTGTGGGACAACATTGCGTTCGGCCTACGGCGCGAAAGCAATGACAAGGCGGCTATTGCGGCACGAGTCGAAGAGATGTTGAAGCTGACGCGGCTTGAAAAGTTTGCGCGTCGTAAACCGCATCAGATTTCAGGTGGGCAACGCCAGCGTGTGGCGCTCGCCCGGTCACTGGCAAAGGCGCCGAAACTGCTTTTGCTGGACGAACCGCTTGGCGCGCTTGATGCAAAGCTGCGCGAAGCGACACAGTTCGAGCTGATGGATATTCAGGAAAAGACCGGCACCACTTTTGTCATCGTGACGCACGATCAGGAAGAAGCAATGACCGTCGCCAGCCGTGTTGCTGTCATGGATGAAGGTAGGGTGATGCAGGTCGCAACCCCGGAGCGCATTTATGAGGCTCCAAACAGTGTCTACGTTGCCGATTTTATCGGGGACGTGAATATTCTGCACGGTGCAGCGAAACCGGTTGGGCAGGACATGTACGAAGTTGGATGGGCTGCAGATCATACCCCGGTGCAGGCTTCCAGTTCGCGTCCATTTTCGGATGGTCAACCGTGCCATCTGGCTATTCGGCCAGAAAAAGTGTCGATCCATAGAGACCGACCCGCGGCGGACAACGCTGTGCGAGGCAAGATTCTGGATATCGCGTACTTGGGCAATCTCTCCACATATCACGTCGAGCTTCCTACCGGGGACATCATCAAAGCGCAGGTTGCCAATACGCGTCGGATCTCGCGCCGGGATTTCACTTGGGAAGATCCGGTTTGGGTCAGCTGGACCAAGACGGCCGGGGTGTTGTTAGCGGAATGAGGCGTGCTGTCCTCATAGCTGTGCCCTATGTGTGGCTTTTGGCGCTGTTCCTGATCCCGTTTGCGGTCGTTTTCAAGATTTCCCTATCCGACATCGCGCTCGCCATTCCTCCATACATGCCCACCGCCAAAGACGGCATCTGGAATATGCTGTCGCAACTCGATTTCGAGAACTTCATCTTTCTGACCGAAGACGATCTATATTGGAAAGCCTATGTCAGCTCGCTTCAGATTGCGTTGATTTCAACATTGTTCGCGCTGCTTGTCGGCTATCCAATGGCCTACGCCATGGCGCGTGCGCCGGAGCAGTGGCGACCCACGCTACTGATGCTGGTGATCTTGCCGTTTTGGACATCGTTTCTGATCCGGGTCTATGCTTGGGTTGGTATCCTTTCGGGTGAGGGCTTCTTGAACCAGTTCCTGTTGTGGATTGGGGTTGTCGATTCCCCGCTGACTATTCTCAACACGAACACCGCCGTCTACATCGGGATCGTTTATACGTATCTGCCGTTCATGATCCTGCCCATCTATTCCGCACTTGATCGTCTTGACGGATCATTGATCGAAGCTGCCGAGGATTTAGGCTGTTCGCGGATCAAGGCATTCTGGCTGGTGACGATCCCGCTGTCGCGCAACGGGATCATTGCAGGATGCTTTCTGGTCTTTATCCCTGCGCTGGGCGAGTTCGTGATCCCGTCGCTATTGGGCGGGTCGGGCACGCTGATGATCGGCAAAGTGTTGTTCGAAGAGTTCTTTTCCAACCGTGATTGGCCGGTGGCATCGGCAGTTGCGGTGATCTTGCTGCTGATCCTGATCATACCCATCGTCCTGTTTCAGCGGAACGAACAGAAACAGGTGGAGGCCGAGGGATGAACCGCCTGTCATCCTTCAATGTCGTGTCGTTGACGCTTGGTTTTGTGTTTCTGTACGTGCCGATGCTGATCCTCGTGATCTATAGCTTCAATGCATCAAAGCTGGTCACGGTCTGGGCGGGGTTTTCGACCAAATGGTATGGTGAACTGCTGTCTAACGAGGCCTTTCTGGTCGCGGCGTGGGTGACGCTGCGTGTTGCGGTCATCTCGTCGAGCATTGCCACAGTTCTGGGTACAATGGCGGCCTACGTGCTGGTGCGCGGCGGACGTTTCTTCGGTCGTACTCTATTCTCAGGTATGATCTACGCACCGTTGGTGATGCCGGAGGTGATCACTGGTCTGTCTCTTCTTTTGCTGTTCATCGGGATCGGGCTGGACCGGGGTGTTTTGACGATCGTCCTTGCGCACACCACGTTTTCAATGTGCTTCGTTTCTGTCGTTGTGTCCTCGCGGTTGGTGACTTTCGACAGATCGCTCGAAGAGGCCGCATTGGATCTTGGCGCATCACCTTGGGACGCTTTTCGTCTTGTCACATTGCCTATCATCGCCCCAGCGGTCATATCCGGTTGGCTTTTGGCCTTTACCCTTAGCCTCGATGACCTGGTCATCGCTTCGTTCACGTCGGGACCGTCGGCCACGACCCTTCCCATGAAGATTTGGTCCTCCGTCCGGCTTGGTGTAAGCCCCGAGATCAATGCGCTCAGCACAATCCTGATCGGATTGGTTGCAGTGGGAGTCATTGTCGCGTCGCTGGCTTCGAAACATGCTGCTGTGCGGGCCAAACGAGACGAGCAAGCCGCTGCACGCGCCGCATGAGGCGTATCTTTTCGCAATATGCCTATGCCTCTGGGCCGAGGGAGGGATGCTGGTGGGATGAGACGGTGCAGAGCATTTCACATCCTGCCCTGGCAGGAGGCATCAGATGTGACGTTGTCGTCGTAGGTGGCGGTTTCACAGGCCTGTCTGCAGCCCTTCACCTTGCCCGTCGTGGCGCACAGGTTGTTGTGCTGGAAGCCAATTCTATAGGTTGGGGCGCGTCAGGACGTAACGGCGGTTTTTGTTGTCTGGGCGGCAGCATGCGGTCTGATATGGCTTTGGATCGGCGTTATGGTCATGCCGCGCGGCGGGACTGGCGAACAACCGAACGGGTTGCTGTCGAGCGTGTCGAGGCGTTGATCGCGGATTTATCCCTGGATGTGGATCGGCATTCGAAAGGCGAAACCTGCCTTGCCCATCGTCCACGTGATTTCAGAGCGTTCGAGGATGAGGCGCGCGCTGCATCTGAAAACTACGGTGTGATAGTGGATGTATTGTCATCTTCCGAATTGGAGTTAGCCGGCCTGTCCGGGCCATTTCACGGGGCCATCACAAACCCAATTGGTTTTGGGCTGAACCCGCGCAAGCTTATTGATGGGTTGGTCGAAGCGTGTCTCGAACTTGGCGTGGTGATCCACGACAACAGCCCAGCCGTCCGTATTACCTCCGGAGAAGTGAAAACGCCCAACGGTGTTGTTCGTGCAGAACAGATCGTCGTAGCCACCAACGGCTATTCAAGTGAAGACATCCCCAACTGGATGGCGTCGCGCTGCATGCCCGCGCAATCCACGGCGATCGTAACGCGCCCGTTGACCGAGGCGGAATTGCAACGGCAGGGATGGACAAGTGATCAGATGGCGTACGACACTCGACACCTTCTACATTACTTCCGCCTTATGCCGGATCGGCGGTTTCTGTTCGGAATGCGAGGCGGACTGCTTTGCGGCCCAAGTGCGGAAAGGCAAGCGCGTTCCGCTGTTGTTCACAGCTTTCGCACCATGTTTCCGGCGTGGTCTCATGTTGATGTGACACATGCGTGGTCCGGACTTGTCTGTTTGACAAGAGATCGCGTGCCATTTGTAGGGCCGGTACCCGGTATGTCGGGTATTCTGGCAGGTTTTGCATATCATGGTAACGGCGTGGCGATGGGTGTGCATGCAGGCAGTATTCTTGCTGCGCTGGCAAGTAATGAGCAGCCGGACCACCACCCGGAGGTTATGTCCACGCCAGCCACTCGTTTTCCATTTGGGTCGTTTCGTCGTCTCATCATGCCGGGCGTTTACACAGGGTTTCGTGTAAGTGATGCGTTGCCCTAGCCGGCGTCCCGCAATCCCGTCACGTTGTTGGCATGCACCATGTATCCACTTTCAAGTACCAGCAGCGTTGATCCATTATCGATGCGTGCTTCGGTGACGCGGTTGTAGGCCAGAGCCGGCTCTGTCAGCAAAACTTCCCCGTTCGCGGCACTTTCTATCTGAAAGGAGTATTCGCCATGCGAAAGGGTCGCGCCGCTGGCGTCCAGGCCATCCCAGACATATGGTTCAGCACTGACAGGCAAGCTGCGGCGGGTCACTTCTGTGCCTTGCTCGTTTGTAATGATCAACGTTACCTGGTCCGCCGCAACAGGTGGGTTGGGCGCGATCGTGATCGCTGACCCTTCAAACTGGACCGGGCCTTGCACCAGTGCTTCCATCCCGATCCAGTTGGCTGCGCCGGACATGTCATTGGCGCCAAGGGCGGCAATCATTTCCTGCATGAGATCGTTTGTCTTCACCTGCTGCTCCACCATCGAGAACTGCGCCAACTGTGCCGCGTACTCAGATGAATCGATGGGTTCCAAGGGGTCCTGATACTCAGCTTGAGCGGTGAGCATTTGAAGAAAAACCTCGAAGTCTGAGCTAAGGACGCTTGATGTGGCAGCGTTGCCGGTGGAGCTATTGGTGGCCGGTGTGGCGCCGGGTGTTTGGGTGATATCCATATCTCAAAGCCTCATGTCGATACCGGTTGAAGTCACGTGTGAAACGCGTGCAACCGGAGTTGATGTTTGGTCCGCGGCGAGAAGTTCATCAGCCGCAGCCAATTCGTCACCGCTTGCCTGCTCTTGCTGCTCGGTGCGTTGCTGCCCTTGATCAAAGGCAAAGGAAACGTCTTCGAAACCGAGGTCACTTAGTGATTTGCCAAGATCATCTATGTTGCGCCGCATCAGATCCAGCGTTTCACCGCGGTCAGCAGTCACAGTGACCGTGATACCGGTTTCGCTTGTTGTCATGATCATGCGGACGCGCCCCAGTTCAATTGGGTTCAGTGTGATTTCGATGGGCTTGTTAGGTGCGCTTTTAAAAGCTTCAGCAACAGAGTGAGAGATGTGCTGTGGTAATTCGACCCTCGGTGCCGTTGAACTACTATTGGAAGACTGCAGTGGTGCATTTGGTCTGATGTCCCATACGAGTTCATCCGCCTTTGTTGCCATTTCTGCCTCTGTCGTGACTTGCGTTGACAAGAGCGACACAGTTGTGTCCACCGTTTGTGTTGTCTGAACTGCCGGAGTCGGGGTTAAACTGCGGTGAGAAGCAACATGTTCGGCAGGGGTCATGTTTTCTACCGCACCTTTGCTGACAACATTATTGCCTGTTGTGTGTAGAGTTGTTGTGATCGGCGTGGTCGCTCCCTTTACCGGCAGCGTATCAAACGCGCTTTTTTGAACTGACGAACTTGGAAGAGGGGATAGTTGTTCACCTTCCATGTGCTGCGGCTTGAATTCCACTTTGCCTACAGACAGAGACTGATTTGACAACAAATTGAATTCGGCCGCCTGCAAATGTTGCCCCGTCCCAACGGACCCATTCTTCATGTTGTGCAACTGCGGACTGTGACGTGACGAAGATGCGAGCAGCGGTGCCTCCGTCGCTTGATTGAAGCGCCGGTTTCCATTTTCCGAGAGTTCAAGATGCTGAGAGTGTGCGGCACCCATGGTATCTGATTTAGATGATGATGTGACCTCTGCCAAACTGTTTGAGAGTGTCCTGTTCGCTTCCGAAGGTTGCTCCGGTCGAACTATGGCGTTCGTCTTCGTTTCCGTAGTTGTATGACCGGGCGGCACCATTGGTGTTGATTTCGGATGTAGCGTAGTCTCCGCTGACTGCGAAACGGCTCCCGATGCCTCATCAGAGACTATGTCAGGTTGCGATAGTCCCTGAACCATTGCTGTTATCGGCGATGACTTTGCCCGCTCATTCGGGCTTGATTGCGGCTCGCGGCTCAACGTTTTGAGGTAATCTTGCCCTGTTTCGCCAATGGTTTCACTTGTCGTGTGATTTTCAGAAGTTGCGGCTATCCCGCTGGGTGTCTGGATTGCGACATCTCCTTTAGCCTGTGCTTCTTTGTCTTCCGACCCTGTCAGGAGGTCGGGTGAAGGCGCCGTGTCGGGCGCACGATCCATCCGGCTGTGAACTGCTTGTTGGTCCGTGCCCCCATTTGCCGCCAAATCGAAAGGCACAATTGGCGCATGTTCTTCTACCGGATGGGTTCGAACACTTCGGTCAGCGGGCAAGGTTGCACCGATAGTTTGTATGAGTTGCACATATTTCTCCGGGATTCTTCCGCGTTTGACCCAGATTGGACCAGCCATGGTTACTGGTTCTTTACTGCTGATCCGCAAAGGTAGGGAAAATCAGTCGAATTCTAAGGAATGCCAATGATACCAAATTCCATACCAGTAAGTTCGCCCGCTGCCGCGGACAGTCGAGACACTTCTTTGCGTTTGGCAGCGGAAAAACTTGAAGCATCGTTTTTGGCAGAAATGCTGAAATCAGCAGGGCTTGGCGAAAGCCGCAATACGTTCGGAGGTGGTGCGGGTGAAGACCAGTTTTCATCATTCTTGGTACAGGCTCAGGCTGAAAAGATGGTTGAGGCAGGCGGAATAGGATTGGCCGAAGCGCTGTTCGAATCGTTAAAGGAGCGCAGCAATGAAACATGATGAGTTTCAGATCGCTTTTGATGAACTTCATGATCTGCTCGATACGGAGAGAGCGGCTTTGCTCAATGGAAATCTGAACGAGGTAAGCAGGTTGTTTGATCGAAAGTCGCGTCTGATCGATGAGCTTGGCGACCTTACAGCGGCCGACACAGAGTTCGTTGTCACCCTACGAACCAAGCTTGAACGAAACCAGACCCTGCTGGATTCTGCCGCAGACGGGATCCGATCCGTGGCAGGGAGATTGTCCGCTGTTAAACGCGTACGCGAGTCACTCGAGACGTATGATGCGCGAGGTAAGCGTACAACTTTTGATCTGAAGCCAGTTGGTAGCTTGGAAAAACGTGCCTGAGCGAAATTGATTCAAATCCGTGTTTTTCGGTTCTTGGACTTTAGGGAAGCGTTAGGCAAATCAGCTTCATGGTGATCGCGCATCTAGAAACAGGTGGCGCATAACCCCCCAAAAGGGTGTGCATTTGTCAGAATGGCAGTTTGGCCGTCCCATCGGGGGGCGGGACGTAAACCAGGGCGCAAAGCGCCGTGACAAAAGGAAATGCACATGTCGAGCATTCTTACGAACAACAGCGCAATGGTTGCGCTGCAGACCCTTAAGGGTATCAACAAAAACTTGGCGATGACGCAGAATGAGATTTCAACCGGTAAATCTGTAGCGTCTGCAAAGGACAACTCATCTATTTGGGCGATTTCAAAGGTCATGGAATCGGACGTTGCTGGTTTCAACGCGATTTCGGACTCTCTGAGCGTTGGCGAGTCAACGGTTGCAGTTGCTTCTGCCGGGGCTGAGCAAATTGTAAACGTTCTTGAAGAAATGAAAGAACTGACCGTCTCGGGTAACAGCGAAACGGCTGATTACGCGAAAATCGAAGCCGACATGGCGGAGAAGGAAGCGCAAATTCTTTCCATCATCGGTGCGTCACAGTTCAATGGCGTAAATCTGTTGGCGACGGACACCGATGGTAATGGGGGAACTCAGCTTACCATTCTGTCGTCTTTGGACCGTGTTGGATCTGGTGCGCCGACAGCATCGACTATCGACGTTGCGACCGTTGATTTCGAAGCCAACCTGGACGTGGCCGGTCGTACCGCCATAACGGACCAGGCTTCGGCCGCTACGGCACTGGGTGAAATGGAAGCGTTCCTTCAAACCGCGATCAACGGAGCTGCTCAACTCGGTGCTTCTGCCAAGCGGGTCGAAGATCAGAACGTGTTTGTTGGCAAACTTACTGACGCGATGAAATCTGGTATCGGCGCGCTTGTCGATGCTGATATGGAAGAAGCATCTGCACGTTTGCAAGCCTTGCAAACTCAGCAGCAGTTGGGTGTGCAGTCGCTTTCGATCGCTAACCAGGCACCGCAAACAATCCTATCGTTGTTCCGGTAATCAGGCAGGCCGGGGCGTTGACGTTCAACGCCCCGGTATTCTTCTGACATGAACCTCTGAAAGGCTATGGTGTGAATGCAACCTTCCAGGCCATGCGTGGCTATACTGAACATGCAGTATCAATCAAGAACGGACGACGGGCGGAATATGAAATCATAGCCCGTGTAACCCAAGGTTTGCGTGATACGGCCATCAAGGCTAAATCAGACTTCCCCAGCTACGCGCATGCATTACACGATAATCAAAGACTTTGGACGGCACTCGTCGTTGATATTGTCGACAAAGAGAATCCGCTGCCAGAAGACCTGAAAGCCCGGATCATTTATTTAGCCGAATTTACACGCCACCACACCAAAAAAATACTACGCGAAAAAGCATCCGTATTGCCTCTACTCGAAATAAATATGGCTATTTTGCGTGGCCTAAAAACGGAAGGACCTTCAAAATGAGTGGTCTCATTCTAAAGCTTGGCCCGAAAGAGCGCATACTGATCAATGGAGCGGTCATCGAAAATGGCGATCGGAGAAGCCGGTTGGCAATTGTTTCCTCTGATGCGAACATTCTGCGGTTACGTGACGCGATCCATCCGCAAGACGCGACAACTCCGGTTCGGCGAGTATGCTATGCTGTTCAGCTCGTTTTATCGGGTGACAGTGACAAGTCCGATGCGCGTCAATGGTTGTTGCGCAGCATCGAGGAGTTGAGCCAGATATTTATCGATTCCGACAGCCGAAAACATCTCGATATTGCGTCACATGCACTTGTGAACGATGATCACTACAAGTGCCTGAAGGCACTGCGCGCCCTTCTACCCCGTGAAGAACGCCTGTTGGCGGCGAATCACTAACCATGTATCAGCCAGTTCTGATTTCTTCCGGTTTGGCCGGTTGGCAGTTTCTACAACGGACATACGACCAGCAGCTTTCTGCATTCAACCAGTCAACGGAGTTGAAACGAGATACTGATCATTTTGCGGAAAAAATCGCGTCCGTCAGTACGGCTGAAGAACTGGTATCAGACCGCCAATTGCTGACCGTAGCAATGGGCGCCTTCGGCTTGTCAGACGACATAAACAATACTTTCTTTATTCAAAAAATGTTGAGCGATGGCACCACTGCAGATGACGCATTGGCAAATCGCTTTTCGGACAGTCGCTATCGAGAATTTTCCGAGGCATTTGGCCTTGGCCCCGGAGAGATTAGGGGGGCGTTAAAGCCAGGCTTTGTTGAAGACATAATTATGAAATTCCAAGCTAATAGTTTCGAAGTCGAAACCGGCAACCAAGATGAGTCAATGCGTATCGCACTTTATGCTGAGCGGACGCTGCCAGATGTGGTTCAGGGTTCTGGAACCGATGCAGCGAAGTGGTTCAGCATTATGGGACAACCGCCTCTAAGAACTCTTTTTGAGACCGCGTTAGGATTGCCCCAAGCCTTTGGACAAATTGATATTGATCAGCAACTGTCCGTGTTCCAAGAAAGGTCTGCACGAGTGCTGGGCGTGAGTGACCCAGCGGATTTTGCAAACGCCGAGACACTTGACCGCCTTGTAACGACATATCTGGCGCGCTCGCAGTTGCAACAAATCGGGAACGGTGCAACTGGTGCATCAATTGCGCTCACACTCTTAAGCGTCTGAAACAGCGTGCATCCTCTAAATCGCGTTGCGAGCTGACGTTTTACGCATATTTGTAGTAGTCTGAGCAGAGTGGTCTGGAGCGCTGGTTCTAAATGCAATCAGCCTTGCGGGTTGAGCCTTGACTGCTAGCGTACCGGTTTTCTTGCTCCGCCGGTGCCGTTTCCGCGACGCAATGCCAATCTCAATTGGTCGAAGCTGTGCTGGCACCCTTGCTCATGAACCACTGTCATTGCCTTGTCCAAATGTGGCCAAGCCTGAATTGCGGCATCTATTTCCGGGTCTGCACCCTGCGTGTATAGTCCGGCGCTGATCATCATCTGGTTCTGCGCATACACGCTCACAAGTTTCCGCACTTGTGCTATGGTTTCATTTTCTGTGTCGGAGGCGGCTGCAGGAAGACTTCTGGACACTGATCGCAATATATCGACAGCGGGAAACCGTCCCCGTTCAGCAATAGTACGGTCTAGGACGACATGCCCGTCTAGAACTCCACGCAAAATGTCGGCGATCGGCTCATCCATGTCAGAGCCTGCAACCAGAACACTAAGAACCGCTGTTATGTCACCCTGATCGGGGCCGCCCGGACCCGCCCGTTCACAAAGTGACATAATCAGGTGTGACGTCGAAGCAGGGAAGCCCCGCAAAACAGGCGCTTCACCGGCAGCAACTGCGACCTCGCGATGTGCCTCTGCAAAGCGCGTGATGGAATCAGCGAGCAATAATACCGACATCCCCTCATCCCTGAAATGCTCTGCAATGGCCATTGCTGTCCAGGCGCACCGACGTCTTAGAAGTGGCGACTGGTCAGATGTGGCCGCAACCACAACTGACCGCGCGAGCCCTTCCGGTCCAAGAACATCGTCAACAAACTGACGAATTTCCCGCCCTCGCTCACCTATCATGGCGATCACAACAACGTCTGCTGACATCTGTTTGGCCAACCGACCCATCAGGCTGGATTTCCCTACCCCAGAACCTGCGAACAGACCGATCCGCTGTCCCCGAACAATTGGCAACATCGTATCAAACACAACATGCCCAGTATCTATTCTCGGGCCCAGGGCACGTCTAGAGGTCGCAGCCGGTGGTTTGCTCTTTAGCTTGCGTGACACTAGCCCGTGACCGAGAGGCTTATCATCCAACGGTTTGCCGTCCGGATCAACGATGCGACCCAACCAGCTTTGATTTGGGGCAATCTTGTTCTTGTCATCAATTGTGACACGATCGCCAAGTGCGATACCTTCACATGGGCCATCGGGCATGATCGTTACATCGGTCTGAGACAGTTGCACGACCTCTGCTGAAAGAGGCGCTTCCAATTGGCGAACGACCAACACACGGTCGCCAATCTTTGCTACCTCATTCAAACCGGAAACAGTCAAGATGTTGCCGCGGGCAGCACTGATCCGGCCAATTGGATACAATACTCGAATATCTGAAAGCTGAGCTTGCAGCATTTGCAATCGCAAGGCTTGGCGCATCGGATCCTCCTGATGTTTGCACACAGTTTCTTAGGGAATCAGAGTTAAGCGTTGATTGAAATTACACGAGGGAGAAGCCCCGATGTTTCAAAATCTTGCCGTTTTCGAGTCGGCGCAGGCAATGGCGGTACATGCCGGGCAAAGGCAGGCGGTGATCGCCCAAAACGTCGCGAATGCCGATACACCCGGCTATATCGCACGAGACATGCCAAGCTTTGCTGACACATACGCTCCAGCAGAAAATGTCGCCTTTCGGCAACGTACATCACGGTCTGCCCATATGAATGGTAGCGCTTCGAACGGGGTTGATGGAATTGTGATGCAAGACAAATCCTTTGCTTCGCCGGATGGAAACACAGTTTCGCTTGAGACGGAAATGCTGCGTGCAACTGAGGTCAAGCGGCAACACGATAGATCCCTGGCAATTTACAAATCCGCATTGAACATTCTGCGTTCCAGCTTGGGGCGGCAGTGAGGGGTTTCTTATGAGTGAATTTGCCAAATCCCTTTCGGTTTCTGCTAGCGGCCTGCAAGCGCAAGCATCTCGTCTTCGTCATCTATCGGAAAATATCTCTAATTCGGACACACCCGGCTACAGGCGCAAAACGATACCGTTTCGCACTGCGTTCGATTCCAATCAGGGTGTTGCCAGCGTCGAGGTCGGACGCATGTCACTGGATGATCGCCCACTCGACCGCATCTACGATCCCGGACATCCGATGGCAGATGATACGGGCCACTATGAGGGGTCTAACGTTGACCTTTTAATCGAGTTGGCGGACGCGCGTGAAGCGCAACGCAGCTACGAAGCAAATCTAAAAATGTTCGAGCAAACACGTCAGATGTCATCAAGCTTGATGCAACTCTTACGCCGCTAAAAGCGCGCAAATTGAAGGAGATCCAGAATGGAAACCGCAGCTCTATCAGCAGTTCAGAACTATGCCGCTCTTCGACCGGCAACGCAGCCGAGTCAGGGCAATGGCGGCAGCGTTTTTGGCAAGGTTGCTATGGATTTCGCACAAACACTCGCGCATGGTGAGCAGGTTGCGAAGAGTGCCATGGTTGGACAAGCCGACCCGCACGCGTTGGTCCAAGCTCTTGCGCAGACGGAGCTTGCCGTTGAAACTGCAGTTACTGTCCGGAACAAAGTTGTTGAAGCATATCAGGAAATCCTGCGGATGCCTGTCTGATATGCTGAATGAAGTCATATTCTTCGACACGCTGCGTCAAGGGCTCTGGATCGCCGTGCTGGTATCAATGCCTATTTTGACAGTGGCTTTGGTCGCGGGCGTGTCCATCGGCTTGGTCCAGGCGTTGACGTCCATACAGGAAATGACGCTGACCTTTGTCCCGAAACTTGCTGCGATCATTGTCGTTTTCTGGTTGTCGATGGGCTTCATGACACAGACTTTGGTGTCTTTTTTTCAAAGCAGAATCGTTCCGTTGATTATTGGAGGTTGAAATGGATAACACCGGTTACATTACGCTTACACGCCAGTCTGGTCTGATGCGCGAGATGCAAATCGTTGCCAACAATATAGCGAACAGTGCAACGACGGGTTACCGGCAAGAGGGTCTCGTTTTTTCGGAATACGTGCAGGCCATGCGCGGGGGGCCATCGCTGTCGATGGGGCATGGCAATGTCCGCGAAACCTCTTTTGTTCAGGGGCCGCTGACGCAAACTGGTGGAACCTATGATTTTGCAATCGAAGGGGACGGTTTTTTTCTGATCCAAACACCCGAAGGCGAGAGGGGGACCCGTGCAGGCAGTTTCTCTCCGAACGGGCAAGGAGATCTCGTCACGCCTGATGGGTTTGCTGTGTTGGATGCTGGTGGTGCACCGGTTTTCATTCCAACCGGAGTGAGAACGCTATCTGTGTCTCCTGACGGATCGATCAGTGCAGATGGGGCATTTGTCGGTCAGATTGGGCTTGTGGAACCTGTAGATCGGACTTCGCTTATCCGCGAAGGCGGTGTCATGTTCAGTTCAAACGATGGGTTTGAGCCATCGGAAAATGCGCGGATTTTGCAGGGATTTGTCGAAGAATCGAACGTCGATCCGATTGGACAACTCGCCCGGATGATCGAAATCCAACGAGCTTATGAGATGGGACAGAATTTTCTTACCTCTGAAGACGAACGCGTCCGTCGTGCGATGGATGCTATGCTGAAATCCAACTGAGGAGATAGAGATGCGCGCTCTTAAGATCGCTGCGACGGGTATGTTAGCTCAGCAAATGCGAGTGGAGACAATTTCCAACAACCTCGCGAACATGAGTACGACGGGATATAATGCGCGGCGTGCAGAGTTTGCTGATTTGCACTACCAACAGATGACGCGTCCGGGTGCGATCAATGCCTCTGATGGAACCGTATTACCGACCGGCGTTCAACTGGGGTTAGGCGTGCGTCCTGCCGCGGTTTCAGTGAATCTTGAACAAGGGTCACTTGCGGCAACAGGGGGTGACCTTGATCTCGCCATCGATGGCAATGGATATTTCGAAGTCACTCTTCCTTCCGGTCAGACGGCCTACACGCGAGATGGGGCGCTGAAGCGAACTGGCGAAGGCGTTATCGTGACATCAGATGGATACACTGTCGCGCCAGAGATTGTTGTTCCCGAAGACGCGCGGAGCATTTCGATTAACGGCGATGGAGAAGTCTATGCTTATTTCGTTGACGCGGCAGCTGGTCAGTTGATCGGCCAATTCGATCTCACGGGTTTCTCCAATCCAAAAGGTTTGGAAGCGTTGGGGAGCAACTTGTTTGCAGAAACGGACGCGTCTGGACCTCCGGTTGTAACAACGCCTGGCCTGGATGGACTCGGGACGTTGCGCCAGGGTTATCTCGAGGAAAGCTCGGTCGACGCAGTGCGGGAAATTACAGATTTGATCGCAGCTCAACGTGGGTACGAGATGAATTCAAAAGTGATTTCTGCAGCTGATCAAATGATGGGTGCGATGACCCAAATCCGATGATGCGTTCATTAATCATATTGTGCCTTACGATAACGGCGATGGCGGCGTCTGCCGACACCGTAACTCCTACGCGGACCTTGCGGCCTGGTACATTGATTACGTCGGCTGATCTTACGGTTCGTGAAGGTCTGCAACCGGGCATGTTCGATCGTGTGGTTGAAGTTATTGGGCAAGAAGCACGGATTGCACTTTATGCGGGTCGCCCAATTCCGTTCGAGGCCATTGGTGCGCCGGCAATCGTGAACCGAAACCAGATCGTACCTTTGTTTTTTAATGCTGGCGGGCTGTCCATCACCACTGAAGGTCGTGCGCTGGAGCGCGGTGGGATCGGCGATCGGGTGCGTGTCATGAATCTGAACTCGCGCGCCACATTGTTCGGTCTTGTTCAGGAGGATGGATCAGTGAAGGTGACGCGATGAACATATCAAGCTCCAGGAAAACGAGTTGGACATATGCCATGCTCGCTGCGTGCGTTCTTGTTGGTGCGTGTGGTAGAGGTGACCATTTGGGCAAGCCGCCAAGCTTCTCTAACCCTCTGGATACAAAAGAGCATTCCGCAATGGTTACCGCAAGTTTGCCGCTCGTAGTAGGTGAGATTGAACCTACAGATCGTGCCTCACTCTGGAGCGGCCAGCGGTCTTCGTTGCTCGGAGACCGGCGCGCGGTTCAACGCGGTGACATCATGACGGTTGTAATAGAAATCGACGAGCGTGCCGAAATTTCCAATGAAACGGATCGATCTCGAAGTGGCACGGAAAGCCTGCAGGTTCCTCAGTTGGGCGGCCTCCCGCAAAGGTTGGATGAGAAGCTTCCGGAAGGCGCGTCTTCCTCAGATCTGGTTTCCATCACGTCCAGCTCCGGGTCGAGTGGGGATGGTTCAGTTAAGCGCAATGAAAAATTAACACTGCGCGTGGCGGCCACCGTCGTCGATGTCTTGCCGAATGGCATCTTGTCAATTTCGGGTTCCCAAGAGTTACGAGTCAATTTCGAAATGCGCGAACTACTTGTGTCTGGCTTCGTGCGGCCGGAAGATATCTCGCGCAAAAATGAAATCACATATGACAAGATTGCTCAGGCCCGTGTGTCCTATGGTGGGCGAGGTCAGATCACTGACGTTCAGCAGCCCAGGATCGGCCAACAGGTTCTTGATGCAGTTCTGCCATTTTAGGAGAAATCAACGTGAAAAAGCTGCTTCCCCTGATATTGCTACTGGTTGGCGCCGGGGCCGGTGTTGGCGCGGGTGTGTTCTTGCGGCCAAGTCCTGAACCTGCAGATATGGCCAATATGGAAAAGACCGTTGAAGCTCCGGATACAAGTAGTGGGGCAGAGGATACGACAGACCGCGAATACGTTAAAATGAACAACCAGTTTGTAGTACCAGTGGTTAAGGATGAAGCTGTTCAGGCATTGGTGGTGATGTCGCTTAGTCTCGAAGTTCCCGCTGGGCAAAAGGATGCAATCTACTCCCATGAACCGAAACTGAGAGACTCATTCCTGCAGGTGCTTTTTGATCATGCAAACGTCGGTGGGTTTAACGGTGCTTTCACAGACTCTAACAATTTGGCTGTCCTGCGCGGCGCTCTGCGTGAAGTGGCAAAACGAGACATGGGTGATCAGATCTCGGATGTGCTCATTGTTGAGATTGCCCGCCAGGATTACTGAAGGTGGACTGGACCAACGAGGTCTCCACCGCTTGGTTTAGTGCGCTGGTCGCGCGCCGCCCTTGTTCAACAAGCTGGTTTTTCTTTGATAACTCGTCAGCGACCATCTTTTTACCATTTACCAGGTAGTGTTGTGCCATCAGCGCTTCCTTTTGTGCTAGTATCTGAGCAAGCTCGATGTTCAGCTGTCTTCGACTGCTTGATAACCACTTAAGCCAAATGATATCGCCGCCGATCGCGCGCAATTCTTCGTCTGATGCAGATTGGCAGTGCGTTGCATGCGCGAGTTCTTGCAGCCGGGCCAGTTCTGTTCTTAAGGAGACCTCCCTCCTTGTCAGCCTCAATACAGCCTGTTCACTTTGCCGGAATTTCAAATCCGCCATATGCTGGAGCTGAGATAGATCCATCATCACAATCTGTTACGCATCTGTTCGCGCATCTTGTCCGCAAAGCGTATTGCGGCGGCGACGGCCGAATACTGATCTGGATGAACTTCATCACCAATAGATGTCACAGCATGCAGAGTCCGCGCTGTCGGTGGATCACTATGTATCGGAACCTCGTTGTCTTGTGCAATTTCACGGATGCGAAATGCAATCTCATCAACGCCCTTTGCAACGCATACAGGCGCGGTTCCGCTTTCGCGTGACCATTTCAATACAACGGCGTAGTGGGTTGGATTTACGATAACAACGTCGGCTTGAGGTACATCTGCCATCATTTGCTGGGTTGCGATGGCCTCTCCTCGTGCACGGCGCTCCCGTTTGAGATGTGGATCACCCTCCGAGCTCTTAGTCTCATCCATGATCTCCTTTCTCGACATCCGGTTTTTGCGGATGTGCTCCTGATGTTGCCATACGGCATCGACACCTCCCAGTATTGTCGAAATCAGAACGACAATGAATAAAAAAGTGATACACATCTCAGCGAGGAGGGAAGCAACCAAACCGGGCGAGGCGTGCATTACTCCAACCATTTCCGGAAGCCGTGCTGCCAGAAACACGGTAAGGCACCCTGAATAGAGAATTAGCTTTACAAAACTCTTTCCAAACTCAAAAAAACCACTGCGCCCAAATTTCTGTTTCGCATTTTGTATCAACGATATTCGTGATAGTTTCGGTTGCAGTTTAGAGGGAGCGATAACAAAGGCGCGTTGGGCTAGCACTGCGCCCAAAACCGCTATTGCTGGGACGACAAAAAATGGGGCCAATGCTGATGAGGTGTTCCACAGAATACCCCCCATGATTGAGGACGGTCCACCGGTGAATAGAATATCGGCTAACTCTGCGGGTTGGTCCAACAAAACCTGCATTCCGTCGCCAAAGGACTGAATGCATTGTGCGCCCATTGCCACAAAGACTAGCGTAAGCCCGCCATAAGCTGCCGCCGTGTGAAGGTCTGTCGACTTCGCCACCTCGCCTTTCTTTCGCGCCTCGAGCAGCTTTTGCGGCGTTGGTTCGAAGGTCTTGTCGCTGTCCTCTTCTTGGGTAGTCATCTGGCTACCCCGAATGGAGATATCATAAATTGGTCAAGGGCTGATAGCCAAACGGACAGTATGACCGGTGCCGCCAGAAACAGCAGAAATAGCCCACCTAAGGTGATGAGCGGCGCTCCGACAAAAGCGACCATAAGCTGTGGCATGGCCTTGTTTATGACACCCAGAGCCAGGTTGTATAATACTGACATCAAGACAAAGGGCGCGGCTAAGAGGAATGCAAGTTCGAACGCGTGAGCGATTTGTGACAGTCCCCAATCTGCGACATCGCTGCCCGACAAAAACAATCCCATCGGTAGAAGGACGTAGGAGTGAATGAGCAGTTGAGCTGCTTTCACATGTAGACCTGCCATCAACGCAAGCGCGACCGCGCCGACGGTAAGCACATATCCCATTGCCGGAAGTGGCTCAATTGCCGCACCGCCCATTATTTGCGACAATGAAGTGGACTGTGCGGCGATTGCGCCCGCAGTCTGTAGCGCCAACACAAACAGACGGATTCCAAGTCCTACTAGCAGCCCAGAAAGCGTTTCGGTTGCGACCAAAACAGCCAAGCCATCGGTTGAAAACGTGGGTGGGGTTTGTGGAATCGCAGGGGCCACGATAAATGTGAATGCCAATACAACAACCAGCTTGATACGAGCTGGGACTGATTGTTCACCGAAACCAGGCAGTAAAACAACAGCGGCCCCTACGCGTAAAAACACTACGAAGCCCAGCCAAAGTTGAGTTTGCACCAGCAAGAGAGCTTCCGCTATTGGGGTCATGCTGCAACGACACCTACCAAGGCAGGCCGTGCGTCTACACCTATTTCCTCGAAAGACAAAACCGGATTGTTGATGCCTTTGGCCCGCATCATCGTCTTCAAGAAACGACGTCGACGCGTGTTTGTCACAACCGCAGGGAAAATTCCTTGATCGACGGCATCTTGCAGTTTTTCAGATACATTTTCTGCCAATCGATTGAATAGATCAGGCGGTAACGCAATATCGAGCCCTCGGTCAGCATCCACCTGATAGCTGGCAAAAGTGTCTTCCCATTCTGGTGCCAGTTGAACCAGCGGGAGCGTTCCATCATTCCGCCGAATGCCGGAGATAATCTGAAAGCCCAGACGCTGACGAACGTGTTCGCAGATTGCCTCGGGTTGCGCGTTCAGCGCGCGTGCTTCAGTCACAGCCTCCAGAATAAGCGGTAGGTTTCGGATTGACACTTGTTCGTCCAAGAGCAGACGAAGGACAGCATGCAAGATATCCATCGGAACCTTGTCGGGAATCAGAGCGTCCAACATTTTGCGATTGGCTTCAGCCCTGATTGGATCTGAAACAGTCTTCATCTCCTCCAGTAGGCGCCGCATCGATTTCAACGTCAGCAAACGGCTGAAGTTGCGTTTGACGACTTCAAGAAGATGTGTAGCTAGAATCTCTGTCGGTGTGACTAGAGTAACACCGGCCATTGCAGCGACTTCCTGATCATTGGTGGCGATCCAGCGCGCTGGAGCGCCATAAACCGGTTCTGTCGTGTCTTCGCCGTCAGGAAGACTACCGGTTGTTTCCGGCGCAAGCGCGAGGATTTCGGTCGGTTTGATCGTGCCTCTTGCCTGTTCGACACCCTGAATTCTGAGGATGTATCCGCCAGTTGACAAACCAGCGTTGTCGGTCAACCGGATTTCTGGGAGTATAACCCCAAACACCGTTGCAACGTGGACTCTCATGTTCGCGATACGAGCATCCAATCCAGTACCTGGGTCAAGTACCATGTTAACTAGGTCTGGGGCGAATTCGACGTGAATGTCGTCCAATTCCAGTACGTCTCCAAGAGACTTTTCTGGAATTGTTTCTATAGGCTCTTCGGACTTCGGCAGAGTTCCACTCGCATTAGCTGTATTGCGTTTGACCAGAAAAGCAGCGGTTGCCAAGGCGAAAGCGCCCGCCATGAACGGAATAAGTGGCAAACCTGGTACGAGACCGAAGAGGGCCATTAAAACGGCGACCGTTGTGAGCGCTGCAGGATGGCGCCCCAGCTGTCCAAAAACAGCCATGTCTGTCGCACCTTTTGCACCTCCCCTCGCCAACAAAAGAGCTGAAGCAATCGAAATCACAACTGCTGGGATTTGTGAGACCAAACCGTCGCCAACAGTTAAAATAGCGTATGTTTCAAAGGCATTGCCAATCGCCATCCCATGGACGACGACCCCCATTACCAGGCCGGCAACGAGGTTGAGTAGTGTAATTAATAACCCAGCGACGGCATCTCCTTTGACAAATTTTGATGCACCATCCAGCGATCCGAAAAAGGTGGTTTCGGCTTGTTCACGCTCTCGTCGCGCCTTTGCCTCATTGTGGTCGATGGCGCCTGCAGACATGTCACTGTCGATGGCAAGCTGCTTGCCCGGCATGCCATCCAGCGCAAAGCGTGCGCCTACTTCTGCCATGCGAGTTGCGCCTTTTGTGATGACCATAAAGTTGACGATCAACAAAACGCAAAAGACAACTAGCCCAAGAAAAACACTACCGCCCATTATGAACTGAGCAAATCCTTCAATAACATCTCCAGCGGCATCTGTGCCGGCGTGCCCTTGTCCAATAATCAGTTTGGTTGAAGAGACGTTCAAAGATAGTCGAAGCATCAATGATGCGAGCAGGATTGTAGGGAACGATGAAAAGTCCAAGGGGCGCTCAATAAAGAGCGTAATCGTGAAGATCAGAATGGCTAGCGCGAAGGACGCAGCTAACCCGATGTCTAAGATCCAGGCAGGTATGGGCAAGATCATCATGACGATGATAGCCATCAAAGCAACGGCCAACAAAACCGTTGGGCTGAAGACTGTAGTTCCTGAAATTTTCATCGAATTAAGTACCACATTATTCTTGGAGCCTTAACTCGACGACCATCTTTGCGAGTTGAATTGAGTTTAGGCTTGCATTTGCAGGATTATTCGAAGCTCTCAATCCAAGTGGATCGATTTCTTTCCAATATCCAACGGCTAACGAAGGGTTTCCAAGTTCCTCGATTTCAAATTGACCGAAAATCTCAGGTGATTTATTTTTTTTCGAATATAGCGGTGCTGTCGTTTGAGTCATAGCTTGCCCCAATCACTTCAGTGATACTAGCCATGCTAGCGCAGTCTTCGTTTATTTCTGGTAACCAAGCCTAGCCCAACGTGTCAATCTGCTTGGGTGTCTACAAAACGGTTTGCGGCTAACAGTTTTTTTATCACTTCGCGCGCTTTCTTACTCTCTTCCAATGCGCCATTTGTACGCTGCAACATGTCAATCGGGTCGGGTGAGCTTTCCAACGTAGTTGAAGCAACCAATGCTACTGGTCCAAGTACCGGTTCACTTGGGTCGAGTAACGATTGCCAGTTTCGCGAAAGCCATGCGGATTGCCTGCGCCCATAGTCGTCGTCCAATTCTAGGAATAGGTCATGCGCAATGTTATGATCTCCGGCTTCGGCACTTGCCTGTGCCCGTAAATTATTTGTAAAATTACCCGTTGTATTGGCTAAATACGCAATTGCTTCATGTGGCTGAGACATTCCCAAAGCAATACGTGCGCGCAATATTCTATTTTTCTGCGTGTTTGGAATGTCTAGCCTTGTAGACATCAGTTCTTCGGCCTCCCCAAAAAAACCTAGGTCTGTTAGACGTTGAGCGAGTGCCTCGGTTGCTTCTGCGGATATGCTATCTGGCTTCTCAATCATTACAATGAAGGCGTGTTCCAAAAATGTAGTGTCGTCTGCATCTTCGGCTAGAAGAGAAATTAGAGCCGAATGAAGCGCATCTGTTTCTGAAATACCGTCACTGGGTTGGATGTACTTCAACGCGGCGAACGCTTTATCAAACTGATCGGATTTTGCTAATGCCAGAACGTGCGTGCGTCGCAACTCTTTTCCAAGGGGATCACCGCGCATTTCGACTGCGTATGCCTTAACCAGTGTTGCAACATCTTCTTTAATTTCAAGTCCGGCATCTAGGTGAGTGTCCACATATCGAATTAGGGCTTCGGCAGATTGCTGGTCATTTGACGCAACAATCTCTCCCAGCCTGCTTTGCGCCGCCGTAACTTCACCTTGGGCTAAATCGATATCTGCTCTGGCCAGCTCCGCCGCACCGATTAATGGTTCTGCTGTGCGTTCCAGTCCGCGCAGTGCTGCGGCCGCAGCGCCCTTATCGCCGTAAGCAAGTAGCTTTTTGCTAAGAGCTGGTGCGAGGAAACTACGCAAATGAATCGGTAGGCCGCTTAGAGTACGTATTGCGGCATCGCTGTTGATTGATGCGGATGGCTCCAAATGCTGTGCTGAAAGAATTGCCCAAAGTGCAACATCCGAGTCGCAGTCAACGAAGTTCTCTAGATAGTTCTCAGTCAATGCATATCCAAACTCCATGACGTCGGCAATATCGATTAACGCCTTGTTCGCGGGCGTCAAATCGTCCATCATCAACAACACTTGTTTTGCTTCGGCGCCGAAGCCGAAGTAGAGGTATATGCGTGCCAACTCGATGGCATTCGTACTGTTCATTTTGTCGAACTCGGAAAACAACTCGCGCCGCAGCATTGCTATGGAAGCCGCAAAGTCGGTTGCAGTCCCCCAATCTTGGAGACGTACATCTTTGGGATCGATACAACGGATACCGAGTATTGTGGATGCATTTTTGTTTTCCGATGTGATGCCTGGTACATCACCGCTAGTCGTTATGCGCAAGTTGCCACTTAACGGCTCAGTTTGCTCCGCTTCTTCAGTCGAAGGCAAAGATGAATCGAAGATGCTTGTGTCGATTTGAGTACGTTGTGGTTGCAACGGAATGGTTGTATGCAAGCTGCTCGGGCGTAGAACGCCTATTGTTGCGGCAAAGCCTATTCTGTTAGCGAGCTTTTCCTGGGCTTTTTGCAAACTGTACACTTCAGTGTGCTGAGATGCTTCTCCGGCCAAGAGGGATGATGGCTGTTCGGATACAGTAGTATCTAAGATGGAATGCAGGTCGCTAGCCAGTGGCTCTTCTTTGGGTTTTTTGTATGTAAATTGTAGTCGTGTCGAACCTAAAGATTGCAAAGCGGATCGCTCAATTCTCGGTTGATTTTCAATTGAATCGTTGGTGAGTTCGCTGATATCAATAACTAGCATTGTTCCGGACTGAAAAATGTTTGCGTTACATTTACATCCATATTTGACGCTTAGAGACGTGGAATTAGCGGTAATCGCGCTAACGTAGGTTCGATCAATACGGTTAAATACGCGAGACGTGTCAAAACCATCACCATGGTTTTCCATCGTAACGGTAGTACCAGAGGTATTTTGGTCGAGGGTCCATTTCTTGCTTTTTGGAATATCAAGAACAATTCTTACAAAATTTTCATGTGCGCCTGAGCGAACAGGAATTTCCGCACCGTGTACAACTCCCGCCATCAACATAAACGCTACAAATAGTCTAAAGGTTAAAATCATGCTGCGTTCTGTTTTACAGATTTCAGAGCTTCTTCCAAATCGGAAAATGAGGGGCGGCAATGTGACGGCGTGTTTTGGCGCCCGACCTCAATACAGATGTTGGTTGCGTGGTTGTGCAAATTGGCCACGAGTACCTCGCGGATCAGTTGGTAGAAATGACCATCTTCTTCGACAACCGCTTTCACCTTTGCTGCAAAGGGGCCGACCAGACCATATGCGAGGAAAACACCCAGGAATGTACCAACAAGTGCCCCGCCGATGAGTTTACCAAGGATTTCCGGCGGTTGGTCAATTGACGCCATTGTTTTGATTACCCCAAGAACAGCCGCAACAATTCCGAGGGCCGGCAGACCATCCGCGACTGTTTGCAAAGCGTGGCTGGAATGAAGCGCATGGTGCATATTTGTCTCCATACGCTTTTCAAGGACTTCTTCGACCTGGTGGGGGTCATCATAGTTCATTGATGCTGAGCGCATCGTATCGCATATGAGCGCCGTCGCTTCCCGATCCGCCACTATCTTGGGGTAACGGGAGAAGATTGGGGAACTCTCTGGATCTTCGATGTGTTCTTCGATTGCGACCGGGTTTTGGCGGGCAAGTCTGATCAGTTCGAACAGTAGACAAAGCAAATCCTTGTAGTCCTCGTGTGCCCATTTTGGGCCCTTGAACACTTTTCCAAGATCTTTGACTGTGTGTTTGATTTCGGCCATTGAATTGCTAATGAGAAACGCGCCCACTGCGGCGCCAAGAATCATTGTCATCTCGAACGGCAAAGACTTGAGAATAATCCCCATCTTCCCACCGGCGGCCAAGTAACCGCCAAACACCATCACGAAAATGGTTACTATGCCGATAATCCCGATCACGTTACAATTCCCTCAATCCGTTCGACCGCAGAATTGCAGACAGCGGTTAATAAAGCCTCACGTAGTGTCAGTTTTTGGGGGCGCGTGCGTTCCGCCCGGCGAGGATTGCACTAATGGAGTAAGCAGACTGCGGCTTCAGCCCAGCCATGATTTTTGCGGCAGCCTCGGGTCGCATGCGACCGAGAAACCCTGCAGCAAAGGCAGGTTCCATTGCCTCAAACAGTGCGGAAGCATCTTTTGGCTTCATGTTTTCATAAACCATAGTCAGCTTTGATAGATCGTCTTCTGCAGCAGTTTGTGCGATGGATAAGGTTTGTCTCAACCGCTGTTCGGCACCTTCCAATGCGGTAAGGCGTCGCTCGATTTCCAGTTGTGCGACATCTAGCGCTTTGGAGCGTGCAGCAAGTTCACCTTCGCGCTCACTCACTTTATTTTCACGTGCCAGCAATGCATCGAGCAGCGGTTTGACGTCCGGTTTGTGTCCGAAGTTAGGTTCTGGTTTTTCGGGATTTGCGCTTAATGGGAGAGAAAAGCCACCGGCTAAATCCACCTCGGCCAGCGCGGAATTGGCACTGATGCCGACACGTATCACAGCCGATCCGGCAAGCAATGCGACCAAGAATGCGATTGAACCACGATTGGAGAAAAAAGATTTCCCTTTGGCTTTCATTTTCTACCTCCCGCAGTTCGACGTGTGAAAATTGGTTCGCTCGTCTCGTTCAGTTCGGGCGGAGCAGGTGGTACCGCCTCAGGTTTCTGCGTTCCTGGCACGTCATGTAGTGCGGCCATCTGCAATTCGAGCCTACGAGCAATTTCTGCGGCACGCTGCGTAGTATCGCTTAGAGCCTCAGCGGATTCTGCAGCGGTTTTTTGTGCTGCCTCCAATGTCTTGGTCAAATCTTCGACTTGTGAAGAAAGGACGGCGACTGCACCGCCAACGCCCTTTTCTAGGCTATTGAACCGCTTGAGCCGACGTCCCAGAACAAAACAGTAAAACCCAGCGCCCAAAGCGCCGGCGACCAAAAAGATATCAGCTACAAGGTCCATTTATTCACCATCAACTTAAGACGAATTCCATGATTAGCAGGTCGTTAACCCGCCCTGGTCCGGTCACAATCTGCACGCGTCGAAGCATTTGACCACGCAATCTGGTTAGTGCTGCCGGACTTTCGATATCCTTGATTTCAAGTGCCCGTAGATAACCGTTCAAGACATCGACGACACGTGGAAGGAGTGCTTCGACGTCGGATGAATACTGCGATGGTACTTCGAGTTGCGCTCTAAATCGCAAGTGCCGGCTGTGTGAGTTCGGTGCCAGCGAAATTACCATAGGCTCAACTGGGACAAACGAGACGTCAGGCAGATCTGCTGGAGTGATCTGGTCAGATGCGGGTGGCGCATTTGATTCGGGTGTTAGAATCAGGCCCGAAAACGCTGTTAAGAAACCGCCGCCTGCGCCCAGTAGCAGTGCCACAACGCCCAGAATCAAAGGCATTTTCGAAGGACTCTTAGCCTCTTCGGCTGTTTCGATTGCGGCGTCTGTCATCTGGATCCTGCTTAAATACTGTCGAAGCAAGATTTGTCACAGATCAACTAACCGATTGTTAAGGCTGTTCAGTCATTGCTGTCACAAAGTCGAGCAGAACGCGCGACATGACGGAGAAAATTGTGCAGCAGTTACTGAATGTCTGGATGGGCCTGGATATCAAGCGTCAGATCACTGTCGTCGCAGCGACAGTTGCTATGTTTCTCGCAATCCTCGCTATGTCGAAAATTGTGACGGCGCCTACAATGACACTGTTGTATGCGGGTCTTGAAAACGGTGCCGCAGGCGACGTGGTCAGATCGCTTGAACAGCGCGGTATCCCGTTCGAGGTGCGCGGTGGGTCCATCTTTGTTGATGCGCAGGATCGCGATCAACTTCGTCTTACTCTGGCAAGTGAGGGCCTACCGGCAAACAACAGTCGTGGTTATGAGTTACTTGATAGCTTGTCTGGCTTCGGGACCACCTCGCAAATGTTTGATGCCGCCTACTGGCGCGCTAAGGAGGGAGAGCTGGCCCGCACTATAGTCGCAAGCCCCCATGTGGCGATGGCGCGTGTTCACATTGCGTCAACTGGGTCCAACCCGTTTCAGCGCAGCGTCACGCCCACCGCTTCCGTAGCCATCACGCCAAATGGTGCACAACTCACAGTGCCGCAAGCCAAAGCAATACGGTTTCTGGTCGCATCCGCCGTCGCCGGGTTGTCGGCGGACGATGTCGCCGTGATCGATGCCAATGGAGCATTGATTGGTACGGGCGACGATTCAGCCCCTGTCGCAGGTTCAGAAGACAAGGAAAAGATGCTCCGTGAACGCGTGGAACGCTTGCTCGAAGCACGGGTCGGCCCAGGAAACGCTGTGGTTGAAGTCAGTGTGGAAACCGTTACGGAGACTGAAGAGTTTCGCGAACGCCGGTTTGATCCGCAAGAACGAGTGGTGATAAGCACCGACACCGAAGAGCGCTCAAGCACATCAAACGAGGCCGGTGGCGGGGATGTGACCGTAGCGTCCAATCTGCCGGATGGGGAAGGGGCTGGGGGCGACAGTGCTTCTTCACAGAACTCGGAAACTCGCGAACGCATCAACTATGAGGTTTCTGAAACGGAGCGTGCTATTGTCAAAGCCGCCGGCGCGATCCGGCGAGTCACCGTCGCTGTGCTTGTGAACCAAGCAGTCGCTGAAGAGGATAGCAGTACTCAAACAACACAGCGATCCGAGGACGAGTTAAGCGCATTGCGCGAACTGGTCGCTTCTGCCGTAGGATTTGACGAGGGTCGCGGCGACGTCATTACAATCAAGGCAATGGAACTGCAGTCGGTTGCGCCCCAAGGTACAGTCGTCGAAACATCAGTTTTCGACCGGTTCCACGTCGATGTCATGTCAGCGATCCAGATGACGATCTTGGCTATTGTGACATTGATACTTGGCTTATTTGTCGTCAGGCCCGTATTGTCACGGCCACATTTGCCTCCAGAGGGTTTGCCGCCTTCGTTGCCTGCAGGTGCTGCAGACACTCCGATATTGGCGGCCCCGGCATCTTTCGATAAAGTAACTTCAGGTGACATTGCTGTCCACCCAAGTCCTGATATGTTACCAGATTTGCCCTCACTTGATCACGCACAGTCCGGTGAAATAGTTGAACGGCTCACGGTAGATCCGGTTGATCGCCTGCGGTCCATGATCGGTGAACGTCAGGAAGAAACGGTTGAGATACTCAGGAGTTGGCTTGAAGAGGAGCGCGCATAATGACTGCGTCTCATCTGTTTGAAGACTTCGGAGACGCTAAAGCCCAGGAACGTTTTTCGTCAAGGATGCCTGTTGAAGATATTGAGGATCAGAAACTCGAATCTTTTGAAAACGGGTATCAGGCAGGTTGGGACGACGCGGTTGCAGCCCAAACTGAAACACTTTCTTTTGTGTCGAGCGGCTTGGCCAACAGTCTGCAGAACGCATCCTTTGAGTATCATGAGTTGCGTGCGACGCTGAACGCTTCTGTAGAGACGATCATTGGTCAAGTTGTCGACGTTGTTTTGCCTCAAATCGCGAATGCGAGCCTTGGAGCGCATGTGCGCGAAAAGATGGCGGCGTTGACACGGAAAAACCTTGATCGAGATATTGAAATTGTGGTCGCACCAGAGAGCGAAGCTGCGGTGCGTACCGCCCTTGATGATGATCCACCTAAACCTTTCGTGCTGATAACGGACGAGCTGCTTGCGCCGACCCAAGTGGTTTTGCGGTTGGATCGCAACGAAGCAGAGCTTCACTTGGATCGAGCCGTTGCAGAGATTTCAGCAGCAGTCACATCCTTTTTCGAAAACCAAGCGAACGAGGTGAAAGATGGCTGATATGCCTTCAAAAAAAGCGCTCGCATCTGATGCGCATAATCCATTCACGGCGGTCCCGATTGAAATCACTGTGTCTGTTGGGCAAGCTCGGCCGCTTGTGCGTGACTTGGTGATGCTCGGCTCCAATGCTGTTCTCACGCTGGATAAACGAATCGACGACCCAGTCGACCTGTTCGTCGGCGATAAGCTCATTGCCCGAGGAACACTCGAGGAAGCAGAAGGCAGCGACCAAGGTCAGTTGGTTGTACGGCTGACAGAGATACTCGATCTTGGCGCAGGCGTGTAAGCATATGCTGACGCGCGCGTTAGCGGTCGCACTCTTATTGAGTCTTCCAACGGTTTTGGGGGCTCAAGACATCGCCATCTCGCTTGGAGACGATACCTCCTTAAGTGCGAGAACATTGCAGTTGATTGCGCTGATCACGGTTTTAAGCCTCGCTCCTGGCCTTGCAATCATGATCACTTGCTTCCCGTTTTTAGTGACGGTGCTGTCCATCCTTCGCCAGGCGATCGGGCTGCAACAGTCACCTCCCAACATGTTGATCGTTAGCCTCGCACTTTTTTTGACGTATTTCATTATGGAACCGGTGTTTTCAGAGGCATGGACGAACGGGCTAAACCCTCTGGTCAACGAGCAAATTGATCCCGGCGTTGCCTTTGTACGCACACTAGAACCATTCCGTGAGTTCATGGCCGCTCGGCTTGACTCTGACACCTTTGCTGCCATGTCGGATTTGCGCCCTGATACGCAAGGTATTCTACTTGAGCCAGACGCGCCTCTATCCGTTCTGATTCCAAGCTTCTTACTATCCGAGATATCGCGTGCATTTCAGATCGGGTTTTTAATTTTCCTTCCGTTTCTGATCATCGATCTGGTCGCGGCAGCTGTTCTGATGAGCATGGGCATGATGATGGTTCCGCCTGCGATTGTCTCGCTGCCATTCAAGTTGGCTTTTTTCGTAATCGCGGATGGATGGAGTTTGATTGCTGGCAGTTTGGTGCGTAGCTACTTTTAGGCGCGAGCTCGGCCCGATTGAAACTGCTGGGACGCCTAAGCATCCCCAGTGTGCATTTCTCAAGTGGGGCATGGCACGAGTAGATGTCGCCCAAGAATTGGGCTCGTGATCATGATGACCAGGGTCCGTACCTAAATTGGGTGACCGTCATTGCGGACAAAGTGCTGAGTAGCTCGCGTCTGCTGCAGGCCAGCCTGCTCAGCAAAAAGGTCAAAAAGCTCTTTGGTTACAAAGTGGATCATTTTTCTTGAAACGCGTCTAGTCGCGGCTCACCTAGCGCCTTCCTGAGAGGTGGTCCTAGATTTTCGACCAATTTGCAGCCGGTTTAAGATGGATCAGGGGTTCATTTAGGCTGCTATTCT
>NZ_CANNGP010000013.1 GCF_947504105.1 uncultured Tateyamaria sp.
CGAAGCGGCCGATCCTTTGATGGTCATCAATGTGTCGCCCTTCTGGCATGTCAGGCCATCTGCGATATGAGTGACAATCTCAAGCGTCGGATCGACCAACCGAAAGGCAATCTCGGCGGCCTGCATGCCCGAGACACACGCATCTTCGCGTGCATTCAGCCGTGCGTCATAGGTGGTGTCTGACGGGATCACGGCGCGGGTGGTCACATCGCCATAGCTACCAAGATCCTCCATCAACGCGTTGCGGATCATCGGTTCAAGAACAAGATCGGGGACGGATGAGAAACTCATGACAGCTCCTTACAAGCTTGCGCGCGGATGGCGAGCGCGTCGGACAGATACATTTCAGATCGTGTGCCGGGACCCGCGACAGGTTCGGGGAAGTCGGAGCGTTCATGCGCGCCGCGGCTTTCTTCACGCACCAGCGCGCCAGCCGCGATCAGCGTGGCTGTGGCACACATGTTCAGGAAGGAAGGGCTGCTTCCATATGCCTTTTCCAGCGAGGCGATGGTTTGAAGTGCCCTGGTCAGACCCTTGCGGTCCCGGACCACGCCGACCAGTTGGGTCATGGTCTCGCGCAGCTCTTTCACCGCATCCGGGCAAGGGTGCTCGCCGCCCTCGTCGAAGGAAAGCTCAAGCAACGGGGCGTCTTTGTAGGATGCCAGAGTTTCCGCGATACCCTCGGCACAGATGCGGGCATAGACAAGTGCTTCCAGCAATCCGTTCGATGCCAAACGGTTTGCGCCGTGCAAACCTGTCGAGGAGGCCTCGCCGCAGACCCACAAGCCGTCAATGCTCGCGCATCCCTTTTTGTCGGTGGCAATGCCTCCCATGTGGTAATGCGCGGCGGGGGCGACGGGGATCGGCTCTTTTGCGGGGTCAATGCCATTGCGCGCGCAGTATTCCGCGACGGACGGGAATTGTGTTTTGATCGCCTCCCCCAGCACCTCGCGCGTGTCGAGCATTGGGCGATTACCCGCCTTCACCTCGGCATGGATCGCGCGGGCCACAACATCGCGCGGGGCCAGTTCGGCGTCCGGATGGATGGCCTGCATGAAGCGCTCGCCATGTTTGTTGATCAGGATCGCCCCTTCACCGCGCAGGGCCTCGGTCGCCAGGGGAGCCGGGTCTTCGCCCACATCCATGGCGGTCGGGTGGAACTGGACAAATTCGGCGTCAGTAATCAGCGCGCCGGTGCGTGCGGCCATGCCGATGACCTGTCCGCGGATGCGTGGCGGGTTCGTGGTCAGCGCATAAAGCCCGCCCGAGCCGCCGCCTGCCAGCAGGATCGCCGGGCTACGCAGCATGACAGGAGCCGAGCGCCCTTCGCCTGCGTCCTGAATGGCGACCCCAGTGACGCGCCCGCCCTGAACTTCAAGCTCCAGCGCCATTGTGCCTTCCAGCACCTGGATCGACTGCGTCTCGCGCACCTGTTCGATCAGCGCGGCCATGATCTGAGCGCCCGCCTGATCCCCCTTGACCCGAACCACGCGGGCAAAGCTGTGCGCGGCCTCGCGCGACAACACATAGTCGCCGTCTTCGGTCCGGTCGAAGGGGGTGCCCATCGTTGTCAGATCAAGAATGTAGTCGCGCGCCTCGCGGGTGACGAGGTCCGCCACTTTCGGGTCAACCGTGCCTGCACCTGCATTCACGGTGTCATTGGCATGGTTTTCCGGGCTGTCATTGGCATCCATTGCTGCAGCCACACCACCCTGCGCCCAAGCCGAGCTTGCGCCTTCGCCCAAGGTTTCAGGCGAAATCATCACCACCGGGTGTGGCCCAAGTTTTAACGCGGCATACAAGGCGCCCAGACCGGCGCCCACGATAACAACGCGGTCGGTGGTGATGGTTTTCATGTCAGATCAGAGACCCAGTTTCTTCGACAGGTCGATCATGGCCTGCACGGAATGGCGGGCTTTTTCGGCCACTGCGGGATCAACCTCGACCTGATCATCCATCGTGTGCAGCACATAGAGGATCTTTTCGAGCGTGATCTTCTTCATGTAGGGGCACATGTTGCAGGGACCGACAAAGTCGACCTCGGGCAGTTCGTCAGCGATGTTCGACGCCATCGAGCATTCGGTGATCAACATCGCCTTCTCCGGCTTCTCGTCCGTTACGTATTTGATGATGCCACTGGTCGAGCCCGAGAAATCTGCCTCGGCCACCACGTCCGGCGGGCATTCCGGGTGGGCGATCAGGCGGGTGCCGGGATTCCATTCGCGGAAATCCCGCAGGTCATTTGCTGTGTATTGTTCGTGCACGATGCACGACCCAGGCCAATAGACGACATTCTTGTCTGCCTCGTTGGCAACGTTCTGCGCCAGATACTGATCAGGCGTCATAATGACGGTGTCGCTGTCCATCGCGTTCACGATCTGAACCGCGTTGGACGAGGTGCAGCAGATGTCCGAGGCCGCTTTCACCTCAGCGGTGGTGTTCACATAGGACACGACCGGCGCACTAGGGTATTTGGCGCGCATTTCTTCAATGCCCTCTGCTGTGATGCTTTCCGCCAGCGAACAGCCTGCCTCCATGTCCGGCATCAGCACTGTCTTCTCAGGGCTTAGTATTTTCGAGGTTTCGGCCATGAAGTGCACACCGGCCTGAACGATGATGTCTGCCTCGACCTCGCTGGCCAATTCAGGGGAAGGCATCAGATCATAGTGGTCCGAGAGTTTGTTGTTTCTCTTCGGTTGATGAACATTCATACCTGTCGCCTTGCTTCGCGGATAGGGGTGGATAGTTCATCGGTTCTGTCAGTGTCCAGTGGACCTTTCAGCAAGCGCCGGTTTTCAGGACGCCCGGTATCGGTGAAACCGGCCACGGCTTCGCGGAGACAGTCATGAATGAACGTTTTTGCGGTTTCGCAGGCCAGATCAAGGTCGTTTCCCTGAGCAAGTCCGCAGGCTATTGCCGTGGCCAATGTGCAGCCTGTGCCGCGTCTGGTTGCGTCAAGCCTCGGAGCCGCGAAGGTGTGGCGCGCTGTCGTGGCGAACAGATGATCGACAGAGGTTTCGCCCGACGCATGGCCTCCCTTGATCAACACGGCCTGCGCCCCTTTGGACAAAAACCATTCCGCCTGGGTCGCGATCTCGGCGTCGGTCTGCGCTATGAGGCAGCCTGAAAGTGTCGCTGCCTCAAGGAGGTTCGGCGTGACGACATGAGCCAGAGAGAACAGCACATCCGGAAACCGCCCTGACATCAGTTGCCGGCCAGAGCTGGAAGCCAATACCGGGTCAAGAACGATGGGGCATGATTGGCCCTGAATGGCGTGACCCACCGCGCTGGCGGTTTCCTCATTACCCAGCATACCGATCTTGATGGCAGCAGGACTTGTGGTGGCCAGTGCGCTATCGATCTGGCTGGCGATCAGTTCAGGAGGCATGATCTGCATGTCGGACACCATTGAATCTGATTGCGCAGTGACGACGGGAAGACCCTTGCAACCGAGTGTCTGCGCCACAACCGCGTCACGTGTCAGACCAGCGCCTCCGCTGCTGTCCGTGCCGCCTATGATCACGACAGGCTTCATGTGCTTGCCTTCGCTGCAAGCAAAGCAAGGTCGGTTAGGCGTAGCGTGCGAGTGATCTGCACATCAGGCGCATACAAGATCGCCATTTCGCCACGCACGGGCCGCAGGTCTGGCAGCGCAGCCGCCCCACCAGTGCAAACGAGCTCAACGTCCTCCGGCGCAGGAGTGCCGTAGTGGATTTCCACCCCTAGCTTCACCAGCTTTGCCTCCAGATCCAGCAGCGCGCGGCGTGGGTCGAGATGCGCCTCTTCGGCAAAGAACAGCCCCTGCGAAAACCGGCCCCCAAGCGCAGGTTCCAGCTCTGTGATCTCCGCCGTGCTGATCAGCCGATGCCCTTTGGTGCGTCGGGCAAAGCGGGTCAGCTCGGCCCGGTCGCGCTGGGGTGCGACCACCAGCGTGCCACGCCGGGTGACGGGCGTGATCTCCGCCCACCAATCTGCCGCCTGCCGCCCTAGGCGTACCACCTCATCCTCAGCGCTTTCGCCCTCACAGAAGGGCGCCAGCATGCCGCCCGCATAGCGCGAGACGCTGCCTGCGCCGGGTTCTGCGGCGTCATGGACGGTCACCTCAGACCCCCGCTTCACCAGCTCCCACGCGGTGGCGAGGCCCGCAAGCCCCGCCCCCGCGATGCGGATCATTCCTCCGCCTCTTTGACGGGTACATAAAGGTCGCCGCCCTCGCGGAACTTGGCCGCCATCGCCTCCATGCCGTCTTTCTGAGCCTCGGCGCGGATGTCATGGCTGATCCGCATGGAGCAGAACTTCGGCCCGCACATGGAGCAGAAATGTGCCACCTTATGCGCCTCTTTCGGCAAGGTCTGGTCGTGGAAATCGCGCGCGGTATCCGGGTCAAGCGAGAGGTTGAACTGATCCTCCCAGCGGAATTCGAACCGCGCCCGGCTGAGCGCGTCGTCGCGGCGTTGTGCTCCGGGCAGGCCCTTGGCCAGATCGGCGGCATGGGCGGCGATCTTGTAGGTGATCACCCCGGTTTTCACGTCGTCCCTGTCGGGCAGACCTAGGTGTTCCTTGGGCGTCACGTAGCAAAGCATCGCGCAGCCGAACCAGCCGATCATCGCAGCCCCAATACCGGAGGTGATATGATCATAGCCCGGTGCAATATCCGTGGTGAGCGGCCCAAGCGTGTAGAACGGAGCTTCGTGGCAACACTCCAGCTGCTTTTCCATGTTTTCCTTGATCTTATGCATGGCCACATGGCCAGGCCCTTCGATCATCACCTGACAATCCTTGGCCCAGGCGATCTGGGTCAGCTCGCCTAGCGTCTCCATCTCGGCAAACTGTGCCTCATCGTTGGCATCCGCGATGGAGCCAGGACGCAGACCGTCGCCGAGAGAGAAGGACACGTCATAGGCGCGGCAGATGTCGCAGATTTCTTCGAAGTGTTCGTAGAGGAAGCTTTCCTTGTGGTGATGCAGACACCATTTGGCCATGATCGACCCACCCCGGCTGACAATGCCGGTCACGCGCTCCACGGTCATCGGCACCATGTGCAGACGCACGCCGGCGTGGATAGTGAAATAATCCACCCCCTGCTCGGCCTGTTCGATCAGCGTGTCGCGGAATACCTCCCAGGTGAGGTCCTCTGCGATGCCGTTCACCTTCTCCAGCGCCTGATAGATCGGCACGGTGCCGATGGGCACGGGGGAGTTGCGGATGATCCATTCGCGGGTGTTGTGGATGTTACGCCCAGTAGAGAGATCCATCACCGTATCGGCGCCCCAGCGGATCGCCCATACCAGTTTCTCTACCTCTTCCTCCATCGAAGAGGTCACGGCGGAGGTGCCCATATTGGCGTTGATCTTCACCAGGAAGTTGCGCCCGATGATCATCGGCTCGGTCTCGGGGTGGTTGATATTGGCAGGGATGATCGCGCGGCCTGCTGCGACCTCATCCCGCACGAACTCTGGCGTGACATAATCCGGGATCTTCGCGCCAAAATCCTCGCCATACCGCGCCTCGACGACATCTTCGCGCAGCTGGTTTTCGCGGATCGCAGTAAACTCCATCTCGGGCGTCACGATACCTGCGCGGGCATAGGCCAGCTGCGTCACCGGCTCGCCATCCTTGGCACGCAGCGGCCGCGTGCGGATAGGGAATTCCGGCGTCAGACGGTCACCGGTGACAAAGCCGTTGTCTTCGGGTTTCACGTCACGTCCCTGATAGGCTTCCACGTCGCCGCGCGCCTCGATCCAGGCGCGGCGCAACGGCGCGAGTCCCTGGTTGATATCCGTGAGAACATCGGGGTCGGTGTAGGGCCCGGAGGTATCATAGACGGGCAGCGGCGGCTCCCCCGCCGTTGGGTGTACCGAAATCTCGCGCATCGGCACGCGGATGTCGGGATATTGGCTGCCGGTCACGTAGATCTTGCGTGACGCGGGCATCTCATCGGTGGTGATCTCTGGGGTCGCGATGTTCATTTTGGTGCTCCTCAAGCTCAGGTCTCAAAAAGACACCAGATGAGTTTGGGGAGGAGGCGAAGGCAGTTCTTGCCTTGCTGTCGGGGGGTACGAGGTCGTCCGTGCCACCCTGTGCTTCCTACGCCAGTGTCAACTGGGTCAGGTTCAAAGGGTCGCATCACTGGGCAATTGCCCTGTCAGCCTCTCAGTCCCCTAAGCGGGACTCCCCTGCGTAGGTCGACTATAGAACGGAACATCCGGATTGTGAAGTTGCGCGTCTCGTCGGTCAGAACAATCCTCCGCGAATGTGCGGTTTCGGTTTGGGCAAAACCCACACCGGCGAATGACCGGATTGGCGACTCGCGCTGCGTCGCAACCACAAACGTGCCGCGTTTCCGAGCGAATGCTGCGCCAGCAATTGCAGCAGGTGCACAAGGCCGCTTTGTCCCGCATTGTGTGAGTTCGACCCGCATCAGTTTTTGCTTTTGCGGCGAATGTCGGCAATGCGGGCTGCAACCGCAGTATCGGGGGACTGGGTCGGATATCGTCTGTGGGTGGCTCCTGCATTGCAAGAGTTTTTTGCGCGATTGTTGCGGTCGTTTTTGTCAGTACCGTCGTCTGTCCGGCCTGTTTGTGCGGTGGTGTTCCGCCTGCCTTGATGAATTCCGCGATCGAGGTTCCAATCGGCTTGTCGACCTTAGGAGAGGGCCGCTGACATTCCCGGAGTGTCCATGCTCTTGGTTGACTTACTTTCGCATCATCACTTCAACGTCTTGCATTTCGTAGGCAGCTGGCGCGGTTAGAACGCGGGCTGTCGATATTCCTGTTTCTTCCTCAGCATCGCCCAGATGATCCTGGCTGCCTTATTCGCCATTGCAGTCGTGGCCAGCCGGAACGGCTTGTCAGCGATGATCTTCGCTGTCCAGAGATCGACTTTCTCTGGCGAACGATTCGTCATGACCGCGCACGACGTCATGCCGACGACCAGCAGCTTCCGGATATAGTGATCGCCTTTCTTGGTGATCTTGCCCAATCGTTCCTTTCCGCCACTCGATTTATTGAGTGGGGTGAGGCCTAGCCAAGCGGCCAGATCACGACTTGTCCGGAACTGATGCGCGTCACCGATTGTCGCGACAATCGCTGAGGCGGTGATCGGTCCTATACCTGGCATACGCATCAACCTGCGCGCATCCACATTGAGTAGCGCGTGTTGCTCAATCATTTTGGAATAACCTTCGATGCGCTCGTTCAGGCCGATGAACTGATAGCACTGAATGCCGAGCATGCCGTTGACGATCTCCGGCATGTCCGGGTGGTCACCACCCAGGTGACGCGTTGCAAAGGCCGTGACTGCTTCGATTCCGATGGGCAGGATATGCCCGAACTCGCGCGGCAAGCTGCGGATCATGTTGGCCATCTGCGTGCGTTGTCGGATTGCCAGATCCCGCGTGCGATGGATTGAGAGAATGGCCTGCTCCTCCTCCGTCTTGATCTCGACAAACCGCATGGTCGGGCGACGAACGGCTTCACAGATCGCTTCCGCATCAACGGCATCATTCTTGCCACGCTTCACATAGGGTTTGACGTAGCCAGCTGGCATCAGTTTCATGTCGTGGCCAAGCTTGGATAGCTGGCGTCCCCAGTGATGGGACGACCCGCATTACCCACACGCCGATCTCGCATAGCGTCCGTCCAGTCTTGCAGCGTGTCAGATGCAAGGAGAGCCGCGCCAACGCCAGTCAGAGCGCGCAAGCCGCGTATCGCTTCGGCAGGGTCTAGAGCCGGAACACCGCCTGCCGTGGGTGCAAAGTCAGCAAGCACAACATTGCTCTGAACTCCCGGTACAACAGGTTCAGCATAGCACCGGCAATTGTGCTCCTCGCCTGGATGCCCGCCTTCTGGGGAGCTGTCCCATCGGAAAACCCGGTCATCAAAGGCGGCGTGGCTGTCACGAACTTTGGCATCATCTTGCGAGCGCCAGATGTACTGTACAATCTCGAGGTCTTCCTGCCGGAGCTGGTTGATTAACCCGGCGAAAGCACGCAGCAGCCGTTCTTCCATGGCCGTTCGCAGTGGCCGCAGTCGCTGTTGGTGGTTTTGGTATTCGCTGAGAATGCTTTCCATGCGCACGTCCCATGCGCTCAAAGCTTCTTCTTTGGCATCTGACACATCCCTCAGATCGGATGCGGATACAGTTGGGACTGTGTCAGGCGGTGTTAGCGCGTTCAGGAGCATCCGAGTGTTTTCGGAAATCACCTGATCGAGGCGTTCGCTGAATTCGGCCCCTTAGAGCGGAATAGTTTGGGAACGTCGATTTGAGTGCCAATCCTAGACGACGACCAACGATACGGCCATCGCGCTGTGCAATAACATACTGGCCGTTGCCGCCATGCCTGAGGAAATCGCCGAAACTGTGTTGCATGGAACCTCCGCGTACGTGCGGAACAGGTTCTATTCATTATTGGTAAAGGAAGCCTAAGATCACCGTTCGCCATGTTCTCATCAAGCGCAACGAGGAGGCAGATGTTTACGCGCAAGATGGTCAAAAACCCTATGACAATACCTATGCGTCAAAAACGGTCGTTTTTGACCGTGTGCGCTGCGCAGCCCCAGATCAATCCCTTAGCGATGACAAAAACCCTCGGCAAAAGCTTTGCGGTTTTGGCAGGTTTTTGCCCGGAGTAATGATGGATAGCCGCCACTTTTCAATGCCCGCTTCCGGGAACGCTGCGGCGCAGCACCGGATGGCACGTCCAAGGTCCGGAATGGGCCGTGCGTATCCAGTACCGCCCAAACTTTGCAATTTTGCAGTGTCCGCTTTCTGCGCATTGCGAATTTTTGTTGTTGAGCCGAAGGTCAGAAATCTCCCAGAATGAAGAGTATCCTCTCTCCAAACCCTAACAAACGGTAAAACCGTCTCTATAACCCATTGAAATCCCATGATCCGAAATCTGTCCCACCATGGGACACCTGATTTCTCCGGGGCCCATCACTCCTCGATCCGGCCCCTCAGGGCCTTCACGTCCCCCCGCATTTTCTTGGCCTTCAATCTGCGTTTTTTTGACCCCAAAGTCGGCTTCGTCGCGATCCTTTTTTTCGGCGCCACCAACGCCTTCCGGATCAGATCCACCAGCCTTTGCCGGGCAATGTCCCGGTTTCTGGCCTGGCTGCGCGTCTCATCACATTGAATGATCAGCGCCCCCTCGGTCGTCCAGCGCCGCCCCGCCAGGCGCTTGAGCCGTGTCTTGACCGGGCAGGGAAGGGACGGGGAGCGTTCGGCCTCGAACCGCAGTTCAACGGCCGTCGCCACCTTGTTCACATTCTGCCCACCGGGCCCGGAGGCGCGCACAAACTGCTCGCTCAGTTCCCAATCCTCAATGGTGATGTCGTCATCAATCCGCAACATAGCCTTGGATACACCGAGTGGCGCGCACGAAAAAGGGCCACCCGATGGGCGGCCCTTCTCGAAATGTTTCGGAGGTTGTGCCGGTTAGATCAACCGACCAACTTGGCGGTCTGCACCGCGAAGGACTGCCTTAGCAGGAGACCTCCCAAGCTGTTCCGACACCTCTCTCCAATACCTTTCTCGACACTGGATCACCTCCTTTCAAATGTTGAACTCAAGGTGATGGTGGCACAGCGCCGGTAAAAGTCAACTGATTTAGGTGGCAGTGCCCGCGCGGGCGGTTACCCACCGGAAAGGTGCCAATGCAATAAGCGCCAGGGTCAGTTTCACCATCCAGTCCGCCACGGCGAGCGACACCCAAAGTGGCGCTTCGGGACCAACACCCAGCATCGGGAGGACTTCGCCCGCCCATGACACATCGTTGCCGGGCTCAAGCCATGTCAGGCTGGCTGAGAATGCGAGGGTAAAGAAAATGGCCGTGTCGACCGAACTGCCGATGATGGTCGAGGCCAGCGGCGCTTTCCACCATGTGCCGTTGCGCAGTGCGGAAAAGATGCCGACGTCCAGCAATTGGGCCGTCAGGAAGGCGAGGCCAGAACCAATGGCGATGCGGAAGGTCACGGCGGGGTAGGTGAACCCGTCACCCTGCAACATGATCTGGGTGCCGATGAGCGAGCAGAACACGCCAACGATGAAGCCGACAAAGACGACCGTGCGGGCTGGGCCTGCGCCATAGACCCGGTTCATGATGTCCGTCACCAGGAAGGCCAGCGGGTAGGTGAATGCTCCCCATGTCAGCCAATTTCCAAACAGGTATTGAACAAGGATGTTCGAGGCCACGACGATCATGGCCATGGCAATGATGCCGGGAAGGTGTGCGCGTGTCATATCTGGTGCCCGTTTTTGCAAGGTAGCGGCGACTTGGCCCGGCAACATGCCGGACGGGCGCCTCTTAGTCGCAGGTGGCGCCGCCCGCAAGGGTTTCCGTGAGGGCGTATTCAACCAGTTCTGTGCGCTGAACCGATATGAAGTTGTCATCTGAGACCATCGTCAGGCAGGTTGCGCCGCTGTCTGACTGCCAGATCGCCAAGCCTTCAAGATTGTCATGCCGTCCCGCACCGGTGGTCAGCAGCGTTTCGGCAGGTGTGTCTGGTTGGCTGGGATCCATACGGCGTATCCGGTTGCGAAAACCAAGAGGCGTGAATGTACGTTCCAGGATATAGAGCCGCCCATCCGGTCCGATATCCGCGCCTGCAGGCAAGAATGGCCCCGTGCGCGGCAAGGTTGCAATGATGTCCCAAGTGCCGTTTCGAAAGCGATAGATCGGGAACGGGCGCGCCAGATCACCCGACCGTTCCGGCAGCGTATAGAGCGTGCCGTCGTCATCCGCGGCCAGTGCCTCTAGCGACCCATTCGGATGGTATGTTGCGAAATCCGGGTGAGGGGGGATCCGCGTGCCATCCTGTGCAGCAATGGCCGCTGGCCCTTCGTAGCTGAAATACAGTGTGTCCCCGGCACGCGCCAACCCTTCGCTGTCGCGCTTAGGATAGGGTTGTCGGACCGGTTCAATCGTTACGCTGCCAGTTGAACGGTTCAAGATCAGCGCAGAGGCCATACCCCGATCCGATAGAACGATTGCCGAATTCGGATCCGACATCTCAATAGCGGACAGGCCGCCAAAATCCTGCCGGTCCGATCTGAGCGGCCAGCTTTGGATGAAGGTGAGCGGTTCGGCAAACGCAGCTGTTGCCGACAGGATCAGCGCGAGGCCAAAACGCCAGAGCATTGTTGTGGCAAGTCTCCTACACGCAGTTCGCGGCGCGGTCTGGGTTTGGGGGCGTTGGGATCGGGTGGTGGCGGATTCAAGATGTTGTTCACCCATTGCTGCGCATCAGCACATCCATCACCAGGGGGCGGGGCGGTCTGATCTACGCAGCCACGTGTGCCCGCGGGACAGTTGAGGCGGACGTGGAAGTGATAGTGGTGTCCCCACCATGGACGCACTTTGCGCAGCCAGCTTCGATCCCCTTTTTCGTCCTTGCACATCTGTACCTTGGCACCAGGGAAGACAAAGATGCGCGCCGTGCGGTTGTCGCTGGCGGCGGCCTTGATGATCTCGTGATGGGCGCGGGTCCAGCTGGAATTCGTATAGGCCCCGGACGCGCGACGGGTGGAAATGGAGCTGATGTTCTCACGTTCAGCTGCGGACAGCGTCAGATTGCTTGCGGGCAACATCCATATGTCAGCATCAAGGCCGATCTGGTGGCTGCGATGTCCGGTCAGCATCGGCCCGCCACGGGGTTGGCTCATGTCGCCGATATAGAGACCCGACCAACCCGGTTGCGCAGCGGCCTTGCGGCTGAGGTCCTGTACATAGTCTACCAGCTTGGGATGCCCCCAGTTCCGGTTGCGCGACAGACGCATCGCTTGCCACGTGGGGCCCGTCTCGGCCAGCTGTGTCCCACCTGCCAGACATCCCCGTGAATACCCGCCAAACGCTGCCGCCGTCTGCGCTGAGGCGCGGCGCTTGCCGCCAAACTGTCCCTTGGCGATGTTTTGCAGGGTAGCTGGATCCACATCCGGTGTTGGCGTTCCGTCAATGTCAGTCCCCGCGCCGCTTGTGCAGGCGCAAAGCAAAAAGGCGGTGATCAGGGTAAAGGAACGTCGGACTTTGACCATTGGGCGTGGTCTCCTTCGGGGTTCACGTAACGCAACAGGTATAGGCCAAGAATAAACAGCACTATGACGGGAATATAACCCAACTGCGCACTGCCTGTCATCGTCGAGAACAGTGCAATCATCATTGGGGCAAGAAAAGCGGTGGCCTTGCCAGACAGGGCAAACAGGCCAAACGCCTCGGTGGGCCGTTCGGGGTGGGTGTGACGCACCATCATCGAACGCGAAGCCGCATAAATTGCCCCGCCCGCGCCCCCGATGGCCGCGCCGCAGATGTAGAATACGATGTCTGGCAAGGCAGATCCTTCGGGCAGCGAGATCACGCCAAATATGCTTGTTCGTTTCATACCCACGATGACGAACGTGACGCCGATCAGGATAAAACAACAGGTCTTGATGACCGGTTTGGGGCCAAGGCGGCTGTCAAACCGGCCCCCGATCTGCGTCGCCACAGCCGCGGTGATGGCGCCCACGATGCCGAACACGCCGATCTGGATGATGCTCCACCCCAGAATGAGCGTGGCATAGACGCCCCCTGCAGAATAGAGTGCATTGAGCGCATCGCGGTAGAACATGGACGAAACCAGGAAGTTCAGAAGCGACCGCCGCTTGAGTGCGCCGGACAGCGACTGCTTGAGGTCGGCGACGGCCTCCGACACGCCGCCTGTGCGATTGGCCTGGCGCGGTTCACGCACCCACATAAAGAACGGGATCATAAAGACGGCAAACCATACAGCGATAAAGGGGCCGACAGAACGGGTACCCTCGCGCGCACTGGCATCTAGGCCAAACAGAGGATCGAGGCCGATAAGCGTTTTACCACTTTCGTTTTCGGCCAGAAGTAGCAGCATAATGAACAGCGACATCACGCCGCCCCAATAGCCAAGGGCAGCCCCGTTTCCTGAAATACGCCCAACATCTTCCTTGTTACCCAGCGAGGGCAAGATGGCATTGACGAAGATCAGCATGAATTCTGACGCGACCAGGGCCACGTTGAATGCGATGAGGATCAGAAACAGTGTCGATGCATCGGGCAATGTCCACCACAAGGCCGCGGTCATGGTGATGTAGATCAGACTGAACATCCAGATCCAAGGCATGCGCCTGCCGGTGCTATCGGCATAAGCCCCTATCAGCGGGGCCGTGAAGGCGATGAACAGCCCGGCAATAGTCGATCCCCAGAACCACAAGGCTTGACTGGACGCGCGCGCGGCGTCGGGATCAGAGGTCTGCGTCTCGAAATACCCAAGCGAGACCGCGGCGAAATATGGACCAAAAATAAAGGTCAAACCAAGGGTATAAAACGGCTGCGTGGCCCAGTCGAACGCCATCCAGCCCCATATGCGCTTTTTCAGCCCAATCTCTGCCATGCCCCATATCCCGTCTTTTTGTTTAGGCGACCAAAGCAGGCCGAAGGGCGTGTGGCAAGAAAAGGTTTAGGCGGCTGATTTCAAGTTGGGGCTCTCTGCATCTTGCATCGGTGGCCAAGGCCGCTGTGCCTCCGCCTTGATCCAAGCGGCAATCCATCCGGGACAGGTAGGTGAGGTCGGATCCTGACCCATGGCGGCCAGCACCCTGTGGGGTGGTACAATCCCGTTCTTGTCGGTCACAGCGGATCGGTACAGCACGTGGCTCGCGCATTCTCCGTCCGGTTTCCACATTGACTGTTCGAGATAGGTGAACTTGTCATCCCAGCACACGGCACGGCTGCGCATCTCGAACTTCTGAAAGGCGTGCAATCGGCGGCGATAGCGCACGGAAGAGCCCGCCATGGTCATGCCCCAGCGCTTGGCTTTCAGAACCTCGACCAGCCCGGCGCGCTGGCCAAGGCCAAGACGTCCAAGATCATAGAGCGTCAAGGCGCGCCCGTTGTTCAACTCCATGAAACCATCAAGGTCCCAAGGCCACACGCGGTGTTGCGAGATGTGCATATCGGTCATCCCCAGCGGCTGCTGTTGGCGGACTTTGATCATTTCTTTGGCAAGGCGAACGAATGGAAACATGGGTTGGCACTCCTTGTCTTGTAGTTGCGGCGTTGCAGCGGAAATTCAATGGGTTCTCAGCGTGACCTTGCGCCACATGGGAGTACGGCCTACGTCTTGGCCCGGAACAACGAAGGAAACCGCCCATGCTGGTGATCTATCAATTGCTCGATCTGGTCCTAAGCGTCGTCTACGTGATCATGATCGTCCACATCATCATGAGTTGGTTGATCAACTTCCAGGTGCTGAACATGCATCAGCCACTGGTTGGTCAGATATGGACCGGGCTGAACAAGTTGCTTGAACCGATCTATCAGCCGATCCGCAGGTTCATGCCGGACACGCATCCGCTGGACCTGGCGCCGCTTGTGGCATTTATCATCGTAATTGCATTGCGCAGCATCATCCTGCCTGCGATCTTCTTCTGATCCCCCTTGTTCACGGCCTGTTAAAATGTGAGTCTGTATCCAACGAGCAGACTACATAAAATTTGACAGGGTTTCGGACATGGCCAGCGCTGCCACGCTGCTAGGGGAGGTGTTTGGGTTCGACGGCTTCCGCCCCGGGCAGGAAGAGATTGTTGAGGCCGTAGCGGCGGGCGAAAATGCCCTTGCCATAATGCCCACAGGCGGCGGTAAGTCCCTTTGTTTTCAGTTGCCTGCATTGATGCGCGATGGGGTGACGGTAGTAATCTCACCGCTCATTGCTCTGATGCGCGATCAGGTTCGTGCGCTGCAAGAGGCGGGCGTGCACGCCGGTGCGCTGACCTCGGGCAACACGCCGGAAGAGACGGACGCCGTGTGGGAGGCGCTGGATCGGCGCGAACTCAAACTGCTCTACATCGCGCCGGAACGGCTGGCGGCAGGGTCCTCTATCGGCATGCTGCGCCGGATCGGCGTCAGTCTGATCGCCGTAGACGAAGCGCATTGCGTCAGCCAATGGGGGCACGATTTCCGTCCCGACTACCTCCGTATTGGCGAGTTGCGGCGTGCCTTGGACGTGCCCTTGGCCGCCTTTACCGCGACCGCGGATGCCGAAACACAGGTCGAGATTATCGAGAAGCTGTTTGACGGGGGGCAGCCACGCACCTTCCTGCGCGGGTTCGACCGGCCCAACATCCATCTTGCCTTTGCCGCCAAGAATGGTCCGCGTACGCAGATTCTGAACTTTGCCGCCGCGCGCAAAGGACAGTCCGGAATCGTCTATTGTGGGACACGGGCCAAAACCGAAACGCTGGCGCAAGCCTTGCGCGAGGCGGGGCATGCCGCCATCCACTATCATGGCGGAATGGAGGCGGAAGACCGTCGCGTCGCGGAACGCCGGTTCCAGCAGGAGGATGGCTTGATTGTGGCGGCCACGGTCGCCTTTGGCATGGGCGTGGACAAGCCCGACATCCGTTGGGTCGCGCATGCCGATCTGCCCAAGTCCATCGAAGCATATTATCAGGAAATTGGGCGTGCGGGTCGCGACGGTGCTCCTGCCGAGACGCTGACCCTGTTTGGACCGGATGATATCAAACTGCGTCGATCACAAATCGACGAGGGGCTGGCCCCGCCCGAACGGCGCATGGCCGATCACGCCCGGCTGAACGCGCTTTTGGGTCTGGCCGAGGCTTTGGAGTGCCGCCGCAAGACGCTGCTGGGATATTTCGGTGAGGCAGAGGTGACCTGCGGCAAGTGCGATCTTTGCGACCAACCTGCAGAGTTGTTTGACGGTACAACAGCGGTCCGCAAGGCGCTGTCGGCCATGCTGCGCACCGAGGAATGGTTTGGCGCGGGGCATCTGATCGACATCCTGCTGGGGATTGAGACAGACAAGATCCGGCAGCGTGGTCATTCCAGCCTGCCGACCTACGGCGTGGGCAAGGAATATTCGAAACCGCAATGGCAGACGGTGTTTCGGCAGATGATGGGCCATGACCTCGTCCGGCCCGATCCTGATCGCTACGGCGCATTGCGCATGACGGATGCAGCCTTGCCTATCCTGCGGAACGAGGCGCAGATCACGCTGCGCAAGGATACGATCAAGGCGGCTGCGTCGCGTCGCCCGGCGGTCAAGTCCATGGTGTCTGAGGAAGATGCGCCGCTCTTGTCCGCACTCAAGGCCAAGCGCCGCGCTTTGGCTGAGGCGGCAAAGGTACCCGCCTATGTTATCTTTCCCGACCGCACCCTGATCGAAATGGCCGAGCGACGTCCCGCGAACCTTGATCAGATGGCGCAGGTCAATGGGGTGGGGGCCAAGAAGCTGGAGAAATTTGGGGCGGCCTTCCTTGAAGTGATCAACGGCGAAGCTGAAGCCGTGCACCCGTCACGTCGCAAGTTGGCGGGGCACAGTGCGGGTACGATCTTTGACCAATTGCTGGCGGTTCAGGCCGAACTGTCACGCGGTGAGGATGGGACAGACAAGCCGCTGAGTTGCTCTGCCTCACAATTGGCGAAGGTGGCGCAGTTGCGACCGGACGATGATGCGGGCCTTGAACGCTTGCTGGGTGATCGCAAAGCAGAACGTTTTGGTCCTGCATTTCTGGACGTGCTGCGGGCGGCGGGCTAGATCAGCCGAGACGAGGATGAGGGGGCAGACATGCTTGTGGTGATTTCCCCGGCCAAACGGCTGGATTGGGCAGAGCGGGACGTTGAAATGACGACCCCAGCCATGCAGAACGATGCAGTGCGTTTGGCGCGTACGGCGCGCAATCTGACACTGGGCAAGCTCAAGTCCTTGATGGACCTCAGTGACGGTCTGGCCCGTCTGAACCGCGACCGGTTCCTGGCATTTGCTGAGGACCCCAACGCAGAAACAATTCGCCCGGCCATGCTCGCCTTTGCCGGCGATACTTATCAGGGCCTGGACGCCGCGACGTTGTCTGCAGATGACACTGCATATGCGCAGGATCATTTGCGCATTCTTTCGGGGCTCTATGGCCTGCTGCGCCCGCTTGACGCGATCCAACCCTACCGTCTCGAGATGGGCAGCCGCCTCAAGACCCGTCGGGGCGCCTCGCTATATGACTATTGGCGGACCGATCTGGCCAAGGCACTGAACGCGCAAGCTGAAGAAACGGGTGCCGACATGCTCGTGAACTGTGCGAGCCAAGAGTATTTCGGCGCCGTCCCGGAAAAGACGCTGAAGCCCCAACTGATCACGCCCGCGTTCATGGAGGACAAGGGGCAGGGGCCAAAGATCGTCAGCTTCTTTGCCAAGCGGGCGCGTGGTGCTATGGCGCGGCACATTATCCAAAACCAGATCACGGACGTGGACGGCGTGCACAGCTTTGCGACGGATGGGTATGTGTATCAACCTGACCTGTCGACATATGCCAAACCGGTTTTTGTTCGGCCCTACCCAACAAACTAGGCCGCGCCTTCCTCGGGAACTTCGCCGAAGGGAGGTGTGACCCCTTCTGGGCACATCTCGTGCAGCATGCCGTGGATTTCAGGCTTGCGCAGGGGTTTGGTCAGGTAGTGATCCAACCCCGCTTCCAAAATCCCCTTGTCGTCGCCATCCATTGCGTGTGCGGTGAGCGCCACGATGGGCACATGGCCACCGATCTTTTTCTCCTTTGCGCGGATTGTTTCGGTTGCTTCTTTGCCGTCCATCTTGGGCATGGAGATGTCCATGAATATCAAATCCGGGGACATCCTTTCGAACATCTCGACCGCTTCGAGCCCATTGTTCGCAAAGTGCAGGTCGATATCCGCATCCTTGACCATCTTGCCAAAGACAAGCTGGTTGGTCTTGTTGTCCTCGGCCGCCAGCACGACCATCCGTCGGGTTTCAGTCGGAGCAGGCGATGCACCATTTGCACCGATCACCGGGCCGACGCTTTCAAGTCGGGCAAACAGGTCAGCACGGGGTACGGGTTTTTGCATAATGGCATGTAGGTGCTTGGCACCTGGATCATTGGTGGCAAAGCTTGGATTTGAGCTGAGCAACAGGATCGGCGTGGTCACACCCGTCGTCCGCACCGCTTCAGCCAGCTCCAATCCGTCCATGTCGGGCATGTTGTGATCTGTCAGGATCAGATCGATGTCGGTCAACTGTTCAAGCGCCTCTGCACCGGACGCACAGCACACAACACCGAGACCCAGCTGTTCCAACTGACGCTGCAGGATCGTCCGATTTGCTTCGATGTCATCAACAACCATGACACGCCGCAGCCCTTCGGGCACCGGGGGATGCTCGGGCAGCTTCGCCTCGCTTAGCTTGAGAGGAATGCGGAATCCAAAGACAGACCCGATTCCCTCTTCACTGCTGACCCAGACCTCGCCCTCCATCAGCGACACAAGTCGTTGCGAGATGGCAAGGCCCAACCCTGTGCCGTCAAACTGGCGATTGCGTTCATTTTCGACCTGATTGAACTCGCCAAAGATGTGGTCGATCTTGTCTTCGGGAATACCGATGCCCGTATCCTCGATTACGATCGTGACGTCGGCATGTCCGTTTTCCAGATCGGGCACACCAGTCACGCGCACCAGCACGTGGCCTTCGCCCGTGAATTTGACGGCATTGCCCATCAGGTTGGTCAGAACTTGCCGGATGCGGCCGGGGTCACCCACATACATGGTGGGCAGGAACAGGTCATAATCCAGCAGGAGGGTCAGCCCCTTGTCGCGGGCTGATGGCTGCAGCAGCATAATGATTTCATGAATGCTGCGTTCGAGATCGAAGGGCTCAAGATGCAATTGCAACTTCTGAGCCTCGATCTTCGAATAGTCGAGAACGTCATTGATGATGACCAAAAGCGCCTCGCCCGAGTTCTTGATCGTGTCGACATAAAGCTGCTGTTCCTCGCTTAGCCCTGTGTCCCCTAACAGCTCTGCCATGCCGACGACGCCGTTCATCGGGGTGCGGATCTCGTGGCTCATATTGGCAAGGAATGCGGACTTGGCGCGGCTGGCCGCTTCCGCCTCGGTCCGGGCGGTCTTGAGTTCTTGTTGGTAGCGCACGGATTCCGTGATGTTAAGGCCGAGGGAAACGATATCACCGCCCTGTCCGCGTCGGTCGACCAGTTTGATGTATTGGTTGTTCCAGAGCCGTACCGTCACCGGGTCAGGTTGCGGCTGCATCCACCTGTCCAGCATCTTCTGGCGCCAGGCCTGAGCGTCCACCCCTTCGGTATTCACGATACCTTCGTCCGTCAGCACTTGCAGGATGGTGACATAGTTCACGCCGGGTCGAATGGTGTCGATGTTGTCAAAGATCGCCAGGTAGCTTGCGTTCGCAGCGATCATCTGGTTGTCCGAGTTGAAGAAGGCGAAACCGTCCGTAATCGTCTGCACCGAATGCCAAAGGCGGCGTTCGGCGATCTGGACTTTCTGGTTGGCTTGACCAAGCTCGGTTTTGACGCGCTCATTCTCTGTCTTGACCGTTGCCACCTCGGCCCGGGTTTCAACGATTTCTCCCTGCAAGGCGGCGGCGTGTTTACCCAGCTTGCGGTTCGCGGCTGACAGTTCGGCTTCCTTCAGCTCGAGCAAACGTTCTGCGGCCAGACGGCCGCGCCGCTCTTCTGCCAATTTGTTTGCCAGACTCATACCAGTCCTCCACCACACAAGATTGCCACATCATATGTCACGCCGACGGTGAAGAACCGCTTAACTGCTTCGGTGGCCCGTTGCGCCGCTCGCATCGGGCGTGTCAGACTGACGGCATTCTTAAATTGAATTTGGGAGCGGCATCATGCGCCACGCGTTGGTTGGACTGTTTGCACTACTTTGGGCAGCGGCAGCGTGGGGGCAGGGCGCGATACCGGATGATCGGTACATCGTGACCCAGGATGTCGACTATCCTGGTGAGGATCGCACCTCTCTGTTCGATACAACCTTTGATGCCTGCGCGCGCGCCTGCAGTACGGATGATGCATGCATTGGCTTCACGTTCAACGATCGGTCAAACGCTTGTTTTCCCAAGGCGCAGATCAATGAAGAACAACCCTATGCCGGTGCGCGCTCGGCCAAGCGGATTGTCATATCTGACGATCTGAAAACGGCGGCTGCGCGCCGCGCCACTGCGTTGGATTTGCCTCAGGCCGATTTTGATGAGGCACGCGGATTGGCATCCGACATCGGTTTGCGCTTTACCCAGTCAGGTCAGACGTTGGACGTGTCGCTGACGGCCTCCCGCGCTGCGTGGGATCGTGGGGACAGGGCTGCAGCCCTGCGCTGGACGGGAGTGGCAGTTGCATTGACGGATGCGCCAGACCTGTGGACACGCTACGCATACATCGCACTGCGCCAGGGCGATGATGTGCCGTCAGGCCCGCGTCGCAGCGCCCGGCAAGCTGCCGTGCCTGCTGCCTTGAACGGCTACTTGCGTGCTGACACCCCAGGTGGTCAGGTGAGCGCCTTGCAAACCCTTGCAGATGCTTTGGAACGCAACGGGCGGGGACGAGATACGATCCGAGCCTTGCGTCTGGCCCAAAGTATCCAGCCGCGCGATGACGTGGGCCGGGTGTTGGATGAAGTGATCGCGAAATACGGTTTCCGTGTCGTCGAACATCAGGTGGACAATGACAGCGCGGCCCCCCGCATTTGCGCCACCTTCTCGGAACCTTTGGTACAGAGCGGCGTGGATTACGAGCCGTTCGTGCGTATGGCGACACCCGGTCTGGTCGTTGCTGCAGATGGACGCGACCTGTGCATCGACGGGGTGCGGCACGGAGAGCGGTACAGCGTCACATTCCGCTCCGGCCTTCCAGCCGAAAGCGGAGAGGTGCTGGCCAAGGACGTGTCGCTGAACCTCTATGTCCGCGACCGCACGGCGGTCGTCCGCTTTCCGGGGCGAGGTTACGTTCTGGCCCGCGGGGCTGGGGCAAGCATCCCCATCGAGACGGTGAATGTGAACGAGGTTGATCTCGTGCTCAGCCGGGTCAGTGACCGCAATCTTGTCCAATCCCTGCGCCGCGATTTCTTTGGTCGTCCATTGTCACAATGGCAGGCTGAACAGTTCAATTCGGATATCGCGCAGGAAATCTGGCGCGGCACGGGCGAGGTGCAGAACGACCTTAATACCGAAATGCGCACGCGCCTTCCTCTGGATGAGGCGTTGGGCGACCAGCCTCCCGGCGTCTACGTCCTGTCTGCACGCGAACAGGGGCGTGATGGTTATGACGTTGTGGCCGCAACGCAGTGGTTTGTGCTGTCTGATCTGGGGCTCAGCACGTGGCAGGGGAATGACGGACTGACAGCCTCGGTCCGCGCGCTCAGCGATGCGGGTGCCGTGGATGGGGCAAAGGTGCGGCTGATTTCTCAGGCAAATGCCGTGCTGGGTGAGGCGCAGACAGACGGCGATGGGTTCGTGCAATTTGATGCAGGCCTGACCCGTGGAACAGGTGCCGCGCGTCCGGCCATCGTGCAGGTCGAAACAGCGGATGATTTCGCGTTCCTGCCGCTGACAGACCCGGCCTTTGACCTGTCTGATCGCGGAGTTGAGGGACGCCCACCTGCACCGCCCATCGACCTGTTTGTGACGACGGATCGCGGCGCCTATCGCCCCGGCGCCACTATCTACCTGACAGCGCTGGCGCGTGACGACAAAGCGCGAGCTATCGATGGCTTGCCGCTGACCGTCATTCTCAGCCGCCCGGATGGTGTCGAATACAGCCGAACGGTAAGTTCCAACGGACAAAGCGGCGGCCACGTCGCGTCGCTGCCACTTGGACCAACAGTGCCGCGCGGGACGTGGCGGATCGAGGTGAAGGGCGATCTGAAGGCGCCCGCGCTCGCCACCGAAACCGTGCTGGTCGAGGATTTCATCCCTGACCGTATCGATGTGACGCTGACGGCTGACGACGCACCGCTCGACCTTGATACCCCCGCAATCGTGGATGTGGACGCGCAATACCTGTTTGGTGCGCCCGGTGCAGATCTGGCGGTCGAAGGCGATATTCAGGTGCGGCAACGCACCGGACTCGCGGCGCATCCCGGATATCTATTTGGTCGGCATGACGCGGCTTTCTCTCCACAACGTCGCTACGTGCAGGGCGGGCGCACGGATGCGGAGGGTCGGTCCTACCTGTCCTTGCCTTGGCCAGAGGTAGAAGCTGATGACGTGCTGCTCGAAGCCGTGGCGACTGTCCGCGTGTCCGACAGTGGCGGCCGCCCGGTTGAGCGCAGCCTGACCCGCCCCATCGCGCCTGAAGGTACGGTGATCGGGATCAAGCCCGCTTTCGACGATGTCCTGCCCGAAGGCGGCAGCGCCGATTTCGAAGTGATCGCAGTGGATGCACCCGCCGACCTGCCGGTGCAGTGGACAGTCAACAAGATCGAAACGCGGTACCAATGGTACCAGTTGAATGGCAACTGGAACTGGGAACCGATCACGCGCCGTATCCGCGTGTCTCAAGGCGCTGCGGTTCTTGGCGATATACCGGTTCAGATCAGCACACCAACCGAATGGGGCGATTACGAGCTGGTCGTCGAAAGCACGCAAGAGGCCTATACAGCCAGCTCGGTTGCATTCGCGTCCGGCTGGTATGGCGCCGCAGACAGCAGCGCGACCCCGGATCGCCTAACGCTGTCACTCGATGCCGAGAACTATCGGGTTGGCGATACCGCGCAACTGCGGATCGTGCCGCCCCACGACGGCGTGGCGCTTGTATCCGTCCTGTCCGGCAACGTGATCTCGCGGCAGGCCATCCCTGTGCACGCGGGCGAAACGGTGATCCCGCTTGAGGTGACGGAAGGTTGGGGCACAGGCGCCTATGTCACCGCGTCAGTCTTGCGCACTGGCCTGTCCAGTAATCCCGGCCCGGCCCGCGTGCTCGGACTGGCCCATGCCGCCATTGATCCAGAGGACAAAGCACTGACTGTGGCCATCGACGCCCCGGAAGAGGTGGGTGGCCAAGAAGGACAGACCGAGGTGGCAGTGCGTGTCGATGGACTTGAAGGGGCCGACGGCTTTGTCACCCTCGCTGCTGTCGATGTCGGTATCCTGAACCTGACGGGCTTCGAAGCACCGGACCCCCAGGGACACTATTTCGGCCAGCGCCGTCTTGGCGTTGACTTGCGCGACGTCTATGGCCGCTTGATCGACGGTCAAAGCGGTGCGCTGGGCACGGTCCGTTCCGGCGGGGATGCAGGCAGCGCCATGCAGCGGCAAAGCCCACCCCCGACCGAGGCGGTCATGGCGGCCTTCTCTGGCCCTGTGCCCGTGGATGCCAACGGCGTTGCCAACGTCACGATCCCACGTCCGAACTTCAACGGCACCATCCGGCTAATGGCTGTGGCTTGGTCGGACAAAGGCGTCGGACAAGCCGCTTCCGACCTCATCGCGCGCGACCCCGTTGTGATCTCGGCGGCCTTGCCGCGCTTCCTTGCCCCGGGGGACCAAAGCCGCGTACAGTTTGAATTCGTGCACGCCGCAGGTGTATCGGGTGTGATGCCTTTGGAAGTGTCAGGCAGCGGCCTATCGGTCGGAACAGCACCACAAACCATTGACCTGGCCGACAACGGCACCGTCCGCGTCTCTCTGCCCCTCACCGCACAAGAGATCGGAGATCACAGCATCGACGTGGCGTTGACCACACCCGGTGGCACGGTCCTGACAAAGTCACTCACACTTGGCGTCCGCGCCAACGACCCCACCATCGCCATCACTCAACGCCTGGAACTGGCAGCGGGCGACGCGCTCACCTTCGACGACAATGTCTTTACCAATCTCCGGCCCGACAGCGCGCGGGCGACACTGGCAGCGGGACCGCTCGCCCGGTTCGATATGCCAGGGCTGATCGGGCAGCTTGACCGGTATCCCTACGGCTGTACCGAGCAGGTCACATCGGCGGCACTGCCGCTTCTTTATCTGCCGCGCACGGCGCGGGCGGCGGGTCTGACGGATGTCGACCAGCGGATCACGACGGCCATCAATCGCGTCCTGACCCGACAGGCCAGCAACGGGGCATTTGGTCTCTGGCGGGCGCAGTCGGGGGATTTCTGGCTGGATGCCTACGTCACCGATTTCCTCCTGCGAGCAAGTGATCAGGGGCACGAGGTGCCAGAGCGCGCCTTGCGGCTCGCCCTCGACAACCTGCGCAATCGGATCAACTACGCACCCGATTTCGATACAGGGGGCGAAGACATCGCCTACGCCCTCATGGTGCTGGCCCGCGCAGGATCGGCATCGATTGGCGATCTGCGTTACTACGCCGATACCAAAGCCGAGGCGTTCTCGACCCCGCTGGCCCGTGCACAACTGGGCGCGGCACTTGCCAGCTACGGTGAACAAACCCGTGCTGACCGGCTCTTCGGTCTGGCGCAGGACCTGGCGCTGCGGAACAACACGGACACCGGCCTGTGGCGTGCTGACTACGGCACATCTTTGCGCGATGCGGCGGGGCTGCTGCATCTGGCGGCAGAGGCCGGCAGCACCCGTGTCGATCAATCACGCCTTGCTGCAACGGTGACGACGGGCCATGCGGGGTACTCCACCCAAGAGGCGGCTCAGCTCCTTATGGCTGCGCAAGTGTTGCGCGACGGGACAGGCACCGGTGCTTTCCGTGGATGACACACCGGTGTCCGGCCCCGTGGTTCAAAGCCGCGCGTTGGGCGATACCTCATCGATCATTCGCAACGTTTCGGGCCAGCTACAGGATGTGACACTCACCACCTACGGCGTGCCGGTCACTCCGCCCGAGGCGGGAGGCTACGGCTACAGCATCACACGCGAAGCGTTTACGCTTGAGGGGGGCATTGCCGAAGGACCGTGGACCATCGGAGAACGGCGGGTGATCGTGCTAGCGGTCACACCGTTTGAAAAAGTCGATCCCCGCTGATAGTGGATGATCCACTTCCAGCGGGGATCGAGATCGACAACCCCAACCTGATCCGGTCGGGCGACGTGGCGGGCCTTGAATGGTTGGAGACAGCCAACACCGAACACGCCGAATTCCGCTCCGATCGCTTCCTTGCTGCGGTGAACCACACGGGGGCAGAGACATTCCGTCTTGCCTATATTGCCCGCGCTGTCAGCCCCGGCGATTTCCACCACCCCGCAGCGTTGGTTGAGGATATGTACCGCGCTGAATACCGTGCGGTGACGGGCACAGGCCGTACGGTTGTGACCGAGTGAAACGGCCACACCGTCCCCTGTTCGCCCTCGCGGGCGCCATGCTGGCTGTCGCCAGCCTGCATGACGCGTGGGATGCGTGGGTGGACCGGACAGTGCTGCCCACGACATTGGCCGAGACATCGGTAGAGATGCGCGACAGACACGGTCACCTGATGCGCGCCTTTGCGGTCGAGGACGGGCGTATCCGGCTGGCGGTCCCCCGCGGTGGCGTTGACCAGCGTTTGACCGACATGTTGATCGCCTATGAGGACAAGAGGTTCCGCACCCACAACGGTGTAGATGGTCGTGCCATGGCACGCGCGGTGGCGCAGGCTTTTTGGTCGGGTCACGTTGTCTCTGGCGGATCAACACTGACGATGCAGGTGGCCCGTCTGCTCGAAAACTCAGGCACTGGATCGGTCGGGGGTAAGCTGCGCCAGATGCGGGTGGCCTGGGCGCTGGAGCGGCGTCTGAGCAAAGACGATATCCTGCACCTCTACCTGCTACACGCCCCTTATGGCGGGCGGATCGAAGGGGTGCGCAGCGCCACATTCACATGGTTCGGCAAGGAACCCACACGTCTGACCGAAGCGGAAGCGGCCCTGCTCGTGGCGCTGCCGCAAGCGCCGGAGGCACGGCGCCCGGACCGCCATCCGGATACCGCTCAAGCCGCCCGAGACCGGGTGCTTGCCCGCGTCGGGGCGGGCCCGTCGCATACAAGCGTTCCAACACAGGCTCGTGCCTTGCCCCGGTTGGCCCCGCACCATGCGGACGCCTTGCGCGCCGCAGATCCCGATAAACAAAGGTTCGACACAACCCTGTCGACGGGGGTGCAAAAGAGCATGTCCAACCTTGCCCGCCTGCACGCGGCGGGTCAGGCGCGCGGTGTCTCTCTGGCGCTGATGGTAATGGATCACGAAAGCGGTGAGGTGCTGGCCCGCGTAGGCGCTCCGCATTATGCCGATACGGACGGCACACCGGGGTTCATCGACATGACACGGGCCAAGCGCAGCCCTGGCTCGACGCTAAAACCCCTGATCTATGCGCTGGCCTTTGACCGTGGCCTGGCCCACCCCGAAACAGTCTTTGCTGACCGACCCACGCGCTTTGGCCGCTACGCACCGCAGAACTTTGACGGGCTGTTCCGTGGCGACGTCACCGCCCGGCAGGCCCTGACCCTATCGCTCAACATTCCGCCCGTGGCTCTGACCGAGGCGCTTGGCCCGGAACGCCTGATGGCTGCGCTGCGCGCACTTGGGGCCAAACCCAAGCTGCCGGGCGGGCAGGCGGGGCTTGCCGTGGCGCTGGGTGGCGTGGGCCTCAGTCTGGAAGGCCTTGTAACTGTCTACAGCCACCTTGCCTCGGGTCGCGCAAACACACTGATCGCGCCGCGCGCTGCATGGCAAGTTGGTGATATCTTGCGGAGGATTGCGCCGCCGCCCGGTGCGCCATCAGGGCTGGCCTATAAAACGGGCACCTCCTACGGGCACCGCGACGCATGGGCTATCGGGTTCGACGGACGGCATGTCATCGGCGTCTGGATGGGCCGGCCGGATGGCACGCCTGTGCCCGGCGCTTTCGGCGGCGCACATGCGGCCCCGATCCTGTTCGAGGCGTTTGGTCGCCTGAAGCCACAGCTTGCACCAGCCCCGCCACCACCGCCGGACACATTGCTGCTTGCAACTGCGGATTTGCCGCTGCCCCTTCAACGCTTTGGCGCACGGATGAACACGGGCGACGGACCAGAAATGGTCTTTCCGCCGGACGGCGCGCGGCTTGCGCAACGCGATGCGGTCGTAAAGGTTGCAGGCGGAGCATTGCCCCTGACCGTTCTGGTCAACGGGGCCGTGGTCGCCACAGGGGCACGAGACCGGCAAATCACTATCGGCGCACTGGACACAGGGTTTTCCGAAATAGCTGTGATCGACGCATCGGGCCGTTCAACCCGCGCCGCGGTCGAGGTCCGGCCCTAGCGCCGCCCCTCGCGCAGCCACGCGCCTATGATGAAACCGGACGCCAGCAGCAGAACCAGCCACGGGGGCAACAGCCCCATCTGGCGTACATCCTGCGTTTCATAAGCACCGCGCGGCGTGATCCCGATCCATCCACGCCCGCCAGCGGGCCGCCCTTCGCGCACTGTTCGAATGCGCGGCGTGCCGTCTTCCAGCCGCAGCACGCCACCACGTGTATCTTCCACCCGTGGTCCAAGCAGATCAGCGGTCGCAATTGTCGCCTCAAACTCCTTTGGGGCCGCAGGACCCAAGCCAATGACGGTTTCGGCGTCGCCGTTCTCAAGACGGTAAAGACCGATATCCGGCCCCTCGTACCGCGTCTCGAACCGGCCCGGGCTGACTTCGGTCATCTCCAGTTCCACCATATTGCCGGACGGGTCGGTGATGGTCACTGGCGGCACGGTATCGGACAGCGTGCGCCGCTCGATCCGCATGGATTGGCCCGTTGCGGTGGCGGTCAGGGCCTCTTCCTCAAGCTCGGGTTCCTTCATCATCCAGTGGGCCAGACGGCGCAGCAGTTCCAACTGCGGCCCGCCGCCTTCGTACCCACGGTTCCACAACCACGCATGATCCGATGCCAGCAGCGCCACCCGGCCTTCTTCCACACGATCAAGGATCAGAAGGGGCCGTTCGTCCACACCTTCCATCACCACGCTGCCGGACTCGGCGGCCACATCAATCTGGCGCAACCAACGGCCCCAATCCCCTGCGGCAGGCAGGCCCGTGGTCACAGGGTGCTTCTGTCCCAGCTCGGACACTTGCGGGCGAAACGCCTCCTCCAGCACGCGGGCCGAGGGTTGGGCCGGCATCACCGACCCAAGGGGTGAGCGATAAAGACTGTCGGCACTGGCAAAATCCGGTCCCGCCGCCACCAGCACCGCGCCTCCGTCACGCACGTACCGCGCTACATTGTCGAGGTAGAGGGCAGGCAGGATGCCTCGCCTCTTGTACCGGTCAAAGATGATCAGATCGAAATCATCGATCTTCTCGAGAAACAACTCGCGAGTCGGGAAGGCGATCAGGGACAGCTCACCCACCGGCACACCATCCTGCTTTTCAGGCGGTCGCAGAATGGTGAAATGGACTAAATCGACAGAACTGTCCGATTTCAAAAGGTTGCGCCATGTGCGCCCCCCGGCATGGGGTTCACCCGACACCAGCAACACGCGCAGCCGGTCGCGCACGCCGTTGATCTGAATCAGGGCGGTGTTGTTGCGATCCGTCAGCTCTTCGTCCGCTTCGGGGACGGTGAACTGGATCACGTTGCGACCACCGTGGGGCAGACTGATGGGGAGTTCGAAGTCTTCGCCGGTGCGCACGTTGAAGCGCTGCGGCGGCGCCCCGTCGACCGAGATATCAAGCGGGGCAAGCCCGACATCAGGGGGCACAGCACCCATATCCTCGATCCGCAAGGTCAGCGTGACCGGCTCACCAATGATGGCAAAGGCCGGGGCGTTCTTGACCAGCAAGCGGCGGTCCCAATCCGTCTCACGCCCCGTCAGCAGCAGGTGCAGGGGGGCGGGCAGATCAAGGGGCAGGTCAGCGTCATGCACTTGCCCGTCGCTGAGCGCGATCAGGCCTGCAACACGGGCGCGCGGTTCTTCGGCCAGCGCGTCAGACAGGGCGGTCATCAGGCGGGTGCCTGCGTCTTCCTCTCCATCCGGGACGGTGACACGGCGTACCTCGGTGCCTTCGCGGGCGGACAGGGCCGCTTCGATTGCATCTGCGGCGGATGTCGTTTGATCAGGGCGATCCCGCAGCCTTTGGCTGGCACTTTCATCTTCGGCGACGATGACAATGTCGGACAGAGGCGCGCGGTCCTCTTGTTGCAACGATGGTCCCGCCAATGCTGCGAGCACAACAAGGGCTACCATACCGCGCAAAGCCCAGCCGTTCAGACCGCGCATCAGGGCCAGGACAACCCCGGCAATCGCCAAGACAGCAACAATAGCCAGCACAGGCCAAGGCAGCAGCGGATCAAACAATACCGTTCCGGTCATTGGCCCAACCGATCCAGCAGGGCAGGCACATGGACCTGATCGCTTTTGTAGTTGCCGGTCAGCACGTGCATGACCAGGTTCACACCAAAGCGGTAGGCCAGCTCGCGCTGCCGTTCGCCGCCAAAGCCACGGCCCACGGGTAGCATGGCTTGCCCGCTTGATGTTACCGCCCAGGCCGAGGCCCAATCATTGCCGCCGATGACCACCGGGGTCACGCCGTCGTTGAGATTGCGGAAGGGCATGCCCTCGACTTGCTCAGCCCCGGGTGGGGCCGCCTCGACCCAGACCTCTCCGTTCAAGTGACGACCGGGGAAATCCTGCAATAGGTAGAATGTGCGGGTCAGAACGTGGTCACGCGGCACTGGTTCAAGCGCCGGTATGTCGAGGGGGGCTGCCAAATCCTGCAGCTTGCGTCCGTTCGGGGTCGAGCCGCCAAAGCCCGCCACATCGCCGTCACGGGTGTCGAACAGGATCAAACCGCCGGACCGTAGATAGTCGTTCAGCTTGACATACGCCTCTTGTGAGGGACGGGGCTGATCCGGTGTGATGGGCCAGTATAGGATCGGAAAAAAGGCCAGTTCGTCCGTTTCCAGATCGACGGCGAAAGGCGTAGCGGGTTCAACCGATGTGCGGAAGAATAATGTGTCCGACAGACCGCGCAGACCGGCCTGCGCCACCTCGTCCACCTCTCCGTTTCCAGTTACGACATGGGCCAGCACAACCTCAGCCGCCGCTGCCACCTCGTCCGCTGGTTCATTCTGTGCCCGCGCGATGGGAGCATTGAAAGCCAACAGCATCGCGGCCCCAATCAGGGTCGCTGCAGTCGCCCGCACGCGACCCGTCAAACGGCCTGATAGAGCGAGAGAGGCCAACACATCTGCCAGCAAAAACCCGATAGCGGCTGCCAAAAGCAACCCACCCAAGGGGCGTTCTGGCGCTGCGGTCAGGCCTGAGACGGGAACATCGGCAGGCCATGTGGCGGCCTGCAATGTGGCGTCGGCCGTCAGCACGTTACGGGCCAATGCCCGGTCGCTCGAGATGTAGACACCGGGCAACAGGTTTGGCCCCGTCGGATTGCTTACAAGTGCGGGCCCGGGCACGCCGGGCATTGCACCCGCATCGCGTAATGTCCCAAAACCATCCATAACCACCTCCGGCGTCCAGATCGTGCCTTCCAGGTCGCCGGCCTCAGGCGATGATGTGGTGGCGGAGACCGCCAAACGTTCGAGCATTTCAACAAACAGTCCCGACAGGGGCAATGACGACCATTCGGCATTCGCGGTGACGTGGAACAGAACGATCTGACCCTGACCTTCGCGCTTGCGCGTGACCAAGGGCGTTCCGTCGCTCAGCTCGGCAATCACGCTTTCAGCGAGCGTTGGGTCAGGCTGGGCCACGACCTGCGCAGTGATTGCGACATCATCGGGCACTGACAGGCCAAAGAAGGGTGAGTTCTCGCGGAAGGGTGCCAGCGTCTTGGGCGATCCCCAGCTCATGGCCCCTCCGACGCTACGGCCCCCGGCACGCAGACGCACCGGCATCAGCGGGTCCTGTTCGGTGCGGCTGATGTCGCTGGCCGCGACCCGCGGCCCCGCAAAGCGCAACAGTAGACCGCCCTGATCGACCCATTCAAGAATCGCCTGCGTTTCGCCATCCGACAGAGTGGCCACATCCGCCAATACAATCACATCCGGATTTGCGGGCAGCACATCGGTCAAAGCCCCACGCAACAGGTCCGCATTGGGCGCAAGCGCGCGTTCAAGGTAGTGCAGGGGCGACAACAGCTCCAACCCCTCGCGCCCTTCGCGGCCTGCGATCAGGGCAATCTCGCGGCGGCGCAAACTGTCATCGACCAGCGTAACAGCCCCGGCAGAGCGGGCATTGGCAATTTCGAAACGGGTGACGCGCGCACGCAATTCAGCAGGCAGTGACAGCGATGCGGTGGCCGTGGTGGCCCCGGTATCAAAGACGGCATTGGCCCGAGCGAGAATGGTCGCATTCCCCGCGGGGTCGCGGCCCTGCGCCAGAATGCCTACGGTGCGTTCAGGGCCATCATCGGCGCGTATCGCGGTCACTTCGACCAGACCGTCTGCATATGTGGCGGGCGTCAAAGCAGTGATGGTTGTCGCGCTTTGCACAACCCGCACTGGTCCCCGCTCCTGCAAGACGGACAGCAGATCAGGACGGGCAGGGTAGTTGAGCGCATCGCTGAACCACACCGTTTCAAAACTGCCTTCAGGCAACAAAGCTGCAATCTCGGCAGCATCTGCGGGCTGCCATGGTGATGGTGCCAGACCGGGCAGCGTTGCAGTCAGCACATTCGCAGCCCGGAAGACGGGTTGTTCAGGATCGGCAAGGTCCAACAGGGCCACTTGTCGCCCGTTTGCACCGGCTCGGCGCATCTCGGCATCCAGTGCCTCAACCAGTCGCGGCCAGCGCGCCGCACCGGCCCAACTACCATCTATTGCAACCAGCAGGGGGCCATCGCCCGCCGTTCCATCGTCTTCAGGGTTCAGCACCGGCCCGGCAAGGCCGATGATCATCGCGGCCACGGCCAGCATCCGGATCAGCAGCAGCCACCACGGGGTACGATCCGACACGGACTCGTCATCCTGCAACCCCAGAAGCAGTGCCACGCCCGGAAAGCGCTGGCGGATCGGGGCGGGTGGGATCGCGCGCAGGATCAGCCACAGGATCGGTAGCGCGATCAACGCGACCAGCAACCATGGGGCAGCAAAGCCGATGGGTCCAAACACGGTCATGTCCGCGCCCGCCCGCCATCCAGCGCGCGCCATAGCCACAACAGGCCGGATTGTGCGGGTGTGTCGGTGTGGTGCAGCCCGTATTGCCAGCCCGCAACGGAACACAGATGCTGCAATTCGGCCTTCCGTTCGGCAAGGCGCTCCAGATACCTCCCCTTCAGATCAGACGCCTTGAGTGTTTCATGTTCCAGCGTCCCACCCACGCTTTCAAAGATGGTGCGCCCCCGAAAGGGGAACGCCTCTTCCGCTGGATCAAGGACATGCAGCAGCACGCCACGCACACCCCGGTCGGCGGCTTTCGTCAGCGCGGTTTTGACGTCGTCGATATTGCCCATGAAGTCCGAGATGAACACGGCGCGGGCGTGCGGGATCATTGCCCGGTGTTCCGGAGGGGCATAATCTTCGTTTGCATCCTCGGTAAACATTTCGGCCAGGCGCAGCACCTGCGTGTTGCCTCGGCGCGGCGGCAGGCTGGTCCCGGTCAGGCCCACACGCTCTCCGCCCCGGATCAGAAGGATCGCGGTGGCCAAGCCCAGAACGCGGGCGCGTTCGGCTTTAGTTGGCAAATCGTTGTTTGAGGCAAAGCGCATCGCTGCCCCCTGATCGACCCACAGCATCACGGATTGCGCAATCTGCCACTCGCGTTCGCGCACGAACTGCACATCACCCATGGCACTGCGGCGGTGGTCGATCAACCGGCGGCTGTCGCCGATCTGGGCCGGTCTGTATTGCCAGAAATCGTCACCCATCCCCGCACGACGCCGACCGTGGTCGCCCAACAGAACGGCGCCCGCCAACTGCTCGGCCCGGGCCAGCAGCGCAGGCAGCCGGGCCGCTTGCGTTTCGGCCTTTTCGCGCAGGGCGAGGGGTGTGATCACGCGGCGGCTTCCTTGCGGCTGAGACCGGCGGCGGTCTCTTCGATCAGGTCAGACAGGCTGTCGCCACGGGCACGGGCGGCAAAGTTCAGAGCCATCCGGTGGATCAGAACAGGGCGGGCCATGTCGATGACATCTTCCGCCGAGGGGGCCAGGCGACCCTGCAAAAGCGCGCGGGCGCGGACGGCCAGCATCAAGGCTTGGGCCGCACGGGGGCCGGGCCCCCAGGCGACCGTCTCGCGTACCTTGTCGGACGCATCGGCCTCACCCGGCCGGAAGGCTCGCACCAGGTCCAGGATCATCTCGACCACGCTGTCGCCCACAGGCATCCTGCGCAGCAAGGTTTGGGCCGCCAGCAATTCTTCGCCGGTGAATACGGCGGTTGATTGCGCGTCCTCTGTCCCGGTGGTGGCAATCAGGATATCTTTTTCTGTCTCGCGGTCGGGATAGAGCACATCGATCTGGACAAGGAAGCGGTCCAACTGCGCTTCGGGCAGGGGGTAGGTGCCTTCCTGCTCGATCGGGTTCTGCGTTGCTAGCACGTGGAAGGGTGTCCCCAGGGGACGGTCCTGTCCTGCGACGGTCACAGTCTTTTCCTGCATGGCCTGCAACAGGGCGGACTGGGTCCGGGGCGAAGCACGGTTGATCTCATCTGCCATCAAAAGCTGGCAGAACACCGGACCCGGTACAAAGCGGAAAGCACGTGTCCCATCCTCGGCCGTGTCCAGAACTTCCGATCCCAGAATGTCCGCTGGCATCAGGTCCGGGGTGAACTGGATGCGGTTGCCGTCCAGCCCCATGACCGTGCTGAGTGTCTCGACCAGACGTGTCTTGCCCAGACCGGGCAGACCGATCAGCAGGCCGTGGCCGCCGCACAGCAGCGCGGTCAAGGTCAGGTCCACGACCCGTTCCTGCCCGATGAAGCGCTTGGTGATCGAGGCCTTGGCCTCTGCCAGCTTGTTGCCCAGCGTCTCGATTTCGGCAACAAGGTCCTCTGCTTCGGTCATGACATCTCTTTCATTCGGGATATATATTTCTGTACCAACCTATTCCCTCAATTGAGAATGGCAAAACATATGAGCGGACAAAAAACCGTGACACCGGATGCAGATGGCCTTGTGGCGTCGATCACTGCTGCAAAAACACGCGGATTGCCGCCGGTACACCTTTGGAATCCACCCTTTTGCGGTGATCTGGACATGCGGATCGCACGGGACGGAACCTGGTTCTACCAAGGGACGCCCATAGGGCGACCGGGTCTGGTCAAGCTGTTTTCGTCCATTCTGAAGCGGGAGGAGGGGAAGTATTTTCTTGTTACTCCGGTTGAGAAGGTGGGAATCACCGTCGATGACGCCCCGTTTGTCGCCATCGATTTCGAGGTTGAGGGGACCAGCGAGACGCAGGTTCTGACCTTTGTGACCCATGTAGATGATGTGGCCGTCGCCGGGCAGGATCATCCGATCCGCGTTGAACGCGACCCGGAGACCGGCGAACCATCCCCCTATATCCTAATCCGGGCGGACCTTGAGGCGCTGATCGATCGCAAGAGCTTTTACCGTGTCGTCGACCTCGGCACACATCACGACGGTTGGTTCGGGGTGTGGTCGGGTGGCCATTTCTTTGGAATCATCCCATCGGCTGAGCTGCCCTGACGGACGGGGCGCAGGACACCTGCGCCTCACCACCTGCACAGCCAGTGTGCATCATTTCTGCTGCTCGGCCTCTACGTTCGCGTCATTTTGAAGCTGTAAGGCGGACGTGTCGTCCACCATTCGCTCGCGCATCAGCTTCATGCCCGTGGTCACGATCTGATCCTTGGTGCGCGCTTGGTCGACAAGCTGGCCACGCTTGAATCTGAAACGAACGCCGCCATCGTTGCAATGGATGGCAGCGACGCCAAACAGGTGGGTACCCTTTTTGCGTAAATCGGCAGCTCCTTGCGCGTTCCGATTTACAACCCGCCCGCTCGTCAGCGTGGGCCTATTGAGAAGCTTGATCCTGAACAGGTTCGTCGCGCTGCTGAGATACGGTGCAGGCAAGCGGCATTCAGTCTGCCTCACCTGCATCATAGGCCTTGAGGAACCGCTTGGGCGCCATGTCCCGCCATGTGCTGCGCAGCCGCGCTTCGGCCCAGTTTGGATCGATCCGGCCCGCGGTAACAAGGAGGCAGCCAAACTTGGCGTAATGCGGGTGCAGGATGAACGTGTCGGGATCGGCAGCCATCAGTGTCTCGCGTTCTTCGATGCTGCCCTTGAAGATGGCGGCTTCCACGCAGGGCGACCACCATGTCCACATCTTGCCGTGGGCCTTGAGGTTTTCGTTGCTCCAGCTTGTGGACACTTCGACTTTGGGCAAACCCAATGACAGGCCAAGAGTTTTGAGGTCTTCCCAAGTGTGGATCATGGTTTAACCTTTATTGTGCAAGGCATCCCGCAAATCTTGCATATCGTCTTCCCGGTTCCGCAGCAGCTTGGATGCTTTTTTGACCAGTCGTGCTGACCGAGACGGTAACCCATTGTCACGGGTGTTGCTGTCAGGACCTGTCAGCAAAAGAAACACGGCATAGGCAAAGGCACGCGTTTCTTATCTGAGGTAACCTTGCCACCCGGCTTCTTCCGCGCCTTGCATTTGTAGCGCGCCGAAGCCTGTCGTGATGCAGTGCAGATCGGTCGACAGTTCCTCGGCCTCCGGTCCGCCGGGCATGTCGAGTGCGGTCACGTGCAGGCGGTGGTGCATCACTTCGTGCACGAGTGTGGACAGGAAGGCGCGCCTTTGGGTGATGGTTTCAGGGTAATAGGTAATGAGAGCCTGCGTGCCGTCGCTTTGCCACGTGCCGCCAACAGAAGAGAATTGTCCATATTGATGCCGGTATTCCGCAGGCAGCCCGTTCAACGGTGCGGCGACGATAACCTGATTTTCGATGCCAAGGTGCTTCTGGATGGCGTGGATCAGCGCTTGCGCGACCTCTTGGTGAGGGCCATTCGGTGCCGGGAAGTTGGACTTGGTCACATGAATGGCGCGCGTGCTGGGTGTGAGCAGGTGGTTGTCGATGGCCCAGAAGAAAGAGTCGATGACCCAGTCTTGGGTGTCTTCGTCTATGCGCAGGCCGAACATGGTATTTCCGAAGGAATGGGTGCCATGCCTATCATGAACTTACGGGGCAGGCGGGATTGATTGCAAATCAGGTGCCACGAAGGCGGCGCGCGCTGTGTCGGAGAACAGGGTGTCCTTGTGGTAGTGGGTTAGCATGATCCGCGTGTCGAGCAGGCGGTCATCCTGTTTCAGGAAGCTGTCGAAGGAGGCCGCTGGCGTCGCCTTGTCCATGAAATATGCGACCGCCATCAGCCACGAGCGGGTGAGTGTTTCGTGGTATTTGTCAGCAGGTACGCCGTTGCGTTTCAGGAAGGCGTGGAGCGCTGCGCGCATCCGGGGCATGGCGGCATCGATCGGCCCTTCGCAGAGGTAGACATAGGCCTGTCGCAGGTGGGCGCGGCGGTTGAAGTCATCCGGCGCGACGCGCCCTGCGTCGAACTGGTCGCGGAAGGTCAGGTCGTCCGGTGCGGGCATCATGGTCATGTTGGGCTCCTTTCCGTCAGTGCGCTTCGGCCCAGTTTTGCCCCTGACCTGCATCCACCGTCAACTTCACGTCGAGATGCACGACGGGGTCATTGGCGCTTTCCATGACCCCCTTTGCCACGCCGATCAGGTCGTCGACTGCGGCGTCTTCCACTTCAAAGAGAAGTTCGTCGTGCACTTGCAGCAGCATAGCGGCGGGTATGTTCTTGATCGCCTCGGGCATGCGGATCATGGCACGGCGAATGACATCTGCGGCGGTGCCTTGGATGGGTGCGTTGATCGCGGCGCGTGCGGCGAAGCCTGCGCGGGGGCCTTTGGAGGCGATCTCGGGCGTGTGGATCTTACGCCCGAACAGCGTCTGGACGTAGCCGTGTTCCTTGGCGAACGCCTTGGTGTCGTCCATGTAGGTGCGGATGCCGGGGAAGCGTTCGAAATAGCGGTCGATGAAGCCCTGCGCCTCGGACCGCGGGATGCGCAGGTTGCGCGCGAGGCCGAAGCCCGAGATGCCGTAGATAACGCCGAAGTTGATTGCCTTGGCTTGGCGGCGGATTTCCGGGGTCATTTCGTCGAGCGGCACGTCGAACATTTCCGAGGCCGTGAGCGCGTGGATGTCGATGCCTTCGGCAAAGGCCTGTTTCAGTTCCGGGATGTCGGCGATGTGGGCGAGGATGCGCAGCTCGATTTGGCTGTAGTCTAGCGCGACGAGTGTTTTGCCGGGTTCCGAGACGAAGGCCTCGCGGATGCGCCGTCCTTCCTCTGTCCGGATCGGGATGTTTTGCAGGTTCGGGTCGGTTGAGGCCAGCCGCCCGGTGGACGCGCCGGCGATGGAGTAGGAGGTGTGCACGCGACCTGTATCGGTGTTGATGTGGTCCTGCAGCGCGTCGGTGTAGGTGGATTTCAACTTCGACAGTTGCCGCCAGTCCAGCACGCGGGCGGGCAGCTCGTGTTCGGTCGCGAGGTCTTCGAGTACGTCGGCGCCCGTGGCATAAGCCCCGGTCTTGCCCTTCTTGCCACCTTCGATGCTCATTTCATCGAACAGGATTTCGCCAAGTTGCATGGGGCTACCGACGTTGAATTTACGGCCTGCGAGTTCGTAGATTTCATCCTCCAGCCCCGCCATTTTCTGGGCAAAGGCGTTTGACATGCGCGAAAGCGTGTCGCGGTCGACCTTGATACCGGACCGTTCCATGCCTGCCAGTACATGCACCATGGGCCGCTCAAGCGTTTCGTAGACTTTCGTGACTTGTACGCGGTGGAGTTGCGGTTTGAACTGCTGCCAGAGGCGCAGCGTAATGTCGGCGTCTTCGGCGGCATATTTCACCGCGTCTTCGAGCGGGACTTGGTCGAAGGTTTTGGCCGACTTGCCGGAGCCGAGAAGCGGTTTGATCGGGATCGGCGTGTGGCCAAGATAGCGTTCGCTGAGCGTGTCCATGCCGTGATTGTGCAGCCCGCCGTGCATAGCGTAGGACAGGAGCATTGTGTCGTCGATGGGCGCCACGTCGATGTTCAGACGGGCAAAGATCTTGGCGTCGTATTTCATGTTCTGGCCGATCTTGAGGATGCTGTCGTCCTCAAGCACGGGTTTCAGCATTTCGAGCGCCTGTTCGAAGGGCATCTGCCCTTCAGCAAGATCGTCAGAGCCAAAGAGGTCATCGCCGCCTTGCTTGTGCGTCAGCGGAATGTAGCAGGCATGGCCGGGGTTCACGGCCAGTGAGATACCCACCAGATCGGCGATCATTTCATTGAGGCCGGTGGTTTCGGTGTCCACCGCGACGTATCCGCGTTCATAGATCAGGTCGATCCAGGTTTGCAGCTGGTCGGCGTTCTGCACGTGCTCGTAGGTGGCATCGTCAAAGCTGGGCGCTTCGGGCGCGTCCTGCGCCGCAGGTGCCGGTTCCCTGATCTCGGGCGCTTCGACGCCAAGCTGATCGGCGATGCGCTTGGTCAGGGTGCGGAATTCCATTTCCGCGAGGAATGGCATCAGTTGATTCGGTTTCGGGTCCTGCACCTCAAGATCGTCGAGCGTGAAGTCGAGGGGCGTGTTTTCGTCGAGACGAACAAGGTCTCGCGACAGGCGGATCTGGTCGGCGTGGTCGATCAGGGTCTGGCGACGCTTGGGTTGCTTGATCTCTTCGGCGCGTTCAAGCAGCGCGTCGAGATCGCCATATTCGTTGATCAGGAGGGCGGCTGTTTTGACGCCAATGCCTGGCGCGCCGGGCACGTTGTCGACGGAGTCTCCGGCAAGCGCCTGCACGTCCACCACGCGGTCGGGGAAAACGCCGAATTTCTCGAACACGCCGTCGCGGTCGATGCGGGCGTTCTTCATGGCGTCCAGCATTTCGACCCCGTCGCCCACAAGCTGCATCAGGTCCTTGTCCGAGCTGATGATGGTGACGCGGCCCCCTGCCGCGCGCGCCTCAACGGCGAGGGTGGCGATGATGTCGTCGGCCTCGTACCCTTCTTTTTCCTTGCAAGCGATGTTGAATGCTTCGGTCGCAGTACGGGTCAGTGGGATCTGCGGACGCAGGTCTTCGGGCATAGCCTCGCGGTTGGCCTTGTACTGGTCGTACATGTCGTTGCGGAAGGTGTGGCTGCCCTTGTCAAAGATCACGGCCACATGCGTGGGCGCGTCGGGGCCGTGGTTCCCTTCGACATATTTGTAAAGCATGTTGCAAAACCCACTGACAGCCCCGATAGGGAGGCCATCGGACTTCCGGGTCAGCGATGGCAGCGCATGGTAGGCGCGAAAGATAAAGGCCGAGCCATCGATCAGATGTAGGTGACACCCTTTGCCAAACGCCATGTTCATCGCCCCCTTGGTTTTTTCAGTGTTTGCGTGATGTGCCACGATTCCGGAAAAGGGGAAAGCACAAGCGTTTTGTTAACCCGGATTTGCCACAAACCGGGCATGACAGCGATGAACCGTTTAGGCGATGTTACTGACGTATTGGGCCAGCAGTCGGGGGCCACTGGTATCGCGGCCCGTGTCGAACTGTTGCGGGCCGTTGATATGATCCGTTCCCATTGCGCACGGGCGACCTTGTATTGCGCCGCGGGGCTGCTGTTTAATGACCCCGCTGATCACAAGGCCTGCATCGCTGGCATCGACCGCGCCATGCCGGGTGCACATGCCGGGATGCGCCTGTTGTCTGGCGGGCAGGTTGAGCGGGGTATCGATCCCGTCGCACTGGCGTGGTTACGCGAAACCGTGGCGGACATGTCGGACAGTGTTGCGCAGATGGGTCAGTTCGTGGCCGCGGTATCAGATTTGGCAGGGGCGTTCACGGCTGGAACCTGTACGCCACAACATTTGCGTGACGTCACCCGTTTCGCCGCGGGTGCGTTCAACGAACATTTTGCCAAACTGGTCAATCGGCTGAGTGAGCATTTGCACAGCGATAGGGTTGTACGTCGCACAACGGCCAACCAGACGGGCGCAGATGCCCGCAACGCGTTGCAAGAGATCAGCGAGATTTCACGGAATGTCGGATTGATCGCCATCAACGCATCCATCGAGGCGGCGCATGTTGGGGAACAGGGGCGTGGCTTTGCTGTCATCGCCGCAGAGATTCGCGAGTTGTCTGAAAAGATCGAGCATGCCAATGCCCGCGTACAGTCTCAGGTAGACGCATTGATCCACCAGGTGATCGACGACTGACCGCTTAGCTGTCAGCCTTGTCTGCGTATACATACTTGCAGTCGCAATAGGCGCATTCGACCCAACCGGTATCTTCGGGAATCTGCAGCCAGACCCGTGGGTGCCCCAATGGCCCTTCGCCCCCGTCACAAGCCACGCGGTGGCTGTGGACCGTCTTGATTTCGGGCGCTTCGATGGTCATGTCTGGTATCCTTGGTTGGGGCGCGTGCGCCCGCTTTTATGGGCTAAGGGCGTAGGCCACACAAGAGGTTACACACCCCGATCGATACGAGCCTGATAACAATTGTTGCGGGCAGACCGCACATGGATATAGGCCACATTCGGATCTGCAAAGATGGCCGTTAAACGGGTTTGGATATCAGTCGTGGGCGTGATCGCCCCGGTGCCGTAGACGATGCGGTCGTCTGCCGAATACCCTTTGATCAAATAGTCGGGCGAGGTGGTCAGAATCTCTGGCAGATCTGTGCCGCCGCCGCGGGGGCAATCATCGGCACAGAGAAAGATCGGGCCCACCTCGGCATAGGGGTGGGTGCCCTCAAACGGCTTGTGTGCGAGCACTAGCATCTCTTCTCCTGCCGAAATGTCGCACAGGCAATGGCGGCAGGGGTTACCTGCACCGTCTGAAATCTTGCGCTCGGGCCGGTTGCCAAAGGCATCCGGGCCGCCTGCGCGGTAGGCTTGGACAGTATCTGTCGGAAGTGCTGTAAAAACCGTCATGTGCGATCAATCCTCACCTGGTAGCAGTTATTGCGGCTGGACCGGACGTGGATAAAGGCGACGTCCGAGCGTTGAAAAAGCGCCCGTGCGGCAGGGATCATATCGCGTGGAGCAACGATCTGTCCCGTGCCGTAGATGATCCGTTCGTCTACCGAATACCCTTTGATCAGATAGTCGCGCGATGTCGTCATGGCCTGCGGCAGAGTTCCGTCATCTTGGTGACGCGGACATTGGGCGGCACAGACGAACAGCGGGCCGACCTCTGCATAAGCGTGCAAGTTCTCGAATGGACGATGCGCAACGATTAGAAATGGTGCGTCTTTGGGAATCAGACAAAGACAGTGCCGACAACGATTGCCGTTCCCGTCCGAGATTGCACGTTCGGGCAATTGGCCATTGGCATCGGGTTGACCGACACGCCAGCCAGCGACGATATCTGTAGGCAAGGCCTTGAACGAGGGCATGATGGAACTCCTTTGCCCGAACTTATGCAGGCGGTCCCAAACCACGCGACCCGAAAGCTGCGCAACTGTACTGGTCTTGGCTGTGCATCGCTGACGCGTTTGAGGCCACGGCTGTCTTAAAGTGCAGGGCTAAAGATCAAGCAGCAACGGGCAATGGTCCGAGACCTCCGGATCGTAGACCACGGTGAATTCCCGCACGGCTTCGACATCGTTGATGAGCATGTAATCAGCGAACTGACCTGGCTTCTTGTAGTGGGAATTTCTTGTGCCAGCGAAACCTTGTCCTGTCACCAGTTCAACTAGACCGGCATCTGCCAATATCCGCAGCGTTTCACTATCAGGCTCGACGTTGAAGTCACCACAAAGAACAATCAGGTCCTCTGGTTCTGTAACTTGCCGTGACAGGTCAAGCAGCCTCCGGGCTTGCTCTGCCCGTTCCGGTGTGTCCATTTTCCCGCGAAGATCGCGTAGCCCGTGCATGTGCGTGACGCTGACCGAACGGTTATTTTTGTAGTCGTACACACGAATGCCGTGGGCGCTGCGGGATCGAGGGTGGTCGCCATACCCAACGGGCGAATAACCCTTGTGAACGAAACCCTGAACCTGTCCGATTATCGGAACCGATTTGTGCACAAAGGTCGCCAATCCCCACTGTGATGGGGTCGATTGGTCTTTGTCCCAAAGGACACCTTGCGCTGCCGGACAAAATACGGCGGTGTGATCGGGCAAGGTTCTGGCCACATCACGGAAGAAGTTTGCCCGCTGTGGGAGGATATGATCCCCATCTCGGTAGGTCAGCCAGTCTTTTGCGGTAGCGGGGCTATGGACAACCTCCTGCAAACAGAGGATGTCAGGCGCCGTTTTTTCCACGTAGGGCAAAAGGTCTTCGTGTAGCTTTCCGCCCCAACCATTGAGACACATTATTCGCATAGCTTGGTCCTGCAAACCTGGGAAACCCGACATTCGCTGCATTGAAGGAAATCTACAAGTTGGGCGCATTCGAAACCTTGACCGCAAGTGAAGCATGACGGGCCTGGTACATGTGCGTGATGCGCAACTCAAAATCACATGGCCTTCCGTCCCGGGTGCGGCATGTGTGAGGGTTGGACCTCTTCTATTTCAAATAAGAACAAAATATGAATATAGTGGAGGTGTCCGCCCCCCGAATCTGCCATGCCAATGTTCATAGAACTGTCGATCACATCGAACTTCACTTTCCTCACCGGGGCGTCCCACCCCGAAGAGTACGTGAACCGCGCTGCCCTTCTGGGGATGGCGGCGTTGGCCATTGCAGATGACAATTCTGTTGCTGGTATCGTGCGGGCGCATACGCAGGCCAAGATGATCGCGCGGGCCGTGAAGGAAAGACAGGCGTTCGACACGCAGCACGGTCTCATTGGTCCGCCGCAGCCCGATCACCTGCCCAATCCGCCCCGGGCCCCTTTCACAACGACCCCGCGCCTGATCCCCTCAGCAAGGCTGCTGTTCTCTGACGCGCCTCCGATCACCGTACTGCCATTTGACCGACAAGGTTGGCGCAGCCTGTGCCGCATTATCTCACGAGGGCGGTTGAGGGCAGAAAAGGGGGAATGCGACCTTCAGCTCCAAGACCTCGAAGAGTTTGCAGAAGGTCTCCACCTGCTTGTGTGGCCACATGCGCAGGCGGTGCAGGGCGGCGCGGTTGATTGGGTGCACACCGCGAAACGGCTGACGCGCCGCTTTGCCGGAAACATACACGTGCTGATGAGCCCGCGTTATGATGGGCGTGACACGGTTCGCTTTGATCGGCTGGCGGATCAGGCGCGGATGTTGGGGTTGCCCACCCTCGCCTCGGCTGCCCCCCGTATGCATCACGGCGCACGGCGCAAGCTGGCGGATGTGGTCAGTGCCATCCGTCTCAAGTGCCGCGTCGATGCGCTGGGCCGTGCGGCTCTCAGCAACGGGGAAGGGCGGCTGCGGAGCGAGGCCGAGATGCTGCGGTTGTTCGTGGGCCACGAAGAGGCGGTGCATCGGGCAGGGCAACTGGCGAACAGCCTGATCTTTTCGCTTGACCAGTTGCGCTATGAATACCCGTCGGAAATCACCAGGAACGAAACGCCCAGCCAACGGCTGAACCGGCTGGCCTATGAGGGGTTGAAATGGCGCTATCCCGGCGGGGCGCCAGACAAGGTCAAGACCCTTCTGCGCCATGAACTCGCCCTGATCGCCAAACTAAAATACGAACCCTATTTCCTGACCGTCCGCGACATCGTCCACTTTGCGCGCAGCCGTGGCATCCTGTGTCAGGGCCGGGGTTCGGCCGCCAATTCGGTGGTGTGTTATTGCATGGGCATCACTTCGGTCAGTCCCGAGATGGGCACGATGGTGTTTGAACGTTTCGTGTCCGAAGCCCGCGATGAGCCGCCTGACATCGATGTCGACTTTGAACACGAACGGCGTGAAGAGGTGATCCAGCACATTTACGAGCGCTATGGCCGCCACCGCGCGGGCCTGTGCGCTACGGTCGTGCATTACCGCGGCAAGCGTGCCATCCGCGAGGTGGGCCGTGCCATGGGGTTGACCGAGGATACGATCAGCGCCCTCAGCTCGCAGCTTTGGGGTTTCTTTTCCACCAAGGGGTTGGAGGCGGAACGGATGGCCGAGATCGGCCTCGACTTCCGTGACCGCCGCCTGCGGCAGACCATCGAACTGGTCTATGAGATCAACGGCTTCCCCCGGCACCTGTCCCAGCATGTAGGCGGGTTCATCGTGACCGAGGGGCGGCTGGATGAACTGGTGCCGATCGAAAACGCCACGATGGAGGATCGCACGGTCATTTGCTGGGACAAGGATGACATCGACAGTCTTGGCATCCTGAAGGTGGATGTGCTGAGTCTTGGGATGCTGACCTGCATTCGAAAGGCCTTTGACCTGCTGAAAATGCACCATCAGCAAAGCTACACCCTTGCCACCCTGCCAAAAGAAGACCCGCGCGTGTACGATATGCTGTGCAAGGCTGACAGCATCGGAGTGTTCCAAGTGGAAAGCCGGGCACAGATGAACTTTCTGCCCCGAATGCGGCCGCGCAATTTCTATGATTTGGTGATCGAAGTGGCCATCATCCGCCCCGGCCCAATTCAGGGCGATATGGTGCATCCTTACATCCGCCGTCGGAACGGGGAAGAGGAGGTGTCCTTTCCTTCGGATGAACTCGGTCAGGTGCTGGGCAAGACGCTGGGCGTGCCGTTGTTTCAGGAGCAGGCGATGCAGATCGCCATCGTGGGGGCCGGGTTTACCCCCGACCAGGCGGACCGGCTGCGGCGCTCACTTGCTACCTTCAAGAAGCACGGGAGTGTCAGTGAATTCCGGGCGCTGTTCCTGCATGGCATGCGCAAGAACGGTTATAAGGATGACTTTGCCGAGCGGTGTTTTTCCCAGATCGAAGGGTTCGGCAGCTATGGCTTTCCCGAAAGCCATGCGGCGAGCTTTGCGCTCTTGGTCTATGCCTCAAGCTGGATCAAATGCCACCATCCGGGCATCTTTGCCTGTGCGCTGCTGAATGCACAGCCCATGGGGTTCTATGCCCCCGCCCAAATCGTGCGGGATGCACGCGAGCATGGGGTCAAGGTGCATCCCATCTGTGTGAATGCCAGCTATTGGGACAACACCATGGAACCTGATGGCAAAGGGGGCTTGGCTCTGCGTTTGGGGTTCCGGCAGCTCAAGGGCATGAGCGAGGAAGATGCCAGCTGGCTGACCGGCGCGCGCGGAAACGGCTACCAGTCAGTGCGCGATGTGTGGCGGCGGGCGGGGTTAATGCCCACTGTGATCGTACGATTGGCCGAAGCTGATGCCTTTGCTGCCGCTGGTATCAATCGCCGTGAGGCGCTTTGGGAGGCCAAGGCGCTTGCCCCTGGACCTGTGTTACCCTTGTTTGCCACGGATCTGGATGGTGAGGTGGTAGATGAGCCCGCAGCCTTGTTGCCCGAGATGACGCTGGGCGAAAATGTGGTCGAGGATTACGTATCGACGCGCCTGACCCTCAGGGCGCATCCCGTCGGCCTGCTGCGCCATATCCTAACCCCCGGAGCGGCCCCCATTGGCATGTTGCCGACGACGCAGACTGCGCCGGACCTCTCGAAAACCAGCTTTAGCCGTGGCAACCCGGATTGAAGGAGCCTTTTTGTGACCGCACTTATCCATTACAGGGCGGCATCTGGTACATTTGTGCCGGTGTGGACGCTTGAAATACAGACCTTGCCTGAAGACACGGATCGCATCTTGGATGCCGTGATGGTGGTACATCCGTTGGGCTATGGCCGCTATCAACGCAATGCCAGCATCTCGGCCACAGGGGCAGAGACGGCGCAGCCTGAACCCGGATCGACGACCACAACCCATGCGGACGGGTTCGAGGCGGGTGGGACCGAGACCTATCCCATGGTCGAACTGAAAATTTCCATTGAACGCGATGTGGCGGTACTCGAAAAGGTGATGGATGCTGTCATGGAGGTTCATCACTACGAAGAGCCCGTGATTTTCCTGCGCGAGGACTGGGCGAGCCGTGCGACCTACGATCCAAAAAACGACAATCCAAACAGGTGGTGGAACAACGGGCGTGGTCTGCCTGACCGTGTTGCATGATCCCGGCACTCTTTTCTGACCCATTTTGCTATGCCGTGCAGAGGAGTCGTCAGGTTTTTCCTGTCGGAAAACAGCTGGAAACCGCATCGGTTTCCGTTTGCCCGCCTCTTGCCTTTCAAAGCGCCAAAGCCCGCGTTAGAACCAAGCCATGACCGTTGACACCACACCGCCCAAACCCGTTGTTCTGTGTATCCTGGATGGCTGGGGCCTGCGCGAGGATGAAACAGGTAACGCCCCCAAACTTGCCCGCACCCCCACCGTTGATCGGATCATGGACACGTGTTCGCATGCGACCCTGATCACCCATGGTCCGGATGTGGGTCTGCCGCGCGGTCAGATGGGCAATTCGGAAGTGGGTCATACCAATATTGGTGCCGGTCGCGTGGTGGCGATGGATCTTGGTCAGATTGATCTGGCGATTGAGGATGGCAGCTTTTTTCGCAATCCGCGCCTTGCCGACTGGATTGCCGGGATCAAGGAAGCTGGCGGTCGGGCACACCTGATGGGTGTCCTGTCAGATGGCGGCGTGCATGGACACATCGACCACATGATCGCCGCGGCCAAGGCCTGTACCGATGCGGGCCTGCCGGTGGTGATCCATGCCATCACCGATGGGCGTGATGTGGCCCCAAAATCGGCCCTGACCTATCTGGAGCAGTTACACGATGCGTTGCCTGCAGGTGCGCGGATTGTGACGCTGACGGGCCGCTATTTTGCGATGGATCGCGACAACCGTTGGGACCGGGTTGAAACGGCCTTTGCCGCGATGGTGCGGGCCGATGCGCATATTGTTGAGAGCGCTCAGGCGGCGATTGAAGCCGCCTATGACGAAGGCAAGACCGATGAATTCATCCCGGCTGCTGTCATGGATGGCTACAAGGGCGCAAAGGATGGCGATGGGCTGTTCTGCCTGAATTTCCGGGCTGACCGTGCACGCGAGATCTTGGCCGCGCTGGGCGATCCCGGTTTTGACGCCTTTGCGCCCGAAGGTCGCCCCGCGTGGACCGGACTGATGGGCATGGCGGATTACTCGGAAGATCACAAAGCCTATATGACCACCGTTTATCCCAAACCCGAGATCGTGAACACGCTGGGCGCGTGGGTGGCCAAGGCCGGACTGCGCCAGTTCCGGCTGGCCGAGACCGAGAAGTACCCGCATGTGACGTTCTTCCTGAATGGAGGAGAGGAGAAGCCAGAGGATGGAGAGGATCGTGCGATGCCGAAATCTCCGCCCGTTGCCACCTATGACCTGCAACCCGAGATGTCGTCCGTCGAAGTGACGGACAAGTTCATTGCGGCGATCAAGGACGGCTATGACCTGATTGTCGTGAACTATGCCAACCCGGATATGGTCGGGCACACCGGCGATCTGGATGCGGCCATTGCGGCGTGTGAAGCGGTGGATACGGGGCTGGGCCGCGTGTTGCCCGTTCTGGAGAAGGCCGGAGGGGCGATGATCCTGACTGCGGATCATGGCAATTGCGAAACGATGATTGATCCTGACACGGGTGCTCCGCATACCGCACATACCACGAACCTGGTCCCAGTCGCATTGATCGGTGCAGCAGGTGCGTTGAGGGACGGCAAGTTGGCTGATCTGGCACCGACGATCTTGCAGCTCATGGGCTTGGGGCAACCGGCTGAGATGACGGGCGTTAGTCTGATCGAATGAGAGCGCTGGCCGCAATCCTCCTGTCTTTCTTTGCGCTTCCACTTTCAGCGCAGGAGGATGCAGGTAAACTTGCCCGCGACGCTGGCGCGCAGCTTGAGGCCGCTTCTATCCGTTTGTCGGAGGCTGACAGCGCGCGTAACCGTGTTCGCGCTTTGACTGATACCGTGCACGCCTATGAATCCGGGCTCGTGGCGATGCGGGCGGGCTTGCGGCGGGCATCGATACGAGAGGCGCAGCTGCGCGGCCAGCTTCAGGCCCGCGATGAGGAAATCGCGCAGCTTGTTGCCGTTTTGCAGACCTTGACTCCAAACCAGTCGCCCACCGCCTTTCTGCACCCAGGTGGCCCCAATGGAACAGCGCGCGCGGGGATGCTGCTGGCCGAGTTGACCCCGGCGCTGAACCAGCGTGCAAGCAAGTTGCGACAGAACCTCAGCGACGTGGAAAGCCTACGCATATTGCAGGAGCAAGCCGCCAAACAGCTACAAACTGGTTTGTCAGAGGTCCAGACAGCGCGTTCTGCTCTGAATCAGGCCATGGCCGAGCGGACGGACCTGCCGCAACGGTTCACAGAGGATCCGGTGCGGACTGCGATCTTGATCGCGTCGGCCGAAACGTTGGACGCGTTTTCGAGCGGACTGGCAAGCATCGCCGAGGGGGATGCGGGATGGACACCTCCGCAGATTGATGACCTGATCGGCGAATTCCCAATGCCCGCACGCGGCGTGATCCTGCGGCGCGCCGGTGAACCGGATGCGGCTGGCATCACCCGCCCCGGTGTTCTGCTGGCGACCCGCCCCGGCACGTTGGTGACGTCACCAACCGCGGCCACATTGCGCTATGTCGGCCCGCTTTTGGACTTCGGCACGGTCACCATACTTGAGCCACGTCCAGAGACCCTGATCATCCTTGCGGGGATGACAGTCAGCTACGGCAAGACGGGGCAGATCATCGCAGCCAGCACCCCTTTGGGCCTGATGGGCGGATTTCCGGCACAAAATGGCGCATCAACAGGTGGTGAGGGGGGTGGTGCTGATCGCTCGGAAACGCTCTATATAGAAGTAAGAGAGAGTAATGTGCCAATGGACCCACTCACGTGGTTCAGCACCGAACAGGATGGATAAGCTGGAATGAAGAAATTCGTGATGGCCGCTTTGGGCGGGACTCTGGCAGGTGCAATCGCCACGACGCAGGTTGCAGGCCCGCTTTTGGCGCAAGAAGGCGCCGCGAATGCAACCGTGTATGAACAACTGGATTTGTTCGGCGACATCTTTGAACGCATTCGGAACCAATATGTCGAGGATGTGGAGCCCGGTGAACTGATCGAAGCTGCCATTGACGGCATGCTGACGTCGCTTGATCCACACTCCAGCTATCTGTCGCCGGATGATGCCGCGCAGATGCAGGTGCAGACCCGGGGCGAGTTTGGCGGCTTGGGCATCGAAGTGACTCAGGAAGAGGGGTTCATCAAAGTTGTTTCGCCTATCGACAGCACCCCCGCTGCCGAGGCCGGGATCGAAGCGGGCGACTTCATCACCCATGTCGATGGCGAGTCGATGCTGGGCCTGACCCTGGACGAGGCCGTGGATCGTATGCGCGGCCCGGTCGGATCCGAGATCATTGTTACCGTCGTTCGCGAAGGCGAGAATGAGCCTTTTGATGTATCTATCATTCGGGACACGATCGAGTTGCAGGCGGTGCGCAGCCGGACCCAGGGCGATACGGTTGTGTTGCGTGTGACAACCTTCAACGACAAGACTACGCCAAACCTTGTGTCCAAGCTGGAAGAAGAGGTTGAAACGCTTGGTGGCATGAACAGCGTCAATGGATTTGTTCTGGATTTGCGCAACAACCCTGGTGGACTGCTGACCCAGGCCATCCGCGTGTCGGACGCATTCCTTGAAAAGGGCGAGATCGTATCGACCCGTGGACGTGATCCAGTAGATGGCGACCGTTTCAATGCGACGCCGGGCGATCTGGCGCAGGGCAAACCAATCGTTGTGCTGATCAACGGGGGGTCGGCGTCGGCTTCCGAGATTGTGGCGGGGGCCCTGCAGGATCACCGTCGGGCGATCGTTGTCGGCACCAAGAGCTTTGGCAAGGGTTCGGTTCAGACGGTTATGCCATTGCGTGGCGAAGGTGCCATGCGTCTGACCACGGCGCGTTACTACACACCGTCCGGACGGTCGATTCAGGCGCTGGGCGTGAGCCCCGACATCATTGTAGAGCAGCCCCGCCGCAGCCCCACGACCGAGGAAGAGGATGAACCGGCAAGCGCAGTGGGTCCCCGGACCGAAGGCGATCTGCGCGGTAGTCTCGACAACGACTCGTTGACCGACGATCAGGTGCGCCAGATCGAGGAAGATCGCGCAAAGGCGCAAGCGGCGGCTGATCTGCGGGAAGAGGATTACCAGCTGGCCTATGCCATCGACATCCTGAAAGGTCTGAACGCACTGGGGCCGGTCGAAGAGGACCGCAGAGCAAGTTCCAAGTGATCAGAGTGCGCGGTGGATTGGTCCACCGCGCCCCAATCATACGAACGAAACCCGTTGACCAATCAAACGCAGCGGATGCCTCCAGTGAATTGGGCCAGCGGCTGAAATGATCATGGATGTAGACATTCTCTACACGCTTGCGAGGCAAGGACGTAGGGCTTTAGGTCAAGATGGGTGTTCCAGTAAACATGTCGAAGTAGGCGGAAAGAACGATGCCTGCTTGCAAATCAACAGACGCAACTGAGAATACGGACGGTTGATTGGATTTGACCGCGCTTCCGACCGTGTTGAAAAGCCACCAAGCGCGCCTGATGCCGCTGTGTGGGGTGAACATGGCGGCAGCGGACACGTTGATCGTCATCATCAGCTTCTTGGCACACTAAAGGGTGATGGCGTGGCTGAAATTCTTCAGGCCGCTTCTGACGTCAGGCGCCAATCGCACTGCAAATTATCCAATCCCAATAGTACGGGATACGGTGCATCTCGGTGACCACGAGTTCAATTTTCAGACAGGCGACACGTCCCCCCGGCGAGGGTGCGGATCAAATCCACGACCCGTTCCATGCGCCGATAGTAGTCACTGATGGTCTGCTGTTCTTCGGGTATGCGACTGACGTCCGCATCGTCACCTGACACGTTTGCAATGAATCTGTAGTATCACGCAGTTAAAGCATAACCTCGTGCGGTGTCAGTTTGCTCCAGTCGAACGTTACACCGACGCCTGGAACGTCCGGCGCGACAGCAAGATGGTTCTCGATCACCAGAGGGCGGGTCGTGTAGCGGTCGATGGGGAAGCTGTGCACTTCGAGCCATCCGCCATGCGGTTGGCTTGCCACCAAAGAGACATGCAGCTCCTGCATTCCGTGACTGCAGACCGGAATGCCGTGGTTTTGCGCCATCTCTGCCACCTGCAGCCAACCGGTGATCCCGAGGCAGTTGGACGCGTCGGGTTGGATGAAATCGACATGGGGCAGGGCGCGTCGGAACTCGTGCATCGTGTGCAGATTCTCACCCTGTGCCACCGGCATGCCTGTAGCTTCGCGGATGCGTGCGAAATCTTCGTAAAGGTCGGGTTCAATGGGTTCTTCGAACCATGTGATGTTCTGATCCTTGACCGCATTTGCTATGCTAATGGCCTGATCGGGCGTCATGGAATAGTTCGCATCAACCATGAACGTGACATCGGGGCCGATGAGGTTGCGGACGGCCTTGATCCGTTCGACGTCTTCGGCTTCGGTCGGTTGGCCGATCTTGATTTTGACTGCGTTGTGGCCCCGTGCGAGGTAAGTACGGATGCTGTCGAGCAGCTTGGGCAGGTCGAAGCCCAGGTCGATGCCGCCCGCATAGGCCTTGCAGCGGTCAGACGCACCGCCAGCGGCCTGCACCAGTGATTGCCCCGTACCGTTCAACCGCGCATCCCACAGGGCGATGTCGACGGCTGAGATGGCGAAGCTTAGGATACCGCCCCGGCCTACATAGTGCAGGTGGGCGTCCATGGCGTGGGTGAGCTGTTCCACGTTCTCCGCGTCTTTCCCGATCAGGAAAGGCGCGAGGTCGTGGGTGATCATGGCCGCCGTTGCGTGCCCGCCCCGCCCGCCATTGTAGGTGTACCCGGTGCCCGTACGCCCATCGTCCAGCGTGACTGTTGCCGTGATCAGATGGAAATGGCTGTGATCGCCGTGCTTGGCGTCGACGAGGATTTCGTCGAGTGGCACGGCGAAGAGCCGTGCGGTGACGTCGGTGATCTTAGCCATTGAGATGTTTGGTTTCCGGCACGGGTGTGATCACCAGCCCGTTGTCGAGATGGCTGATGAGGTTGTCGACGACCAACGTGCCCATCGCGGCGCGCGTTTCATGCGTGGCGCTGCCCACGTGGGGCAGAAGGATGACGTTGGACATGGTCTTGAGCGCGTCGGGGATTTTGGGTTCTTCCTCGAACACGTCGAGGGCGGCGTATCCGAGCTTACCGGATTGGAGGGCGGCGACCATCGCGGCCTCGTCAATCACCGAGCCGCGCGAGACGTTGATGAGCGTCCCGTCCGGTCCTAACGCTTCGATTACGTTGGCATTGACAATGTGGTGCGTCGAGGGGCCGCCGGGGGTGATGCAGATGATCACCTCGACCGCCTTTGCCATGTCCACGAGGTTGGCGTGGTAGGTGTAGGGCACGTCCCTTTCGCTGCGGGTGTGATAGTGGATGTCGGCGTCGAACGCTTTGAGCTTGTCCGCGATGGCCTGGCCGATGCGCCCGAGACCGAGGATGCCGACGCGCCGGTTGTCGGCGCTGCGTGATAGGGGTGCGTTGCCGTTTTTCTCCCAATTGCCGGAGCGGGCGTGCGCCTCGTCCGACAGGAAACTGCGGAAGCTGGTGAGCATGAGCATGATCGCCGTCGTTGCCACCTCGGCGTTCAGCACGTCGGGCGTGTGGGTGACGATGATGCCCCGTTCGATGCAAGCGTCGGTGTCGATCGCGTCGTAGCCCACGCCATAGCTTGCAGCGACCTTGGCGTTTGTGCACTTGGCAAGGATATCCGCAGGCACGCCGTCATGGCCGTTGGTGACGATGTGGGTGATCGCCTCTGCCGGATAATCGCCGCTGGCCTGATGGATGGTGAACCGTTCGGACAGACGGTCACGCATGGTATCGGTGATGCCGCCAATTTGCAGAAGATCAGGCATCCTGTTTCACCTCTTGCCGTTGGGTGCCGAGGCCAGCGATTTCCAGTTCCATGACGTCGCCCACCTTAAGGTAGGTTTTCGGGTTCATCCCGTCGCCCACACCCGGAGGGGTGCCTGTGCTGATCACGTCGCCGGGGTGCAGGGTGAAGAGTTGGCTGAGGTGTTCAATGATCTCGGCCACGGAAAAGATCATGGTGGCGGTGTTGCCTGTCTGCATCCGCTGGCCGTTGACCGACAGGCTCATATCGAGCGCTTGCGGGTCGGGGATTTCATCGCGCGTCACGAGATACGGACCCGTAGGTCCATAGGTGTCGCAGGATTTACCCTTGGTCCATTGGCCCGTCAGGTTCTGCTGGAACTCGCGTTCCGACACATCGTTGACGATGCAATAGCCAGCCACGTAGTCGAGCGCGTCGGCCTTGGAGACGTATTTGCAGGTCTTGCCAATGACAGCACCCAGCTCGACCTCCCAATCGGTGCGCTTGGAACCGCGCGGCATGACCACATCGTCATTGGGGCCGACGATCGCCGAGTTCGCCTTGAAGAACAGGATGGGATGCTCGGGGATCGGCAGGCCCTGTTCGGCGGCGTGGTCGGAATAATTAAGGCCGATGCACAGGAACTTGCCGATATTGCCGACACAGGGGCCGATGCGGGTGGAGCCGTCGACCGCTGGCAAGGTTGCCGGGTCGATGGCGCGGAGTTTGTCGAGCGTCGCGTCGTCCAGTGTTGCGCCATTGATGTCGTCCACGTGACCGCTCAGGTCGCGCAGCGTGTCGCCGTCGAGTAGCCCTGGTTTTTCGTGACATGCGTCACCGTATCTTACGAGTTTCATATGGCGGCCTCTCAGTGGTTGTCGCGCGGCATGTGTTTGCGCGAGATGTCTTGGTATTTGGTTGCGCCACGCAGAGTCATGCCTTCGTCAAAGCGGCCCACATAGTCGCGGAAGATCTCTTGCCATGGGCTTTGGTTTTCGGGGACGGGGTAGCCGCCTGCGGCCATGATCGCTTCGGCGCGCGCCTGAAGCGTGGTGTCGTCCACCAGCATATCGGCGGTGCATTTCTTGAGGTCGATGCGCACGCGGTCGCCGTTTTCCAAGAGTGCCAGGCCGCCGCCATCCGCTGCCTCGGGCGAGGCGTTGAGGATTGAGGGCGAACCTGAGGTGCCGGATTGGCGACCGTCACCGACGCAAGGAAGCGCCTGAATGCCTTTTTTCAGCAGGTAGGACGGCGCGCGCATGTTCACGACTTCGGCCCCGCCGGGGTAGCCCTTGGGGCCCGCGCCACGCATGAAGAGGACGCAGTTTTCGTCGATCCCTTCGGCTTCGTCGTCGATGCGGTGGTGGAAGTCCTCGGGTCCGTCGAAGACCACGGCACGCCCTTCGAACGCTTCGGGGTCGTCGGGATTGGACAGGTAGCGGTTGCGGAATTCCTCGGAAATCACAGAGGTTTTCATGATCGCGCTGTCGAAGAGGTTGCCCTTGAGGTTGATGAACCCGGCTTCCGCTTTCAGCGGGTCGGACACCGGCTTGATCACCTCGGTATTCTCGCTGCGCAGATCGGCGCAGTTTTCCCGCATCGTCTTGCCGTTGGCAGTGATGACGTCGGGGTGGGGCAGGAGGTCGGCAGCGATGAGTTCGCCGATAACTGCCGGGACGCCGCCGGCGTGCTGGTAGTCTTCGCCCAAGTATTCGCCTGCGGGCTGGAGGTTCACCAGAAGCGGCACGTGGTGGCCGTGTTGCTGCCAGTCGTCGTTGTTTAGCGGCACGTCTAGGTGCTTGGCCACGCCGTTCAGGTGGATGGGTGCGTTGGTTGACCCGCCGATCGCGGAGTTGATGACGATCGTGTTCTCGAACGCTTCGCGCGTCATGATGTCGGAGGGGCGCAGGTCTTCCCACACCATGTCGACGATGCGTTTGCCGGTCTCGTAACTGATCTGGCTGCGCTCGCGGTATGGTGCCGGGATGGCGGCGGAGCCAGGCAGTTGCATGCCGAGCGCTTCCGCCAGCGAGTTCATCGTGGTGGCCGTGCCCATTGTGTTGCAATAGCCGACGGAGGGGGCGGAGGAGGCGACGAGTTCCATGAACCCTTCGTCGTCGATCTCTCCCTTGGCCATCATCTCGCGCGCTTGCCAGACGATGGAGCCGGAGCCGGTGCGTTCGCCGCGGAACCAGCCGTTGAGCATGGGTCCGACCGACAGGGCAACGGCTGGAATGTTGACGGTGGCAGCGGCCATGAGGAGAGCGGGCGTGGTCTTGTCACAACCGATGGTCAGGACAACGCCGTCGAGCGGGTAGCCGTAGAGGGTTTCGACGAGGCTCAGATAGGCGAGGTTGCGGTCGAGCATGGCCGTGGGGCGCTTGCCGGTTTCCTGGATCGGGTGGACTGGGATTTCGATGCAGGTACCGCCTGCGGCTACGATGCCGTCGCGCACACGTTTGGCGAGTTCGATGTGGTGCCGGTTGCAGGGCGACAGGTCGCTGCCCGTTTGCGCGATGCCGATGATCGGCTTGCCGGATTGCAGCTCTTCCCGCGTCAGCCCGTAGTTCAGGTAGCGTTCAAGGTAGAGCGCGGTCATTTCCGGATTGTCCGGGTTCATGAACCATTTGCGGGAACGCAGGTCTTCTATTCCGATCTTCTTCTTGGTCATTGTCCTGACCAGCCTCCATCAATGATGTGGGTGTGTCCTGTGGTGAATGCGCTTTCGTCGCTGGCAAGGTAGACGACGAGGGCGGCAATTTCTTCGGCTTTGGCCACGCGGCCCATGGGTTGGCGGGCGACGAATTGTTCCATGGCCTTATCGTAGCTGCCGAGCTGCTCGCCCAGTGCCTTGACACGGTCGTGCCAGCTGGGGCTTTCGACGGTGCCGGGGCAGATGCAGTTACAGCGGATGCCTTGGGTGATGTAGTCCACGGCGACGGATTTGGTGAGACCGACGACGGCGGCCTTGGTCGTGCCGTAGATGAAGCGATTGGGCGCGCCGATGATGGACCCGAGGGCGGACGACATGTTGATGATCGAGCCGTTGCCGCGCTCCAGCATCCCCGGCAAGGCGGCGCGGATGGTGTGGTACATGGACCGAACATTCAGATCGAAGGCGAAATCCCATTCATCATCCGTGCTGTCCATGATCGTGCCGTGATGCACGAAACCTGCGCAGTTGAACAGGATGTCGGGTTGGGCCTTGGCCACCCCGTCCCGAATGCTTGCTGCATCACGCGCATTGAGAGGGAAAGCATCGATGTTTGCGTGGTCAAGTGTGCTTAAAGCGTCGGCGTTGATATCGGTGGCAAAGACATGTGCCCCTTCGTTTGCCATCGCCAACGCGCTTGCACGGCCGATCCCTTGGCCCGCTGCGGTCACAAGTGCGCTCTTTCCGTCAAGACGGCCCATGCACTCCTCCCTATTCGATCAGGTGTTGCGCAGCCCGAAGGTCTGCGTTTTGGTGTTAGCGTAGGACAAGCTGTGGGTGTTGACCAGACGTCACGGCAAAATCGGAGGATTGTCATGGCGTTCGAGAATGTGGCCCTGTTAGGCACCGGGTTAATGGGCTTTCCCATGGCGCGGAATCTGACGCGGGCCGGTGTGCCGGTCACCGTTTGGAACCGGACGCAGGCGAAGGCGGAACCACTCGCGGATGAGGGTGCAGCGGTAGCGGCCAGCACGAATGCCGCCGTGACAGGGGCGGATGTCGTTATTTCGATTATGAGCGATGGTCCCACGGTGCTGTCTGTCATTGCCGAGGTATCGCCCAGCCTGTCCAGGGGCGCGTTGTGGATCGACATGTCATCGACCAAACCGACAGAGGCACGCAAGGCCCGTGCGCTGCTGTCAAAGGTGGGTGTCGGATTTCTGGATGCGCCAGTTTCCGGCGGAACCAAGGGGGCCGAGGCGGCGTCCCTTGCCATCATGGTTGGTGGTGAAGCTGCTGACTTCAATCGTGCGCGCCCGGTCTTCGAAGAGATGGGTCGGCCTGTGCATGTCGGCCCCACCGGATCTGGGCAATTGTCGAAGCTCTGCAACCAAGCGATTGTCGCAGTGACTATCGGTGCTGTGGCTGAAGCGATGCTGCTGGCCGAGGAGGGGGGCGCGGACCCTGCCGCGCTACGCGCCGCGTTGAAAGGTGGCTTCGCTGACAGCACCATTCTGCAGCAGCATGGTGAACGCATGACCACTGGTAACTTCGAGCCCGGAGGACTGTCGAAGTTTCAACTGAAAGATCTGGACAACGTATTGGTCGAGGCATCGGCTGCTGGTGTGACCCTGCCCATGGTGCGGGACGTCCGCGATCGATTTGCCCATTTCGTCGATCATATGGACGGCGCGGACCGGGATCATTCTGGGCTGTATCTTGAACTGAAGGCACGGCAGGGGGATCGCGCATGAAGCGCATACTGATTCTTGGCGGCGGCGGCATGGTCGGTCAGAAGTTGGCAAAGAGGCTTGAAACGCAAGGACTGACCGGTTTTGGTGATTTCACCGTGACTTTGCACGATTTGGGGTTTGCCGAAGACGCTGTGGGTGACGACAAGCGCGTCGGTAACCTGTCGGTTCTGGCAGAGGGGGCGGCTCTGGCGGCTGAGCGGTTTGACGTGATCTTTTTCCTCGCTTCCATCGTGTCGGGTGAAGCGGAGACGAATTTTGATTTAGGCTGGCAAACGAACCTTTGGCCGATGTGGCATTTCCTTGAGGCGCTACGGGCACAGCACCGGGCTACGGGCGGCGCTTATGTGCCTCGGGTGATCTTTACCTCATCGATTGCGGTCTTTGGCGGGCCGTACCCGGACAAGATTGGGGACGAGTTCCTGACCTCACCCCAGACCAGCTATGGCGCGCAGAAGGCGGCGTGTGAGCTGTTGGTCCAAGACTTTTCTCGCAAGGGTTTCATTGACGGCATGTCGCTGCGGTTGCCGACAATCTGCGTACGGCCCGGCAAGGCGAACCTGGCCGCATCGTCGTTCTTTTCCGGGATCATTCGCGAGCCGCTGAACGGGTTGGAGGCCGTCCTGCCCGTGGACGACACTGTGCGCCACTGGCACGCGTCACCACGGTCGGCGGCGGGGTTCTTGGCCCATGCTGCCGTTCTGGACACAGATCGGCTTGACGGGCGGCGGGCGTTGAACTTGCCGGGGTTGAGTTGCACCGTGGCGGAAGAGATCGAGGCGCTGCGTGACGTCGCTGGCAACAACGTTGTGGCGCTGATCAAGCCGCAGCGGGATGAGGCTGTGGCAAAGATCGTCGAAGGCTGGCCGCGCAACTTCGCTCCGGACCGCGCGACCGCATTGGGCTTCGAGGCAGAGAAAACGTTCCGCGAGATCATCGATGTTTACATTGAGGACGAGTTGGGTGGCCGTTAACCCGCCCGTGCAGCATAGGTGCGGAGCATGTGGGCGTCATAAAGCGGCATCGCCATGACCTCGTCCCCAATGACTGTCGTGGCGGGGGAGAGGTAACGTACGCCGGGTGCTCCGGTTTTGCATTGCGGACCTACAGTCAGACCTTTTGAGACTGGACAGGTTCCGATCAGGCCCTGGGCGAGCATGTTTTCGGTCAGAGGGTCGTAGTGAGAGGTCGGCCCGGCGCCCGCACAGTTTATGACAAATCCGGTGCTGTGCACTATCTCGCCTCCGCCAGCGTCGACGATCCGTACTTTGGCCCCATCTGGCCCATGCTCAATGGCTTTGACTGCGCCTTTAATCATCCGTGCACCGCCCTCTTCAACCAGCCTGTGCATGTCCATGATCGTGTCTCGCGTGCCGCCTCGCAACCAGAAGCGCAGCTGCGCCGGGACGCGTCGGGCCTGATCTGCATCATCGATGTAGTTGGTGAGCGGATTCGCCAGGAAATGCGCGCGAAAGCCTGCCCGGATCTCACGCATTTCGTCTCCGGCCTTTTGGGCCAAATCAATCTCGCGCTGGACTTCGGCCAGGAAAGTTTCAGCCGCGCCATGCCCGGATGACAGATTGGGGCGGGTCAGTTTGCGGGGTAAACGGGGGACAAGCGCCGCGGGAATTTCACCATCAGGGGCGCAGGCAACAAAGCGCAACTGTTCTTCGGGGATCAGGCTTTGACACAGGCGCAGCACATCAAGCATCGCCGCATTCCCACCGATGCAGAAAACCTCGGCTCCACGTTTGATGTGTTCCGCGATCTCTTCCTCGTTTCCAAAGACGCTTGGGACGGCAAATGCGCCGTCATCGCCTTCGATACGCAGAGTGGACGGACCGCCGGGAGCAACGTCCACGGCTCGGGCTGTGATCGTGCGACCGGCTTCGGTCTGGACAGTCGTGCCATCTGATCCGCTTTGCAGGGTGAGGGCACAATCGTTGATCAAGGTCACGTGTACACCCCGATCCCTGTGGCGCGCCAAAGCCTCTTTGGCCTGTTCCTCCATGAAATCACCGTAGAATTCGCGGGGTGCATTTACGCCATAAACATCCCCTGCATTCACCAGTGGTTGCGCCGCTGCCATCCAATTCGGGGCGCGTCCCGACATCGTCTCGGCCACCATGCCCCAGCGGTCGGAAAGCCAGCGGGCAAAGGTCGGGTCGATGTCGTCCGCAGGCGAGTTGAGCAAATAGGCGTATCGCCACGGCGTGCCGGCTGTGCCCTTTGCATATGCGGCACCTCGGCCAAGTTGAGACGCGTTCCGCCCCAGCACGACGAGGTGATCTCCGGCGTCAAGGCTGCATTGTTCGACGAAAGCGAGGGCAGTGATTCCATCTCCCACGACGAGGCGGGTCGCCTTGCTTGGCGTTTTGGCGTGTGGGTCGCGCATTTTTAGCTACTGCCTGAATTCGGGGTTGGAGTGGCGTAGGGTGTTAGGCAGCGAAAGGGCGAAGGTCAACGCGACCTGCGTGCAGGCTGTGGATCGCCGTTGCGTCAGGCCGGTTCGATCTGGTCCGCATCCATCAGGTGCCTCGCCAGATGATCGTGAATCTTCTGTCGGGTCAGATCTTCGTCCCCGGCCATCGCAGCATCCAGAATATGCTGATGGTGCATTATGTTGTTCGAGATGAAATTGAAGTCACGGTCCTCCACCATCAATTGCTGGCGGAACCGGCAGTACACACGGTGATGGGTATCGATCAGGGTCTGCGATCCGCAGGCCGAAATGAGCGTTTCATGGAACTGTGCTTCGGCCCCGAACCACAGATCGACAAAAGGTGATCGGTCGGTCGCGGTGTTCAGCCGCATTTCAAGGTGGCTGAGCTGGTGATGGGCGGCAGTCAAACGGGCCTCCCACGCGACACCGCCGCGCCGGATCGACATCACTGTACCTTCGGCCTCAAGGAGCACACGGAGATGCGTCAATTCGTGAATCACTTCCCGCGATTTTTTCGGAACGCGGAAACCGCGCTGTTCCTGAAACTCAACCAGACCTAGAGTCGACAGTCTGAACAACACCTCCCGAATCGTGCTGGCAGAGCAGCCAAACTCCTGTCGCAGATGTTCGGCGCGTACCTTTTGCCCATGCTCAAAAGCGTTCGTCATGAGGCGATAACGCAGGGTTTCGAAGATGTCGGTATCGTAGGGCATGGGTCGTATGAACTCGTGAAGTGCCTCCTTCGATAAATCACGAAATCTCGAAATTCCATCAAAATCTCAAAAATAGCTCTAATTTCATTTTTCTGTTGTCCGATGGGGGCAACTACGCATAGCCTTCCCTCACGACACAACAAGGTGGGCGTTCGAACCTGCCAGGTGCACACACATAAAATGTCAGGGAGGATGACATGACATTTCTGAAGAAGGCGGCCTCGGTCGCCGCCGTAGCTGCACTCGCAGCCACCACAGCGCTGACAGCGTCGGCAGAAACAACGAAGCTACGGATCCAGACTCATTATGCCCCCGAGACGGTCTCGGGCAAGCTCGCCGCGCAATATATGGAAGACATCCAGACGATGTCGGGCGGCGAGATCGAAGTCGAGATGTTCTACAGCTCTTCCGTCGTGAAGTCGGTTGAGACGTTCGATGCGGCCGCAACTGGTATCCTGGACTGCGATATGACTGGTGCTGGCTATCAAGTCGGCAAGAACTCGGCTTTCCAGTTCGTGGGCGACATCATGGGTGGCTATTCGACACCATACCAGCAGCTGTCGTGGCTGTATTTTGGTGGCGGTCGCGAAGCTGCGGCACCTCTGTACAACAAGTTCGGCATGGAGCTGATCGGCTGGTGGGTGTACGGTCAGGAATCCTTTGCATCCTCCAAGCCGATCGAGAAAGTCGCAGACTTCAAAGACTGGAAATTCCGGTCGCCCCCCGGCATGGAAACAAAGATCTTTGAAAAACTGGGCGCGTCGCCCATCGTGATGGACTTTACCGAGATCTTTACCGCGCTGGAAACAGGCATCATCGACGGTGCGGACGCTTCGGGTCTGGCCAACAACGTGGGCTTGGGTCTGTATGACATTGTGAAATATGCCAACTTCCCTGGTTTCCACTCGATGCCGTCGGATCACCTGGCGTGCAACAAAGCCGTTTTCGACGCGATGCCTGAATCGCATCAGCGCATCATGAAGGTGGCCATGGAAGCGCTCGCTCTGCGCACCGCACTGACCTTCGAGAAGAAGAACGCCGAAGCTGCAGCCCAGCTGCGGGAGCAAGGCGTGACGCTGAGCCAGTGGGCACCTGAAGAGCTGGCCAAGTTCCGTGCTGCCGCACAGGCCACATGGCCTGAGTTCGCAGACACGCCTGAAGCCAAGGCGCTGGTCGAAGCACACCTGACCTACCTCGGTCAATTGGGCCTCGTCTCTGAGTAAGCGACCCTTTGGGGTCCCGCCACGCGGGGCCCCAAGTCACCCGCCGCAAATCAAGGCAAGATGCGCGCGGGTTTTTTCATACCATAGGGGGATTTCGCGATGCAGGTGCGCTCCGGCACTCCGATAGAGTGGCTTGTGCCATTGGCATTCATCTTTTGCGCGGGCTGGGTAGTCTGGCACATGCCAGCCTTCACGCTCGACTTCTATCCCCCAACCGACGAATCCCAGTTCGATAAGTTATCGGCTCTATTCAAACGCAATGATGTCACCCCCAATATGGGCGGGCTGTTCGGCGGCTTTGCTGACATCGTGGACTGGCTTGCTGCCATAGGTGTTGTTGCCTTCGGGTATCTCGGTATCCGAACTGTGCAGCGTGCAGGCATGGAATTTGAAAGCTGGCGTGCTGCGGACCGATTGGCCGTCTTCATCGGGCGCGTCACTATGATGTTGATCGTGCTTCTGACCAGCGTGATGCTGTACGAAGTGATCCTACGCTATGTGTTTGAGGCACCAACGCTCTGGGCCAATGAACTCAGTCTGTGGTTGGCGGGCTTTGTGTTCCTCTGCGCAGGCCTTTATGCCATGCAGCAGCGCAGCCACATTCGCATTGTTCTTTTGTACGACGCGGTTCCGCGCTCGGTGCAACGGATCTTCGACACTATCTCGACCGTGCTTATCGTCGTCTTCGCTTTCTTCCTGATCTACGGAGGGTATGGCGAGGCGTTCGACAAGTTCTACCGTTGGGAGACCTTCGGTACCGCCTTTGACCCGCCCATTCCCGCCACGATGAAGCCAATGGTGCTGTTTGTCGTCGGCATGGTGGCTATTCAGGCTGTCATCAACCTGGTCTCTGATTGGAATGCCGAGGAAGTGCATTACGGGGGCGAAGACCTTGATGAAGAAGAGATCGAGCGCATCAAGGCGCAAGTTGCAAACGAAGGGGTCGGCGACCTCGACGTGACCGGCCAACACGTGTCGACAAAGGACTAAGCCCATGGATATCGGTACTATTTCGCTTGTCCTGATGCTGGGGCTGATCCTTCTCCTTGCTATCGGAATGCCCCTTGGTCTGGCCTCTGCCATCCTTGCGGTGGGCGTGCTGGTCATGAAATTCGAGCCGGAGCTGTTGCTCGCCCCATGGACTTTTGGTGACGGCATTCTGACCGGACGACCGGGGGCAGGGCCGCTCAATATCCTTGCCCAGCGAATATACGGGCTCTTAACGGACTATGTCCTCATATCCATTCCGCTCTTCATCTTTATGGCAGCATTGCTGGAACGCTCGGGCATCGCGAAAGAGATGTATTCGTCCCTGAACATCTGGCTGAACCGGACCCGGGGCGGCATCGCCATTGTGACATCCATCATGGCCGTCATCATGGCTGCGATGTCAGGTATTATCGGGGGCGAAGTGGTCCTGTTGGGGTTGATCGCTCTGCCACAGATGCTGCGGCTTGGCTACAATCAGAACCTCGCCATCGGGGTAATCTGCGCGTCGGGTTCCCTTGGGACGATGATCCCGCCATCGATCGTGCTGATCATCTACGGTCTGATCACCGAAACCTCGATCAAGGCATTGTTCACGGCGTCCTTCATCCCCGGGTTCATGCTGGCGTCGTTCATCATCATCTACATCATCATTCGCACACAGCTGCGGCCCGAAGATGCGCCTCTGCCCGGCCCGGTCGAAGGCGAGCCGCAAGGGCGTGAAAAAACAGCTCTGTTCTTTGCTTTCCTGAACGTGGTTGTCGGCGGGTTTTCGGCAGCCTTGTTCCTGCGCGCCAGTTTCTTTGAATTCTCTGGCTCGAATGCAGACAACACGGGTGATGCGGCGTTCTGGGGCACCGCCGAATACATCGGTATCTTTGGCGGTATGCTGGCGGTGAGCGTTGTTTTGGCCCTGTTCGTATTTGGCCGGACCCGTACCGCGTTGGGCTGGTCGATGGGTAAAGGTCTTGTGCCGCCCATCGTTGTGATCGGGGTTGTCATGGGGTCGATCTATGGCGGTATCACCGGCATCACTGAGGCTGCAGGTATGGGTGCCATGGCCGTGTTCGTGATCGCCTTTCTGCGCGGCGAGGCGTCGTTCGATCTTGTGTGGGAATCGCTGATGCGCACACTCAAGTCCACGGGAACGATAATCTGGGTGACCATTGGTGCTACGGCCTTGGCCGGGGCCTATACCATCGCAGGCGGTCCAACATATGTGGCCGATTTCATTGTCGGGTCCGAACTGCCGACCATGCTGGTCATCCTGATGATGATGGTGATCCTGCTGTTCATGGGCGCGTTCATGGATTGGGTGGGGATCGTGTTGCTCATCATCCCTGTGTTCCTGCCAATCGTACTGAAGTTGCCGATTGACGAGATTGGCCTGTTTGGTGAACTGAACCCGCGCCATGTGGCGATCTGGTTCGGGGTTGTGTTCTGTATGAACATGCAGGTGTCGTTCCTGTCCCCGCCCTTTGGTCCTGCTGCGTTCTACCTGAAATCCGTGGCACCGCCGCACATCAAGTTGACTGACATCTTCAAAGGGTTCCTGCCCTTTATCGGCATCCAGCTGATTGCCCTGTCGGTACTGCTGATCTGGCCGCCGATCATCTCGATCTTGCTCTAGGGGTTTGTGGCGTGGACTACATTCGCCTTGATCCGTCCGACACCGTTGTCACCGCCACCCGCGCCCTCGCGGTTGGCGTGGATATCGAGGATGTGCGCACCCGTTCACTGATCCCGTCTGGTCACAAGGTTGCGACCCAGCGCATCGCCAAGGGCGCGCCAATCCGGAAATACGCACAGATTATTGGGTATGCCGCGGAACCGATTGCGCCTGGTGATCATGTGCACACCCACAACGTCCAGTTTCGTGCGACAGATCAATCCTACGAATTTGCGACGAACCTGCGGCCTGTCCCCGCTGTTACACCGGACATGTTCATGGGCTACCGGCGCGAGAACGGGCAGGTTGGCACCCGGAATTATGTCGCCATCGTCACGTCAGTGAATTGCTCGGCCACCGCTGCACGGATGATTGCGGGGCATTTCACGCCCGAGCTGCTTTCCGACTATCCGAATGTGGATGGTGTTGTTGCCTTTGTGCACGGCACCGGCTGTGGCATGGCAGACAGTGGAGACGGGTTCGAGGCATTGCAGCGCGTCATGTGGGGCTACGCTCGTCATCCCAACCACGCCGGTGTGCTAATGGTCGGCTTGGGGTGCGAGATGAACCAGATCGACTGGCTGCTCGAAGCTTATGGTCTAAAGCAGGGGCCGTTATTCCAGACGATGAACATCCAGTCCGTGGCCGGACTGCGCAAGACGGTCGAAAAAGGGATCGAGAAAGTCGCCGCGATGCTGCCGCTGGCCAATCAGGCGACACGGCAGCCTTGCCCGGCATCGGAGCTAAAGGTGGCGTTGCAGTGCGGTGGATCAGATGCGTGGTCAGGGATCACGGCAAACCCGGCGCTGGGCTATGCTACGGACTTGCTCGTGGCACAGGGCGGCACAGGGGTGTTGGCCGAGACGCCTGAAATCTACGGAGCTGAGCATCTGTTGACCGCCCGCGCCGTCGATCAGGCGACCAGCGAACGGCTCATTGATCTGATCCGCTGGTGGGAGGACTACACAGCCCGCAACAAGGGCTCGATGGATAACAACCCCAGCCCGGGCAACAAGGCGGGCGGACTGACCACGATCCTCGAAAAGTCTCTTGGGGCTGCGGCCAAGGGCGGCACCACGCCCCTGACCGGAGTTTACAAATACGCTGATATCGTGCGGGCACGTGGCTTCACCTTCATGGATTCGCCGGGCTATGACCCGGCCTCTGTCACAGGGCAGATCGCGGGGGGGTGCAACCTCGTCTGCTTCACCACCGGGCGTGGGTCGGCCTTTGGGTCGAAACCCGCGCCGACGATCAAGGTCGCGACGAATACGGAAATGTATGGCCGCATGATCGAGGACATGGATGTGAACGCGGGCGCGATGCTAAGCGACGGCGTGTCGCTAGAGGACAAGGGGCGCGAGATTTACGACCTGTTCTTGCGCGTCGCTTCAGGTGAAATGTCGAAATCCGAGGCGCAGGGCCTGGGCGACTATGAATTCGTGCCGTGGCAGATCGGGGCGGTGATGTGATGGAGTGCCTGACTGCTGATCAAAGAGCGCAATACGAGCACCAAGGCTACCTGCTGGTCGAAAACCAGGTACCAGAAGAGTGGTTGAGCAAGATCCGGGCCGAGATTGTGCGGTTCGAGGCCGAGGCGGCCATGATGACCAAAAGCAATGACCGGCTTGATCTGGAAGACAGTCACACGGCGGCGGATCCCCGTCTAAGGCGGATCAAGCTGCCACACACCATCTCGGACGTTGTGCAGGAGTTGATGTATTCGGATCACGTCCTGGCCCCGGCCCGGGATCTGATCGGACCGAACCTGCGGCTCCACACCACAAAACTGAACATGAAATCAGCAGGTTATGGTGCCGCAGTCGAATGGCATCAGGACTACGCATTCTATCCTCATACCAACGATGATATTTTAGCGATTGGTATCTGCATCGACAACATGGCCGAAGAAAATGGCCCGTTGATGGTATTCCCCGGCTCGCACAGGGGGCCTGTGTACGATCACCATGTTGACGGTGTGTTCGCCGGGGCGATGCTACCCGAAGCGAACGGGTTAGACATGGCAGACGCGGTTGCGCTGACCGGGTCAGCGGGGTCGATCAGTATTCATCACGGGCGGATCGTGCATGGGTCGGCGCTAAACACCTCGGACAGGGCGCGACGTATCCTGTTCTACGAGATGATGGCGGCGGATGCGTTTCCGATCATGGGCAGTATGACCAAGTGGGACGGGATCGAAGACTACAACACGCGCATGCTGTGCGGTGAACCGACCCTGACTCCGAGGCTGAAGGACATCCCGATCCGTATCCCGCAACCGCAGCCGGATGTGCCGATCTCGATCTATGAAATTCAGAAGGGGTTGAAGACACGCGCCTTCGACACCATTGGCAAAGAGGACACGTGACATGAGCAAACCGACAATCGGATTTATCGGCCTGGGCCTGATGGGTGGCGCCATGGTGGGACGCTTGCAGGATCAGGGATATGACTTGACCGTCATCGCCAACCGGACGCGCACATATGTTGACCGCGCGGTTGAACGTGGCGCGACCGAGGTGACAACGGCCAAGGCGGTGACTGAGGCAAGCGACATCGTTATGCTGTGCATGGACACATCCGCCAATGTCGAAGCGCGGATGCGGGGGGCTGATGGCGTCATTGCAGGGTTGAAACCAGACGCTGTCGTGATCGATTTCGGCACGTCGCTACCCGGTTCGACACGCACGCTAGGGAACGAAGTGGCCGCCGCTGGCGGACACTATCTGGATGCACCGCTGGGTCGAACGCCCGCCCACGCGGTTGATGGTTTGCTGAACATCATGTGCGCCGGTGACGAAGGGGCGTTCAACACCGTACGCCCCGTGCTGGACGATCTGGGCGAAAACGTCTTTCACCTCGGAGCCCTTGGATCCGGGCACACCATCAAACTGATCAACAATTTCTTTGGCATGACCGTCGCTAACGCGATGGCTGAAGCCTTTGCGATGGCTGATGTTGCCGGGGTGTCACGGCAAGAGTTGTACGATGTCATGGCCGCTGGCCCACTGAGATCCGGAATGATGGATTTTGTGAAGGGTTATGGCGTTGACGGGGACCCGAACCAGCTGGCTTTTGCCATCAAGAACGCGGCCAAGGACGTTGGATACTATGCACAGATGGCGTCGGATGCGGGTGTCGAGTCGGTGATGTCGAAATGTGCTCTGGGCGCGTTAACGGACGCGCGGGACAATGGCCTGGCCGATGACATGGTGTCACAGATGGTCGACTACTACGCCGACCGGTTTAACGGCTAAAGGTGGCCATCGCCGCACATCCAACCGAGGACCGCGCCGCGCTTGGCATCGCCATGACGCTTGGGGCCTACGCCTTCTTCACCCTTATCGATACGACGGTGAAGTGGCTGTTGCTGGCAGGATTGCCTGCGTTCCAGTTGGCGTTCATGAGGTATTTTCCGCACTTCCTGATTTCGACCGCGCTCTTGCTGCGCAAAGGCGTGCGATGGTCCAGCTTTCAATCCGCGCATATGGGGCTTGTACTTCTGCGCGGGTTACTGCTGGCGTCGGCCACGTTGTTCAATTTCATCACCCTGAACTATCTGCCGTTGACGGTGGTGGGATCGATCATGTTTTCCGCCCCCATCATCGTGTGTCTGCTGAGTTGGCCGCTGTTGGGAGAGCGTGTGGGGCCGTGGCGATGGTTTGCTATTGTACTTGGGTTTGCGGGTGTGTTGGTGGTGATCCGCCCCTTCGACGCAACCTTCCATGCCATTGCGATCCTGAACGTCTACAACGCGTTTTCGCTGGCCTTGTATTCGATCATCACCCGCAGGATTTCGGGCGTTGTCGCGGCCGAGACGATGCAGTTCTGGATGGGGGCTTTTGGCGCTGCGACGCTGGCGCCGCTGGCCTGGATGGTATGGACCACACCCGATACATGGTTGCAGTGGGTTTTGATGATCGGGCTGGGTGTCTGGGGTTGGGCGGGGCACGAGATTTTCTCGCGCGCGCACGCCTATGCGCCGGCCAATACGTTGATGCCATACACCTACAGCTTCCTGCTGTATCTAGCGGTTGCAAGTTACCTCGTCTTCGGTGATGTGCCGGACGGTTGGACCCTGATTGGAGCGTCAATCATTGTTGTCTCGGGCTTGATAATTTGGCGGCGCACGGCACGAAAGGACACTGTATGAAAATTGCGGCCATAGGCGAGGCGATGATCGAGCTGTCGATGGACGACGCAGAGGCGGCAGTGCGCGTAGCTGGTGATACGCTGAACACGGCCATCTACCTCAAACGCAGTGCGCCTGACTTGCAGGTCGACTATGTGACGCGCCTTGGAACGGATGCCTTTTCGGACCGGATCGTTGCAGCGATAGAGGTCGAAGTTATCGGCACCCACGCGGTTGAGCGTGATCCAGACGGGACGCCTGGCCTCTACGCCATCACGACTGATGCCAAGGGCGAGCGTAGCTTTACCTACTGGCGCGATAGTTCTGCCGCGCGGATGGTTTTTGTTACGCCTGAAGGTCCGGACTTTTCCGTTCTTGAAGCCTACGACGTGATTTACACGTCAGCGATCACCTTGGCGATCATGCCTGCTGCGACACGCGCTGCATTGATCAATTGGCTGCACGGTTTTCGGCAGGCTGGCGGACGCGTGGTTTTTGACAGCAACTACCGGCCACGGCTGTGGGAGGATCAGGATACAGCGCGCCAGGTGGTTGCGGCGATGTGGGAACTTTGCGACATCGCGTTGCCGTCGATTGATGACGAGATGGATCTTACAGGTGAAACTGCCGACGCGGTTGCGGCACGATTTCTCGCTCTCGGCCGCTCAGGCGCTTTGAAGCGTGGAGAGATTGGCCCGCTTTGCCTTGAGACCGGTACGTCCGGCACCTACCCCGTTGCATCCAAAGTGGTGGACACGACAGCAGCAGGTGACAGTTTCAACGGCGCGTATTTGGCGGCTGCTCTGACCGGGGCCCCGCAAAATGACGCGTTGCGTGCGGGGCACGATCTGGCGTCGCGCGTTATTGCACATCGGGGTGCAATCCTGCCCCGCTAGGCCCCGATCACGGCGCGGAGCGCGGCGTCGGGTTTTGACGACTGGCAGGCGACAACAAGGTCGTCCGCTCGTGGGTCGTCAAGTGAACGATTGGTCGCGACCTCGGCCTGAACAAAGGCCACCCAAGCATCCAGAGCGGCTTGAAGTGCCGGGCTCGGCGATACGCCCCGGTCTGCCAAAGTTGACAGAACTCGGATGGGCAATTTCTGGCTGCCATCCATTGCAATCTGCCGCAACCGGTGATGCAGGTTGGGGTTCTCGAACCGCTTAATCAACGCCTTGGCATAGGCACCTGCTTGCTGCCGAAGGCTACCGGGCAGTGTTTCCGCCGCTTCGCGCATCAGGGCTTGCGTGGTGCGGCGCAACTCGGCATCCGCAATCGCCTCGTGTACATAAGTGTGCCCGCGTAGGACCCCCGCATAGGCGAGGAACGAATGCGCACCGTTCAACATCCGCAGCTTGCGCATCTCGTGTGGGGCAACGTTATCGACCCATTGCACGCCCGGCCAATCGGGTCTTGTGGCTGCAAACCTGTCTTCGATGACCCACTCGGTGAAGGCTTCGGTCGGGACAGCCATCGGATCATCAGCCTCGACTCGGATGGCGTCGGTCGTAGCCGGGGTGATGCGATCCACCATACAGGACGGGAACGTGATGGCATCCGGCAGGCTCAGCTGTGCTGCTATGGCGAAGTCTCGAACGGCGCGCTCCAGTTTTGATCCATTGTCTGGCAGGTTGTCACAACACAGAACGGTGACGGGTGACCTGCGTTGCGCCAGGCTGCGGGTCAATGTGCCGACCACGGTTGTAGCCTTGTCTTGCAAATCGGCCTGAACATCCTCAGACGTCAAATCAAGACGTCCATCCGCAGTCAAATGATACGCCTTTTCCGTCACGGTCAGTGTGATGACAGCAAACTGATCTGAGGCGATAACATCAATAACGGCAGCTGGGTTCTCCGACGCGACCAGCATGTCAGAGATGCAAGTGATCGGTTTGATCGACATACCGCCTGCATCCTTTATCACAAGGCTGTAGTCGTAATCCTGCGCCGCCAGCCCGTCCCGGATGGTTGCTGATCGAAAGCTGACACCGGTGATCTGCCAGCCCGGCGTGTCCTGCGTGTAAGCGGCGGCGTGGGCGCGGAAGAAATTGCCGACGCCCAAATGAAGAATACCTGGCATCGGTCAGTCCAATTTGTACGTGCTGCGCGCAAGATCAGTCGCCAGCAGGCGCGCCATGTGATCTGCGGTCTTGATGTCGAAATACCCCCGCTCAATCTGCGCCGCCAAATGCCGCGAAACCGCCCGCCGCCAAAGATCATGCCGCGCGGGGATCGACAGGAAAGCCCGGGTATCATCATTGAAACCTGCAAGGTTGTAGTAGCCTGCCGTCTCAACCACCTGATCCAGATAGCGGGCGATGCCAGCAGCGCTGTCATGAAACCACCACGGCGGACCGATGCGCAGGCAGGGCCAGTGCCCGGCCATCGGTGCCAGTTCGCGGGCATAGGACGTTTCGTCCAGTGTGAATAGGATAAGGGTCAACCGCGGGTCATTGCCCACGCGATTGAGCAGGGGTTCCAGACCGCGTACCCAGTCCACGGCAACGGGGATGTCAGTCCCCTTGTCTGGTCCGAAGCTGTCGAACAGTGCGTGGTTGGTGTTGCGCCGACTGCCTGCATGCAGCTGCATGACAAGCCCATCATCCAGCGACATCTGCGCCATTTCGATCAGCATGTGCCCGTGGAAGGCATCTGCCTTTGACATGTCCCCCGAGATAAGCGCGCCATAGGTGTCTGCGGGGTTGTCCAGCCAAACAGTCTGCGGAACTTCTATGGCGTGATCTGTCGCTGTGGCGCCCAAAGACTTGAACATGGCGCGGCGTTGGCGCAGAGCCGCCACGAAGCCATAATATGAGGATGTATCCTGATTTGTGATCGCACCCAGCGATGCGATACCTGACGCCCAACCGTGTGCACGCGGGTTAAGAAGCGCATCGGGCCGGAATGTCGGTACCATGCGCCCGTCCCACTCGCTGTTTGCAATTTCTTTATGGTGCGAAAGCGGATCAAGCGCCGCATCCGTGGTGGCCAGAACCTCGATCCCGAACCGATCAAACAGGGCGCGCGGACGATTGGCCGGATCTGCGAGCCACGCTTCGATATGGTCATAGATTGCATCTGCCGTATCGACCCCCAAAGGCAGGGCGCAGCTTAGCGTCTCACGCAACACGTATTCGATCCACAGCTGGCTGGGGGTACCGAGAAATAGGTGCCAATGTGCCGCAAACAGTCGAAAGACTTGACGTGGATTGCGGTCCTCGGCACTTACGCCAACCCCTAGCTTTTCAAGCGGAACGCCCTGCGAATACAGCATCCGAAATACGTAGTGATCCGGTATGACCAGCAACTCGGCAGGATCGGCAAAGGGCTGGTTTTCGGCGAACCACGCGGGATCGCAATGGCCATGCGGTGAAACGATAGGTGCGTGCCGAATCCCGTCATAAATCTCGGCCGCTTTGCCAGTCAGTTCGAGCGCCATGCCTGCCCCTTTCCTTTTTCTGCAGACTAGCACGAATGCCCCTTGGCGCATGTGCAAAATGCCGCCACTCTGTGGATTGGGAGGACAGTAATGAACGTCTTGATGATTGGGGCTGGAATGGTCGCCCAGACCCACATTCTGGCCCTGCGCGATAACCACGCAGGCGCGCGATTGACAGGCGTTCTGGGGCGGGATGCAAAACGCACTGCTGCGTTTTGCGCAGAGGCTTCACAGCTTCTGGGATGCAGGGTGGCCCCATACTCCGATGTGAAAGCTGCCTTGGCGGCAAAACCGGACATGGCTATCGTGATCACGCCACCGGATGCCCGGGTGGAGTATGCCCGCGCATTGGTGCAGGCGCGTGTCCCGACTCTTATGGAAAAACCGGTTGAGCGCACGCTGGCCACTGCGCGCGAAGTGATCGACCTGTATACGCAGGCGGACGTGCCTCTGGGCATGTGCTTTCAGCACCGAACCCGGGCAGCAGGACAAACGCTCAAACAGCGCATTGATACGGGCGAAATTGGCGATATCGTTCACGTGGATATGCGCGTTCCTTGGTGGCGCGATCAGTCGTATTACGATGCGCCGGGGCGCGGGACATATGCGCGTGACGGCGGTGGTGTGATGATCAACCAAGCCATACATACACTTGATCTGGCATTGTGGCTTGCCGGTCCGGTGGCGCGATTGCAGGCCATGATGCGGACCAGCCCGCTGCACAAGATGGAGGCCGAGGATATCGCCGCCGCCCTGCTCATATTCCATTCGGGTGCGTCTGGTGTCCTGAATGCCACCACAACCGCGTATCCCGGTGGCGCGGAAAGCATCACACTCACCACCAAGAAAGCACACGCGCATCTGGAAGGTGACAGCCTGCGCATCGATTGGCTTTCAGGTCAGACGGAAACGATTGCCCCCGACGGTGACGCTGATACCGGAGGGGGGGCTGATCCGATGGCCTTTACCCACGCATGGCATCAGGCATTGCTTGAGGATTTCGTCGCCTCTGTTGCAGAGAAACGCGCACCCCTTGTACCACCCGCCGAAGCCCTGCATGTCCACGCTGTGATCGACGCGATGGAACGCGCGGCTCGCACATCCACCATGATTGAAGTGACACAATGACACTCACCTTTGTCGCCCTCGGGCTGGACCACCGCCATATCTACGGCATGACGGAAAACATGCAGGCTGTCGGCGCCCGATGCCTTGGCTTTTGGACCGAAGGGAATCCACAACCGTTGGCCGGGTATGCAAAGCGGTTCCCTGATTTGCATCGGTTCGACACGTTGGAGGCGGCACTGGTGGCTGGGGCTGACCTTGCGCTGGTGTCGAATATCCCTGGTGACCGTGCCGACGTCGCCATTCAGGCGATGCGCACTGGTCACGATGTGATGTCGGACAAACCCGGCTGCACATCCCTGGAACAACTCAACGCAATCAAAGCCTGCGTGGCTGAAACCGGGCGCATCTGGTCCATCAACTTCTCGGAGCGGTTTGAGGTGCCATGCGTCACCCTGGCCGATCAATTGGTGCAAGACGGGGCGATCGGGCGCGTGGTCCATACAACTGGTCTTGGGCCGCATCGCCTGAACCGCCCCACCCGCCCCGACTGGTTCTTTCAGCGCGAAAGATATGGTGGCGTACTGTCAGACATCGCCTCGCACCAGATTGACCAGTTCCTGCATTTCACAGGCTCGGATCAGGCGCAGGTGACCATGGCGCATGTGGCCAACCACGCCAATCCGGATGATCCCGGTTTGCAGGATTTTGGAGAGGTCGCGCTGCGGTCGGATCACGCATCAGGCTATATCCGCGTCGATTGGTACACGCCGGATGCGCTGCCCACCTGGGGCGATGGGCGCCTGACCCTGCTGGGTACTGAAGGGTACATTGAGCTGCGCAAATACGTTGATGTAAACGGGCGCGAAGGCACGGATTACCTTGTTCTGGTCAATGGTGATCGGTGCGAGACGATAGATGCGCGTGACGCGGGATTGCCGTATTTCGAACGCCTTGCCCATGACATCGCACACCGGACCGAAACCGCGATGACGCAGGCGCATTGCTTCAAGGTGATGGAGCTTGCACTGCAGGCGCAGGCGATGGCGGAAGGGTCGGTCAAATGATCAGAGTGGCAATTCTGGGCGGTGGGATCGGCGCACAGCATCTTGAAGCCTATGATCAGCTTGAAGAGTTCGTTGTGACGCATCTGGTTGATCAGGATGCCGAACGCTGTGCGGCCCTCTGCGGCGATCGGATTACCCCTCTTGCTTCTATCGAAAATGCGTTGTTTGCGGACGTGGATGTGATTGATATTTGCCTTCCTCCGCACCTGCATGCCCCTGTTGCGATTGGCGCTCTTGAGGCGGGCAAGCACGTCATCTGCGAAAAACCACTGGCCACATCGTTAGAGCAGGTCAACGCCATTTCATCTGCGGCAACCGCATCGGGCAAGTCGGTGTTCCCTGTGTTTCAGTACCGTTTTGGTCCCGCGTTTGACCAACTGCGCGCCCTGCAAGCGGCAGGTCTCGCGGGCGCGCCACGCGCAGCTTCGCTGGAAACACATTGGAACCGCGACGCTGAGTACTACGCGATCCAATGGCGCGGCACCTGGGCTGGTGAGCAGGGCGGCGCGGTGCTGGGTCACGCGATCCACGCCCATGATCTGCTGGGTACGTTTATGGCGCCCATCGTTGGGGTGACTGCCCGCCTTGGTACGCTCGTCAACCCGATCGAGACGGAGGACACAGCCGCCCTGATCTTTGAGTTGGAAGGCGGCGCTTTGGCGACCAGCAGCATTACCCTCGGTGCGGCATCGGACGAAACCCGCCTGCGGCTGGTTTATGAACATCTGACCGCGACATCGCATACGATTCCGTATGCTCCTGCAGAGGGCGTCTGGCAGTTCAGAGCGCGGGATCCTGAACGGCAGAACGAAGTGGACGCGGTATGCAAAACGGCATCGCACAACATGCCCGGATTTGCCGGGTTCCTGACAGAGGTGGGCAAGGCTTTGAACAACACGCCGAACGCTGCCGTCACTCTGACCGAGGGGGCAGCCTCAATCGAGTTGGTGACGGCGATCTATGCTGCGCATCGTGAGGGGACGCGGATTGCTTTGCCGCTAAACGCGGATCATCCAATGCGCGGGGGGTGGCAGCCATGATCGAATGCTGGCGTTGGTTTGGGCCCGATGATCCCACGCAATTGTCCGACCTTCCGCAGGTCGGGGCCACCGGCGTGGTCACCGCGCTGCACCAGTTCGCACCCGGTCAGGAATGGCCCGCGCAAGCGATCCAAGACCGCAAAGCGATGATTGAGGCTGCCGGCCTCACATGGGAAGTGGTGGAAAGCCTGCCGGTGTCCGAAGCGATCAAGACACGAAGCGCCGACATCGCTGCGCATCTGGACGCGTACAAGGCCAACATGACCGCTCTAGCGCAAGCAGGGATCCGCACCATCTGCTACAACTTCATGCCAATCCTCGATTGGACACGTACTAAAACCCATGCCGCGCAACCTCATGGCGGCACGGCCATGCTGTTCGATCTGGCAGATTTCGCAGCCTTTGACCTCTTCATTCTCAAGCGCCCGGGTGCTTTGGATGACTATTCGGACGTTGTTCGGGCCAGCGCGACCGAAGCCTTTGCCCGAATGGATGACGCAGACAAGGCGCGGCTCAGCCGTACAGTGATTGCCGGGCTACCCGGTGCGAATGACGGTTGGACTCTGGATGACGTACAGCAACGGCTTTCGACATATGACGCCATAGACGCGGAGAAAATGCGCGGCCACCTGATCGACTTTCTGTCCGAGGTTGCCCCGCTGGCGGATCACCTTGGCCTACGTCTGTGCTGTCACCCGGACGACCCGCCCTTTTCACTTCTAGGCCTGCCTCGGGTCATGTCTTCGACCGATGACTATGAGATCGTGTTGAATGCAGTGAATTTTGAGGCAAACGGCGTGACGCTGTGCACCGGGTCACTGGGCGTCGCCGAAGCCTTCGACGCGCTTGACTTCGTGCGCCGCCTCGGCCCGCGCATCCACTTCGCACATCTGCGCAATACCAAGCGCCTGCCATCCCCGGACCCGGACCGCCCCGGTTTCTTCGAAGCGGCACATCTTGAGGGGGACACCGACATGGTTGGAACCGTTTCAGCGCTCATGGCGGAAGAAGCACGCCGCCGCTCCGAAGGGCGCAGCGACCATGCCATCCCCATGCGCCCGGACCACGGTCAGCAATTGCTCATGGACCGGGATCGTGACAGCCTGCCCGGCTATCCTCTGGTTGGACGGATGCGTGGGCTGGCCGAGCTGCGGGGTATCATGGCAGCAGTCGCGGCAGGTCAGGCATGATGCGCATTGGTGTTGCAGGTGTCGGTCTGATCGGCCGTCAGCATTTGGACGCAATCGAACGCGCGCAAGGTGTCACGGTCTCTGCCGTCTTCGATCCGGCGTTGAAAGAACACGTGCCGTGGGCGTGTACCGACAGCCTTTTGGATCTGGCCGCGCAATCTGATGGTGTCATTCTTGCGGTGCCCAACCACCTTCACGCTTCGATGGCCCTGTCGCTGATCGGTGTGCACTGCCCGATCCTGATCGAAAAACCGCTCGCGGCCACGACCGCCGAAGGGGTCGAAGTGGTCGCTGCCGCAGAAAAGGCAGATGTGCCCATCCTTGTAGGGCATCATAGACGGCACAATCCGCTGGTCGCCAAAGCGCACCAGCTCATCGCCGATGGAACGCTGGGCAAAGTGACGACGGTACAGGGCACCTGCTGGCTGCCCAAGCCCGACAGCTACTACGCCCAGTCATGGCGGCAGGGGGCCGGGGCAGGGCCGTTGTTCATCAACCTGATCCACGACATTGACCTGTTGATGTACCTCTGCGATCCAATCACCCATGTGCAGGCGATGGAAAGCAATGCGGTGCGCGGGGCAAAAGCGGAGGAAGTGACCGTCGCCACCCTGCGCTTTGCCAGCGGCGCGCTGGGCACCGTCAACCTGTCCGACGTTGCCCTTGGGCCATGGAGCTGGGAGCTAACGGCAGGTGAAAACCCTGCCTATCCCAAAACGGATCAGTCCAGTTATCTCATCGGGGGAACGAAGGGCTCGCTGTCCTTGCCCAACCTCAGCCTGTGGACGCAAAAGGACGGCCCGGACTGGTGGGCGCCCATGGATCAGACGCGGGTGCCACTGCCCCTCTCAGACCCGCTGAAGGATCAGATTGAGCATTTTGCGCAAGTTATCGAAGGCAATGCCCTGCCGCTTGTCAGCGGGGCCGATGGCCTGCGCGCTGTTCAGGTGATCGAAGCGATCAAATCAGCCGCCGGATCCGGGCAACTGGTCGCTGTCGGTTAGGACATCTCCAAGCCGCTCCACTCACCGCACTGTGCACGACCTGGCGCTTTGGTTGCATTCAACGCGCCTATATTGCGCTGTACCGCCCGGCCCGCTAGGCAGGGGGCCGCAAGACAAAGGCGCAGACCATGACCCAAGCTCTCCTGCCAACCCTCGACCAGATGCGCGTGGCCGTAATTGGATTGGGCTATGTCGGCCTGCCCCTCGCGGTGGAACTAGGCAAGCAACGCCCCACCATTGGGTTTGATCTGAACGCCGAGCGTGTCGCGGGATTGCAGGCAGGCACGGACAGCACTGGTGAAGTGGATGACCTGCATGAGGCAACGCACCTGACCTACACGACCACCCTGTCCGACATCGCGGAGTGCAACGTCTATATCGTTGCCGTCCCGACCCCAATCGACAGCCATCGCCAACCCAACCTTGCCCCGCTGCTTGCGGCCTCCCGCACGGTTGGGGAGGTGATCAAGCGCGGCGACATCGTCATTTTCGAAAGCACCGTCTATCCCGGCGCGACCGAGGAAGACTGCCTGCCATTGGTCGAGGAGGTGTCCGGCCTGCGCCTCAACACCGACTTCCACGCGGGCTACAGTCCAGAGCGGATCAACCCCGGCGACAAGGATCGCCCGTTGCCCAAAATCACCAAAGTTACCTCCGGCTCAACCCCCGAAGCCGGGCAGGCGATTGACGCGCTCTATGGCTCCATCATCACGGCTGGCACCCACCTTGCCCCGTCCATCCGCGTCGCAGAAGCGGCCAAGGTCATCGAAAACACGCAACGTGACGTGAATATCGCCCTGATCAATGAGCTTTCGATCATCTTTTCGCACCTTGGCATCGACACCTCCGCTGTGCTGGACGCTGCTGCCACCAAGTGGAATTTCAACCGCTACACGCCCGGGCTGGTTGGGGGGCATTGTATCGGTGTTGATCCCTATTACCTGATCGACAAATCGATTTCGGCTGGACACATCCCCGACATCATCCGCATGGCGCGCGAGATCAACGATGGCATGGCGCAACATGCGGTTTCCCTTTTGGTCAAGGCAATGATCAAGCGCGAAGCGCGCGTTCATGGAGGTCGCGTTCTGATCCTTGGGATCACGTTCAAGCAAAACTGCGCAGATATCCGCAACACCAAGGTTGTCGACATGCTGGGTGAATTGGAAAGCTACGGGCTTGAAGCCGATATCCATGACCAATGGGCCGACCCGGGCGAGGTCAGCGAAGCGCACAGCCTTGATCTGCTCACTGAACTGCCGGCGCAGGCAGGCTATGACGCGGTCATCCTGGCCGTGCCGCATGACGATCTGGTCGCAAAAGGCCCGGCACCTTTGCGCGCGCTTTTGACGGAAAAGGGTGTCCTGTTCGATATGAAGGCGGCGTTCGATGCAGCCGACAGCGACCTGCGGCTCTAGCTTGCCAGCGCTGCAATGACCCATCTTAGCAGTGCGTTTTCCCGCATAAATCGCCACATTGGTCGTCCGCAGCCTCTAACCAGGGGGCGGGGAAAAATGTGATGTGATCAAAAGACGTTTCTGTGTCAGCTTGTCCAAACATACGACGGTGGATCGACCTGATCACGCCGACTGGAGGGATAGCATGACTGAAACGCTTGATTGGATCCGTGTGGGACAGACATCTGACTTGCCCGAAGGGCGGGTCAAAACCGTGACTGCGCGCACCGTCTCCATCTGCCTTTCCCATTTCGACGGGCAGTGGGCGGCCATGGACAATCACTGTCCGCATCAGCGCGGACCGCTGGGTGAAGGATCGATCGAGCGTGGAGAGGGTGGCAAATGCTGGATCCGCTGCCCATGGCACGGGTGGGACTTTGATCCGCTCACCGGTGCCCCTCCTGGCGGGCACGAGGACACCGGACAAAAACTCTACCGGCTCAAGATCGAGGGGGATGAGATATTTGTGGGCCTCGAACCAGAACCGCCGCATGTACGCACGGTCAGCGATCAGATGGCGGAAAGCATGGTCAACTGGGGCCTGAAACACGTCTTTGGCATGGTGGGCCATTCAAACCTCGGGCTGGCCGATGCAATCCGCATGCGGGTCGAAGCGGGCGAGATGAAGTATGTGGGCATCCGCCACGAAGGGTCCGCCGCGTTCGCCGCATCCGCCTATGGCAAGTTGACGGGTCATCCCGCAGGGTGTCTTACCATCGCCGGGCCGGGTGCCACGAACCTGCTGACAGGCCTGTGGGACGCTAAGGTTGATCGCGCGCCCGTGCTGGCACTGACGGGTCAGGTGCAGACCCAGGTCTTTGGCCCCGGCGCGTTTCAGGACATCGACCTGTCCTCGGCCTTTGATGCGGTTAGCAGGTTCAGCCAGACAGTGCTGAGCACCTCAAAACACGCCGAACTGGTGTCGCTGGCGATGAAGAATGCACTGGTCGAGCGGGACGTGGCCCATCTGATCTTCCCCGATGACATGCAGACCAACCCGTCCGACGCGCCCGCATCCAAGCCCGACGGGCGCATGGGTCGCGCAGTCGTCAAGCCATCGGATGCAGATGTTGCCGATGCGCTGAACCTGCTGAACGCGGCCAAACGCCCGATCTTTGTGATCGGTCACGGTGCGTGGGACCATATGGAGGCGATCGCCAAGCTGGCCGAAACCCTTGGTGCCCCGGTGCTGACAACATTCAAAGGCAAGGGCCTGCTGTCCGACAGCCACCCCAATGCTGCGGGCGTTCTCGGTCGGTCCGGCACTCCAATTGCGTCGTGGTTTATGAACGAAGCGGACCTAATCCTGACCCTCGGAACCTCCTTCTCCAACCACACGGGGATCGAACCTTCGAAACCCATCATCCAGGTTGATTTCGAACGCATGCAGCTTGGCAAGTTCCACCCGGTCGATCTGCCCATCTGGTCCGAGATTGGTGAATTCTGTGCGGTCGTTGCTCCGCATCTGGTACGTCCTGCTGACGCGGCTGATCAGGTGACGGAACTCGCTGAACGCTGGGATATTTGGCGCAAGGAAAAACGTAACCGTATGGGGGAGGAAACAGCCAAGGGCATCCATGCCTTCGCCATATTCGACGCATTGTCGCGCGTGGCGCCAGCTGATGCGATCATCGCCGTGGATGTGGGCAACAACACGTACTCCTTTGGGCGCTACTTCGAAACCAAGGGGCAGCGCGTACTGATGTCCGGCTACCTTGGTTCCATTGGTTTTGGCTTTCCCGCAGCCATGGGTGCGTGGGCGGCAACGCAGGACTTCGAGTGGCTCAAGGGACGCAAGATCATCTCGATTTCGGGCGACGGCGGGTTCGGTCAATACGCAATGGAGCTGACGACAGCGGTCAAGTACGGGATGGATATCACCCACGTGCTGCTGCACAATGGCGAGCTGGGCAAGATCACCAAGGAACAGAAGTCCGGTGAATGGCCGGTGTGGGAAACATCCCTGCACAACCCGTCTTTTGCGGCTTTTGCCAAGATTTGCGGGGCGCATGGGGAAAAGGTCGTGTCGTCCGATGCCATCGAAGCGGCCCTGCAAAAGGCACTGGATGTTGATGGTCCGGCTTTGGTCGAGATCATGACAGATGCCGAGCTGGTCTAACGGGCGGGGCGCACCACGGGTGCGCCTTACGGGGCAGGCGGAGGTACCCACCGTTCGCGCTTAACGATCTGTTCATCAACTGGACCGCGCGCTGCGTTAACCTGTCCGGTTTCGCCATTTCTGCGCTGCGGCGGTGTACACCCGGTGCATCGCCCATCCCCTTTTTTCTTATGGTGTCAATGCGCGTCTGCGGCTTTGCGGCGACAAACGGTGCACAGATGTTGCGCGTACGCTATCCGGTTCGTCCGTCAAAGGCCTTCACGATGATCCCTTCCGCCTCCAGCGTCCGGCGCACAGAGGCGGCGATTTCCACAGCCTCGGGCGTGTCCCCATGGCAGCAAATGGTGTCGATGGGCGTCTCGATTCGCTTGCCGCTGTCGGTGATGATGGCCTGCGCCTTCACCATCTCGACCATCCTTTTGCCTGCGATTTCAGCATCATGGATGATGGCGCCAGGCTTGCGGCGGTCCACCAGTGTGGCGTCGTCATTATAGGCGCGGTCGGCAAATATCTCGCAGGCGAATGTCGCCCCGATTGACCGTGCCGCACGCTCTTGGGCTGTAGCGGCCAGCACCATGATGATGGCGTCGGGATGTGCGGACAGCGCGGCCTCATAGCAGGCGCGGGCCATGTCCTCATCCTCGGATGTCATGTTGCCCAACGCACCGTGCAGCTTGATGTGACGCACTTGCGCCCCCAGCGCGTTTGCCATTCCCAGCGTCGCACCCACCTGACATCGGATAGAATTCTGAAGCGATTTCAAAGGCATATCAATACGTCGCCGTCCAAACCCCTGAATGTCAGCAAAGCCGGGATGCGACCCGATGCCGACGCCCTGTTCAAGCGCAATGCTCATGGTCGTCGCCATCACATCCGGGTCACCCGCATGCGCCCCGCAAGCAATATTAGCCGATGTGACAGTGTTCAAAAGGGCCGCGTCATCTCCCATGTTCCAAGGGCCAAAGCTCTCGCCCATATCGGCGTTCAGGTCGACTTCCATGGTATTATCCTTCGTCCAATGGGGCATCGGTGGCGGATACCGCGCCGCCAATCAACTGATAACTCAACAAATCTTGCAATGTTGCCGGGTCCCGCACCAGTGGGGTCACTGCCTTAGGTAGTGCTGCCCACGCCGCGTGCGCGCGCGCTTCGATCGCAGCCCCGTCTTCAAGGCCCACAAACTGGAATTGTAGGGTGGCCCCGGCAGGGGCCTGCGCCACCCGCGGCATGTCGCAGGGTAGAACGGTCCCTATACGGGGATAGCCACCGGTCGTCTGACTTTCCGCCATCAGGACAAATGGCGTGCCGTCACCGGTGATCTGAATGTCCCCCGGTACGATGACCTCACTGACAATACCGAGCGCTTTGGGGGTCGAAAATCCTTCACCATCGCTGTCCATGCGAATGCCCTGCCGGTTCGCTCTTGGATCACGTCGAAAGGTCGTCACTTCGAACCTGTTTCGCGTTTCGTCGGCAAAGTCATTTGTTTGCATGCTGGGAACGATACGGATGCTACCACCGTCAAAGCGGGAGTCCCGGGGAAGGGCTAGGCCGACATCACCGCCCCGATCCGACTGGATGGGTAGAACATCGCCGGCAGTGACCAGTTCGCCCAGACCGCAGGACTGGTGCGTGGCACGCGATCCCAACATCTGTTCCGTCGCAAAACCGCCGCCCACGTGCAGGTACCCATAGGTTCCTGCGCGGGTTGGCCCGATGGTAAGGACACTTGATTTCGCAAGGGTGTGACTGGCGTTCCATGCAGCAGTTGAGCCATTGATCTGCGCCGTCATCTCCGCCCCTGTCAGGGCAATGCGCATATCCTCGGCGGCCTCGAACGTGCCGCCCACGCCCACCATTTCCAGAACGGCAAAATCAGGGCTTTGGCGTAGCAGTGCCGCGCCTTCGTACACGGCCAGCCTGTCTGCTGCACCTCCACGGGTCAGCCCTTTCGCAAGAAAGCCAGAGCGGCCCAGATCCTGCACGGCGACCCCGGGCCCCACTTGGTGGACGTAAAGCGCAGCCATCATGCCAGCTCCGTTCGGATGGCGCCGCCTGACCCATCGGTCACCGTGTCTTCAATACGGGCAAGTTCTGCTGCTGAGATGTCTGCAAACTGAATCTCGTCTCCGGGCGCCAAGGGAAATGGCGTATCCCCGCAGGGACGGAAACAGCTGAACGCCGTCTGACCGACATGCCGCCAGCCGGTGGGGGTATCCTTGGCGAACAAGCACACCTGCCGGACGGCGGCCACCAGTGCCCCGGCAGGCACATTCGGTGTCAGCTCAAGCTGTCGCGGTATGTTCCAAGCCTCGTCCAGAGTGCCTAGATATGGTTGGCCTGGCGCAAATCCCAGCGTCAGCACGCGCAGTCGGGTAGAGGTGAGGTCGCGTAGTGCGTCAGCCTCGGTTCGGCCTGCTGCCTCTGCCGCTTCCGCAAATTGTGGGGCGCGATCGCCACCAAACACTGCGGGAATTGTCCACAGGGCGCGTCCATCTGGCAATGGGGCCGCGAACCAATCCTGCGTGGCAAGTACAGTCTTCAACCGGTCCAAAAGTACTTCGAACCGGTGTTCAGCCAGGTCGATGCGAAAGAAGGCCGACACCAACGTGCTGCTGCTTTCGGATACTTCTGTCCAGCCTCGGGCATCCACTGCACTGCGGAACGCGATGGCCGCGCGGTTGGCCGCATCTGTCGCCGTGTCGCCAAAGGTAACAAGCACCCCGTCCAATCCGACTGAGCGGACTTTGGGGGTATATGTGGTGAGGGTATTCATGGAGCGTAGGTTAGAGGCTTGGACCCGGGACGCAATGCTAAAGAGCGGTGCGCAGCCAGCCATCGTCAAAGGCGATATGGCTGACGCCAGCCAGTCTGGCGATACGGTCCAACTCTGACCCGAACGCAGCTCGCCGCCCCTTGCCCCAGCGTATCCTGCGTTCCGGCCAGAGCGCCCGCACACGCAATGCATCATCGGCACGATGGGCCTTCATATCGACACGACCCACGATCCTGTCGCCTTCCATCAGTGGAAAGACATAGTAGCCGTAGGTGCGCTTCGGCTCTGGCACAAAGATTTCAATCCGGTAGGTGAAACCGAACAGGCGCTCGGCCCGTCTGCGATCACGCAGGGCGGGATCAAACGGGCTCAGGACACGCAGTCGGGATGTCGGATTGTGTTTCAAAGCGGGGTCGTCGGGCAGTGTTGGCCAAGCGTAGGCCGGTCGCATCGACCCGTCTATGCCCGTCACGTTCACCTGAATGATGCGCCCCGATGCGAGCGCTGATGTGCACCATACCTTGGCCTCGGCCGGGCTGATGTGATCCCAGAATGCGGCCAATTCCCCATGAGTGGCAAAGCCAAGGCGATCTAAAGCCTCGCGGCAACACCAGTCGATAGTCTCTTCGATGTCCGGGGCATTCCCGATCATGCGCGTGTCAAGCACCCGTTCGGTCAGGTCGTAGTACTTCTGAAACCCTTCGCGTTTGACGACTTGCAGAGCTCCGCTGCGCCACAGGTATTCGAGGGCCGTCTTGGATGGGTGCCAATCCCACCAGCCGCCAGATCCACGTTTCTCATCGTCCCCCACATCGCCCGAACAGCAGGGGCCGTGATCGCGGATGCGGTCAAGCACCGGTTGGAACTTCGCTTCGAATCCCCCTCGGCGCCATTCGCTCCATCGTTCGCGTAGGCGTTCCGCATCCCGTTCGCGGCGTAGATGCCAGTAAGGATAAAAGGATGTCGGAATGACCGCAGCATCATGTGTCCAGTGTTCGAACAGACTCCGATCGCGCTCGTACAGGCTTTTGAGGTTCTTTGGGCGGTACCTGGGCCTGCGCGAGAAAAGGATCAGGTCATGGGCACGTGCGACAGTGTTGATGCTGTCGAGCTGGACAAAGCCAAGGCGGGTGATCAGATCAAGCAGGGCGGTCCCATGCGCTGGTCCGCCAGGCGTGTCTGACAGCGCATGACGATCTAGAAAGACGCGCCTTGCCTGAGTGTTGGTCAGTGTGAACGCTGTCACGTCCGCAAGGCGCGGCGCAGCGTGTCGCCGTAGGAAATGGTTGGTGTCAGCGTGATGTGTTTCGGGGCGGGATCGGTGCCTTCCGCATTTCGATCACGAATGATCTCGGCAGCGGCGCGCCCGATCTCAAGACGGCAGGCGTCCGTGGTTGCCAATTGGCGCGGTAGACCTTGCAACAACTCAACGCCGTTGAAGCCCGCCAAACCAATCTGCCCGGGCACATCGATCCCTTCGTCCAACAAGTAGAGCAACCCGCCCGCCCCAATCATGTCATTGGAGTAATAAAGAAAATCCAGGTCTGGGTTCGCATCCAGCATGGTCTTGGTCATCTCGCGGCCTTTGGCCAAGGCAGAGCCGCCCTCGTAGAAATCGCGCGCCTCGATCTCGATACCAGCCTTCGCAAGGCCTTCGGTCAGCCCTTCGAACCGTTTGCGCGCGCGGTGGTCACGGGGCATGGACGTGCCCATGAAGCCGATCCGGGAATAGCCCTGTTTCAGAATGGCTTTTGCGATGTCCAGACCCGCTTGCCGGTGCGAGATGCCGACCATGTTGTCGACCGGATTGCCATCAGTGTCCATTATCTCGACCACTGGTATACCGGCGTTGCTGAGCATAGCCTGTGCCGCGTCGGAGTGTTCCAGCCCGGCAATGATAACACCCGAGGGGCGCCAGGACAGCATTTCATACAGTACGCGTTCTTCCTTGTCGCGCATGTAGTCGGTTACACCAAAGACAGGCTGTAGTGGCGTGTCCTCAAGCACTTGATTGATGCCGGTCAAAACCTCGGGGAACACCATGTTGCTCAGCGATGGAACGATGACGGCCACAAGGTTGACGTGCTGCGAGGCCAGCGATCCTGCAATCTGGTTGGGTACGTAGCCAAGTGTCTTGGCCGCCTCGAGCACTTTTTTTCGTGTCGCTTCAGACACATCGCCCCTGTTGCGTAATACGCGGCTGACAGTCATTTCAGACACGCCAGATGCAGCGGATACGTCGCGCAGCGTCAGCGGGCGGGCAGGGCGATCAGTCAAAGACAGTCCTTTCTATGCTTCCTCAGAGTTACCGTCAAAACTGCGTAAGATTCAAGCATTTGAACAACCCAAACCCTGTTGAAGTGGGTGACAAGGCATGTTCGAAACAGTACTTGGGTCAGGAACGGCCCCGTGGCTCAACTGGATAGAGCAGCCCCCTCCTAAGGGGCAGGTTGCAGGTTCGAATCCTGCCGGGGTCGCCAACACCTTTCTAAGCATTTGATTCTCCTGTATTCTTTTGCAGATTTGGAACTTCGGTCGGATGAGTTGGAACTTTTTGTTCGTTTTTCGTGCTGCTGAGCACCTTTCGTTTGTTAAAGTTGCGGATGTATCTTTCGACCTCTGAGAGGCTTTCATGCCCTGTCCAGGCGGAAATCTGAGCCGAAGTTCCTTCGGCTTCGGCGAGCGCTCGCGCCCGACTTTTCCGCAAACCATGCGCCGAACGGTCATAGATGCCCGCAGCTCTAGCTTTGGCGGCAAACCATTGGCCTGCGGCCTTCACGCTCCGGGATTTCCCGTGCGCGGTCGTCATCCATGTCATGTGCTTGTCTTTCCGGGCGTCCAGTGCCGCATGAAGATAGGCGATATCCCCTTCCATCCCTTGTGCGAAATCTGGAAGCGAGCGATCAAAGGGGATTGCGACTTCGCCGCCGGTTTTCTGCTGGCGAAACACGATCCATCCGCCCCGATCCACGTTTCCGTGTCCCAATCGAACTGCATCCGAAATGCGCGCGCCGGTCCAAAAGATCAACTCGAATGCCAGGCGTTCCGGCGTGTCGACCGGCCAGTGCGCGCGGAAGGCCTCGATCTCGTCTTCTGACCACGGTGGATGACCCTCTGACTGCGCGACGTGCGCTTTCTTGGCGTCCGTGGTCGGATCGACGATCTTGTATGTTTCAGCGAGCCATTTCCCAAAGCCCCGCCAAGCTTTCAGGTGGTTGTTTCGTGCGTGTCCCGTGAACCGGCTCAGGTCAGCTTCGATATGCTTGGTCCGAAGGTCGATTACCCGACCATGCCCGTATCGTTCGCGGATTTCATCCAACATACGCCGTCTGACGGCTCGCGTGCCTTCAGCAAGACCCACGAGAAAAACATCCGATTTCAGGTATCCCTCAACTGCCAAAGCAAGGCTGCCGGAGCCCGCTCTTGCCCGCGCAGGTTTGATGCTACCCGCAGCCTCTGCATAGGCCGCAAGGAAGTCAGGGTGGTCCGGGGGAAGGTCGGGCATACGAATGCCCTTTTGCCCTTTGGGGCGGTAATAGTAGCGAACATTGCCGCTTGAGAACCGCCCGGATGGGTTGAGATGTTTCATCCTTGTCAGCAACCAAACGCCTCGTCACAACTGTTTTCTTCGCTCCACATTTGTCCCCCAATGGTAGGCAAGTCGGCAAGCGCGGAATCCAACTCCCACCGTAGCCACACAGCGACGCCATCTGCGTTCCGTCCGGGTGGGTAGATTCCGCTTCTCACAAGTTTGTCGAAATGCCCTGGCGAATGACCGCAATATCGAGCTGCATCAGCGCGGCGCAGGGCTGCGCCCCAATCGACTGGAATCCGCGGCCCCTTTATCATCTCAGACTCCGTTCGGGTGTTTCTTCTACGTCAGAAGCGTTTTCGATCAGCCGTTCCATCTGTGCTGGCGTCAGCAGCATTAACCGCCCGAGTTGATAAAACTGGCCCGTTGCACGCGCTTTGGTGCGGATCAAGCGCGGGGGGACATGGACGCCATGCGCGCGCAATTGCACGCTCCACGCTTCCGGTGTTTGTCCTTCTTTGAGCAACTCCGACATCAAACCCTCGTTCTTCTGCAAGTTCTTGCAAATATCCGACAGAAATGTGCATATGTCACCATGTTCTGTTAATAGGCGGGAAGTTCGGAACTTTCGTTCCGGTTTGCAAAGGAGAGGCGATGTCACGGCTTGGAAAACTGCTCCCAAACACGACAACTTCGGAAGATACGTTACAGGTCAAACTAGAAGAGAATGAGCGTATGGCCCGAGAGGAAATGCACAGACGATTCGCGCCTGAGGGTACAATACACGACAATCTTCGCAATTACCGAGTTCGGCTAGGCTTCACAAAACAGCAGATGGCTGAAATTTTGGAAGTGACTCCGCGAACTTACTATGCCTATGAAGAAGGGCACCGGGCCGTGCCCACACCGGCCATCGCTCACTTGGCAATCCTGACCGGTGGCGATCTGAACGAGATCATCTTAGGCCGTCCCGCGCCGCGCAGCGGTAAGGCTGCGCGAGTGGTGATTGACGAAGCCATAGTGGTTCTAAAATTCCTAGCCGTGAAATACCCCGATATGTCGTTGGAAGACCGTTACAAGGTCATCCGACTTCACGCTCTTGATGATCTCGATAGCTTTCCGCGAATGCATCCAGACATTATCCGTGACTTTGTAAAAATCGTGACCCGCTACAAATTTCACCCCGAGGATCTCCCCGCCCCCCCGTTTCACGAAGACTACGGCGATGACCACGACGGATGGGAGCGTGACATGGCTGAATGGCAACGGATGGTGGATGAGGATTTTCCAGAGGACGAGAAAGATAAGTAGCGCCGGTTGCCTGCTTCAGACCCGGGTAACCTTGTGCCTCTATGCAACGCGTTGCGCATCACGCAATGCGCGCCCAAAAAGGTACGATGTGACCTTATTTCTGATCTCGGGATCAGTGAGGATAATGTCGCGCATTTCAGCGTCATTTTGGAACATCCGGATCATCCCCTGAAACACAGCTTGATCATAAGCTGAACGAACAACATCAGGAGGATTGTTCCGCAACATCTCGCGCATGTTATCGTCAACGATCTCGGGATTTACGGCCTCAATTCTAGCCATCTGGGCTTCGGTGAACTGTGTTCCGTGGCGATCATTGAAGGACTTAATTATTTCTGAGAGTTCTTTCTTTTCGTCTTCTGTGTAAGGCTTTGCGCCAAACTCACTAATCGCCGCCAGTGGTTGCGCGTCGCCAGGTGAGAGCGATGCGCTACCTTGCTCTTTTTTGTCTACCTTGAATGCCTGCAGTCTCAGCATATCCTCGGTGATCTCAATTTCCGGTGGAAGCTCACGGTTAGGCAGCAAACGAGACAGCCAGCCGCCAAAGGAAGCCAGTTTTTCGAGACTGGTGTCTTCCAGAGAAATTATCTGTGCAATGAAGGCATAAAAGCGGTTGAAACTCTTCAACAGCTGTCGAAATTCTTCTTGCCGCCCTTCGTCCTCATCTGCCTCGAAGCGGGCAACAGCCTGTCGGACAAGCCCCTCTAGGCGCGGTCGGTCTGCGGTGCTGAGCGCACCTTGGAAATAGGTCTGCGAAAACCGTTCGATCTCATCCCTGTCGAGATATCCAAACTTAAACAATCGCCCCTCCAAATCGTAGACTTGGTTGGGGTCTGACATCGCCTCGACGGTGGTCGCCTCGTAGAAGGGGCGGAATGCAGTCTGAATGTCCTCGATAGTGTTCTGGAAATCGAGAATGAAAGTGCGCTCTTTCCCCGCGCGGGTCCGGTTCAAGCGAGAGAGTGTCTGCACGGCCTGTAAGCCGGAGAGCTTACGATCAACATACATGGCGCAGAGCTTGGGTTGGTCAAAACCGGTTTGGTATTTTTCGGCCACGATCAGGATTTGGTACGTATCCGGATAAGGCGTCCCATCAGGCTTAAAGCCGTCGAAGCGTCCCGGGAGTTCAGTCTCGGCAAAACCATTGAGGTCAGCCTCGGTTGCGGGTCCGCCGTTCACATCCAGATCGCCGGAGAATGCAACAAGCGCTTTCAGGTCGGCATAGCCCTGCGACTTGATGTATGTCTGCACTCCGAAGAAGTACTTGAGTGCGTGCTCGCGGCTCTGGGTGACAATCATCGCTTTGGCTTGCCCGTTCAGCTCTTGCATGACGTGCCGGCGAAAATGCTCAACGATGATCTCGACCTTCTGGCCGATGGCGGTCGGATGTAAGCTGGCATAGCGTGCGACCTTGCGCTGCCCTTTCCGCCCGCTCAGCTCCGGGTCATCCTCGATAGCCTTTTCGAGCTGATAGTAAGCCTTGTAAGTCATGTAATTCTGAAGCACGTCGAGGATGAACTTCTCCTCGATAGCCTGCCTCATGGAATATAGGTGAAACGGATGAGGCAAGCCATCCTCACCTTTCACGCCAAAACGCTCCAAAGTCACGTTCCTCGGCGTTGCTGTGAATGCGAAGAAGCTGATGTTGGGCTGCGGGCCACGTGCCTTCTGGTATTCAGCGATCAGATCCTCGATGTCGTCGCTCGAATTGGCGTCACGTGTCAGAGCATCAGTCATCGCCTGGGCACTCTTGCCAGATTGGCTGGAATGCGCCTCGTCTATGATCACTGCAAAGGTCCGGTTTCCCTGCCCCGATAACTCTTTCAGGTGATCGGTCGAGAACTTCTGGATCGTCGTAACGATGATCCGCGCGCCCTTTGCGATGGCGTCCTTCAGTTGACGGGATGTACCGTCGATCTTCTTGACAACGCCGGTCGTTTGCTCGAACTGCGTGACTGTCCCCTGGAGCTGCCTATCGAGCACAACACGGTCAGTCACGATGATCGCAGTGTTGAAAACCTGATTGTCGGCCTCGTCATGCAGATTGATCGCATGATGTGCTAGCCAGCCGATGGTGTTGGATTTTCCCGAGCCTGCCGAGTGCTGTATCAGATAGTTGTCCCCGGTGCCCTTGGCTTTGGCGTGCGCCATGATCTTGCGCACAGCGTCGAGCTGCTGGAAACGCGGGAAAATCATCACCTCGTTCTTGCCCGTCACTTCCATGACCATGAACTGTCCGATGACATCGAGGAGCACGGACCGCGAAAAGACCGCCTCACCCCATGCACCAGACTTATAAAGATAGGCAATGCGGTGTTCATCCTCGACATCAGGGTTGCCCGCGCCACCCTCGCGACCCCGATTGAACGGTAAAAAACGGGTCTTGCCATTCATCAGCCGAGTGGTCATCGAGACGTTGTCTTCGTCGAGCGCAAAGTGAACAAGCGCACCCCGCTTGAAGGTCAGAAGCGGCTCGCCCGCTGGAGAGCGGTCATCGCGATACTGCTTTTCAGCGTTGCGGAAGGTCGATCCAGTCAGAAGGTTTTTCGCCTCAATGGTGACAACGGGCAGGCCGTTGATGAAAAGAACAACGTCTAGGCGCCCACCGTGTTTCTGGCTGTATTCGACCTCATCTATCACAGACAGAATGTTGGCCTGATACTCGGCGACACGCTTGGGTTCCAAGGCGCTTGCAGGCCGGAAATAGCAAAGGCTGAGCGCAATGCCAGGGACGATCTTGATCCCCTTGCGCAGTACATCGAGCAGCCCGCGATCCTTCAGCGCCTTGTCAAGCTGCTTAAAGAGCACGTCTTCAGCCGAAGCGGCATAGTGCTGGCTGAGCTTCTTCCACGCTTCGGGCTGTGTGCTTTGGATGAAATCCAAGACAAGCGCCCGGTCCATCGCCAACGCACGGTCATAGTCGGAGCTGGCTTCCCGACGCACATAGCCTGCACCATCGACCAACTCTGCTATCAGATGATCTTGAAGGACTTTTTCCTTATGGAGCGAATGGGATGAAACAGGCATGTTGAACGGTCTTTTCTTTAAAATAGGCTTGGTTGGTGTGCAGAGATCGTATGTGGCCCACTGCCGTGGGGAACAAGGTCATTCCGGCGCATCCAGTTGAGCCAAGTGCTCAGGGTTTCTTCTGTGAAACGCTGTTTGGCCTCATGCCATTCTTCCCGAAAGCCGCGAATGATCTGGTCGTCGTCAGGCTGCTCCCCGTCGATAAGCGCGTCGTTCCAGACGGCGTAGAGCGTTGCGATGGCCTCGGTGTTTTCGGTGCTGAAATCCTGCACGAGGCCAATAATCCGGCGTAGTTCGACCATCCGATCCCCAAGCATGGCTTCCAGTTTCAGCTTGTGCCCCCCGGCATTGTCGAGAGGCGTGAAGGTGATCCTGCCACGCTGGCTGCTTGGGTCTTCTGCGGCATCGTAGAACCGATCTTGCCGCAGTCCTGCCTCAACATCGTCGATCATTGCGCCATCATAGGGGCCAGCTGCCTGGCGACGGTAGCACCCATTGATTTCGTTGATGTCGGCGTGAGCCTCGGCCAGGAACATGATCTTGTGAACCTTGATCCGGCCAAGATAGGCGACATTCCTGTGATCATGGATGATCTCGGCAGCCACCAGTCGGCGCGCCTGGCTTGGATCGGCGTTCGGCGAAGCTGGTGAAACCGCCTGTGCAGCTTTGTTCCAATCAAGACTGACGTTTCCTATAGCTTTATCGGAGACCGTATTCACGTCGATCTGGCCTGCGACTGCGGCGGAGATGAGAGAAACGCGGTACTCTTGGAGACGTTCTACAGAAACCGAAATTTTCTCGATCAAACGTCCAGTCCTGATCTCTTCGGCGTCGAGCTTCTCTGCAATGGCGATTTGCTCATCCAGCGGTGGAACCACAATCTTCACTTGGCGAAAATGTTCCCAATATAGACGCTGGCGAAAATCAGCGATGCCTTTTGAAAAACGCCGGAACTCCTCAATGCACATTGGCGTCCGAAGGAGATGTTCAAAATACTTCGGATGAAGCGGCACTTTCGGGCGTGCCACTACATAGGCAGGGCTGACAAGCCCATCCACCTTCGCTACTCCAAATGCGCCTTGCCAAGCTCTCATCATGTTGTAAACGAGATCGCCGGGTCGCACCCGTTTATAGGCGCTTGGGTCTTCCATTTGATTCACAACCCGGTGGCGGTCTTCGTCGCTCAGTTGGCGGTCAGAAATACCCCAATTGATCGAGACCGATAGAACTGGTAAATCTTCTTTTCCCATCTCCATCGACTCTTGGAAGATGGATGCCATCCGAAGGATTTGCCAATGTGCCGGAGCCTCGGGTACCGCCTCAAGCCCTGTGGCGTTTCTCTGCTCGTCTCTCATCCCTTTGGTCACAGTATGAGATGTATGAGCACATTGGCGAGTTTTCAGAAGGATCATAAACTGCTGCTTCTTCTCGACCAGCTGGTCGATGCGGGCGATCGAGCTATCAAGAAAATCCGCGATGGCTTTTTGGGTGTCGAGATCAGGGAGCGGAATGACGACATCTTTCATTCTTCCCAAGGTCATTCCGTAGCGGGTAATCCCGTAAGCGCTGTTCGAAAACGCCTCACGCACCGGTTTCGCCAGCAAAGCCCAGAACAAGAATGGGCCGATAGCGACGCCTGGTTTGGCGCGCAGCATGGACAGGTGGTAACCACACACCAGATCTTTCGCTGTGGAACGAACCAATGCAGGGACTCCAATGTCATTCCTGTCTTCGGAGTCTTTGGTGATAATCACGTCGCCTTCGCGTAATGCGAAATTTGCGATCTCATCCAGTGTTGCCGATCCTGCGCTGAATTCCATGTCAGTGTCGATGAAATCGTTTTTGTAGACATCGACGTAATTGCAGAGACGAACGGGGCATTCGTCCTCGACTACGATCTTGTCGACGTTGCTGTTTTTTACGTCGGCAATGTGGCGGAGCTTCATGAGCCTCATGCTGACACCTTCCACGCCGCTCTGGTCCGCCAGTCCACCGGAAAGCCCATGCTGGCAGGATCGGCCAACGGGCAGCCGTCGATCAGCGCAACAATGCGCTTTTTCCATTCATTGTCCGGCGCAATCAAGGCTAGGAGGTAATCGAGCATCACCAGGGTATTGTGCAGATAGCGCGGATCGGCATCGCGCATGGCAACGGGCAGTTTTGCGGGGTATCTGGGTGCTGTCATCGTCACCGTGAAACGCTTGTTCCAAAGTCGGCCGTGATGCGCGCAGATATTGCGGACGTGACTGGTGTGATGCGCAACGGACGCGAGCACTTTCTCGTCAAGGCCGAAGGGTTTGGCTATGGCTTGCCGCTCAGCGCGAAGTTTGAGGTCGCTGTAGAATTTTGACAGAAGCCCAAATGACATGACCTCAGCAGCCATCCACACAGGAGGAAGCCTGGGGGAGGAGTACTTTTTTCGATAGTGATCCGCGAAAGTATCTCGCGACCGGTTGAATTCCTTACTCAGATCAGCGACGGCCTTTGCGTGGCGTGCGATATGCGCATAGTGCCCCTGTTCCAGATAACCGTGCGGCCCGTGGCTCATCGCCATGTGATGTGCCCATTGTGCGCGAAAAGCGACCTCAACACGCTCGATTGCATCCAGAACCAGCAATCGGAGCTCGCGGTCAAAGATGTATAGCGCTAGGACATCTTCAAATGCTGTCCCTTTGCAGAACGCATGGTCACCGTTACCCGCGGCGGGCACTTCGTAAGGTAGCCAGTAGGCTCGAAGCCGATAGTATGAGATGAATTGCAAGTAGTGCTGAGCAAGCGCGTCATCGTCGATTTCCATGCCGCGACGTTTCAGCAGTTCAATTTGATCATCTATGGATACAGCAGGCTTTTCAAACTTCATGCGACATCTCCATGCCGCGAAAGCGATGCCCAGAAAACAAGTAACCCGCCGGGGTGCGCAGTGCGAAACCGAGGTTCCGTCCGAGGCGTGGCGGGTCTTGTTGAGACAACAGATAGGGCAGGAATCCTACCAAAGCAATAAGAAACCGACCGGTCCGCGCCAAAAATCATGCCGCCACCTCCTTCAGGAGTCCAGCGATCTCGGCCTCCAACGCCTTCAGTTCCGCGTCGATCTCGTCAAGCGGGCGGGGTGGCACGTAATGATAGAAATAGCGGTTAAAGTTGATTTCATAGCCGACGCGCCCAACCTGCTTGTCGCGGGCGTCCTTGTGACTCTCATCGACCCAGGCATCGGGCACGAAGGGCAGCACTTCGCGCTTCATGTAGTCGCGCCAATCTTCTGCCAGGGGCACGAGTTCGTGGTCGCGTAGATCGGTATCTGGTTCGGGATTCCCGTTCTTGTCGGTGCAGACGTCGGCTTCGTCATCTCGCTCTGACAGCGCAGCCAAGATCGCCTTTTTGACAGGTGCCCCGATCTTCAACCCCGTGGTTTTCAGCGCCTTGGTCAGCGTTTCTTCGAAGGCAGCTCGGTTGGTGAAGAGTTGATCGCCGATGGTAAGAAGCGCGGCCTCGATGGCCATCTGGTTGGTTTCATCCTGCCGCGCGTAGGGTTTCTGGTTGGCCAGACGGGCAAGCCGCTCGGCGCTAACCTGGAAATTCAGCTTGAGCGGACGCTCAACGCGGATTTCGCGGTAGCCGAAGTCGGCAGTATCAAAGATGCGGGAGACCTCGCCTTCTCCGCTTTCGCCATTGAGGAAACCTGCATAGATGCGGACTATCTCAGCGCGGGCTTCTTCCGTAATTTCCCGGCGCTTGCTGCCCAACGACTTGCGCATGGATTTCCAGAAGCGTTCGCCGCTGGCGTCGATGAGCTGCACCTTGCCATGCCGTGTAGCAGGCTTGCGGTTGGTGAGGAGCCAAACATAGGTCTGGATGCCGGTATTATAGAACAGGTCGGTTGGCAGTGCGATGATAGCCTCAACCCAATCGTTCTCAAGCATCCATCTCCGGATTTCGCTCTCGCCCGACCCCGCGCCGCCGGTAAACAACGGTGAGCCGTTCATGACGATGCCGATCCGCGAACCGATCTCGTCGTCGCGCATCTTGGAAATCATGTGCTGAAGGAACAGGAGTTGACCGTCAGAGATGCGGGGGGTGCCTGCGCCAAAACGCCCTTCCATTCCGAGGTTTTCAGCCTCGGATTTAATGGGATCTTGGTACTTTTTCCAGTCCACACCGTAAGGGGGGTTGGAGAGCATGTAGTGGAAACGCTTGCCCGCATGGGCGTCCTGGGTGAGCGTATTGCCGAAGGCGATTTGCTCGGGATTGTGACCTGTGACCAGCATGTCAGATTTGCAGATGCCGAAGGACTCGCCGTTCAGCTCCTGGCCATAGAGTTCAACGCGTATGGCGTCGTTGAAATCCTTCAAAGCCTCCTCGGTCAGCGCCAACATCCCGCCCGTACCACATGCAGGATCGTATACCTGACGGATGATGCCGCGCCCGGTGAGTTTTTCATCGTCGTTGGCGATGAGAAGTTCGACAATGAGCCGGATCACCTCGCGCGGCGTAAAGTGTTCCCCGGCGGTTTCGTTCGAGTGTCTGACGTCAGCGCCTATGGGTCCAAATAGCGGTATTTGCTAAGAGAGGGTTTGTTGCTCATCGTGGCCACCA
>NZ_CANNGP010000014.1 GCF_947504105.1 uncultured Tateyamaria sp.
TTGGTGGCCACGATGAGCAACAAACCCTCTCTTAGCAAATACCGCTATTTGGACCCATAGGCGCTGACGTCAGACAGGGTCCTACGTGGCCGAGGTGGTCGAAATCTCGGGCAATGCCGAAGACGGAATCAGGATCGAAAAAGTAACCTGTGCCGTCGATTGCGGCGTCGCGGTAAACCCCGACGTGATCAAGGCACAGATGGAAGGCGGGATCGGCTACGGCATCGGCCACAACATGCGCGACAAAATCACGCTGACAGACGGTGTCGTGGATCAGTTCAATTTCCCCGATTACGAACCGCTGCGGATCTCCGACATCGGTGAGATCGAAGTGCACATCGTGCCCTCGGCCGAGGCACCGACAGGCGTGGGCGAACCGGGCACACCCCCCGCAGCCCCGGCGCTCGCAAACGCCATCGCTGCAGCCAGTAGTCTGCGCGTCGCGGCACTACCCATGGAAGACAACGGCGTGTTCTTCGCCTGACCCAAAGCTCCCGGCGTCAACGCCGGGGGCCACACTCTCTTGCCCTTCCGGTCGCGATGCCCATGATGTCGCTAAACACAGGGACAGGAGACGCATATGCCCCACACCACCGCCGTCATCGGCCTTGGCTCAATGGGCTATGGCATTGCGCAATCCTGTCTGGCTGCTGGGCATACAACACACGGATGTGACATCGCCCCGACGCAGGTCGAACGCTTCCGCACCGAAGGCGGTGCAGCCGGGGACCTCACCGACATTGCGGGCACACTCGATGCAGCCATCGTGGTTGTCCTGAACGCGGCCCAAACCGAAGCAGTCCTGTTCGGAGAGGTCGGGATTGTTCCGCACCTGAAATCCGGCACCGTGGTGATAGCTTGCGCGACTGTTCCGCCGGACTTCGCAAAAGACATGGAAGCGCGCTGCAACGCGCACAACATCCATTACCTCGACGCACCGATTTCCGGCGGGTCCGTGAAAGCAGCCCAAGGCGCGTTGTCCATCATGGCGTCCGGCACCCCGGAGGCCTTTGCAGCCGCAAAGCCCATTTTTGATGCCACCGCCGAAACCGTTTTCGAACTGGGTGATCATGCAGGCCCCGGCTCGGCCATGAAAGCCGTCAATCAATTGCTGGCGGGCGTACATATCGCCACGATGGCCGAAGCGCTGACCTTCGGCATGACCCAAGGGGTCGCCCCCGAGCAGTTTGTCGAGGTGATCTCGAAATGTGCAGGTTCCAGCTGGATGCTGGAAAACCGCGCACCTCATATCGTGAACGGAGACTACACTCCGCTCTCATCGGTCAACATCTGGCCCAAGGATCTGGGCATCGTGCTCGACATCGCCAAGTCGTCCAGCTTCTCCGCCCCCATCACCGCCGCCGCCCTCCAGCAGTTCATTGCTGCCGCAGGCATGGGGCTCGGGGGCGAGGACGACGCCGCTGTGGCCAAGGTCTATGCACGCAACGCGAGCCTTACCCTACCCGGAGAAGGCACATGAAGTTCTCGGCCAATCTGGGCTTTCTCTGGAACGACCGCCCCCTGCCCGATGCCATCCATGCCGCCAAGGCGGCCGGTTTCGATGCCGTCGAATGCCACTGGCCCTATGAAATTCCAGCGGAAGACGTGCGCGCCGCGCTCGACGCAACGGGTCTGCCGATGCTGGGTCTCAACACCTCGTGCGGAGACGTGGCTGGCGGTGAAAACGGTCTCGCCGCCCTGCCGGGGCGCACGGATGATGCCCGCGCGGCCATAGATCAGGCGATTGCCTATGCCGGCATCGTCGACGCTGGCGCGATCCATGTCATGTGCGGCTTTGCAAACGGCCCCAAAGCCCACGCGACGTTCATCGAAAACCTGCGCTACGTCTGCGCAGCGACCACGCGCCAGATCCTGATCGAACCGCTCAACCGCCACGACGCGCCCGGTTACTTCCTGCAAACGACAGATCAAGCCCGCGCGATCATCGCCGAGGTCAACGCACCCAACCTCAAACTGATGTTCGACTGCTATCACGTTGGCCGGACCGAGGGCGACATCCTGACCCGCATCACAGATCTTGGCGATCTAATCGGGCACATCCAATTCGCCTCGGTCCCCGACCGCGGCGCGCCGGATCACGGAGAGTTGGATTACACCACCATCTTCGCCGCGCTCAAAGACTGGCCACATCCGCTGGGTGCGGAATACAAACCCGTTGATGATACCGACACTACGCTGGGCTGGATGCAGGCCTATCGCTGATCCGGCCAATCGACAGCCAGCTCAGCACAATCATCACAGCCGCCACTGCAAGGCACAGGGACACGCCGCCAAGCTGGTAGGCCAGTCCTGACAACACGGTGCCGATCAACCGGCCCGCCGCATTGGCCATGTAATAGAACCCCACATCCATCGTGACCCGTTTTGCATCGGTAAAGGCAAGGATGAGATACGAGTGCAGCGACGAGTTGAGCGCAAAAAGCACGCCGAAGACCAACAATCCGAGCACGACAAAACCCGTCAGCCACAGCGTCGGCGTTCCCACGGACCAAACGGTCACAGCCAAAACAGCGGGCACGAAAAAGAGTGTTCCGACCCAAAACCGTGCCGCGCGTGCCAAATCCGCCTCGCTCCTCTGCGCGCTGCGCAGCATAGCTGGTGCCTTGGCCTGCACGGCGCCATAAAGGATCACCCAAACAGCCATGAAAATGCCAATCATAAAGAACGCGGCCCGCTGCCCTTCCGGGCTGCCATCACTCAGCACCGAATAGAAATAAATTGGAATACCCACGACAAACCAGACGTCTCGCGCCCCGAACAGGAACACGCGGGCCGCACTCAGCCAGTTCACTCGCGGGTTCTTCGAAAATACCTCTTTGAACTTCGCATCCTTCCGACCGGCCGGCAGGCCGCCGGGCATGCGTAGCAAAACCACCAGCAGGATCACGGCAAGGATCGCGGCCATCCCCAGCACGCTTGGCGCAAAGCCAAACAGCGCCAGCGCCCCGGCCCCTAGTAGAAAGCCAAAGCCCTTGACCGCATTCTTCGATCCAGTCAGCAGCGCCACCCAACGAAACAACCCATCGCCCTCGGCGGGCGCCAGCAGCTTTACGGCAGATTTCGATGACATCTTGGCCAGATCCTTGGCCACGCCCGACAGCCCCTGCACCGCCATCACAAAAACAACCGATGCAGCGACGGACCATGCTGGATCAAGCTGCGCCAAGGCCAGCAGCGCAATCACCTGCAAACCTAGCCCGACATAGAGCGTCGAGGTCAGCCCAAACCGCGCGGCAACCCATCCCGCACTCAGGTTGGTTACAACACCCGCGATCTCGTACAGCACAAAGAGATAGGCCAGCTGCACCGGCGAAAAGCCCAGCGTGTTGAAGTGCAGCAGCACCAACATGCGCAAGGCGCCATCGGTCAGCATGAACGCCCAGTAGGCCGCCGTCACGGCCACATAGGCTGCAAACCCGTCCGGTCGGGTCAAAGGCTGTCACCAACCATCTGCGCCACGTCAACAAGCCTCTGCGCATAGCCCCATTCGTTGTCATACCAGGCATAGACCTTCACCTGCGTCCCGTTCACCACCATGGTGCTGGGGGCATCCACGATGCTCGACCGCGCATCGTTCACGTAGTCAGTCGACACCAGCGGGCGGGTTTCATAGCCAAGAATCCCCTTTAGCGGACCGTTTGCCGCCGCTTCAAACAGCGCGTTCACTTCTTCTACAGTTGTCTCCCGCTCAACTTCGAACACGCAATCGGTCAGGGATGCATTCAACAGCGGCACCCGAACGGCATGGCCATTCAGCTTGCCGGTTAGCTCTGGGTAGATCAGCGTGATTGCGGTCGCAGACCCGGTGGTCGTGGGGATCAGCGAATTCAATGCCGACCGCGCACGCCGCAAATCCTTGGCCGGTCGGTCCACGATGGTCTGCGTATTGGTCACATCATGGATCGTCGTGATGGACCCATGTTTGATACCCAACCCTTCGTGTAACACTTTAACAACGGGCGCTAAGCAATTGGTTGTACAGGATGCAGCCGTTACGATAGGCTGCCCAGTGTAGACGTCATTGTTAATGCCATAGACAATGTTCGCGGTCTCTCCGTCCTTGACCGGCGCAGACACAACAACCTTCTCTACGCCCGCTTCAAAGTACGGGGTCAGCTTGGCTTCGGTTTTGAATACGCCGGTGCAATCAATGACAACGTCTACACCGTCCAGTGGCAGATCCTCGATGGTTCGGACAGACAGCGCAGGTATACGCGTGCCATCAATGGTGATGCTGTCTGCATCTGCCGCAAAATTGGCATCCCAACGCCCATGCACCGTATCGAATTCAAGCAGATGCGCATGCATGGCCGGATCGCCCACCGCATCGTTGACAAACGCAATCTCGCATCCGCGGTCCAGCAGCGGCTTCAGAGCCAGTTTTCCAATCCGGCCCAAGCCGTTCAGCGCGTATGTCGTCATGTGTCTTCCTTGGTGCGGCCGATCTCGTCGACCTCGTTCTGCAATGACGCGCGGCTTAGCGTGTCCAGCGGCAGCGCGGTAAAGGCGATGATGCGGTTGCGCATCGCGCCAAAGGTGTGTTGGAAGGCGAGCCGCTTTTCGGCATCTGTACCTTCCGCCTTGACCGGATCGGGCAGTCCCCAATGCGCGCTGATGGGTTGCCCTTCCCATGCCGCGCATTCCTCGTTCGCGGCCAGATCACAAACGGTAAAGACGAAATCCAGATGCGGCGCGTCCGGGCCTTGAAACTCCGAGACGTTCTTTGCCCGTAAGCTGCTCGTTTCGATCCCCTTCTGCGCAAGCATCTCAACGGCGAAAGGGTTCAATTCGGAAAATGGTTTCGTTCCGGCAGAATAGACGGTGAACCGGTCACCCGCTTCATGCCGCATGATCGCCTCGGCGAGGATCGACCGGGCCGAATTGCCAGTACAGATGAACAGGACGTTATGTTTGTAGTCAGACATGGGCAGCATCCTTTGCAGCGGATCGACCATTGCAGTCGGGCACAAATCGGGCCGACCATTGCAACAATCCGTGAAAAGCTGCGCTACCATGTCCCGCGCCCCGCCCAAGTTCACAGCATAGCGCAGAGAATTCCCATCGCGGGTGTGATGGATCAATCCGACCTTCTGCAAAGCCGACAAATAGACCGAGGTGGTCGAGGGCTTGAACCCCAGCACCTGTGCAACCTCACCCGCTGGCACCGCATCAGGACAGCGCCGCATCAGCAGGCGAAACACGCGCATCCTCTCGGGATGGCTGAGGGTTGAAAGTTGGTCAAGCAGCATGGCCCATATCTATTTCACGATTCCATGAAATATATATGACAGGAGGTGCCCGCCCCTCAATCGTAAACGTTACAGCCTCAGCCGAAGAACCCCCGCAGCGGGCAACGTATGCCCTTCTACCTGCACCGGCTGATCGGTGTAGTTGAACCAGAACCGTTCGGTCCCCGTGTCGCGGCATCGCACGCCCTCTGGCATGTGCATGGTTGCCAGATCAGGCGCGACCGCCTCGATCAGACGCATATGCGCCTCATCATCGCCCCAGCCCGCGACATAGGTTGTCTGGGCGTCCAGACGCACAGCCACCGGCGCATCGGCAGTGTGCAAGACGACCTCGCCACCACCCTCAACCTGCTCAAGATACAGATGAACGTGACCACCGCCCTCAATCGGGACAGGCAGATCGGGGCGCATGGATTGCACTCGGCTGACCACCAGATCACTGCCGGCCCATGCGGGCGGCAGCGGGGTCGGAATGTTGAAGTCGGCATCCCGCGCAGCCGTGCGCGGCCCCAGAATGGATTTTGTATCAGAGGCTTGCAGCGCAACCTTCAAGTCAATCGGCACATGCATCATGCCCGGCACAATCACAGCGGCATAGCCAGAAAACTCACGGGCCGACGATGGCAGAATGTCGACGGACAGTCCCAGCTTCCGGCACGCCCGGTACCAATCAAACACCAACCCGAAGTAACTCAGGCCCGCCCCATGCGACTGCACCGACCATGCCCAATCAGCATCGTAGTCAAAAACGATGCCCACCGGTGCCTGCGCAGACGCAACATCCGGCGCATCGGCCAGCTCATCCCTAACCTGCGCGGCCTCGCCAAATGCCTCCGCCGCAACTGAGTCTGGCCGCAACAGCCCGGCATGCATCTGCTCCTGCGCAAAGGGGGCCTGCCGCCAGCGGAAGTAGCACACGGCTTCTGCCCCGTGGGCAAAGGCCTCCCACGTCCACAACCGCACCATTCCCGGCAAGGGGGACGGGTTGTAGGGCGCCCAGTTCACCGGCCCCGGTTGCTGCTCCATGATCCACCAACGGCCCTTGCCGACAGCGCGGTACAGATCGTGGTGAAAGGCCTGAAAATCCGGATCACCCTGTCGCGCGTACGCCCGTTGATCCGCTGCATCAGCCCCCACACGATCCTCAAGAAACCCAAGCGGATAGCTGTCCCAAGACGCGATATCCAGATCGTCGCCAACCTTGAAATGGTCAAACTCGGTCACGCGGCCCATATAATTGTGGGCAATGGGCGCATCGGAATGGGCCCGAATGATCTCAACCTGTGCCCGATTGAAGGCCACGACCTCTTCGCTGGCAAACCGCCGGAAGGCGTGCACATGGGCCGGGTTCGGCTCGGTCACTGTCAGGTTCGGCAGGCCGATTTCGTCGAAATCATCATAATCCATCGACCAGAACACATTGCCCCAGGCAGCGTTCAGCGCGTCGATATCGCCGTCATTGCCCTGCCCCGGAAACTGCCCGCGCAACCAGCCGCGGAACCGGTCCCGCGCCGCATCGGAATAACTGATGACCGTATCATGGCAGCCATATTCATTGTCGGTCTGCCAAGCGGCCACATGCGGGTTGCGCCCATAGCGTTCCGCAATGGCACGCACGACACCACGGCATTCCTCAAGAAAGCCCTGATGCGAAAAACAGTAGTGCCGACGCGAACCGTAGCCCCGCACATGGCCCTGTTCGTCCACTGCAAACATGTCCGGATGCTTCTTGCACACCCATTTCGGTGGTGTGGCTGTTGGGGTGCCCAGCACGACTTTCAGGCCCGCAGCTCCCAGCGTCTCAATTGCGCGGTCCAGCCAGCCCCAGTCGTATTCGCCCTCGCGCGGCTCCATCCGCTTCCAGGCAAATTCGCCAATCCGCACCCATGTCAGGCCCAGTTCGGCCATGCGCTGTGCGTCCTCGGCCCACTGCGCCTCGGGCCAATGTTCAGGGTAATAACACACCCCCAATGTTCGTTTCATAGGATCACCCGATGTTCGCGCTGGCCTGTTGTGCCAGCGGGTCCGTAAAAGGTTTTCCCTCCCTCTGCCTCGTCCACCCCGACTGCCGCGGTTGTGACGAAAAGCGTGGTACCATCCGGCCCGCCAAAGGCCGGGCAGCTTGTTTGCGATGCGGGCGCATCAATGGCGCGCACAAACGCACCCGCCGGGCTATAACCCGCCACACGGCTGGCCCCCCACTGCGCATTCCAAAGGTTTCCATCTGCATCCACGACAGCGCCATCGGGGTTCAGCCCCTTGCCCTTCAGATCCAGAAAGACCTCTGGCTCCCCCTCGGGCCAGCCATCTGAATCCAGCACAACTGACTGTATTTGCTGAGAAAACGTATCACTGAAATACGCACGCGTGCCATCAGGCGCAAAGCAGATCGCATTGGAAATGGTGATGCGATCGAACAGCTTGCGCAGCTCACCTTTGTAGTAGCGATAGATCGCCCCGGCATAGGCTTCAGTATTCAAGCCCATGGTCCCGATCCAGAACCCACCCTGCGGGTCGGCCCGTCCGTCATTGGATCGCGTGGTTGGATTGTCCGCCTCCAACGCTGTGACCAGTTCGCGGTCACCCGTCGGAATGTCAAAGCGCCAGAGGCCAGAGGCCGACGCCATCAACAGGGTGTCTCGATCCACCCAGCCGCAGGCCGAGACATGTTCGTCAAACTGCCATTCGCGGCGCTGCGCACCTTTTGCGAACATGCGCTTGCCCAGAATGTCGAACCAGAACAGCTCGCCCCGTTCGGGGTGCCACATCGGCCCCTCGCCCAGCGCACACGCCGTGTGATCAAAGACCTGCATCACGCCCCCGCGTCGTAGGCCGCCACCATGTCCGCTGCGCGCGATGCCACGTCGGTCACCGACATACCGGGCTTGAACACGGCAGAACCAATGCCAAAACCGGTGATCCCGGCGGCAAACCATTCCGAAAAATTGGCCGGTTCCACGCCGCCCACGGCATAGGTCTTGGTTCCCTTGGGCAACACGGCACCAATCGCCTTCAACCCTTCAAGGCCAAGCAGCGAGGCCGGGAACAGCTTCAAACCATCAGCCCCCGCGTGCAGCGCCGCAAAACATTCCGTTGGCGTCATCACACCAGGGAACGACATCATCCCCGCCTGCTTTGTCGCCACGATCACGCTGGCATTGGCATCCGGCGAGACAACCATATGCGCGCCCATTTCATGCAAGCGTTCGACAGCTTGGACATCCAATACCGTGCCCGCCCCGATCATCGCGTGATCGCCATGCGCCTCCAGCATTTTCCCAATGCTGTCAAAGGGATCAGGCGAATTCAGCGGGACTTCGATCCGCGTGATCCCCGCCTTGACCAAGGCATCTGCAATCGGAAGGGCCTCGTCCGGGGTCACGCCCCGCAGGATGGCAATGATCTCACGGCTCATGCGGCCTCTCCATATATCTGGGTGTATGCGGCGGTCAGGCCCGCCAATGTCATATCTTCGGCATCGGCTTGCTGGCACGGCACGCCCTGCGCCGCAAGGGCCGTTGCATAGGCATCAGACAAGCGATCCGCCCCGATCAGCGCCACCTGCTGGCCCAGCCAATAGGGACGCATAGACGCCAGTTCGGCCCCGATCAAGAGGCCAGACAAACGTGCACGTGCCGCATCTCCGGCCAAACCATCCAGCAACCCCTCGGCCCGCAGCGAAAACAGCGCCGCCGCCAGCCCTTCGGGCCGAGACAGGGACTGATCAACGCCGGATGCAAACGCCTCAGCATCCCAGCCCTCGCCCATCGAATGGCGCAACACGGACTGCTTGGACAAAAGGCCAAACATCTCGCCCGTCATGGCCGTACGGAAGCTCACGATCTCGCCCGCGCTCACATGTACCCACTTCGTGTGTGTGCCAGGCAGGCAAATCACCCCGTCAAAGCCAGGGGACATCGCCAGATATCCGGCGATCTGCGTCTCTTCCCCGCGCATCACGTCGGCAGGCTTGGCCTGCTTCACACCAGGCAGGATACGCACATCCAGGTCAGTGCCGGACACCCGAACAGCCTCCGCAGCCGAAGGCGGCGCACAAGGCACAGCACTGTAAGGCGCCTCGGCCCACCCCTGCCGCGAGCCAACCATGCCACAGGCCAGAACCGGTGCGGGCAACACATCACCAACCAGATCCCGTAACGCAGGCTCAAACCCGGCCCGGTCCAGTGTCCCCATCCCCTGCGCAGACGACCGTCGATCCAGAACCGACCCATCCCCGCGCATCAACCACGCGCGCACATGCGACGTTCCCCAATCCACCGCAATCCACGCAACATCCGCCATCAGCCCGTCACCACAACGCCGCCATCAATCACCATCGACTGACCCGTCATCATGCGGCTGGTCTTCGACGCCAGAAAAAGCGTCGCCCCAACGATATCGCGCGGCTCCAGATGCTCTTTCAGGCACTGACGTTCCATATGCGCCGCCAATCCCTCGGGCGTCGCCCATTTGTCGAGCTGCTTCTGGGTCAACACCCAACCCGGCGCCAGCGCATTCACCCGGATCTTGTCGGGACCGAACTCGCGTGCCAACGACCGGGTCATCCCGTTGATGCCGCTATTCGACCCCGTATAGATCGGATAGCCTGCATTCCCCATCATGTAGCTGATGGAGGAGAAATTGATGATTGACCCGCCACCGGCGGCCTGCATCCCCGGGATCACCGCCTGACAGGCAAAGAAATACGCCTTGAAGTTGATGGCAATCATCCAATCCCAAAACTCGGAATCCACGTCCATCGTGGCATGCCGCTTGTCATTGGCCGCGTTGTTCACCAGCGCGGTGATCGGACCATGGGCCTCTGCCGCCTGCGCAATGCAAGACTTCAACAGTTCTGTATCGGTGATGTCGCATTGCATGAACAGCGGACGCACCCCGTGCTTCTGCTCCATCTCGTCCGTGAACTCAGTGGCATCCGAGCGACCGACAAAAGCGACCTGTGCCCCCTGCTCCATGAAGCCTTCCGTCAGTGACGCACCAATGCCAGCGCCACCGCCAGTGATAAACACCGACGCGCCCTTCAGATCGTGAAATGTGGCTGTCTCTTTCATGGCATCACTCTCAATTCAAAGGGTCAGGCAAGGTCACCCTTGATCACCCACATCCGTTCAGGAAAACTCCATGGCAGCGTTAGGCCATGATACATCAGATACGCCCCGCTCACCACGAACGGCCCGGTTTTGAGCGCATTCTGGCCGCGCGATAACGCGTCTGCATCCGCGCGGTTGATCAGCTCAACACGATACTTGGCATCGGGGCTGAGACGGGTCAGCCGCAAGGGGCGCGGCGCAATCTGATCCGAGGTCGCGGCCTTGCCCGCAAAGACGACAAACTGCCCGCCACCCTCTTCCAAATGCTGCTCGGCAAAGACGGCCGGATCAGCGCTATCGAGGCGCAAAATGTCTGCGCCATACATCCAGTCGCGGTTGTACTTCCACCACCCCGTCACCTCGGTCAGAACCTGCGCTTCCTCGTCGGTCAACTCGCGCGGGTCCATCTCGAACCCCATGTGCCGCTGGGCCGCGACCCACGCCCGGAAACGGATGTCGAGCGTGCGTCCGGACGTATGGCACGTGCGCGGCCCGACATGGGACCCGGTGACAGCCATTGGTAAGAAGATCGACGCATTGTGCTGAATACGCAGCCGCTCAACCGCATCATTGCTGTCACTCAGCCACACCCGCTGCGTCCGTTCCATGATGCCGAAATCGATCCGGCCACCGCCCGAGGCGCAGCTTTCAATCTCAACATCCGGAAACTCACGCCGCAAGCGGTCCAGCAAGGTGTAAGACCCACGCGTCTGTGCCGCATCGGGCATGGGCAGCACACGGTTGTGGTCCCACTTGATGTATTCGATGTCGTGGCGGCTCAGAATATCGCTCATCCGCGCAAACAGGAACGATTGCACCGCTGGCAGCGCCATGTTCAACGCCATCTGCTGACGGCCCATGATCTGGTCCTCGCCCCCCAGCGCCCAATCCGGGTGCGCGCGGAAGATGTCGGAGTTCTGGTTGATCATCTCTGGCTCGAACCAGATGCCGAATGTCATGCCCAGCGACTTCACGTGATCAATCAGCGGGGTCAGGCCTTGCGGGTACTTGCGCGGGTCAACCTCCCAGTCGGACAACGCCTGCGTGTCATCGTCCCGGTTCCCGAACCAGCCATCGTCGAGCACGAAGCGTTCTGCTCCCAGCTTGGCGGCGCGCTCGGCAATATCCTTCAACTCATCCAGGTTGTGGTCGAAATAGACGGCTTCCCAGCAATTATAGTGCACGGGACGCGGCGCATCAGGGCGCGGGAACGTGACGATCCGGTCGCGCAGATGGCGCTGGAAGGCGACGGCGCAGCCGTTCAAGCCATCATCTGAGAACACGGCATAGACCTTGCCCGTGGCAAAATGCTTCTGCGCCGCCCCTTCAACACGCGCCGCGTGACCAAACTGAATTTGTCGACGTCCATCGGGCAATTCCTCCGCCACCATACGGTGCCCGCCGGACCAGCCATAGTGGAAGGCATACGCATGGCCAGATGCATTGGATGCGCCACGCACAGGCACGATCAGGCCTGGAAAGTGTTCGTGACCCGTCCGACCTGTCCGGTTCTCGCGATAGCGAATACCGGGCGACCATGGCGTGCGGTTCATCTGGAATTCACCACACCAGCGCCCGGCAAAGTCGATCATCTCGTCCGCAAGTTGCGGCGCTGGAAAGACGGGGGCAGACAGCCAGTGCAGGTGCATTGGTTCCGAAGCATGCAGCTCCGCGCTCGCCTCGATCATATGCGTATCGGCGTCTATGGCGAACCGGGCGCGGTATGTCAGCACCCGGTCGCCGTCCATGTAGGTCAGCACCAGCACGTTGTCGGCCAGATCCGCCTGTTCCAGGCAGAACTTGGGCAGGAACGGCGTGCCGTCCCCATGCCTGATGATCAGGCCCGGCTGACCGGGAAAAGATCGTGTCGCCTCCGGACAGATGCTGAGTTCGGGATTCGCATCCAGCATGCCGCCCGTCACATCAAGTGTATAAGCCTCGTAGAGAGTCGTCAGATCTTCTTCGTCCGGCAGATGCGGTCCCCAATAGACAACCTCTGCCAATCGACCCCTGTCGGAGCCGAGGACCAAAGTCTGACGCCCGTCATCCAGGCGCCAACATCTTATCACTTAACAGCCCCCAGCGTCAGACCGGCAATGAAATGCCGCTGCATGAGAAAGAAGCAGACAACCGGTGGGATCGCCGCCAGCAAGGACGCCGCAGACACCAGGTGCCAGTTGTTCACGAATTGCCCGTTCAGCGCCCGCACACCCGCCGTGATCGGCTTGGCACTTTCGCCTTGGGTCAGCACGTTGGCCCAGAAAAAGTCGTTCCAGACAAAGGTAAAGATCAGCACGGCGAGCGCCGCGATGGCGGGCCGGACCAGCGGCAGAACGACGTACCAGAAGATACGCCATTCCGCGACACCCTCGATCCGCGCAGATTCCACTAGGTCGAACGGCAGCGCTTTAATGAAGTTACGCATGAACAGCGTGCAGAAGCCCGTCTGGAACGCCGCGTGGAACAGGAACTGCCCGGCGATCGTATCATAGAGGCCCGTCTGCACCGACATGTCCCGCACCGGCACCATCAGGATCTGGAAAGGAATGAAGTTGCCCGCCACGAACAGGAAGAACAACGGCAGTGCGACCCGGAACCGGTAGATTGCCAGCGCATAGCCCGCAAGGCATGCAAGGGCTACGGAAATGATAACGGTGGGTACGGTGATCAGCACAGAGTTGATCATGTACTGCGCCGCAGCCGATTGCGTGAAAACAGCTGTGTAGTTTTCGACGATGGCAAACTCAGACGGCCAGCCGAACACATTGCCCGAGTTGATGTCCGCCGCCGACCGGATCGACGTCAGGAAAATCGCCAACAAAGGCAGAAGCCACATAATCAGGGCAACGGGCAGGAACGCTTGGTAGGCTGCCTTGGCACCGGGGCCCGACTTTTCAATAGGACGCGGAAACATCTCAGCGGCCCCCCTTCTCGTCTTGGTACATGCGCCACAGGAAGTAGCTGATGAAAAACAGCATGATGCCGAACAGAACAGTCGCCACGGATGACCCGTACCCATACCGCTCACCATATTCCGAGATCGCGACCTCGAACATGTAATGCGATAGTACGTTGGTCGATCCAAACGGGCCGCCCTGGGTCATGATGGCGATCATATCGAACGATCGCAGCGCTCCGATCACCGTCACAACCACGGCAATGAAGGTCGCGGGTTTCAGCTGCGGAACAACGACATACCACAGCATCTTCCAACCCTTCGCGCCATCAAGGCGCGCCGCTTCGATCTGGTCAGCGGCGACATTGTTCAGGCCAGTGAGATACAGGATCATGCAGTAGGCGATCTGAGGCCACAGACCGGCGGCGATGATACCGTAGGTAGCCCATTCAGGGCTGGACAGGATATCGGGCGCAGGGCGCGAACATACGAAGGTCGTGTTGCCCAGAATGTTTGTTGTTTCCTCGCAGAAAACTGCCTTCCACAAGGTCCCCACCACGCCGAAATCCGGGTTGTAGAACCAGCCGAAGATCAGACCGACAACCACTTGGCTAATCACGAATGGAAAGAAAAACATCGACTTGTAGAACCGCATCCCCGTGACCGTCTGGTTCAGGAACAGCGCGATGAACAGGCCCAGCGGAACGGCCAACATGTAAAGGATCAGCCAAGCGATGTTGTTGCGCAGGGACGTCCAGAAATTCGGGTCATACCAAAGCTTCGCATAGTTCTCAAACCCGACCCAAACAGCGGTGGAGTTCCCATCTACATCGTAGAGACCGTTCCACTTGTAGAGCGACAGCCAGAGCGATTCAAAAATCGGTATGACCACGTAGATCGAGAAAAAGATAAGGGCCGGGATCAAGAATATCCAAGGGGCGATGGCTAGCTTGTTGCGCTTGAGCCAACCCGGTTCGGGCCGGGAATTCGTGTCGGGCAAGACCGCATGTGTCATGGGCACACTCCTAAGCTTGGGCATCTGTCCCCGCGGGGACATGTCTAACCTTTGGAAAACACAAGGATTAATCTGTGCTTACAGAAGGTTAATCGCAAAAACAAAGAGCAGGGTGGGCACGTAATGCCCACCCCCAAAAGGTTTTAGTAAACCTCGGCTTGGACTTCATCCAGGCGCTTCAGGATCGCGTCTTTCTTGGACGGGTCCAGCATGAACTCCTGGAAGCCTTCCATGCCAGCCTTGGCCATCGCCGCAGGTGCGTCACGGTCATAGAACTGAGCCAGACCGGTGGCACCGTTCAACAGGGCAAAACCTTCTTGGATGAACTTGTCATCCGAGATGCCAGCCTTGGAGTTGATCGGCAGCTGACCCATGGTCTTGTTCCATTCGGTCTGCACGTCCGGGCGCGCAACGAAGGCCAGGAACTTCTTGGCGTCTTCGACGTTCTTGGCGTTGGTGGGGATGAAGAATGCGTCTGCAGGCGCTTCTTCAGCCGGAGGCACGTTGGCGTCGATTGTCGGGAACGGCATGAAGTCGATCTGGTCTTCGGTCAGGCCGGCGTTCTTGTAGCCGTCGACCGAGAAGTTGCCCATCACGTACATCGCCGCATCACCGTTGGCGAAAGGCGCAATCGCGTCCTGCCAGGACATCGAGGCGTGGTTGTCGACAAAGCCACACTCGTTGATCAGCTGCTCCCAGTTGTCGAAGGTCGCAACGATGCGCGGATCGGTGTACTTGATCTCGCCTGCTGTCAGTGCGTTGTGCACGTCATAGCCGTTGGTGCGCAGGTTGATGTAGTCGAACACACCGGCGGCGGTCCAAAGGAACTTGGTGCCGATGGTGAAGGGCGTGACGCCGTTCTCTTTCATCTTGCCGCAGGCCGCCAGCAACTCGTCCCATGTCTGGGGCTCTTCCAGCTCAAGCAGGCCAAAGATGTCTTTGCGGTAGTAGATGCCCCACTGGTAGTAGGAATAGGGCACACCCCAGATCTTGCCGTCGCGGCTCATGGTTGCCTTGATCGCCGACAGATCTTCGGAGAAGCCGTTTTCTTCCCACACGTCATCGACGGGCTGGAACAATCCTGCGTCAACAAAGGGTGCCATGCGGTTGCCCGGGTACCAGCTGGTCACGTCGGGCGCATCAGCGGTCAGGAAGTTGCGGATCGCTGTCTTGTGCGCTTCACGGTCGTTGATGTTGACGATGACGTTGATGTCAGGGTTTTCAGCCTTGAACATCTCTACTGCATCTTCAAAGCCCTTTTTGGGGCCAGGGTTCAGGTCATCGAAGTTGATGACCAGGTCACGGGCAAATACGGTGCCGGCAACAGCCGACAGTGCAATGGCCGCAACTGCGGTTTTAAGATTAAGGAACATGGTTCTCCTCCCGTTGGTTCCATTACGCTTTGCCGCCGAGCGTGCATTTTCCTGTCGACGACGAAAAGTCAGTTTTTCTTTGACACCGGCCCCTGCATTGTGGAAGTTCCACATAGTGAAACCGGTTTCCAACTATTGGAACCCTACGAGGGACAGGACCGACACGTCAACAGGTTTCATGGCTTGTCTTTGGGAGGAGACAGATGAACACGGCAGCTCCCCGTACGGGGGAAGGAACAATTGCCAAGGCGCTTGACGTGCTGGACCTTGTGGCCCAGCTGGAGCGTCCTGTGCGGTTTTCCGAACTGCTGGCCCTGTCTTCCCATCCCAAGGCGACACTGTACCGTTTGGTGCAGACCCTTACCGCCCTTGGCATGTTGCGCTATGATGCAGATCGGCAGACCTATGCACCCGGTTTGCGCCTTGTAAGCTTGGCTCATGCGGCTTGGCGACAGAGTTCGCTGGCCCCGATTGCCCGCCCCTTTATCGATGATCTGAGCGCGCGTGTGGGCGAGACCGTACACCTTGCCCAGATGGATGGAGGGCAGGTTCTGTATGTGGATAAGCGCAACGCCGCCGAGCCGCTTGAGATGTTCAGCCAAGCAGGCAAGGTTGGCCCGGGATATTGCACCGGCGTGGGCAAGGCGATGCTCGCCTTTCTGAGCGACGAGGCACTGGAAGTGGCCCTGTCCCAACAGGCGTGGTTTGCGCACACGGCCAACACCCACACCAGCCGCGATTCGTTGTGCGCCGAGTTCGAGGCGATTCGGTCCGAGGGCGTCGCTTATGACCGGGAAGAGCACGAGCCGGGCATCATCTGTATTGCCGCCCCGATACTGTCGGAGGCGGGCCGCTCTATCGGCGCGCTGAGCGTCACCACATCCACCATGCGCAAGTCACTTGCTGATCTGAGCCAGCTTGCGCCGCATCTTCAATCCACTGCGCGCGACATCGCGAGTGCCGCTGCCAATTGGCAGTTTCCAACTCAATAAGGGAGGACCACCATGACCGGTGTTACATTGCAAAAGGCCATTAAACGGTATGGAGCCACACAGGTCATCCATGGCGTGGACTTGACCATTGAGGATGGCGAATTCTGCGTCTTTGTCGGCCCGTCGGGCTGCGGCAAGTCGACTTTGTTGCGCATGATCGCAGGGCTGGAGGAAACAAGCGACGGGCAGATCAACATCGGCGCCCGCGATGTGACCCATATGGACCCGGCCGAGCGTGGGGTGGCTATGGTGTTCCAGACCTATGCCCTCTATCCCCACATGACCGTCGAAGAAAACATGGGCTTTGGCCTGAAAATGAACGGTGTCGACAAGGCCGAGATCAAACGCAAGGTCGATGGCGCATCGAAGATCCTGAAGCTGGACGAGTATCTGGCCCGCAAGCCCGCTGCCCTGTCCGGTGGTCAGCGTCAGCGTGTCGCTATTGGCCGGTCGATCGTCCGGGGGCCCGAGGTATTCCTGTTCGACGAACCTCTGTCGAACCTCGATGCCGAGTTGCGCGTGGACATGCGGGTCGAGATTGCCCGCCTGCACAAGGAACTGGGCACCACGATGATCTATGTGACCCACGATCAGGTCGAGGCGATGACGCTGGCCGACAAGATCGTCGTGCTGCGCGCGGGCTATATCGAGCAGGTGGGCAGCCCCATGCATCTTTACCAAGACCCGGACAACAAGTTCGTTGCGGGCTTCATCGGATCGCCCGCAATGAACTTCATCAAGGGTGTGGTCGAGGAAGGCAGTGTGCGCGTGCCCGGTCTGGCTGACCGCGTGATACCGACATCCGTATCTTTGCCCGCCGCGGGGACCGAGGTGACTGTGGGTGTCCGTCCACAGGATATGGCCCTGGATCAGGGAGCGTCTCCCATTAAGTTGGACATCCGCGAGCGTCTGGGCGGTGTGGCCTATGATTACCTGACCACCCCAACCGGCGAACGTTTAATCGTCGAATCGCGTGGTGACATGGCGATGGATGAGGGCACCGAGGTAACCGTCAGCTTTGATGATGACCGCGTGATGTTCTTTGACGCCACATCGGAACAACGGCTGCGTTAAGCTATTTTTGACGCGAAACAGACCGCCATCTGCGCTGCAGGTGGCGGTTTTTTGTGCCGAGAGCTTTGGTGGGGGTATAATGTGAGTGTTTGCAACGATTGTAATGATAAGGAAAGTTTTGAAGATAAACTCAGGGATAAGTTATAATTTCAATCGAAATAAAATTAGTACTTGTCGCAAAAATCACCGACAGACCCGCTGGCAATGTCACCGTGCTGCGAAAACTGCCGCAATCGACGCGCTCGACCCAAAACCTTCACTTGGGGCGGCAGGACATTGATCTCAAATGGTTTTACGGTGTATCAGCCTTGATCGCGCAAATAGTCCATTATCGCTGGTCTGACGCTCATATCGCCCCTGTGACGCGCGTCAGCGATCACTTTGCGCACCTCGTCCAGATTAGACCGTCTTAACAAGGACTTGACCGGACCGATAGAGGCTGGGCGCATGGACAGGCTGCGCAAGCCGATGGCGGCAAAGCACAAAGCCTCTACCGGCCGACCGGCATCTTCGCCACAAAAGGACAACGGCGTGTCTGTCTGGTTACAGCGCTCAACAATGCGTTCGATGAAGGATAGGAACGATACATTCAGCGTATCATAGCGCCGCCGCACCCGCTCATTCTCGCGGTCGGCAGCAAAGAAGAACTGCTTGAGGTCATTGCCCCCAATGGACAGGAAACCGACTTCTTCAAAGAACTTCTGCGGGGAAAAGGCCAGGCTGGGTGTTTCCAGCATCGCCCCCACCTTTAGCGTCTCGGGCAGCACGTGCCCCAGCCGCGCTTCGCGCTCCATGGCCTTGTCCACCTCGGCCCGGGCCAGGGTATATTCCTCGTATTGCGCGACAAAGGGGAACATCACCGTCAACGGACGCCCGTTTGCCGCGCGGATAAGCGCCTGCAACTGCATCCGCATCACGCCCGGCTTGTCCAGGCCAACGCGGATAGCACGCCAACCCAAGGCCGGGTTCGGCTCATCATTGGGTTTCATGTAGGGCAGGACCTTGTCAGACCCGATATCGAGGGTGCGGAAGATTACCGGCTTGCCACCCGCCGCATCCAGCACACGGGCATAGAGCGCCGAAAGCTCGGACCGTTTCGGCATCTGGTTGCGAACAAGGAACTGCAGTTCCGTACGGAACAGGCCCACGCCCTCGGCTCCGGACCCTTCTAGCGAAGGCAAATCCGCCATCAAACCGGCATTCATGTGCAGCGATATGACGGAACCACACAGGGTTTCCGCAGCCTTGTCCCGAATGGACGCATAGCGTTCGACCGCAGCCGCCTGCATCGCCATCTTGTCGCGGAATGCCGTGACAACCGTGTCGTCCGGGCGCAGGTGCACGATCCCCTGCTCGCCATCCACCATCACGTGGTCGCCGTTCAGCGCCTCGAGCGTCGCGCGTTCCGCGTGGACGATCAGCGGAATAGCCAGCGCGCGCGCGACGATGGCCGCATGGCTGCCCACCGACCCCGCTTCGAGAATGATGCCTCGTAGATTGCGCCCATAATCCAGCAACTCGGCAGGTCCGATATTGCGCGCCACAAGGATCGGGTCTGCGGGCATCTCGGCCCCTGTATCGGCCCCCTGCCCGGTCAGAATGCGCAACAGCCGGTTTGACAGATCATCCAGATCGCTCAGCCGTTCTCGCAAGTAGCTATCTGTTGCCTGCCCCATACGCGCGCGGGCCAGCGATTGTTCCTTTTCCACCGCGGCCTCGGCACTCAGGCCATTACTGATATCCTCTTGCATGCGCCGCATCCAACCCTTGGAATTGGCGAACATACGATAGGCTTCCAGCACTTGCGCCTGTTCCTTGTCGGCAGCCAGCGTGAGCATCTTGTCGACCCCAACGCGCAGTTCCTCGACCGCTTCGGTCAGCCGCTCAAGCTCGCGGTGGGGATCGTCGGCGATTGGGTTCGTGACGACAACACGCGGTTCGTGCAGCCAGATATGCCCCTCGGCCACCCCCTCTTGTGCGACGGTACCGCGCAACATCACCGGCTGTGAATGGCGCGCGCCCATGGCCGCGCCTTCGCCCACAAAGGCGCCCAGCTCCGCCATCTCGGCCAGGACCATTGCCACCACTTCCAACGCATAGACTTCATCGGCAGAGAATTCGCGCGCCTGCTTTGACTGCACCACCAATACGCCCATCGACTCGCCCAGCCGCTGGACCGGAACGCCAAGGAAGCTGGAAAATACCTCTTCCCCCGTCTCGGGCATGTAACGGAATCCGCGCGCACTGGGGGCGTCAGCCGTGTTCACAACCTGCCTGCTACGAGCCACGCGCCCCACCAGCCCTTCACCCAGACGCATCCGTGTCTGGTGAACTGAGTCAGGGTTCAGCCCCTCGGTTGCGCAAAGCTCAAGTGTCTCTTCATCGCGGAACAGGTAGATCGAACAGACCTCGCATCCGATGCTGTTCGCAATCAGATGGGTGATCTTGTCAAGCCGCGCCTGACCAGGGTCATCCCCCGCCATGGCGTCTCGCAAGCGGCCCAGCAGCTTGCGGCTTTCCGTTTCAAAGCGCTCGGCCATTGCCACGCCATCCCCACGTCCGTCCTGCGGGATCAGCTTAGATCACAGCAACCGGCAAAGCGAAACGCCAAAGCGCTTCTGTTACCGCAAGTACTCACGTAAAGGTAGAATTTGTGCAACAATCCACTGACATGTTACGAAAATTCAGCGATCCAGTTGGCCAATCATACGATCAATGTAGCTGCTACAGACGTAAATAACGCGCCCATTTCGCCGCCAACCTGCCGTGCCGTCGCATTGAGCAAAGTTCAATGTGACGCGCGAATGCCAGTCAATACGCGCCAGTACGCCCAGTGCCGTGTTGATCAATTCGCGATTTCCCTCGGCTTGAACTTGCAACGCAGGATCAACACGAAAACCGACTTCGGTCACGCGTGCCTCCGGATCAATCCAAAGCGGTGCGAGCGTGCGGCGCCAACTGCGCAACACCTCTGGTGCCAGGTCAGCGCATGTGTCGCGCGCATCCGAATCCATATCGTGCCGATCCGCAAGCGCATTGAAGCGATCCGGGTCAAACCCATAGAGTAAACATATCATGCGCCCGGCCAGCTGCGCATCGGCCCTGTATGCTGAAAAAGGGCCAGGCGTCGCCCCGTCAGCACGGTGTTGCGCAGCTCGCGCTTCAACGATGGCCTCGGCCTGATCAGGCAGGGTGAGATAGACAAAGACAGTGGCGAAATCCTCGGCAATATCCTCTTCCGGACCAAGGACAGGCAGGTCGAACTCACGCAGAACGGCGTGCCCGGCCTCGTGTGCAATGACGTGCAGAAGGGCGTGGCCGACAGGCTCCGGCAACTGTTGCGCTGTTGCCGGTATCGCACTGATCGTCAGAAGAAGGGCCTTTAGCATTCTCAGCATCGGGTCGTCCCTTGTGACGGTCCGGATGCTGCAAACCTAGGTATGTCAGGCAGCCTTGTCCAATTCAAAAGCGTCATGCAGGGCCTGTACGGCCAGCTCCATGTACTTGCGATCAATCAGTACGCTGATCTTGATCTCGGACGTGGTGATGACCTTGATATTGATGCCCTCGGCGCTCAGGCATTGGAACATCTTGGCCGCGACGCCTGTGTGACTGCGCATACCGATGCCCACAACGCTGATCTTGGCGACATCCGTGTCGGCGATCAGTTCATGAAAATTGATGATCCCTTCGCCCTTGGCCTCGGCCATCGCCTTTTCGGCACGCGCCACCTGATCTGTGGGGCAGGAGAAGGTCATGTCTGTGCGCCCCTCTTCCGAGATGTTCTGGACGATCATGTCCACGTTCACTCCGGCATCGCTGAGCGCCGAGAAGATGGTGGCCGCGATGCCCGGACGGTCCGCGACCGACACCAGCGTCATCTTCGCCTCGTCCCGGGAAAAGGCCACACCGGCCACGACATTGCTTTCCATGATATCCTCCTCATCGCAGACCAGTGTCCCGGCCGCGTCGGATTGTTCCTCGAAACTGCTGAGCACACGCAGTTTGACCTTGTAACGCATCGCCAGCTCTACAGACCGGGTCTGCAGCACCTTGGCGCCCAAGCTGGCAAGCTCAAGCATCTCTTCGAACGCGATCTTGTCCAGTTTGCGCGCCTTGGGACTGACCCGGGGGTCGGTGGTATAGACACCGTCAACATCCGTATAAATATCGCACCGCTCCGCCTCGAACGCGGCGGCAAAGGCAACCGCGGTTGTGTCCGACCCGCCGCGACCCAGCGTGGTGATCCGGCCCTCCGGACTGATCCCCTGAAAGCCCGCGACCACGGCAACACGCATCCCTTCGCCAAACTTGGCGTTGATATTGTCGGGCGGGATCTCTTCTATACGGGCACTGGAATGCGAAGAGTTGGTCTTGAGCGGCACCTGCCAGCCCTGCCAACTGCGCGCTGGTACGTCCATTTCCTGCAAGGTTAAAGCCATCAGGCCCGCTGTCACGTTTTCGCCGGACGACACCACGGCATCATATTCGCGCGCATCAAACAGGGGCGACGTTTCATTGACCCAGCCCACAAGTTCATTGGTCTTGCCGGACATGGCGGACACGATGACGATCACATCATAGCCCTTGGCGACCTCAACACCCACGCGCTTGGCGGCGCGCCGGATGCGGTCCAAAGTGGCTACCGATGTGCCACCGAATTTCATCACGAGAACAGGCATGAAAGGCCTCAAATTTCCGTCCGCCTGCCTTTATCCCCCCGCCTGCAAAGTTGCAAGAAGTGGTCACTGGCGCAGCCTACGTGCAAGCGACAGGCAGTCCCGGGGCGCGTTACCCCTACCAGCCCATGTGCTGATCCACCGCCCCCTGTTCGAGGAGCGTGCTCCGTCTCGGATCCCCAAATACCCGCCTGAAAAGGCGTCTCAAAATAAAATCAAGCCGCACAGCCGCGCGTCAATGCAACAACAGCCATTTGACAGAGCGCTCAATACGCGTGCGTGCGTCCGTCCCACGTCTCGAAACAGCCCGTTGTTTCATGGTTCAGTGAAGCAAATCGGTCCATCAGGCCAGCGGCGGCCTCATCCACCGTGATGTCGGCAGCTCCGCCTCCCATATCGGTTTGTACCCAGCCCGGATGATAGATGCCCACGGCCACCTCGCCCGCCAGATCAGATGCAAGGTTGCGGCCCAGATTGAGCGCAGCTGCCTTGGACGCGCGGTAGATATAGCTGCCGCCCGGGGCGCGGGTATGTGACGCCATCTGTGACGAGATGATGGCGATACGCGGCGCAGGGGCCGCGCGCAGGTTGGGCAAAAGGGTCTGTATGGTCAGAAAGACACCGGTGACATTTGCCGCGAAGCTCTGCGCCCACAAATCCGGGGCATAGCCAGTCTCAAGCGCATTGCCCTTGTCCAGATAGACACCAGCGTTGCAGACCAGCAAATCGATAGGCCGCCCCTCGAGCTGTGCCGCCATGGCGCGATGATCAGATGGTTGTGTGACGTCAAGCGTCACCTCGGCACCCGAGGACCGGCCTGTGCCCGTGACGTCATGACCCTGCGCGCGGTAGGCCGCAGCCAACCCGGCACCAATACCCCGGGTGGCCCCTGTAATCAGAATATGCATAAAAACTAGTTCGCTTTGCGTGATGGAATGAAGGGAAGCGGTGCCACCGGGACACCGTCGTCGATCAGGCGCTTGGCCTCTTCCCGGTTCGCCTCGCCCCAGATCGGACGGTCCGGCTGTTCACCCAGATGCTGCGCCAACGCTTCGGATGCGAAATCGCCGCCCACATATGTGGCGTTCTTCTCGACCGCCTCACGCATCTGTGCCAGCGCCGCTTCTGCCTCGGACGAAGGCTGGCTCAATCCTGCGCCGCCTTCCGCGCCGTCATCTGACGCCGCGCGTGCAGTGCGCACACGCGGTGCCATGATCGCCTTCTCAACTTCCGTGATACCGCACATTGCGCAAGACACATGCCCGGCTGCCTTAAGGCCGTCAAAGGCCTCGGCACTTGCAAACCAGCTTTCAAAGCCGTGCCCATCGGCACATTTGAGGGTGTATTTGATCATGGTGCATTACACATATGCGACCCGGCGCTGCGGTCAAAGGCATAAAGGTCGGAAATCAGGCCAGAAACCTTGGGTCAAAGTCCCGCAGGATGCGCGACAATTCCGGTGAATCCACCATTTGGGCCGCCTTTTTCCGGCTCACCCACTTGCGCTTGCGTTCCGCCGCTTCGGGATAATCAGTCGTCAGCGATTTGACCTTGAGCGCATAAACCATGGCCGCAACGGGCAGCCCATCATCATCGCCCATATGCTTGTTGTACGAAAACATGCCAAGTGGGCGCTGATCGGCGCGACCAATCACGCCGGCTTCTTCCCACGCTTCCTGTGCCGCGCTGTCGCCCGGTGTCTGACCATCAATCGGCCAACCTTTGGGAATGATCCAGCGCCGCGTGCGGCGCGAAGTCACCAGAAGGACCTGCACCTTGTTGTTCTTGATGCGATAGCACAGCGCCGCAAACTGTGTGCGCACATCCGCTTTCTTGGCGCGTCCCAGTGAAAGGGGAAGCTGCTTGATCATCGGGGCCGTCACTGCCCTGCCCTCCGTTATTCCAGTCTTTATACTGGAATTAACCAAGAAAGACCAGTTTCGGCCCATAACTACGCACCGTAACGTGAAAAAAGCGTTACTCGCGCAAGGAACAGCATGCGTCGGGCGCACTGCTTTTGGACTTGAGCGTTCGCCGCCATTGTCCAATAGTTTGACGCGATGAAAACTCCAAGATGGATCAAGGGCTTGTCCCTCGCATGTGCGACCTGGCTTGCCGCGACGGCCGGTACAGCGGACACCGTCAGGATCTTTGCAGCGGCCTCGTTGCAAGGCCCGCTGGATGATGTGGCCGAGGCCTGGGTCGGTGATGTCGTGATCAGCTATGGCGGCAGTGGGGCCATGGCGCGTCAGGTCAGTCAGGGCGCGCCTGCCGACGCCGTGATCCTGGCAAACGCCGCATGGTCCGATTGGCTGGTGGAAAACGGGCACGCACCGCGCGACGCGCGCGCCCTGCTGTCGAACGCGCTTGTCGTTATCGGTCCGGCAGGTGCACCCATCCTGCCCGATGTAACCGCAGATACGATCCTTGCACGCCTTGACGGCGGGCGGTTGGCGATGGGTCAGCATCAGTCCGTCCCCGCCGGTATTTACGCTCAGGCGTGGCTGACAACGATCAGTGCGTGGGACATGCTCCGCCCCAGTCTGGCCGAGACCGAGAATGTGCGGGCCGCCCTTGCCCTTGTCGCACGAGGAGAAACCCCACTGGGCATCGTCTATGCCTCGGACGCCGCGGCCAGCGACGCCGTCTCGGTGGTTTACGAGGTTCCCGCGACCGCCCATCCGCAAATCCTGTATCCGGGCCTCGCCCTGACGCCAGCCGGATCCGCCTTCCTGGATCATGTGGCGGCGCAAACCGACATCTTTGTCGCCGCCGGGTTTCGTCTGCCATGATGCTGGATGAAGCCGGATGGACCGCCCTGCGCCTGTCACTGCTGGTTGGCGTGACCGCCACGCTGTTGGCCTTGCCCCTTGCCATCTGGATCGCGTGGCTGCTTGCCCGCCGGGATTTCTGGGGCAAATCGGTGCTGAACGCGCTGGTCCATCTGCCTCTGGTCCTGCCCCCGGTGGTCACCGGCTACCTTCTGCTTCTGTCTTTTGGCCGTAACGGCCCTGCGGGGCGCTTTCTAGAAGAGACATTCGGTCTTGTCCTCGCCTTTCGCTGGACCGGTGCGGCACTGGCCGCCATGGTCATGGGCTTCCCTCTGATGGTTCGCGCCATTCGCCTTGCCATCGAAGCCGTGGATCCCAAAATCGAGGATGCGGCCCGCACCCTCGGCGCGCCCGGTTGGGCCGTCTTTGGGTCGATTACCCTTCCCCTGATCCTGCCCGGTGTATTGGCCGGTGCGGTCATGGGTTTTGCCAAGGCCATGGGCGAATTCGGGGCCACCATCACCTTTGTCGCCAACATCCCCGGAGAGACGCAGACCCTGCCCTCGGCCATCTACGCCCTGTTGCAAGTGCCGGGGGGCGAAGATGCGGCGATCCGGCTGGTGCTCTGGGCCTGTATCATCGCACTGGGGGCCGTGGTCCTGTCGGAATGGCTGGCCCGCAGAGTTGCGCGCCGGATTGCGGGCACATGACGCTGTCGGTCGCCGTCCGCCACCGTTTTGGTGATTTCGCACTGGATGTCGCGTTCGAGGCCGGGCCGGGTGTGACCGCCCTTTTTGGCCGCTCGGGTGCAGGCAAGACGACAATCGTGAATGCCGTTGCCGGCCTGCTGCGCCCTGATCATGCGCACATCACCCTTGATGGTCTGCGCTTTGACACGTTGCCCGTCCACAAACGCCGTGTGGGTTACGTGTTTCAGGATGCCCGCCTGTTCCCGCACATGACCGTCGCCGACAATCTGGATTACGCCAGCCGCTATGGTGCGCGGGCGTCGGATCGCCCCCGGATCATTGAGATGCTGGGGATCGGGGTGTTGCTAGACCGCCGCCCCGCAACGCTTTCAGGCGGAGAGAAACAGCGCGTGGCCCTCGGGCGCGCGCTTCTGTCGAACCCGCGCCTGTTGCTCATGGACGAACCACTGGCCGCGCTGGATGGCCCTCGCAAGGCCGAGATCCTACCCTATCTCGATCGGCTCAAGCGCGAAGCGGGCGTGCCGATCCTTTATGTCAGCCATGCCGTGGACGAGGTTGCACGGTTGGCCGATCACATGATGCTGCTGGCCGGGGGGCGCGTGGCGCGGCAGGGGCCGATCTTTGACGTGATGGCCGATCCAGCTGCCGTACCACTACTGGGTGTACGTGAGGCTGGTGCAGTACTCCGAGCGCGGGTGGAGGCACATGGAGAAGATGGTCTGAGCACCCTCCAGCTTGCTGCAGGCAGGGTCCAGTTGATGGGTGTGCAAGCCCCCGTTGGGGCAGCAGTGCGCCTGCGCGTGCTGGCGCAGGATGTACTCTTGTCCTTGTCACGTCCCGAAGGGTTGAGCGCGCAAAACATTCTGCCGGTGACCATCACCGCCATTCGTGCGGGCGACGGCCCGGGCGCAGCGATCGCACTGGACGCAGGCGGTGACGCGTTGCTTGCAAGGATCACGGCGCGGGCGGTGCAGACCATGGGTCTGCGCGAAGGGCAGTCTGTGTTCGCCGTGATCAAGGCAACCTCAGTTGCGCAATCGGCTATCTCAGGCGGCGCTACTTGAGCGCCAGCACCTCGGTCCGCAGCCGCTCGACCATGGCTTCGTGCGGTTGATCCGCCTCGACCGCGAGGCGGCGGAGTCCGAAATGCACATGGGCCATGTCGGTGTAATAGCTGGTGTAGGCGTAGTTCGTGGCAGCCCCGGCCACAGCGCCCAGAACGGGCACGGTCTGTGCCGCCAGCTTTTGCCCCATCACCACGGCAAGCCTTGGAGCAACGCGTGCGACCAACGCCTGCATGGCAGCGCCGCTCAGCGCCATACGGGCGGACAGAAAGGCGATATCCGCCCCATCATCATGCTCAAGCGGGCCAGCAGCGGCAAAGACCTGCACGCAGTCAAATCGGACAGAGTCCATGGCGGGATCGAATCCGTGTTCCACGGCCACACCTTCGATCACGCGCAACAGCAGCGTTGTGGTCACGGGCAGCTCAGCCAATGCAGTGGGCAGACCACCGAAGCCACCTGCCGCGCCCATTGCGGCACTGACGGTCGCGTTCAGCCACTCGGCCTGATCTGGCACCATGCCGCGCGACTTGCTGGCCGCGCCCAGCGCCTGCACCAAGGCCGCGCGGGTCGCCCCGTCCAATTGGTCACGCACAGGACCGGGTAGTCGACCCAGCAGTCCGTCGGCCCGCGTACCAAGAGTGTTGAGAATCTGAATGCCAAGCCCCCCCGCAGCCTTGTAACGGCGGGCAAGTCGGTCCAGTTCTGCGTCTGTGTCCAAGGGTTTGGGAACAAGGATAATTTCGTTCATGCCTTCAACATGGGAAGGCATGGGTGCGTTATCAACCAAAACGCATGACGTCGCCGCGCAAATCAGTCCACGCACCGGCCGTCAGGTCACGGCCCAATACACGTTCAGGGTTGGTCGGCGGCGGCATGATGATACCGGGCAGTTTCTGGAACCCGAAACGGCTGTAATAGGGGGCATCACCCACCAGCATCACCCGGTCCCAGCCGGAATGCACCGCCTGCCGAAGCGAAGTTTCGATCAACTCACCGCCAAGCCCCTCCCCCTGCCGTGTGGGGTGCACAGCCACAGGGCCAAGCAGCAGCGCCGTCTGCGAACCAATCCGTACCGGCCAATACCGGATCGCACCTGCAAGGATGCCATCTATGTCGCGCGCCACATGGCTCAAACCGGCCACGGGTGGCACATCATCACGCAGACGATAAGACGACAGTGCCTCGCGCCCCGGTGCAAAGCAAAGGTCATACAGGGCCTCGACCTCCCACCGATCGTCGGGCGTCTCTGTGCTCAGATGATACATGGGCGGTGCGTTTGGTCCGGGGTCTTATGGGCTGGAACCCGCCCTAGCATGCAGGTAACCGTTGCGCAAACGCACGAAACGGAGCCCGTATGTTCTACCGCCCCGCCGATGGCCACGGCCTGCCCCACAACCCGTTCAACGCCATCGTCACCCCCCGGCCCATCGGCTGGATTTCCACCCGGGGCAGCGACGGATCGGACAACCTTGCGCCCTATTCTTTCTTCAACGGCGTGGCCTATGTCCCGCCGCAGGTTATGTTCGCCTCGACCAGCACCAAGCCCGACCGTGATGGCACCAAGGACAGCGTGGCGAACATCCGAGATACGGGCGTGTTCTGCGTGAACGTGGTGGAGTACGCGATGAAGGACACAATGAACCAGACATCGGGCGAATGGTCAGCGGACACGGATGAGTTTGCGCTTGCCCAAATCGACAAGGCGGACTGTTCCGAGATCAACTGTGCCCGTGTCGCCGCATCCCCGGCCTCACTGGAATGCCGCATGACTCAAATCACCAAAATCGAGGGGGAAGCCAACTATGTCGTGTTCGGCGAGGTCGTGGGCGTGCACCTGCGCGAAGACTGCATCGTCGACGGCATCTTTGACGTGCTGCAATACAACCCACTCACGCGGCTGGGATACCGCGACTATTCGGTTGTGCGCGAGAAGTTTAGCCTGAAACGACCCGGCGAATGACCCTTCCAGACGCCGGACGCGCCTATCCCATCACCCTGCCCGACGGGTCAGAGCATCAGGGCACCGTGTTTCTGAACAGAGTGATCGATCACCCTGGGTGGGAGATCGGTGACTACACCTACGCCTCAAACTTTGCCCCGGTAGCGGATTGGGCGGCGCATCTGGCCCCCTACATGTTCGGATACGGACCCGAAAAGCTGCGGATCGGCCGGTTTTGCCAGATCGCACACGGGGTGCGGTTCATCACATCCGGCGCCAACCACGCCATGGATGGACTAACCACCTATCCCTTTCCCATCTTCGACCAAACGCAAATGGCGGGTTTTCAACCGGACACCCGCGACACGGTGATCGGAAACGACGTCTGGCTGGGGTACGGCGCAATCGTTTGCCCCGGTGCGCGGATCGGCAACGGTGTGATCGTCGGGGCCGGGGCAGTGGTACGGGGCAGCATTCCGGACTACGCCATTGTTGCTGGCAACCCGGCACAGGTGGTCAAGATGCGCTTTTCCGATGCCGATATTGCAACACTTAACACGCTGGCCTGGTGGGACTGGCCCGTAGACAGGGTCGCCGCTGCGGTACCCGCACTCATGGCCGGTGACGTCAATGCATTGGCATCCTGCTGATCCGGCGGGATGGTGCGCGCCCTTGGTTTGGTGCGCAGTACCGCCCACCCGGAACCACCCCCCTGCCGCAATGCCGGGCTGGGTGGACGCAACACGCGCAGACAGAACGGCGTCGCGTAACGACAGGCCGATTTGCCGTTAGACGTTCTCCAGCCTGAGTTGCAGCGCGGGTCCAAGTGCCTTTTGCGGCTCGTATTGCGCCTTGGCGTCTAATTCATACGGCGCGTCCATTCGACAATGAATGATCTTTCGGAGGGCGGGGAAACGCAGGCGTCGTGAAACCATGCGCATCCGATCGGCGATTTGGCGCGCAATTCATCGCACCGGTCGCAAACCTTTCGAACGGCGCCAAACCTCGTGCTAGCGTAACATAATACTAATGGCTCAGGAGTTCGGCCCATGCGAAGATTTCTTACCCTCACTGCAGTTGTGTCCATTACAGGGCTCGCAGCCTGTGGAGATGTGGACAATGGCCTGCAACGGGCCGCCATTGGGGGCGCAATCGGATGTGCCGCTGGTGAAGTTCTGGCCGATGGCCGTTGCGTCGAAGGCGCTGTAGTCGGTGCCGGCGTTGGTGTGATCACCAACTAAAGCGCACGACAGTGCTACAAAGCAGAACAAGGTACGGGCCGGATGATACCGGCCCGAGTCATTTTCCGTAGAAGTCTTTCCCACCTCGTTACGCACGTGCGTCTAGACAAGCCTGTTACAAACGCACAACCCGGATCATCATGATAGAGTGAGAGGCAAACTTCCCTGCACTCAAGTGGTGACGTCATCTCTAACATATTGCGGTACCGCCATTTCGTCGGGCCAGAGACACGTTATGCCCTGACATAATTCAGCCCGTTGGTCCGGCCGCACCTCACCACCCCATACACCTATATCATCGGCATACGAGGACCGACGGAAGACAAATATGGAGATCCTCCGCGCATCTCCATCAAACAACGCGCCACCAATCCAACCAAAAACGAAGCCATTGACGCAACAGGGTACGGCACGCGAAGATATTTCGTATCTACCGGAGCACGAAACCAATCATGCCGCCCAGACCCGTTGTTACCATCTCTGAAGGCCTGTCCACGGATCAGGGCATCATCGGCAACCTGCTGGAAAGCATGATGCTGGAGACCACGCTGCTCAGCTCGGTCACAGGCGGAACGCCGAATCCGATTACGACGGCAATTCTGCAAGTAGACACACCTTTGCCCAGCGGACAAACTCCGGCTTTTACTGTGCGGGGCATAGGCCTGACCTACAGCACAGACGGCAGCCTGCCCGTACTTGCTGGTGGGATCATCACCGATATTACGTGGACCTTGCAGTCCAGCTATGCCGTGACATTTTCGCAATTGAATTTCGATGTCTCGACGCTTTTGCAAGCCGCTATTGATGAACTCGGTGGCCTGACAGACGCGATGGAAGACTTCGCCTACCGATTGCCTTGGGAATACAACGGAAACTCTGCCGCCGATCTCATTCTCGACACGGCGACGACGGCGGATGGTGTGTCGGCGGATTTGTCAGGCGACAACCGCATCAACACCTTCTTTGGGCGGGACCAGGTGTTTGCGGGGGATGGCGATGACATCGTAAACAGCGGGCGGCAGAACGACACGATCGACGGTGGGGCGGGAAACGATCGCCTGCGGGGCAATGACGGGTTCGACCTTATCTATGGCGGGGCGGGCGATGATCATATCGAAGGCAATTACGGCTACGATACGCTCATCGGCGGCACCGGAAACGACACAATTCTTGGCAAGACGGGCGACGATGTAATCCGTGCCGGGGTCGGCGATGATCTGGCGCAAGGAGGGTCAGGCCGGGACCACATGCGCGGTGAGGCGGGCAATGACACACTTATTGGATTCGACGGACGAGATACGATTTTCGGAGGTCAGGACGACGATTTCCTCGATGGTCGTCTGCACGACGATGTGCTGGTCGGCGAGGCGGGAAACGATACCATCATAGGCGGCAAGGGCAGCGACATTGTGGTCGGCGGACAAGGTGCCGATGTCTTCGTATTTTACTTCACCGACAACGACCAGCTTGACCACCTCTTGGACTACGACCGCTCTGTTGATCAGATCGTTCTACTGGATGGCACTGATTTCATCTTGGATGGCAACTACATTAGATACGGCGACGGCAACTCTATTCAGGTGAACGGGCCAAGAGCAGAGGATTTGACGATCGACGATGTAGTGGTCATGAGCCGCGAGGACTTTTTCGGCCTCGCCTGACCATCCTCGGTCAGTGCCCTCCCAGAATACCCGTCCGCACTCCGTAATCTGTTGCAATCTCGTAGTCGGGGTCATCGTCGCTGTCGACAATCAGGTGTCCCGCCTTGGTCAGCAGCTTGTGGCAGTCATGCGTCAGATGGCGAAGCTGCACGCGCTTGCCAGCCTCTTGATACTTCGCCGCCACCGCCTCGATCGCCTGCAGCGCGGATTGATCGACTACACGACTGTCGGCGAAATCGATGATCACCTCGCGCGGATCCGTTTCGACCTTGAACATCTCGATAAATCCGGTCGCCGAACCAAAGAACAGCGGCCCCTGCACCTGATAGACACGCGCGCCCTCAGGCGTGGCATAGGTCTTGGCATGGATGCGGCGCGCGTTGTTCCACGCATAGGCCAGCGCCGACACAATGACGCCCACGACAACGGCCACGGCAAGGTCCTCCATCACCGTCACGACGGTCACCAGCACGATGACAAAGGCATCAGTCAACGGCACCTTGCGCAGGATCTTGAGGCTGTTCCAGGCGAAGGTCCCGATCACCACCATGAACATCACGCCAACCAGAGCGGCCAGCGGGATCAGTTCGATGATGGATGACCCCACAAGGATGAAGGCCAGCAGGAACAGCGCGGCGGCTACACCAGCGATGCGCGTCCGCCCGCCGGACTTCACGTTGATCATCGACTGACCGATCATGGCGCACCCGCCCATGCCTCCGAAAAAGCCGGTGGCGGTGTTGGCAACACCCTGCGCGATGCACTCTTGGCTGGCCCCGCCGCGCTGGCCGGTCAAGTCACCCACAAGGTTCAGGGTCAGCAAGCTTTCGATAAGGCCAATCGCTGCAAGGATCACGGCGTAGGGCAGAATGATCTCGAGCGTTTCCCATGTCAGCGGAACGGACGGAATGTGGAACGGCGGCAAGCCCCCCTCGATCGAGGCAAGATCACCCACACGCGGCACATCAAGGCCAAAGAAGATCACGATGGCAGCGACAATCCCGATGCCAGCAAGCGGCGCCGGGATGGCACGCGTTACGCGCGGGGCAAGCCAGATGATTGCCATGGTCAGCCCTACAAGGCCCAGCATCAGGTAAAGCGGCAGGCCTGTCAGCCACTCGCCCCCGGCCATACCATGGCCCGATGCCTCGGCGGACCCGGGCACCTTGAACTGCGTCAACTGGGCCAGGAAGATCACGATGGCCAGACCGTTCACGAAACCAAGCATCACGGGGTGCGGTACCAGCCGGATGAACTTGCCCCACTGCATCACACCGGCAAAGATTTGCAACAGCCCCATGAGAACGACAGTGGCAAACAGATACTCGACCCCGTGTTGCGCAACGAGGGCAACCATGACAACCGCCAAAGCGCCCGTTGCACCCGAAATCATACCCGGGCGACCTCCGAAAAGGGCGGTGATCAGACCCACCATGAACGCGGCATAAAGGCCGACAAGTGGATGCACTCCAGCGACAAAGGCAAAGGCCACAGCCTCGGGCACCAGTGCCAGCGCCACGGTCAGGCCCGACAACAGGTCGGTTTTGATCTGGCCTGGGGTCAGCTTGGTGTCGCCCGGCGCGATAGAAAAATCGCCGAAGCGAGTCTTGGTGTTGAGGTTCTCAAGAAAGGCCATGCGGAATCCGTCTGCTCGTAGGGGCGCGATCGGTGGCATCTAAACCATCAGAAGGTTAATAGCCATTGCACCGGACGCGGGGCTGTCATGAGCGCTGCACATAGCAGGTTGTACGGGAATGGCACGGTATTTCTGAGTATGCAGAAACTGACTTTATTTGGCGTCACGTGTTGGTATGGTTTCTCTCGGGGAACGGGAGTGTATGGGTATGGCGGTTCTGCGCACCTACGAGGATGTTTTGGCGTTCGATGGTGGGCCTACGGAGGCCGAGCAACAGTTGATAGATGCCTGCAAAGCGGGGGAACAGTGCACCCTGGGCCCGGATCGTCCCGACACGCCCGACAGTGCCCGCACCATCCGTGCGGACATCTTGCGGTATCTGATTGTAGGTGGATGTGAGAAATGTCAGGTGGGCGAACGAGGCGTGCACCTCGTCGGTGGTTACATAATCGGTTCACTCGACACCAGCTTTGCGGCAGCTCATGGGGCAACGATGCTTGAGAAGTGCTTCTTTGCCTCCCGTTTTGACAGCGTTCAAACCCAATTCCAATTGTTCAATCTCAGCGGCAGCCACTTGAATGGTTTGTTTGCCCAAGGCGCCAAGATCGAAGGCTCAGTCTTTCTCCGGGACACCTCTAACTCAGATACCATTCGTCTAAACAGTTCCACGATTGGCGGGCAGCTTGCCTGCGAAGGCGCGGAACTTACTGCTACGAAGGACGTAGCACTCACATTTCATTCAGCTGAGATTGGCGGCACCACCACACTCCAAAACGTCCAGGCCACCGGTACTGTTGATCTACGCGGCGCAACCATTGGCGGAACGCTCGTTTGCGTTGGCGCATTTGTAAAGTCGCAAAGCGCTTACTCAGTGATCGCGTCTGACGCACAAATAGACGGTGGAGTAATTCTGCATCCCAGATCACAAGAGGACAAAGGCGTAGTTCAGACGCCATTTCGTAGTACTGGAGAGATCCAGCTAAATGGTGCGACCATCGGCGGTCTTTATGCGCAACAAACAACACTTGTTGCAACATCAACGGGTCAATCGCTGTCCCTGGGCGGCGCGACTGTGAATGGCTCGGTACGGCTTGATGGATGCAGTACAACCGGCGAAATCCTTCTGGCGGGGTCTCGAATCTCGGGCCGGTTGACCTGCGAACGGCTCAAACTCCGAAACGACAACGGCCACGCCTTCAACGGGCAAGCCATGCGGGTTGAACACTCTTTTGTCTGGAAAAAGGTCGAACATCACTCAGGTGCCGTCAGCCTTAACGGCGCGCATGTCACAGAACTGGACGATCACCCAGACAACTGGCCAAACAGCGACAGACTGTTTCTAGACGGGTTTACCTACGATCGGATCAAGGGCACGGTTTCCACCTCACCCGCGCGCATGGATTGGTTAAAGAGCGGTAGCTACTTCGGCGACGAGTTTCGCCCGCAGCCCTACTCCCAATATGCCAAGTTCCTGCGCGACACTGGCCATGACGAAGATGCGCGGCACGTCCTTTACACGCGTGAACGCAAGCGCCGCGCCAGCACGCGCGCGCAACTCAATGCATCCGGTCACAGCTTTGCCGGACCGCTAAACCTCTGGGCCGGTTTCTGGGACATCTTGTTGCGCCTAGTGGTTGGCTACGGTCACCACCCGTTCCGCAGTGTTGCCGCGCTGGCGATGCTCATTTGCTGCACCGTTATCCCAGCTCACTATGCATGGGAGGAAGGCAGCTTTGCCCCGAACGCTGCGCCTGTCCTCGTCTCAGAACATTGGACCACTCTCGCCAGCACCGAAAGCTAACCCGCCACTGTTTGGTCGGGCGACAAACTGCCCAAGGACACCAACCTTACGTTGCCCGAATGGAAAGCCGTTGCGCCGGGTCGCGATTGGGAGACCTTCAACCGATATGCTTACGGTTTCGATGTGGTCATCCCAATCATCGATTTCGGTCAGACTGACGCATGGGCACCCTCCACCAATCGCGGACTTTGGGGCTGGCATCTGTGGTGGGGACGCTGGGTGCTGAGCGTGATGGGCTGGATCGTCACCGCCCTCGGCGCCGCCGCCATCACCGGAATCATCCGCCGCGAATAAAGGCACCCGTTGCGCCCTTCTCCACCTCTGCGCGCGGTGGCGCTGCATAGGGGGTGTACGCATGGTGCACGGCTGGTGTACGGGTGGTGACGGCCTGTTTTGGCTCGAAAATTTTCTTCTGTTCCGGCAAGAAAGACCCTCATGACGCACACCAAAATCGCCGTAATCGGCGGCTCAGGCATCTATGATATCGACGGGCTTGAAGGCGCTGAATGGGTACAGGTCGATACGCCGTGGGGGGCACCATCGGACCAGATCCTGACCGGCACGTTGGACGGTGTCGACATGGCATTTCTACCGCGTCATGGGCGGGGTCATGTGCATTCGCCAACCACCGTACCCTACTGCGCCAATATCGATGCGCTCAAGCGGCTGGGTGTGACGGACGTGATCTCGGTCTCGGCATGCGGGTCGTTCCGCGAAGAGATGGCGCCAGGCGATTTTGTCATTGTAGATCAATTTATTGACCGGACCTTTGCCCGCGAGAAGTCCTTCTTCGGTACGGGCTGCGTAGCCCATGTCTCGGTTGCCCACCCAACATGCCCGCGTCTGTCGGATGCCTGCGAAAGAGCCGCGAAAGACGCTGGCATCAATGTGCACCGTGATGGAACCTATCTGGCGATGGAAGGGCCGCAATTCTCCACTCTGGCCGAGTCAAAAATGTACCGGGAAAGCTGGGGTGCGGATGTGATTGGCATGACCAATATGCCCGAGGCAAAACTCGCCCGCGAGGCCGAGCTATGCTACGGCTCTGTCGCGATGATCACCGACTATGACAGCTGGCATCCCGACCATGGCGAAGTCGATGTTACCAAAATCATTCAAACACTTATGGGAAATGCGGACAAAGGTCGCGCATTGGTCAAGCGCCTCCCGACCCTGCTGGGTGCAGACCGTGCACCCTGCCCCCATGGCTGTGACCGCGCACTGGAACACGCTATCCTCACCGCCCCGGAAGCCCGCGATCCCGCAATGATCGCCAAACTGGACGCAGTTGCGGGTCGAGTGCTCTGAACGCTTGGAGTCAACGCGTCAGGGCAGACCAGTTCACCGGGTACACCGTGTTTGAAAGCGCATAGTACAGGTCGATCACAAAGACCGCCAACGCGACGAACCCCAACACCTGCACACGTCGATGCCAGGTGAACAGGCTGGCATAGTCGCGAAAGGCGGGCGTCCGGCCGTCCGTGCGCTGATCTTCGATCATTGGACCTATTTTGCGCGTCAATCGGTAACGCCCGATCTGATAAAGTAGGATGATGACGGCAACGCCCAACGAATAGGCTGTGGGCGTGCCGCCGGCAAACACCATCTGCCAGACGGATACGCCCTCCTCGAACAGAACCGCTCCCTCTCCAAGACCAAGCTCCGCTTGTCTTTTCAGAACCGCGGTCTGTATGTCGCCCACCGTGCTCAGCACGTAAACCTTAGCCAGAAGCAGCGTGAAGTAGGCAAGGCAGAACGCGACATTGAGAAATTGCTCGATCCCGGTAAACGCGCGCTTTAGCGCCATCCATTTACTGCGCACCTTTTGCAAATCAGCACACCGCACACGGTTCCGGTCAAATTCAATCGAGCAGTAATAGTGAAACCGCGCGTCCTCGAATGACGCATCTTCGAGCCGGACGCCTGAAAAGAACGATGTTTTGTGGAACACTGCTCGCGAAAAGTCTGCACGTTCGAAATCGGCACTCGCATATGCGTGGCATCCGTAGAGCTTTGCCGCGCCAAACACGGCGCCTCCGGCCATTGTAGATGGCGGAAAATATACACCGTTGAGCTTTACGTCGCTGAAATTACACTCTTCCAGATCAACTATGGGCGGTTCTGTATTTTGATATGGCGAATAGTGCAGCCCTTCGAAGGATGCACCTTTGAAATATGCTTCACCTGCGGCCATGCGGCTCTGAACTTCCGCAAAGCTCTCTGGTGCAACATAGTTGTCCGGACGCTGCATGCGAATGGCCTTGCGATGGACCAGGATCGCTCGGCGGGCTTCGTACCGCTCACTTGGATCGACATCTTCCGATATCGCCCGTTCATGCAGATGCTGCCACACATCAGGATTCGAAATCACCTCTCGCCAGTCGGACAGAAATGCAGCAAGCTCTGCGTCGGTCGGCATGTGCCCGAACTGCTTTGCAAAGGCCTCGCGTTGGGCATTGTCAGCAGGTGACCCATCCCCTTTTTCATCGCGCTGCTGATTCATACGCGCCCTCGCCCCTCAGCATCTGTTGCGGCATGAGGGTACCACAAATGACAGATATCGTACGGTGGGGTCTTTTCCCCGTTCCAAAGTTAGTGTTCTGTCACAACGGACAGCGACAACCGGAGCCTCTTGATGCCTTTTGATGTCTGGCTGACATTCGTTGTCGCCTCTACCGCACTGCTGGTCATTCCCGGCCCCACGCTTATGATGGTATTGAGCTACGCGATGACCCAGGGACGGCGGGTTGCCATCGCCTCGGCCCTCGGGGTCGCGACCGGGGACCTGATTGCCATGACGCTTTCTGTCATCGGGCTGGGCGCGCTGTTCCTGACTTCAGCATTGGCGTTTACCGTGCTGAAATGGGTAGGCGCCGTATACCTTGTCTATCTTGGCATACGCATGTTGCTTAGTGCGCGCGGGCCGATCCAAACCACACTAATGAACAAACCCGAAGGCCAAAGTGCGCGGCGCGTGTTTCGCGATCTGACCACTGTTACAGCGCTGAACCCGAAGTCGAACACGTTCTTCGTGGCCTTCATGCCGCAGTTCATAGACCCGGGCGTCGCATTTGCCCCGCAGGCCACACTCCTGATTACAACTTTTGTCATGATCGCAGGTATCAATGCGCTGATCTTTGCGCTGGCGGCGAATGCCATGCGTACCCGCATCACGCGCCCCATTGTCCAGATGTGGCTGACCCGCGCAGGCGGCGCCACGCTTGTGGGCATGGGCCTGCTGACAGCCACCCTTCGGAGAGCCACATGAAGACCATTCGAGATTACATTCGCACCATCGTCGACTTCCCCCATGAAGGGATCATGTTTCGCGATGTGACCACACTTTTTGCTGATCCGCGCGGGTTCCGTATTGCCGTTGACCAGATGCTTCATCCCTATGCGGGGCTCGAAATCGACAAGGTCGTAGGACTTGAGGCGCGCGGTTTCATCCTTGGTGGGGCAATCGCGCACCAGCTTTCTGTGGGCTTTGTACCAATCCGTAAGAAAGGAAAGCTGCCCGGGGCTACCATTTCCCAAGCCTACACTCTGGAATATGGCGAAGCGATTGTCGAAGTGCATGACGACGCAATCAAGGCAGGCGAGAAAATCCTGCTCGTCGATGACTTGTTGGCGACGGGCGGCACGGCCGAAGCCGGGATCAAGCTGGTGGAACGTCTCGGGGGTGAGATCGTGTCCTGCGCCTTTGTCATTGATCTACCGGATCTGGGCGGGCGCGCGCGGCTCAAGGCAATGGGCATGGACGTGCACGCACTGTGCGCCTTTGACGGCGACTAGCGTCGCGAAATCGGGTATCTATGGCCGAGGCTATTGAAAGCACCCACATCCCGTATGTCTGCGTAAGCCGGACGGGCCACGCTGATCGGACCACATGCCGAAACAGGAAACGCGCCACGAAACCGCACTCGGCGGCGGCAAAGCAACGGCGCTGCGGCCGCAGGCGCGCATTTGCTCCTGACGGGGCGTCGCGCCTTTATACCCGACAGTGTTGTGGCGGACATCGCAGCACGGGGAGACAGTGCTCATGCCATCCTAAACGACGTAACCGATACTTATGCGGTGACAGCTCTGTACACGGAAATTCTGACAGAACATTGTTGGCTTGATATCGCCTTTATCAACTCAGGCTACCGCAAGGGTCGCGCGTCCATCGCTCAACACTTACACCCGCGTTTTCGACATCAATGTCCGCGGGGTGTTGGCTTGCCGACATCACCAGATTGCCGCGGCGCGCACGCAAGGTGCGGGCGCCATCGTGGTCACCCCCTAGATCAGCGGTCTGCGTAAGCCCCATCCGGGATTTAGGCACTACTCCGTATCCGAGGTCGCCGTGATCTCGATGACCCGTAGCGCCGCGATAGACACAGAGTGCGCCTCAACCTGGTCTCAGCCGGGCGCGTGGTGCGCGACATGGCAATGGAAACGGGGCTCGACCTCGATGCGGTTGCCGCAACCCTACCCCTGCCTCACATGGGTACGCCCAACGGGGTCGTCGATGCGGTGCTCTGGCGGACCTTTGACGCGACCGCCTATGTGGTGGGACATGTGCTATGTGTCGATGGGGGCTTCATGGCGTCCTGACGGCCATGGCGCCAACATCAGATCCGGATCATCCGGGAGGGTCGACTCTTAGCGCATCCACGATCCGCCGGGCCCAGATGTCATAGACCTGCACACCGGGGTGAAACCCATCAGCCGCCATCAGCTCTGGCTCCACCGGCAGGTCAAAAGGCATATGTTTCACCCCGTCTTGGTCGACGCATATACCAGACAGCATGGCGTCAAACCGTGCCGCACGCGCGGCCAGCACATCACGCAAGGGGCGCGGCAAAAGTGGAAAGGCTCCGAGCGGCGGCACACCGGACGCATAGATCCGCCCCACGCCGTGCCGGGCGCGCAATTGCTTCAGAAGCTTCGTGTAGTTGGCTTGCCAGCGGGTTGGATGCATCCCGTTTTTGGTATCGTTCACCCCCAGCGCAATCACCGCCACGTCAAATACGTGCGCGGACTTTGCACTGAGCAGTCGTAGCATGCCAGATGTGGTCAAGCCGGACCGTGCCCACAGCGTCCACTGCACGGCGTAGTCGGCGTGCAAATGCGCGACCAGACGACCAACCAACGCCTCCTCTTGATGGGGAACACCCACACCCGCTGCCGAACTGTCACCCAGTATGAGTATCCGCAACGGCGGACCGGCCCCAGCCTGCCCGCTCCGCGGTCCGTCCGCCTCAGGCAAGCGCATGGCCCGCGCCGCAACCCAGATCGCCTGCGGCAACAGGATCGGGGCTAGGGCGTATGTTGACAGACGGGACATCAAGCGCGCAGCTGGGTCGGTGGGCGGGCGCCTTTCGCGGGCGCAGCCCGCGGAACAGAACCGCCTAGCGACGTCATGCCCGCAGCACGGCACCGGGGTTCATGATACCGTGGGGATCCAGTGCATTCTTGATCGCACGCATCGCCGCCAGCTTCGCCGGATCGCCATAGCGTTCAAGGTCTTCAACCTTCAACCGGCCGACGCCGTGTTCGGCGCTCACCGATCCGCCCATCTCGTGCACAAGATCATGGACCGTTCGCTTGATCTCAGCACGCTCCGCCTCGTGATCCGTACGGCTTTTGCCAGGAACCGGAAAGACATTGTAGTGCAGGTTGCCATCCCCAACATGTCCAAAACAGTTGACGCGGAAATCACCAAGTCGGGCAATGCGCCGCCCCCCTTCGGCAATGAAATCCGCAAGTGCGCCCAACGGCACCGAAATATCGTGAGAGCTGATGGATCCGATCCGGCGGTTTGCTTCAGGGATGCTTTCGCGGATTGCCCAGAAGTCTGACGCCTGTTGGGCGCTTTGCGCGATCATACCGTCCCGCACCAGTCCAACCTCTGACGCAGTAACAAAGATCTCTTCCAATGCAGCGGACGGGTTTTGACCACGCGACAAACCCAGTTCGATCAAGACAGACCATTCTGGCGTCTGGGCCCACGGGTTTCGAACGTGGGGCAAGGTTTCCGCCAGAAAGGCAAAGCCCTGCGCATGGATTAATTCAAAAGCGGACACACCTTCGCCGACATGGTCTCGCACCAAGGCAAGTAACGACAGAGCAGCAGACGGAGACACCACCTGCATCAGCGCGGTGCCAGCGGCAAAGGGGCGCGGCAAAAGCTTGAGAGCAGCCGCAGTGATAATCCCAAGCGTCCCTTCCGCCCCGATCAGAAGATGCCTCAGATCATACCCGGTGTTGTCTTTGCGCAAGCGGCTGAGGCCACGATAAATCTCGCCACTGGGCAAAACGGCCTCGACCCCCAGGCACAGATCCCGCGCATTGCCATAACGCAACACCCCCGTGCCGCCTGCGTTCGTGCTGAGATTGCCGCCAATCCGCGCAGACCCTTCGGCGGCAAGCGACAGAGGAAAGAGCCGGTCCACCTTCTCGGCCGCGGACTGTATATCCGCGAGGATGACACCAGCGTCGGCAATGAGCACATTTTCCTCGGGCAAGACGGTGCGAATATCAGTCATCTTCTCAAGGGAAAGGATCAGCGGAACAGGGCCATTCTCGACCACTTGCCCACCAACCAGGCCGGTGCCACCGCCATAGGGAACAACCGGGATCCGCATATCCGAGGCTTTGCGCACCAGGGTTGCGACGTCGTCAGTAGTGCGGGGCAACGCAAGCAGCCCCGCCTGCCCGGAATAGCGGCCGCGTGGCTCTTGCAAATGTGCGGCATCAGCCGCCGCAAAGCGATCCTCCGGCAAGGTGGCGCGCATCGCTTCCACCCGATCCGCTGTCAATGAATTCAACATGCCCGTCCCCTGCCAGTGCATATGTTTGGTGCCAGAAACCTGTAGCGACGACAACGGGAAAGCCCCGCTTACTCACCACCCTCTCGCAACCATTCGGGCCGCAGGACCATGATCGTGGGGCGGCGGGGTAAACGCTCCAGCGACACACCAAGGGAAGGTCCCCCAACTTCGACCACCTGGAATTCGTCACTCATGCCGGTAAGAAATGCATCCAGTGTGAAGTCTCCAAACCAATGCATCGGGATCACGATCGAGGATTTCAGCCGGGACACGATGCGCATCATCGTGGGCAAATCCACGGTCATACCGCCATCGACCGCCGCCATCACAACATCCAGCCGCCCAATGGCAGCGTATTGTTCTGCACTGGGTTCATGATGCAGATGACCAAGGTGCCCAATGCACAGGCCTGCCACTTCGAAGATAAAGATGGAGTTGCCGTTTTCTTCGACACCGGACCATTGCGAGCGGATGTCGGTCGAGACATTGCGGACAAGCACCTCCCCCAGATCGACATGGTGATCAATGCCTTGACCGAACTCCTCGCTCCAACCCTGTAAAACATGCGGAATAGCCGGGTCCGGAAATGCAGTCCAATGCGTCTCGTGTGCGTGGTTCATCGTGACGACATCGGGGATCATCGGAGAGCTTCCGACAAAGCCTGTGAAGTCGGTCACCATGTTCAGCCCACCCGCCGTTCGGATCAGGAAGGACGCGTGCGCGATGTAGTGAATCCGCACCGTCTCAGGAGCCACTTCGACGTTGTAACTGGCCTTTTGTATGTAAGTGGCGCCGTCAATCTGATCAGCCAAGGCAATGCAATGGCTGGGCGTTCGCACATCTTGTGAAACGGCTATCGCGGGCGCGATCACAAAAGCGAGGGCAAAAAATATGAAGCGCATGTACATCAGCTTAGTGTTGTACAGATTTTTTGCAAAAACCTTCGCAAGAAATCGTATGAGGCTTTTATCCCGCGTCAGTGCGGCCACGACGATCCATACGCAAAGCAGCATAGAGCACATGCGTCCGCCAGCGCCCGTCGATCTGAAGATAGCTTTGCGCCACCCCCTCGTACTTGAACCCACAGGTTTCCAACAATCCGCGCGACGCTACGTTTTCGGGCAAGCACGCTGCCTCGATCCGACTGAGATCCAGGCGCGTGAACGCATGGTGCACGACGGCAAGGATCGCCTCGCGCATGTAACCTTGGCGCGCATGCGCAGCCCCGGTCCAGTAGCCGAGAGTTCCAGCCTGTGCAGGGCCCCGTCGAATATTGTCCAGCGTGATTGCGCCAAGCAGCGTGTCATCGCTACGCCGATAAAGAAACAATGGCATCGCGGTTCCGCTGGTCACCGACCGCTGTGCCCAATAGACCCTATTGGTAAAGGCCTTGCGTGTCAGGTGATCCCCTGCCCAGCTTGGTTCCCAAGGGGTCAGGTGCGTCGCACTTGTAGCACGAAGCGTGGCCCAGTCCCGAAAGTCGGAATGCGTGGGCGGGCGCAGCGTCATGCGCTCCGTCTCGATCCGCAATTTCCGCTTGTTCAGGATCATCAGGCGGCGCGCTGCTCCTGCAGGGCAAAGCGTGTCGGTGCAGCGTCAATCGGACCATAAAGCGCAAGCGCCATTGGGGCTTGTGTTGCCATATGCTCCGCGAATGCGCGGACATCCTCCACCGTAACGCTGTCGATTAATGCAACGGTTTCGGTTAGCGCAGGCACCCGATCCCAGATCTGCACCAGTCGCGCCAGCCGTTCTGCCCGGTTCGACGGGCTTTCGAGGCCCATCAGTAAACCGGCCTTCATCTGGGCACGTGCCCGATCGACTTCGGCGACTGTCATGTCATCAGCCGCACGCTTGATTTCGTCCACAGTGATGGTGGCCAGGTCGGCAACCTGTTCTGCTGACGTACCGGCGTACACCGTCGTCATGCCGGTGTCTGCATATGCCCCTGCTTGCGCGAAGATGGTATAGCAAAGACCTCGGTTCTCGCGCACCTCTTGGAAAAGCCGGCTGGACATTCCGCCGCCCAAAGCGCTGGCGTAGATTTGTGCAGTATAGATCGCATCATCGCGATAGCCGGGCGATTCAAACGCCATCGCGAAATGCGCCTGTTCCAGCGCCTTGCTGCGCCGTTCTTCGCCGCCGGCAAAAGTGGCAAAGTCGGCAACGCGCTTTAGCCGTGGGCTGAGATGACCGAACAGCTCCTCGGCCAATCGCACAATGGCGTCGTGATCCACCGCACCGGCCGCCGACAAGATCATCTGTTCCGGGCCATAATGCTCGTCAACGAAACGGGATAGATCAGCGCGCCCGAAGGACGATACCCGTTCGGACGGGCCAAGGATGGTACGGCCCAACGGCTGTTCGGGATAGGCCTGTTCCTGCAGCCAATCAAAGATCACGTCGTCGGGCGTATCCAGTGCCTGCCCGATCTCTTGCAGTATCACACCGCGCTCGACCTCGATCTCGCTCTGATCAAAGACCGGGTTCAGCAGAATATCCGCCAGAACATCCAGTGCCAGCGGCACATCGTTTTCCAGAACGCGGGCATAGTAAGCAGTCACCTCGCGGCTGGTATAGGCGTTGATGTAGCCGCCCACATCCTCGATCGCCTCGGCGATCTGCAACGCGCTACGCCGCTTGGTTCCCTTGAACGCCATGTGTTCGAGGAAATGGGCAATGCCGTTCTGTTCGGGAGTTTCATGGCGGGCGCCTGCGCCCACCCAGATGCCGATAGAGGCCGAAGCCAGCCCCGGCATGTGTTCAGTGACGATGCGAAAGCCGTTGCTCAGGCGATGGGTCTGCGTGGTCAAATTCGTCTCGCTATTATGTTGTTACTGCGCGCGGTGCGTCATTATGTGGGCCTTGAGCGCCTCAAGATCATTCGGCACGCGTGTCAGCCGTTCCGGGCGTTCATACAGGTCTGCCATCCTGGGTGGAAGGGGGGGCATGATTCCTGTCGCTGCCTCAACCGCCGCGGGGAATTTGGCTGGGTGTGCGGTGGCGAGCGTGATCATGGGCGTACCCACCTGCCGCTCGATGTCAGCGACATGTACGCCAACTGCGCTGTGCGGGCACAACAGCTCGCCGCTTGCTTTAAGCGAGGTGGCGATCTGGGCACTCGTTTCATCCTCGGACACCCGGCCCGACGCGTAGTGTTCCTGCAGCACCTGCATTGCACCTTGGCTGATGTCAAAGCCACCCGCCTTCAGCTCATCCATCAACTGCGACACAGCCGCCCCGTCGCGGTCATAGGCATCGAACAGCGCGCGTTCGAAATTCGAGCTGACCTGAATGTCCATGGACGGGCTGATCGACGGGATGGTTTCGCCCTTGTGATAGCCCTGCCCGCTCAGACACCGGTGCAGGATGTCGTTCTGGTTTGTTGCAACGACCAGACGCTCAATGGGCAGTCCCATACGCTTGGCGATATAGCCCGCAAAGATGTCGCCGAAGTTGCCGGTGGGAACTGTGAAGCTGACTTTGCGATGCGGTGTACCAAGGGCCACAGCGGATGAGAAATAGTATACGACCTGCGCCAGCACGCGCGCCCAGTTGATGGAGTTTACGCCGGCAAGGCCAACACCATCCCGGAACTCGAAATCGTTGAACATGTCTTTCAGCCGCGCCTGGCAGTCATCAAAGTCGCCGTCCAGCGCAAGCGCGTGCACATTGCTTTCCGTCGGCGTCGTCATTTGGCGGCGCTGCACTTCAGACACGCGACCATGTGGGTAAAGAATGAACACATCGACGTTGTCGAGGCCACGGAATGCTTCGATAGCGGCGGAGCCAGTGTCACCGCTTGTCGCCCCGACGATTGTCACCCTCTGTCCGCGACGTTTCAGCGCCGTCTGGAACAGCTGACCAATCAGCTGCATGGCAAAATCCTTGAACGCCAAGGTTGGCCCGTGGAACAGTTCAAGCAGGAAATGCCCCTGATCCAGTTGCACCATTGGCGCACGCGCTGCATGGTCAAAACCTGCATAGGCGCGATCAATGCAGGACCGAAACTCGTCATCGGTGAAGGTGTCACCCACAAACGGGCGCATGACGGTGTAGGCGATCTCTTCGTAAGGATGCCCCTCCATCTCGTTAATTTTTGCCGCATCCAAGGTCGGAATCGCCTCGGGAACGTACAGACCACCATCACGGGCAAGACCGGTCAGCATCGTGTCTTCGAAGGTCAGCACCGGGGCCTGTCCACGGGTGGAGATATAGCGCATGGGTTCGTCTTTCTCAGCGCGGGCTGCGGTTGGTGCGCAGCACGAAGTAGGCGGTCATCAGCACCCAGATCGCCGCAAGCGAAAACCAGGTGATTGCGTATTGCAGGTGATCGTTCGGAATGCCAGCGGTGTCTACAGGCCAAGGCGTCACGCCAAGGTCTGTTTCCGGCGCGTCGCGCAGAACTACCATGATGGGCTGTGTATTCAGCACCTCGGCCATTGCAGGCACATCACGGGCAAACCAGAGCTTTGCTTCAATGTCGGGCGCCGGTGTGAACTTGTCGGCTTCGTTCGGTGCATCAAGGTTGCCAATAAGCGTAAGGCGCATCTGTGGCGCGCCTCGCACGTCGAGCTCGTCCATCTGCCAGCCAGTATCAACAAGCACCGGGCCAAAGCCCTCAACGTCAAACGGGCGAATAATGCGGTGTACGGCGCCCGTCGTTCTACGGGAGGCGAGCATACGGATATGTTCTGAGCCGAATGCACCTGTCACTTCAACAGGTGCATACCGTTGAAAGGAGGGTTCCAGAGCCTCTTTAAGTGGAACGGGCTGCGCAGAAATCTGCGCCTCGATCCGCGCAAGCAAGTCTTGCTTCCACGACAACCTCTGAACTTGCCAGGTGCCAAGACTGATCAGGATTCCCGCCCCCATCAACCCGAATGTCATCAGAAAGAGTAAGCGACGCATGCGTCCGTTTGCCCTGCCCTAAAGTGAAAAGCGCGCGGAGACCGCGCGCTTTGATCATTCTTGCGTAAGACGCGGTCTAGTGGTCAAGGCCCGGCATTGTACCCACGCCCCAGATGTAAACGGCGAAGAACAGGAAGAGCCAGACAACATCCACGAAGTGCCAGTACCAAGCTGCCGCCTCGAACCCGATGTGTTTCTCAGCGGAGAAGTGGCCCTTCATCGCGCGCAACAGGCACACGAACAGGAAGATCGTTCCGATGATCACATGCGCGCCGTGAAAACCGGTGGCCATGAAGAAGTTCGAGAAGAACTTGTCGCCGCCGAATTCCCAACCTTGATACAGCAGGTAGGAATATTCGTAGGCTTGCAGCGCGGTGAACGCCACACCGAGTACAACAGAGATGGCCAGACCGTTGATCACAGCCTTGCGTGCGCCGCCATGCACCAGCGCGTGGTGCGCCCATGTCACGGCACATCCCGACAACAACAGGATCAGCGTATTGATCAGCGGCAGGTGGAACGCGTCCACGTGGTAAATCTCGGGCTGTACATATTCCGTGCCGACATATTCGCTCATAGGGTACATGGCGTTCTTGAAGAACGACCAGAACCACGCAGCAAAGAACATCACTTCGGACATGATGAACAGGATGAAGCCATAGCGCAGGCCGATACGAACCACGGGCGTATGATCCCCGACCTTACTTTCTGCAACCACATCAGTCCACCAGCCGAACATGGTGTAAAGGACCGCGACGAAGCCGATCAGGAACAGCCAGGGGCCGCTCAGTTCGATCGACTTGAAAAAGATGGTCATGCCGCCGGACATCCAGGCGACAGCGCCAAACAGCATGGTGAAACCGGCCAAGGCACCCAGCAGGGGCCAGGTCGATGGCGCAAGAATGTGGTAGTCGTGGTTTTTTGCGTGGGCCATTGTCCGTCCCTCAGTTCAGGTTTGTATCGTTCTCTTGCTCAAGGGTGGCAAAGCCTTCGGGCAGGTCGATTTGGTAAAAAGTGTAGCTCAGCGTGATGGTGTGCACGTATTTTGCATCGCGATCAGTAACGATCTCGGGGTCGACATAGAACGTGACCGGCATCATCACGCGTTCACCCGGTTGCAGCACCTGCTCTTCAAAGCAGAAGCAGTCGATCTTGGAGAAAAAGCCACCCGCCTCATACGGCGCCACATTGTAGCTGGCCGAGCCTGCGATGGGTTTGTCCGTCGGGTTATAGGCTTCGTAGAAGGCAAGCCCTGTCTCGCCGATGCGCAACTCCATCTCGCGGACTTCCGGTTTGAACTGCCACGGCATGGATCGCTCAAGCGACGCGTCAAAGCGTACCTTGATCGTTTGCTCCAGAATGTCGTCGCTGGCGACTTCGGATATGCCCGGCGTGCCACCGAAACCTGTGACGCGACAGAACCAGTCGTAGAATGGGACGGAGGCCCAAGCGAGGCCGCCCATGAACATGACCAGACCCAATGTCTGAAAAACCGTCTTTTGTGGCCCAGAGAGGTGGCGCATTACTGTGTCTCCTCGTTCCTGGGCAGCTCGAACGCGCCGCCCGTAATTTTTACAAATGTCAAAGCCAGTACCAAAACAACGAACGCCGCCAGCATCAGGCCTACGCCTACATTGCGTCCTTTGCGACGTTGGTGGATCTCATGCTCAGCCTTGATGCTCATGCCCAGATTCCCCAGACCGCTGGCAGCATCGCTTCGACCAAGATCGCGCCAAAGTGCAGGAACAGATACAGCAGCGACAGTTTGAAGAACGATTTTTCTACAGCATAGCCATCGGCCTCGGCCTGCCCCTCATCCCGGCGCCAGATATCGAAAGCCCCCTTGAGGAACAGTACATTCAGAACCACAGCCACGGTCAGATAGACTGGACCACCAATGGCCGTAAATGCAGTGCCAACCGCAAGCGCGACCAACAGTACCGTATAGATCAAAATATGCAGACGGGTTGCCTTGCGCCCATGCGTGACGGTCAGCATCGGCACGCCTGCGTCGTCGTAGTCTGACTTCATGAACAACGCCAGCGCCCAGAAGTGCGGCGGCGTCCACATGAAGATCAGGGCGAACATCAACCATGCCTCGACCGACATGGAGCCAGTTGCAATGACCCAACCGATGACCGGAGGGAATGCACCAGCAGCGCCACCGATCACGATGTTCTGCGGTGTCGACCGCTTCAACCACATCGAATAGATCACGGCGTAAAAGAAGATGGTGAATGCCAGAAGACCTGCGGCCAGCAGATTGGCGCTGAGCGCCAGCATCACGACCGACATGCCCGACAGGGCCACGCCCAGAACCTTGGCCTCGTCCGGTGTGACTTTGCCCGCAGGAATGGGGCGCTTGACGGTCCGCTTCATCACGGCGTCGATATCCGCGTCCCACCACATGTTTAGCGCACCCGACGCCCCGGCTCCGATGGCAACAAACAAAATGGATGCAAATGCGATGACAGGGTGCACTGAACTAGGCGCAGCAAGCAAACCGACCAAAGCCGTAAACACCACAAGCGACATAACGCGCGGCTTTAGCAGCGCGAAATAGTCACCAAGGCTTGCTTCGGCCTCGTGGGTCTGATGCTGGTAGCTGACGTCCGTCATATGCGTCTCTGCCTGAAAAATCGTAAGGCGGAGGTGTCCTCCGCCCTACCCGATTAGTTTGATGCGACTTGGAAATCTTGCGGTGTGCCGGCGAATTCTGCCTTCGCACCGGACAACCACTCGGCGTATGCTTCCTCGCTCACCACTTTGACGGTGATTGGCATGTAAGCGTGCGCAATACTGCACAGCTCAGAACACTGACCGAAGTAAATGCCTTCCTTCTCTGCCGTGAACCACAGTTCAGCCAGGCGGCCAGGTACGGCGTCCTGCTTCACACCAAAGGCGGGAATGGTCCAGGCGTGGATCACGTCAGCGCCAGTCACCTGTACAACGATGGTTTTGCCAACCGGCACAACGACAGCGTTGTCAGTTGCCAGCAGGAAGTCTTCGCGGCTGTACCCTGCATCAACAAGCGCCTGCTCAGTATCGGGCGTCAGGGAATTGTCACCACCAGTTGCGGGTGCGCCGATCATGTAGCTGTCAAACGCAAACCCTTCGTCCACGTACTCGTATCCCCAGAACCACTGGTAGCCAGTCGCTTTGATGGTCACGTCTGCTTCGGGGATTTCTTGCTGGTGGAACAGCGTGGGCAGCGAAAACGCACCGATGAACACCAAAACAACGATCGGGATAACTGTCCAAGCAATCTCGACCGAGGTGTTGTGGGTGAAGCTGGCAGGCTCCGGGTTGCGCTTGCGGTTATACCGCACAATCACCCAAGCCATCAGACCGGTCACGAACAGAGTGATCAAGGTGATGATGACAAGGATCATGCCGTCCAGCCACTGCAGGCGACGGGCGATTTCCGTGGCTGCAGGCTGAAAGCCCATCGCACCATCCACGGGGCGGCCAATCACCTCAAGGCCGTCTTGGGCCCAGGCCGGGGCGGCAGCAAGGGCGCTCAGCACACCCGAAATCGAGAAAAGCTTTTTCATCTGGTCGTCCTGATCTTGAGTGATCAATATTTTGGTTCGGAGAAAGGCCGCAGTACACGCTGCGTTCGCCTCCCGTTGTATTGTCGCGACTTACAATCATATCTTGGCTGCAAGATAAAGACATAAGGGGCGCGTCAAACGGACGCTTGCCGTGGCGAAATGCCCCACAGCACACCGGAGTATACCATATGACCGACGCCCCTTTTGCACCGCTGGATCGGGATATTGACCGCACAGTGGCCTTGCAGGTGTTGCGCGACGCCACAGCTGGCGCGGACGACGGCGAATTGTTCCTTGAACGCCGCCGATCAGAGGCACTGGTGTACGATGACGGTCGCCTCAAGACAGCCAGCTATGATGCAGCGCAGGGTTTTGGCCTGCGCGCAGTAAGAGGAGAAGTGGCTGGTTACGCGCATTCCACCGAAATTTCTGAATCCGCGCTGCGCCGCGCGTCAGAGACTGCGCGCCTCGCTGTAGGGGACGGCGGCGGTACACTGGCAGACGCGCCACGATCAACCAACTCGCAACTCTATACTTCGGACGATCCGATCGCCGGGGCCAGCTTTCCGATCAAGCTGGAGACGCTGAAGGAAATCGACGCCTATGTCCGCGATCTTGATTCGCGCGTCGTTCAAGTGTCAGCCTCCCTCGCCGCTTCGATTCAGGAGGTCGAGATTTTGCGTCCCGAGGGTCATTCGGTGCGTGATATCCGCCCGATGACCCGGCTGAACATCTCCGTCATCGTCGAACAGAATGGACGCCGCGAAAGTGGCAGCGCTGGTGGCGGTGGGCGCGTGGGCCTGGATGGCCTGATCGACCGCAGTGATTGGCAGGCCAAGGCACGTGAGGCACTTCGGGTCGCAGTGGTGAACCTTGATGCGGTACCCGCCCCTGCTGGTGTTATGGACGTCGTTCTTGGTCCCGGCTGGCCCGGCATTCTTCTGCACGAAGCGATTGGCCACGGGCTCGAAGGAGACTTCAATCGTAAAGGCAGCTCGGCCTTTGCCGGCTTGATGGGCGAAAGGATTGCTGCGCCCGGTGTAACGGTGCTGGACGATGGCACAATTCCAGACCGACGCGGGTCGATCACCGTGGATGATGAAGGCACACCTTCGGCCAAGAATACACTGATCGAGGATGGCATCCTTGTTGGCTACATGCAGGATCGCCAAAACGCTCGGCTGATGGGCGTGAAAGCAACTGGCAACGGGCGGCGACAAAGCTACGCACACGCACCGATGCCGCGCATGACCAATACGTACATGTTGGGCGGTGACAGCACGCCAGAAGACATCGTGGCCGACCTCAAGGATGGGATTTATGCCGTGGGCTTTGGAGGCGGGCAGGTCGATATCACCAATGGCAAGTTCGTGTTTTCCTGTACCGAGGCCTACCGCGTGGAAAACGGCAAGGTCGGCGCACCGGTCAAGGGGGCAACGCTGATTGGCGACGGAGCCACAGCGCTCAAACAAATCCGAGGAATCGGAAATGACATGGCGCTTGATCCCGGCATGGGCAATTGCGGCAAGGCAGGTCAGTGGGTGCCTGTCGGCGTTGGTCAGCCAACCCTGATGATCGGTGGGCTGACCGTTGGCGGATCTGCGGCCTGAACAGGCACTGATTCCAATTGTTTAAAATGCATGAAGATTTAGCGTTTCTCCGTGGTTTTACACGGGGAGCGCACGCAACGCGCGTTTTTTTGGGCACCGGAACAGAAAAGATTCCTGATCAGAAATTTCGCAACAAAATCAAATAAGAAGCGGGCACATTGATATGAATGTGGCAAGTCTTCATGCGTTGTTAACCTTGCCTATTCTACAACATTCTCAGCAACGGACGGAGCCTCGGATGACTGAAAAGGATACCCATCCTTCTTCCACTCACCCCCCACTCCCACCCACCTCGGAAGATGACCAGTTTGCTCGTCTCCGTCTGTTGCGCTCACGCCGGGTCGGCATTTCTACGTATAAACGCCTGCTGATCGAACACGGCACCGCGCAAAACGCGCTGGCCGCGCTGCCTGAGGTAGCGCGCGCCGCCGGCGTTCAGAATTACCAGATATGCCCAGAAGGCGTAGTGCACGCCGAGCTGAAAGCCGGGCGTGCCACCGGCGCACGACTCGTTCCGCTCGGTGACGCAGACTACCCCGCCCCGTTGGCGGAACTCAGCGACGCGCCGCCGTTTCTGTGGGTACTCGGCAAAACGTCTCTATTGCGCAAACCAATGATTGCACTCGTGGGTGCGCGCAATGCGTCATCGCTGGGTACGCGCATGGCGCGCTCGCTTGCGCGTGATCTTGGAGCGGAAGGTTATATTGTTGTTTCGGGGCTGGCGCGCGGTGTCGATGCCGCCGCACATCTCGCAGCGCTTGAGACGGGTACCGTTGCGGTACAGGCTGGCGGGGTTGATACAATCTATCCCGCGGAAAATACCACTCTGGCCGAAGACATCGCAGCCAAAGGCGCGAGGATCAGTGAACAACCCATGGGCTTGCAACCGATGGCCCGGCATTTTCCTGCGCGCAACCGCATCATCTCGGGTCTGGCCCAAGCCACAATCGTGGTTGAGGCGGCGGCGAAATCCGGTAGCCTGATCACTGCACGCGATGCGCTCGATCTGGGTCGCGATGTCCTTGCGGTCCCGGGCCACCCCATGGATGCCCGTGCATCCGGGTGTAACATGCTGATCCGCGACGGAGCCACCCTGGTACGTGATGCTTCGGATGTGCTTGAGGCACTGGCACCGATCGCGCGCGCCAAAACGCCAGAATTGCCGCTAGAAACTCCATCAAGCGCGCCCAAAGATCGCCGCAACCTTAAGGAAACCGCCGCGCTACACCAACAGATCCTTTCACGTCTGGGTCCCTCGCCCCTGGCCGAAGATCAGTTGATCCGCGATCTCGGTGCGCCCACTGCCGCAGTGGCGCCGGTACTGGTGGAACTAGAGCTTGACGGCAGCATCGACCGTGCCCCGGGCGGTCTTCTGACCCGCGCCAGTTGACCGCACCCCGCTGTGCCATGTTGACATTCGGGCCTTGCGCCCCACATGTTGCGCCGCCATAGAGCAGCAAATTATCCCGTTTGAGGTCACCCCAGTACATGCCTGTCGTCGTTGTAGAATCCCCTGCCAAAGCCAAGACGATCAACAAGTATCTGGGCGACAACTATACCGTTCTTGCCAGTTACGGGCACGTGCGCGATCTGCCGCCCAAAGACGGATCAGTCGACCCGGACAATGAATTCGAAATGCTGTGGGAAGTGGCAAGCGACAGCAAAAAGCACATGAAAGCTATCGCGGACGCACTGAAAGATGACAACGCCCTGATCCTCGCGACAGACCCCGACCGCGAAGGCGAAGCAATCAGTTGGCACCTGCAAGAGGCGCTGACCAAGCGCAAGTCGATCAAGAAGGACACGGACGTTAAACGCGTCACGTTCAACGCCATCACAAAGACCGCCGTGACCGAAGCGATGCAGAATGCGCGTCAGGTCGATATGCCACTGGTAGAAGCGTATCTGGCGCGCCGCGCGCTCGACTATCTGGTCGGCTTCAACCTGTCGCCGGTTCTGTGGCGCAAGCTGCCCGGTGCCAAATCCGCTGGGCGCGTTCAATCTGTTTGCCTGCGCCTCATCACCGAACGCGAGATGGAAATCGAAGCATTTCGTGCCCGCGAATACTGGTCCGTCAAAGCCGTTCTTGCGTCCCCGCGGGGACAGGAATACGAGGCGCGCCTCGTCAACCTGGCAGGCAAGAAGCTTGAGAAATATGATCTGGAGAACCAGACACAGGCGGAAATGGCCCAGCAGGCTATCACCAGCCGCGACCTGAAGATCCAGTCGGTCGAGGCAAAACCCGCCTCCCGCAACCCGTCAGCCCCGTTCATGACGTCGACCCTGCAACAGGAAGCCAGCCGCAAATTCGGCATGGGCGCACGACAGTGTATGTCATCGGCCCAACGGCTGTATGAAGCTGGCTATATTACATACATGCGGACCGATGGCATTGATATGGCACCCGAGGCCGTTCAAAATGCCCGGGATGCAATCAAGGACCGCTATGGCGCCGAATACGTCCCCGGCCAGCCGCGCATGTACAAAAACAAGGCCAAGAACGCTCAGGAAGCCCACGAGTGTATCCGCCCCACGGATATGGCACGCGATGCGGCCAGCCTGAAAATCACAGACGACGATCAGCGCAAGCTCTATGACCTGATCTGGAAACGGACCCTCGCCTGCCAGATGGAAGGCGCGCGGCTGGAACGCACCACGGTCGAGATTGGCAGCGACGACGGCCAGGTCGGTCTGCGTGCCACGGGTCAGGTCGTTCTGTTCGACGGGTTCCTGCGCGTTTACGAGGAAGGCCGCGATGACGTTGTCGTCGATGACGATGACAAACGCCTGCCGCAAGTGAGCGAAGGTGAAGCCGCCGACAAGCGCTCGGTCACACCCGAGCAGCATTTCACCCAGCCTCCGCCCCGCTATACCGAGGCGACGCTGGTCAAGCGGATGGAAGAGTTGGGCATCGGGCGTCCCTCGACCTATGCCAGCATCGTCACGACCATTCAGGACCGCGGCTATGTCCGCAAGGATCGCAACCGCCTGATCCCCGAAGACAAGGGGCGGCTGGTGATCGCCTTCCTCGAAAACTACTTCCGCAAATATGTCGGCTACAACTTCACCGCAGGGCTTGAGGAAGAGCTGGACGACGTCAGCGCGGGTGACCGCAACTACAAGGATGTTCTGGGTCGCTTCTGGCAGGATTTCTCGGCTGCGATTGCGGAGACATCCGAGCTGCGCATCACGGACGTGCTGGAAAAGATCAACGAGGTGCTGGAACCGCATCTGTTCCCGCCATTGGAAGATGGCGGCGATCCACGCCTGTGTCCGAATTGCGGACTTGGCCGTCTTTCGATGCGAACTGCCCGTTCGGGTGGTGCGTTTATCGGCTGTTCGAACTATCCCGAATGCCGTTACACTCGCCCCTTCGGCCCGCCGGATCCAGAAGCCGAAGCCAGTGCCATCCCGCCCGAGGGCAAGCTGCTGGGCGAGGATCACGGCGACGAAATCCGCATATTCAAAGGTCGCTTCGGTCCTTACGTACAACGCGGCGCGGTCACCGAAGAGAACAAAAAACCACCACGCCAGTCGATCCCCAAGGATTGGACCCCCGAGGAACTGGAGCTGGACAGGGCAGTCATGCTGCTGTCCCTGCCCCGCGAACTGGGGCCGCACCCCGAAGATGGGGTCATGGTCTGGGCCAATATCGGACGCTACGGCCCGTATTTGAAACATGCGGAAAGCACGTCTGATCGCGGCGGCACCAATGCAAATCTCGAAAGCATTGATGAAGTGTGGACCGTCGGCATGAACCGTGCCGTCCAATTGTTGGCCGAAAAGGTGGCAAGCCGGGGCGGACGCGGTGCAGCCGCCAAGCCGCTGCACGAATTGGGTGAACACCCGGATGAAGGCGGACCGGTCAACGTGATGAAAGGCAAGTACGGGCCTTACGTCAAATGGGGCAAGGTCAACGCAACGATCCCCAAGGGAACGGAACCCGAAAACGTGACGATGGACATGGCCGTTCAATTGATCGCGGAAAAGGCGCCCAAGAAAAAAACCACGCGCAAAAAGGCTGCTCCGAAAAAGGCAGCCAAGAAAAGCGCCTGAATTCAGTCGTTGACCTCCAACGCCTCGACACGGTCGGCAACTTTACCGAGCAGTCTGATCAATTCATCCTGCTCGGTCACGGTCAACGCGGACAGAAACACCTGCATGTCGTTCAAGTCCTGATCGTGGATAGCATCCGCGATCCGCTGTCCCTCCGGCGTCAAGGTCAATTGATAGGCGCGTCTATCACCGGTGCATTGCCTGCGTTCGATCCACCCTCTGTTGATCAGACGTCCTATTACACTGCTGGCCGTCGTCGCGGCGATACCGAGTGATCCAGCCACGACAGATGCACGCACACCCGGATCGGTGCGCACCATGCCCAGTGTATGAAAATCCAGTGGATTGAATTTGATGATGTGCTGGTGCTCGGGTCCAGTCCGTTCACTGATCAGCATCACGCGCATCACCGTTTTCACGTGGCGCAGAAGGTCATGTTTCTTAGTCATCCCTAAAAATCGCGCAGACCCCTTGAACCTGCAAGAGGGCTTCTTAAATACTACGATATTCGCAGCAACAACTGCGAAAATCGTATAAAAAGGAATTGACCATGAAACGCTCGATCATTGCAACTGGTGTCGCCCTTGCCCTGACATTTGTGGCTATCACGTCTTCCGCAGCGATGACGTACACGTTCCCACCAGATATCGCTGTTCAGAGTGATACGGACAGCGATCCTCTGACCAACCGCGGCTTCAAAAGCTCCAAGAAAAAGTAAAGACTTAGCGCGTCCGGCCGCCAGTCGGACGCGCTAACCGTCATTGATGACCCAAGAAATTCAGCCCCGCTCGCCACAAATATGAATTATTCCACACCGTCCGTACCGGTATCGGCAGGTATGGTGTGATATAACGCGCACGCTGTCCTCTTCGTTGACTTTGACAGTGCATACATTCACATACTGAACTCAGTGCGACTGCCCTCCCACGGGCCCTCTTGGGGAATAACATGAAGAAGATTTACGGCTCAGCTTCCGAAGCGTTGGATGGGCTTTTGTTTGACGGCATGTTCATTGCGGCCGGGGGATTTGGCCTGTGCGGCATTCCCGAGCTGCTTCTGGATGCGATCAAGGATGCAGGCACCAAGGACCTGACTTTTGCATCGAACAACGCTGGTGTGGATGATTTCGGCATTGGCATCCTGTTGCAAACACGCCAGGTTAAAAAGATGATTTCGTCCTATGTGGGCGAAAACGCTGAGTTTATGCGCCAATACCTGTCCGGCGAGCTTGAGCTTGAATTCAACCCCCAAGGCACATTGGCAGAACGCATGCGCGCTGGCGGCTGCGGCATCCCTGGTTTCTACACGAAAACCGGCGTTGGAACCGTGATCGCCGACGGCAAAGAGCATAAGGATTTCCGCGGCGAGACTTACATCATGGAAGAAGGCATCTTTGCCGACCTTTCCATCGTCAAAGCCTGGAAAGCCGATGAAACGGGTAACCTAGTGTTCCGCAAAACGGCCCGTAACTTCAACCCGCCCGCTGCAATGTGTGGCAAGGTCTGTATCGCAGAGGTGGAAGAGATTGTTCCGACCGGCAGCCTTGACCCTGACGTAATCCACCTACCTGGTATCTACGTCCACCGCCTGATTCAGGGCGAACATGAAAAGCGCATCGAACAACGGACAACGCGCGCCGCGTGAGGAGCCAGGCCATGCCTGACACCATCGAAGAACTTCTGCAGGACGACAAATCCTTTGACGGATTTTCGCGTGCACAGGTCGCCATGGTGGTGACCAATCCGCATCTCGAAGACAATCCAATAGTGTACGTAAACCAGGCGTTCACACGCTCCACCGGGTACGCGCGATCTGCATCTATCGGGCGCAATTGCCGGTTCCTTCAAGGTGAAGGGACGCGCAAGTCCGATGTAGACAAACTGCGCGGTGGAGTCGAAACCGAGGAAAGCGTGACGGTCGACATTCTGAACTACCGTGCGAATGGCGAACCATTCACAAACCGTCTGATTGTTGCACCGGTCCAGGACTCACGCGGCGAAACACAGTATTTCGTGGGTATTCAGAAAGAGCTGCGCCAAAGCGAAATGACAACCAGCGCCGAGGACGTAAACGCGCAACTGATCGAGATTCAGAACCGTGTTGCCTCTGACCTGTCGATGATCATCGGTATGATCCGGCAGCAATCAGGTACCACGTCAGTGCCGGAAGACTTCGTAGCACTAAGCCGCCGGATCGAAACGCTTCAACTACTCTATGAAGAAATGAAGCTGAGCGATCAGCAATCCAACCGCGACAGTATCCAGATGGGCAGCTACCTTTCTCGATTGGCGGCGGCGATTGCTCACATTGAAGGTCGCTCGGGTATCCGCGTGTCGCTTCAGATTGAATCTCTGGAAGTCCCTATCGAAACGGCGACGCGTGTCGGACTGGTACTTTCCGAACTTCTTACAAATGCCTTCCAGCACGCCTTTGACCGCATCGATATGGGGCTGGTTGAAGTACGAATGAGTCGGCTCAGCGCAGGTGGCCTGCGCCTTATCGTTGCTGATGATGGTGTAGGCGTCCCGCCAGATATGGAATGGCCCGACAGCAAAACCGTTGGCGGGCGTATAGTTTCTGGCCTGATCGAGGGCCTCGAAGGCACATTGCACCTGGGCCGTGGCGCCGCAGGAAGCTTCATTACCATTGACGTGCCTGCCGGCGCGGCACTCACCGACGAATATTAATAAGGACAATCGATGCCCTGGGATCGCAACCAAATGGCGGCGCGTGCCGCACAGGAACTTGAAGACGGCTGGTATGTGAACCTCGGGATTGGAATCCCTACGCTGGTATCGAACTATATCCCCGAGGGGATCGAAGTGACGCTGCAATCCGAGAACGGCATGCTCGGCATGGGCCCCTTTCCCATTGAGGGCAAAGAGGACGCGGACCTGATCAACGCCGGCAAACAAACAATTACAGAACTGCCTCAGACTGCTTATTTCGACAGCGCACAAAGCTTCGGTATGATCCGCGGCGGCAAGATCGCCATGGCCATTCTGGGTGCGATGGAAGTGGCAGAGAACGGTGACCTGGCCAACTGGATGATCCCCGGCAAACTGGTCAAGGGCATGGGCGGCGCTATGGACCTCGTGGCTGGCGTGGGTCGCGTGGTGGTCGTCATGGACCATACGAACAAGCATGGTGACAGCAAGGTACTCAAGGAATGTACCCTGCCCCTGACGGGCAAAGGCGTGGTTGATCGCATCATCACGAATCTTGGCGTGCTCGATGTCGTCGATGGCGGCCTGAAGATTGTCGAAGTCGCGGACGGTGTGACAGAAGACAAGTTGCGCGCGGCCACCCAAGCCACTCTTGTTTGAATTTGACATTCATCGAGAAGCGGACGGGTCGAAAAGCATTATATATCCTGAACCGTCATCGGGCCGAAACCGAACCAGCCTATTCGGTCCTATAAGCGCATACGTGCATCGCGGATCATAAGGGATGTGATGCGCAGCATTCGCGCCCTACAAATACTCTTGAAGCAGCTTGCGGAAGGCGCGCGGGCAGAAGGATGGAAGATTGTGCCATTGTGCCCTTCCGTGAATGCCCAGCGGGCGATGCAACCGGATCGGGCCGACGCATTCAACGTATGAACAGAGCATCTTCCGATGTTGAGTACGGCCTGGAATTTCTTCCGAAGTGCACTGCCATCAATTCAATGCGGCAAAGACACACCCGTCCGTGACAAGTTCGGGCGGCGTAACACACAAACCCTTCGCCACCTGGAATGTCGCCAGAACCTTGGGTACGTAATCTCGCGTCTCAGCAAAGGGCGGGACACCATTGTGGGTGCGCACAGACCCCTCTCCCGCATTATACCCGGCCAGAACAAGAACGGGGTCGCGCTCGAACGTATCCATCAGCCAATCCAGGTATTTGACACCACCTGCAATATTCTCGGCCGGGGCAAAGCTGTCTTGCACGCCAAAACGCGCAGCCGTGTCAGGCATCAATTGCATCAGCCCTTGCGCACCTGCGCCGCTTAACGCATCTGCCTTACCTGCAGACTCCACCATCATGACTGCCAACACCAATGCAGGCGATACATCCGTACCTATGGTGGCCTTAAGGATGTCGATACCCTGTGCTTGCGCCAGCGCCTGCATTTGTTGCAGGCGTGGCACCGGCACAGGCGGCTCGGCTCGAGCCAATGCCCTCAACGCCAGATCCAATCGCCCAGGCCCGGCTTGGTCTATCTCGGGCGAAACATCTTGCCAGAACCAATCAAAGCGCGTCACAGGCGCTTTGGGAGCCGCTGCCACATCGGATGCTTCAGGCACACTTACTTCTGTCGCCGGGGCTTCAGGTTCAATCTGCACCGTGATCAATTTCTTCGATCCCGGCTGCGGCGGCTTTACACGTTTCGCAGAAAAATCCTTGAAGGGTGGCGGCTCATCGGCAAAGCCACCGCCGCACATCAAAGTCAGCGCTGTCAGGAGCGCAACAGACAAACGAACCATGAAACTGCTCTCATCTTGACGCCTGCTCTATGGCAGACTTTCCCAAATTATCGCAAAAAAAGGGATTTCAGGCCAGCCTGCGCGTGCAAAAAATGGCAAAGCTGCCACATTTAACATGCCGATTAACGAAAATTACACCAATCCAAACCCAACCACCCGAATTAATATATAAAAAACAAAGACTTGAAAAATCTCTTCAAAAAAATCCAGCCCAGACGTGAAATCCTCAATTTGACGCCAAATTCGTGCCCCAATCCCCCGACTATATAGCGGCATACCAAGTCGGACACGGGCCAATGAGAGAGAGCGGCTCACAAAGGACGGCGAGGTTAATGTAAATCTACTGATCCTTTGGAGGGACACTATCATGATCAAGTTCATCAAAAACTTCCGCAACGACGAAGACGGCGCCGTAACAGTTGACTGGGTTGTTCTGACCGCAGCCGTTGTTGGCCTGGCGATCGCAGCCTATGGTTCGATCCAATCCGGTGCCACAGACCTGACCGCAGCCACCGAGACGTTCCTGGGTGAGCAAACTGTTGGTTCGATCGGCGCACCTGCTGGCGAATAATATTCGGGCGTAATCGTCTGAACACAGGGGCCGTGACCGCAACCGGGCGCGGCCCCTATTTTCACATTATGGCATTCGAGCATGTATAGAGGTCGAAGATGATCCGCTTCCTGAAAAACTTTCACCGCAGTGAATGCGGCGCAGTGACAGTCGACTGGGTTGTACTATGTGCGGCCATCGTTGGTCTGGCCATTGTGATCGTCACCACCATGCAGTCCGGCGCGTTGACACTCGCTGACAATGTCGGAACCTTCTTCGATACACATTTCTTCGCCGACGAATAGCGCCAGCGTCACAGATCTTTCTCCAAAAGACCCGACCGCTGATCGCGCCGGGTCTTTTTGCTTTCTGGTCAGCGCGGTTCTGAATGCCCCGGACCTTCCTCATCTGTTCCCCGAAATCGCCACATTCCAGTGCCATTATTATCGCAAGAGGTTCCGCCCGTTCCGGAGCAGGAGCCCAAGCAATGAGGTACTGAAATGCGAATGGTATTCGGATTGGTTTTGCTCGCCGGGATCGCCCTGGCTGGCGGAGCCGTTTATATGGCCAAGAATTACATCGGGAAGTATCAGGTCGCATTGGCCACCGAACGTGCCCAACGCGAAAAGGTCGTACCGACCATTCCCGTCTACGTTGCGGAGCGACAGCTAAAATACGGTGAAGCGCTCGGTACTGTCGACGTGCGAACGGTTGATTGGCCGGAAAACGCGATCCCCGAAGGCGCCTTCACAGCAGACAATCCGCTATTCCCAGAAGGCGTGATCGATCATCGCGTCGTTCTCCGTACGATGGAAAAGGACGAGGCGATCCTCGCCGTCAAGGTAACCGAGCCCGGCGAGGAAGCCGGCCTGACCTCGCGGCTCGAGCGTGGTATGCGTGCCTTTGCCATCCGCGTCGACGTGGCATCCGGCGTGTCGGGCTTCTTGCGCCCGGGTGATCGCGTAGATGTCTACTGGACCGGTCGTGTGAACAAGGCACTTGATCAAAGCCGCGGCGAGGTGACCAAGTTGATCCAACCCGCCATCCAACTGATCGCCATCGACCAGAACGCCGCTGGCGACCTTGATGGAACCGTTATCGCACAAACCGTGACTGTCGCGGTCGCACCTGCGCAAGTAGCCAAACTGGCCCAGGCCCAATCTACCGGACGTCTGTCCCTGTCGCTCGTCGGAGCCGAGGACGACACCGTCGCAGCCGCCATCGAAGTCGATCAGCGGTCCTTGCTTGGTATTGAAACCAAGGAGGTCAAAGCCGAAGTAGAAGAGAAAAAGACCTGTTCCATCCGCACGCGACGCGGCGCAGAGGTTGTGCAGATCCCGATCCCCTGCACCAACTGATTGCCTCCATTTCAAGCACTTAGACCGGTGTCGCGTTATTTGGCACCGGTTTTGATTTTGTCCTCTGTTGCCAGTTCTCCACATAAAAGAATCACCTGAACCCATTGATTCTTGCAAAAAAATCCAAACTGACGCATTGTGCATCGCATCACGGGCACCAAGACCCGGCACCGAGGCGTGATCAAAAAGGCAGGTCACATGAAAATTGACGGATTTTTCAAAGCGGCCCTCTTGGGGCTGTGTTTTGTAGCAGGCCCCATCGCGGAAATGGCGCAGGCAGAAAACTTGCGGGTGGTTCGCAAATCGACGGAATCGACACTGGGCGTTCCCATGAACCGCGCGGTTGTGGTGGAAAGCGATACACCATTTGCCGAACTGAGCATCGCCAACCCGGCCATCGCAGACATCTCATCGCTCAGCGACAGAACGATCTATGTCTTGGGCAAAGCACCTGGCTTGACCACACTGACCTTGCTCGATGCAAATGGTCGGTTGATCACCAACGTGAATGTCCGCGTGTCGGCTGACATCTCGGAGTTCAAGGAACGGCTGCGCCAGATCCTACCCGGTGAAAAGATTGAGGTGCGGACCGCCAATGACGGTATCGTGCTGTCAGGTATTGTATCCTCCAGCGCACGTTTGCAGCGGGCGCTGGATCTGGCTGAGCGCTACGCCGAAGGGCGCGTCAGCAACCTGATGAGCGTTGGTGGCATTCAGCAAGTCATGTTGAAAGTGCGCTTCGCAGAAATGAATCGCAGCGTCTCGAAGTCACTCAGCTCGTCACTGTCACTGAACGGTTCGCTGTTCTCTGGCGACATTGATGTGAACGGTGGCAGCGGGACAACTGTAGGTTCGGGCGCGCTTCAAAGATCGCTGGACAACAACGTACCCGCCGCAAACGAAAATAATGGCGCAATCGTCTTTGGCTTCAATGCCGGCAGCACGCGCGTCGGTCTTTTGCTTGAAGCCCTTGAAACCAAAGGGGTTGTGCGCACTTTGGCCGAACCAAATCTCGTTGCCCTATCGGGTCAAGAGGCGCGTTTTCTCGCAGGTGGTGAATACCCGGTTCCGATTGCACAAGAAGACGGCGTTATCACCGTTGAATTCAAACCCTTCGGTATCCAGTTGAACTTTATCCCCCGAGTTGTCGACAAGGATCTGATCAACCTCGAGCTTGAGGCTGCCGTGTCCGATATCGATACGAACAACGGCCTGACGTTTGATGGCTTCACCATCGATGCCTTCAGCCGCCGCGAAACAGCCACAACCGTTGAGTTGCGCGATGGCGAAAGCTTTGCAATCGCTGGTCTGCTCGAAGACAACTTCATCGACGAGAACCAGCAACTGCCATGGCTCGGTGATGTGCCCGTACTGGGCGCCCTGTTTCGGTCCGCCTCTTATCAGCGCGACCAATCCGAACTGGTGATCATCATCACAGCACATCTCGTTTCCCCGGTCCGGGGCGACACGCTGGCGCTGCCAACGGATCGGATCAAACCTCCAAGCGAGCGGGACTTGTTCCTGTTTGGTCGGACTGCCGCCGGTACACGCACACCCAAACAAGGCGGTGCGGGCGAGGTTGCCAAACAGGACTTCTCCGGCTCATATGGCTACGTGTTGGACTAAGGACAGGGTCATGAAACCGATCTTCACCGTCGCATTGGCAAGCAGTTTGGCCCTTGGCGCCTGTGGCCCATCCAATGATCCTGTCTATACACAGTTCTACCGGGAAGCCGGCGCTCTGGTCGATACGGGGCAGTTTGGCAACGCGACGGCAAACAACACCCTGCTTTTGACGGGCGAACGGCAATACACCTTCGATCTCGCCCAGCGTTTCGCAACAGAAGTTGGTACAACGGTCAATTTCGCCTTCAACTCCGCACAACTTGATGCAGGGGCCCGCGATGCACTGCGGGAACAGGCGGTTTGGATCCGTCAGTTCCCAGAAATCCGCTTCCGTGTCTACGGCCATACCGATGCGGTTGGGTCCGCCGCCTACAACAAGCGCTTGGGCCTTGCCCGCGCGAATGCGGCCGTACAATTCCTGACAACGCAGGGGATCAGCCGCTCGCGCCTCGAGGCTGTGGCCTCATTTGGGGAAACCCAGCCGCTGATCGTTACGCAGGGCCGCGAGCGGCGCAACCGCCGTACCGTGACTGAAGTCAGCGGGTTCGTCAAAACACACCCATCTGTGCTGGATGGGAAATACGCCCAGATCGTATATCGCGACTACGTTCAATCAGCCGAGGCAACCAGTACTCTGACCGGAACCACCGGCGCTGACTTCCAAACCGAGCAGTAAATCAGCTCAAATTTAGCCAAGGGCCCGCAGACAATCCTGTCTCCGGGCCCTTTATCGTTCTGAGATACCCAACAATTGGAGTTTTTTGGCCCAAATCTCGCCTGAATTCATTGCGACAACTCCCCCTGAGGACACGTATGCCCGGCAAAAGAGCACCGGGCGAGGGTCGACGCATCCACCTGCTGAAACAGCAAACCGGATGCTACGCCCAATGAGCAAAGGACGAGTGGGCAATGAGCAGCGTAATGCCGCAACCGGAAACTGCACCAATCACGGCCTGTACCATCAGCCGCGACGTGCAGAACTTCGATCTGCTGATCGAGGACATGGAACAGGCCCTGGGCGAAGCCTGGGGCGATCTTGGCTTTGCAGAAGCCTTGGCTTTTTTCAGTCAGCCCGATGCAGAAGCCATGGAATTTGTGGCGCTGGCGCTAAACGAAGAAGATGAAGACAACCTTGTTCTTCTGGGCGAGATCATCACTCAGGCCAAGACCCACGGCATCAAGGTCATCCTGATAGCCGAGGACGTCACGCCCGCATCCTTGCACCAGTTGTTGCGTCAGGGGGCCGACGAATTCGTCCCCTACCCGCTTCCCGAAGGCGAATTGCAGCAAGCTATTGATCGTTTGCAAGCCAGTGATAGACCACAACCAGCCAGCGATGAGCGGACTGCCAATCTGAGATCGGGAACAGACAAGCAAGGCGCCATTTTCGTGAGCCATGGCGCGGCAGGTGGCACAGGTGCCACGACACTGGCTGTAAACCTCGCTTGGGAATTGGCACTTCTTTGCGAGAGCGAAACACCCTCAGTCTGCCTTTTGGACCTTGATCTCCAGTTTGGCTCGGCGTCGACTTATCTCGACCTGCCAAGGCGCGAAGCAGTGTTTGAGATGCTGTCCGACACCGAAAGCATGGATGACGAGATCTTTGGTCAGTCCCTTCTGACATTCGAAGACAAGCTGCAGGTTCTGACCGCACCTGCGGACATGATCCCACTGGACCTTGTCACGCCTGAAGACATCAGCCGGATCGTCGAAATGGCCCGCGCGCATTTCGACTACGTTGTCGTCGACATGCCCTCGACCCTTGTTCAGTGGACCGAAACCGTGCTGAACGCGTCGCATCTTTATTTCACAACGCTCGAGATGGATATGCGCTCGGCTCAGAACACGTTGCGCTTCAAACGCGCCCTGCAAGCCGAAGACCTCCCCATCGAAAAACTGCGTTACGTACTGAACCGCGCACCGAAGTTCACCGATCTGGGGGGTAAGGCAAGGGTCAAGCGCCTCTCAGAAAGCCTTGATATCGCAGTCGAAGTGCAACTTCCAGACGGCGGCAAGCCGATCAGCCAGGGTGCTGATCATGGCATGCCGTTGGCAAGCTCGGCCACCAAGAACCCGCTGCGCCGTGAAATCGCGAAGCTGGCGGCCTCCATCCACGAACTCAGCGAGGACCACGCCAAGGCGGCGTGATCCGATAACCCGGGGGTCCCTCGATGTTTTCCAAGTACAAAAAAGCCGAAGCCAAGCCAGTCGCCGCACCTGCGGAAAAGGTCACCGAGATGCCTGCGGCGGATGCGTCCAAGAAAGTCACGCGCAAGGCGAACCCATCCAAGGCTGCAACCGTCACGCCAATGGACAAGGAGCGCAAGCGCAAGGAACGCATGGGAGAGATCAAGCTCGAACTGCACAGTGCGCTTCTGGACAACCTCAACCTCGCAGCCCTCGAACACGCGAGCGAAGCTGACCTGCGCCAGGAAATCAGCGCCATTTCGTCCGAGGTTCTGACGGAAAAGAACATCATCCTGAACCGCGAGGATCGTCAGACCCTCAACCAGGAGCTGTTTGACGAAGTGACGGGGCTCGGCCCCCTTGAAACGCTTTTGAAAGACGAAAGCGTCAACGATATTCTCGTGAACGGCCCCCAACAGATATTTGTCGAACGATCCGGCAAACTGGAACTGACCGACGTTACGTTCAAGGACGAACGCCACCTTCTGCGCATCATCGACAAGATCGTGAGCGCCGTGGGCCGTCGTGTCGATGAATCGAACCCCTATGTGGACGCCCGTTTGCAGGATGGCTCGCGTTTCAACGCCATGGTGCCTCCCATTGCGGTAGACGGCAGCCTTGTGTCCATTCGTAAGTTCAAAAAGGACAAACTGGGCATCGATGACCTGGTGAATTTCGGCGCCTTTACCGAGGAGATGGCCGCATACTTGCAGGCCGCGGTCGCCACGCGCCTCAATGTCATCGTGTCGGGCGGTACTGGGTCCGGTAAAACGACCACACTCAACGCCCTGTCCTCCTTCATCGACAATGCCGAACGCATCCTGACAATCGAAGACACCGCCGAACTCCAGCTCCAACAGACCCACGTGGGCCGGATGGAAAGCCGACCGCCAAACGTGGAAGGCAAGGGCGAGGTGAGCCCCCGTGACTGTCTGAAAAACGCGCTGCGTATGCGCCCCGACCGCATCATCGTGGGTGAGACACGGGGCGAGGAAGTCATCGATATGCTTCAGGCCATGAACACAGGTCACGACGGGTCAATGACGACAATTCACGCCAACTCTGCCCGCGATGGTGTCTCACGTCTGGAAAACATGATTGCCATGGCCGGGATCGAGATGCCGATCAAGGCAGTCCGGTCCCAGATCTCGTCCGCTGTGAACCTGATCGTACAGGCCAGTCGCCTTCAGGACGGGTCGCGCCGGATGACGTCGATCACCGAAATCACCGGGATGGAAGGCGACGTGATCTCGATGCAGGAAATCTTCCGCTTCCAGCGCGTGGGCCTGACGCCTGACAACAAGATTATCGGTCACTTCACAGCAACCGGCGTGCGCTCGCACTATTCCGAACGCTTCCGTCTGTGGGGATATGATTTGCCCGCATCCATCTACGAACCCGTCGCGGCCCAATAAGAGGAGCAGGGATTATGAGCGCAGAACCAATTATTTACGGGCTGATCTTTATCGGCGTGCTGGTGCTGGTCGAGGGCCTGTACCTTGTGGCCTTTGGTAAATCCATCAGCCTCAACAGCCGCGTGAATCGCCGCCTCGAAATGCTGAACAAGGCCGGTGGCCGACGCGAGGAAGTGCTGGACCAGCTTCGCAAGGAAATGCAGCAGCACATGGGCGCGCGGTCGATCCCGCTTTATTCACTTCTGGCGGACAAGGCACAGAAGGCGGCCATCGCATTCACCCCCAAACAGCTGATGATGATCATGGGTGGCCTATCGGTCGTCGCCTTTGTCGGCCTCAGCGTAGGCACCGAAACGGACACGCCCGTCCGCATCCTGATGTCCATCGGCATTGGCATCGGCGCGGTTTACTTCTGGGTATCTTCCAAGGCCAACAAACGGCTGAGCATGATCGAAGAACAATTGCCAGACGCCGTTGAGCTCATGGTGCGCTCCTTACGCGTGGGGCACCCCTTCAGCTCGGCCATCCAGATCGTGTCGAAAGAGGTCAAGGACCCCCTGGCTTCGGAATTCGGACTTATCGCGGATGAAAGCGCTTTTGGGCGGGATGTGGGCGAAAGCCTCAAGGATATGGCTGAACGTCTCGATATGCAGGATATGCGCTTTTTGGCTGTCGCTGTGACGATCCAGCAGCAATCAGGTGGTAACCTCGCCGAAATCCTCGCCGGTCTGGCCAAGGTGATCCGCGCGCGCTTCCGCCTGTTCCGCCGGGTCAAGGCGATCACGGCCGAAGCCAAATGGTCAGGCAAGTTCCTGTCCGCTTTCCCCATCGTGGCGCTGATCGTGATCAACGTGACCGACCCGCACTACTACGACGACGTCCGCGATCACGCATACTTCATTCCTGCCTGCTTTGCCGTGGGCATTTTCCTGGCCGCGAACCTGATGGTGATGCGCGTCCTGACCAACATCAAGGTGTAAGGAGGCTAACATGGACGCCCTATTGCAACCCATAACGGACATGCTCGGCCCGCTTGGCTTTATCGTGCTCGCCGGCGTACTTGGCGTGATGATGGTCGCCATCGTCCTCATCATGATGCTGCGGCAGCCCGAGGATCCGCTGACCAAATTGAAAAAATCCAGACAGACAGCGACTGCAGGCGGTCCAAGCAAGGAACGTCTGCGGCAGGGTGCCCGGAATGAACAGCTCGAACGGTTCTCGAAGTTCCTTGAACCCGAGGACGTGGCCGAACTCTCCAAGCGCCAGCTGACCTTGCGCCAAGCCGGTTACCAGTCCCGTGACGCGGTGCGCATGTTCCACGCCGCGCAGTTTGTCTTGGGCGTTGTCGGCCTGGCATTGGGTGTTGTCTATACCAACTTCGTCGTTGGCACCGACAACATGACCACCCAGAAGATCATTATGTTCACCATCGGTCCCGGTGGCGCCGGCTACTACCTGCCCCAATACTGGGTGACCCGGCGGGTCGCGATGCGACAGGAAGAGATCACGCAAGGCTTTCCAGACGCGCTCGACATGCTGCTGGTCTGCGTTGAGGCGGGTCAGTCGCTTGATCAGGCGATCAACCGTGTCGCCTCGGAACTGCATGCGTCCTACCCTGCCCTCGCCGACGAATTCTCGGTCATCAGCTACGAAATGAAGGCCGGTAAGGACAAGGTGACCGTTTTGAATGACATGGGTGAACGCTGCGGCGTACAGGATGTCGCCAGCTTCGTGACCGTGCTGGTGCAGTCGACCAGTTTCGGTACGTCGATCGCCGAAGCGTTGCGGGTCTATGCAGAAGAGATGCGCGACAAGCGTGTCATGCGCGCCGAAGAGGCCGCCAACAAACTGCCGACCAAGATGACGCTTGCCACCATGATGCTGACGGTGCCACCATTGCTTCTGATCCTCGTGGGGCCATCCGCACACGGCATCACACAACTTGGCAACATGAATGCACTCGGCAACTAGGCCAACGGTCTAACCCGTGTTACAACACTTGCACCGCGCGCCCATTCTGGGCGGGCGGTGCAGTCAATAAGTAGACGTGGCAAAGACCACCATGATCACAGGCATCCGGGCGTTTCTCGCTCTTCCCCTCGCATTTGCCCTGACCGCCTGCGGACAAAAGGGGATTGATGCCTCGCAGACCGGGCCCTTTGCTCCCGGCATCGACCGCCGGGCCGACGGGGTCGACGGCATTGAGGTGGGGCACCGCCTGATTGCCGCGGGTGAATTTGAACTGGCCATCAAAGCCTTCAACCGCGCCGCCCTCGACCAGGGCGGGCTGGATGCCGAAATTCTGTCCGGCCTTGGCACCGCGAACCTCGGACTCGGGCGGTTGAACCAGGCCGAAAAGCTCTTGCGCCGCGCCACCACCGAATACGACCCGGTTCCCTCAGACCTCAACAACCTTGGCGTCGCGCTGATGGAACAGGGCGAAACGGCCGAAGCGGTGCAGATCTTTCGCCGCGCCTTTGCGCTGGATGACGGAGAAAGCACACTTATCCGGGATAATTTGCGCTTGGCCCTCGCAAAATCTGAAAATCCTGCTACCGTGGAACCCAATGAGAGCCAGTATAAACTGGTCCGTCGAGGCAGCAGTGACTTTTTGATCCGCACTGCATCTTAATTTGCCCGCCCTTCCGGTGGGTTTGAGGGTGCGCTGTCATCAGCGCGAAGGATGCGACCGTGCAGCAAAAAGCGCGGCGCGAACGAGCAGGAAAAAGGACGCAAACATGCGCCACCCCGTCATTCTGGCTGTCGCTCTTTCGGGCGCTATGGCCCTTGCCGCTTGCGATCAGAAAAACGCCGAAGAAACCGTCGAACGGGCCTTTCAGGACGTAAATGTCGTGGATGAAAGCGACCTGAACGACGTGATGCTCACGGTCGCGGATCCCAACGAAGCTGTCACCTATTTCAGCCGCACGGCCAAGGACAATCCTGGCCGCATCGACGCGCAACGCGGTCTTGCTATCAGTCTCGTACGTGCCAAACGCTATACCGAAGCAAGCTCTGCCTACGCTAAACTGGTGAAGCTCGACGGTGTCACCAATGATGATCGTGTTGATTTTGCCGATGCGCTGTTGCGTTCGGGCGACTGGGCCCAGGCCGAAGAGCAATTGGACAAGGTTCCGCCCACAGTAGAGACATTCAAGCGTTACCGGCTCGAAGCATTGGTTGCCGACAGCAACAAGGAATGGAAGAAGGCCGACAGCTTCTATGAAACAGCCGTTGGCCTGACGACGCGCCCCTCCGGTGTGCTGAACAACTGGGGTTATTCCAAGCTGACGCGCGGTGACTTTGACGATGCCGAACGTCTGTTCACCGATGCGATCCGGCAGGACCCAAGCCTGTTTACCGCCAAGAACAACTTGATCCTGGCCCGCGGCGCCCAAGGCAACTACAGCCTGCCCGTCATCCCCATGGACCAGACGGAACGCGCACAATTGCTGCATACGCTTGGCCTCGCGGCTGTGAAACAAGGCAACCTTGAGACGGGCAAAGGCTTGTTGCGCGATGCAATCGACACCCACCCACAGCATTTCGAAGCGGCAGTGCGTTCGCTGCGCGCGCTCGAAAACAACGTCTCGAACGGGTAAGATATGATGGCGCTTTCGGCCACGGTGGCCCTGTGGTTCCTACCGCTTCTGGTGCCGATCTGCCTTTACGTCGCCTATACCGACCTGGCAGAGATGCGGATCACCAACCCGACGGTGGTGACAATGGCCGCGATCTTCGCGGTTATGGGGCCGTTTCTCTATCCGATGGACGCCTATCTGTGGCAACTCGCTCATCTGGCTATCGTGCTTGTGGTCGGAATCTGTCTGAACGCAGCCGGCGCCATGGGTGCCGGTGATGCCAAATTCCTCGCCGCTGCAGCACCTTATGTTGCCCTTGGCGATATCCACTTGCTGATGGCGCTCTTTGCCGCGGTCCTGTTGGCGGCCTATGCTGCCCACACCATCGCAAAACGCACCCCCCTGCACAGCTTTGCCCCCAACTGGGCCAGCTGGCGCCAGGAAGGGCGCAAATTCCCAATGGGCTTTGCTCTTGGCCCCACGCTTGTAATCTACCTCGGACTAGCTGCGCTGTACGGCTCTTGACCCGTTAAAGCCACAATTTGGCCGAATAGCTGCGCTAAAACAGCCGAAACAAACGCAGATAAAACAGGCTCTGCCCCATGAACATGCAAGTGTCAGACGTGATTGCACCCCCGGCTCCCAAGCGGATTCAGGACATGAAACTGCCCGTTGTGATGATGCGGGATATTCTGCTGAAAACCATGTTCCGCAAGACGCTGGACATGGTCTCGGACCTCAGTGTGGCGATGTGCCTTCCAATCCCTGTTGTGCAGGAATTGATCGACATGTGCCGCGACCAGCGGCTGATGGAGGCGACAGGTACCCTTAACGCCAACAATGGCAATGAAATGGGCTATCAGCTGACCGATGGCGGCAAGGCGCGCGCACTGGATGCGCTGGCGCAGTCCGAATATTTTGGGGCCATGCCAGTCCCGCTTGAGGTCTATCGCGAACAGGTCAAACGCCAGTCCATCCGCAACATCATGGTCACCCGACAGCAACTGATCGGCGCCATGGGGCACCTCGTGCTGCCCGATGATCTCCTGGGTCAGCTTGGCCCTGCCGTATCGGCCGGCCGGTCGATCCTGATGTATGGCCCGCCGGGCAACGGTAAATCCTCGATCTCCAACGGCATCCGCGACGCGCTTGGCGACAACGTCTATGTCCCCCGCGCCATCGAATATGCCGGTCAGGTCATCACCGTCTATGACCCGATCGTACACGTCATCGCCCCGGAAGAGGCGCAAGATCCGACTGCATTGCGGCGCAAGACGCCTTATGACAAACGCTACGTCAAATGCGAACGCCCAACCGTGATCACCGGGGGTGAATTGTCGCTCGACATGCTGGACCTCGTCTACAACCCGACCGCGCGCACCTACCAAGCTCCACTGCAGCTGAAATCCACCGGCGGCATCTTCATCGTGGACGACCTTGGCCGCCAGGCCGAACCGCCGCAGGCGCTGGTCAACCGCTGGATCGTTCCGCTCGAAGAAAGCAAGGACATCCTTGCCCTGCAATCAGGTGAAAAATTCGAAGTCCCCTTCGACACGCTGGTCGTCTTCTCGACCAACTTCCACCCGAATGAAATCTTCGACCAAGCGGCTCTGCGCCGGATCTTCTTCAAGATCAAGATCGACGGACCCAATCAGGCGAACTTCCTGAAAATCTTTGCCATGGTGGCCAAGAAGAAAGGGATGACCCTGAACGAAGAGGCGCTCGTTTATCTTCTCAAGGTCAAATACCCGACGATCGACAACATCTATGCCAACTACCAGCCGAACTTCCTGGTGGATCAGATGGCGGCGACCTGCAATTTCGAAGGCATCCCCTTGCAAATGACGCCCGAACTGATTGACCGGGCCTGGGCCAACATGTTCGTCAAGGACGAACATATCGTCAAATGATCGGGCTCGCGGGCTGCGGACGCATGGGGTTGCCGATGCTGACCGCTCTGCGCGACGGGGGCGTGCGTGCCAACGGCTTTGACGTGGTGGACAAAGGCATTCCGCATATCACAACCAACATCATGGCCTTCGCCCCCGATCTCGAAACCCTGTTTTCTGTTGTCAGGGACGAAGATGAGACAAACGCCCTCCTCTTCGATACGCAGAACCTGATGGGCACCGCATCCAAACTGCGGCGCATCTTCGTCTGCTCCACGCTCTCGCCCCGCTACGTCAAGGGCCTGCGGGACCGGGTGCCAGATCACATCACCCTGATAGACGCGCCCATGTCGGGCGCCGTCATCGCTGCCGAAAATCGAACGCTCAGCTTCATGCTGGGGGGCACAGATACTGACATCGACGACGCCAAGCCGTTGCTTGCCCTCATGGGGCAGCACTTCCATCACATGGGCCGCTACGGCGCAGGCATGCAAGCCAAGGTGCTCAACAACCTGCTTGCGGCATCCCACACCGCCATGACACGGCTTGTGCTGGATTGGGCGGACGGGGCCGGGCTGGATACACAGCACTTACTGGAACTGATCGAAACGTCATCGGGCCAGAACTGGTTGGCCTCAGGCTTCGACACCATCGAGTTTGCCAAACACGGCTATGCCCCCGACAACTCCATCGGCATCCTGGTCAAGGATGTCGCTGCCGCACTGGACGCAGCGCCCGATGGGGCGGATACAACCTTGCCCCAAGCAATCCAGAACAGCATCCGCGCGCTCACCCCGCGCAAATGACTCACCGCGCGCTGCGTTAACCACCGAACGACCGCCCCAGATGCACAGGAGGTGTACGGATGGTGACACCAAGCCATACGCCCTTAAACTCACTGAATTCTGGGGGGATTCTGCGCGACACACGACTCTCTTCACTTTGCCAAAAAAACTCCCGCCGGAGGCTCCCGCACTTCCCACAAGCACACCATCCGCTACAGTGTCGGCCATGACCTCCCTCCCCTGCATCTTCACCGGTTGGTTCGCCTCCAAAGGCTGGAGCATCCACCCCCATCAGCAGCAGATGCTGGACCGCGCAGACGACCCCGCCCTTCTTCTCATTGCACCCACGGGTGGCGGTAAAACACTGGCCGGTTTCCTGCCCACGCTGGCCGACCTTGCAGAGAATGATCACGAGGGTCTGCATACTCTCTACATCTCGCCCCTCAAAGCATTAGCCGCTGATATCAAAAGGAATCTCCGCACGCCGGTTGCTGAGATAGGTCTCGACATCAGGATCGAGGACCGCACCGGCGACACCTCCCAAACCCAGAAAAAACGCCAGCGTGCCGACCCGCCCCATATCCTGCTGACGACGCCCGAAAGCCTCGCGCTGCTCACCTCTTACGAGGATGCACCGCGCATGTTTGCAGGCCTAAAACGGGTCATTGTCGACGAAATCCATGCGCTGGCCGAAAGCAAACGCGGCGACCAGATGTTTCTGGCCCTCTCACGCCTGCAAGCACTCCGCCCTGACCTCAAGCGTGTGGGCCTCTCGGCGACGGTCGAAGATCCGCACGCCATCGCCCACCTCCTCGCCAAGCATCCCGATCCCTGCGACATACTCCATGCAGACCCCGGGCCACCCCCAGACATCAAGATGTTGGTGACGGACGAACCGCCTCCATGGTCCGGTTCGGGCGGCAAATACGCCATCCCCGCGGTGCTGGAAGAGGTCAAGAAACACAAGACCACCCTCATCTTCCACAACACCCGCGCCCAGGCCGAACTGTATTTCCACAACATCTGGCTCGCCAACGAAGACCAGTTACCCATCGGCATTCACCATGGGTCCCTCGACCGCCAGCAACGCGAAAAGGTCGAACAGGCGATGGTCGACGGCCAGCTCAAGGCGATCGTCTGTACCGGGACGCTCGACCTTGGGATCGATTGGGGTGACGTTGACCTCATCATTCAGGTCGGTGCGCCGAAAAACGTCAAACGGCTGGTTCAACGGATCGGTCGCGCCAACCACCGCTACAACGCCCCATCAAAGGCGTTGCTCGTGCCCGCCAACCGCTTCGAAGTGGTTGAATGCGTCGCCGCGCTCGATGCGGTGAAGGAGGGCGCGCTCGACGGCGACCCACGCGGCCCCGGCCCCCGCGATGTGCTTTGCCAACACATTCTGATTGCCGCCTGCGCCGGTCCATTCGATGCAGATGCGCTTTTTGACGAAATATCAACCACGGGCGCGTATACGTCGTTGTCGCGTGCGGAATTTGATGCCTGCCTCGATTTCTGCGCCACCGGCGGCTACGCCCTACGCGCTTACGATCAATGGAAGCGACTGCAACAACGACCCGACGGCCAATGGCAATTGCGCGATCCCCGCAGTGCCCAACGGATCCGTATGAACATCGGCACGATTCAAGATACCGATACGCTCAAGGTGCGGTTCAAGGGCCGCGGCGGCAAACCACTCGGCGAGATCGAAGAAGGCTTTGCGGCCTCGTTGACCCCAGGCGACACCTTCCTCATCGGCGGCCAGATCGTACGCTACGATTCACTGCGCGAAATGACCGTCCAGGTGACCCGCGACGCCGCCAAGAAGCCCAAGATCGCCACCTTCCTCGGCACCAAATTCGCCACATCCACACAGCTCAGCCACCGCATCATCGACATGTTTCAACAGGACACGTGGCCGTCCCTGCCCCAACACACCGCTGAATGGCTCAGCCTCCAACGAGGCGTCAGCCGCCTGCCCGAACCCGGTCGCCTGCTGATCGAAAGCTTCCCTTACGACAGCCGTATCCACACCGCCGTCTACGGTTTTGCAGGCCGTAACGCCATGCAAACACTGGGGCTTCTACTGACCAAGCGGATGGAGGAAACAGGCCTTAACCCGCTCGGCTTCCTTGCCACAGACTACGCCACTCTCATCTGGGGTCTCAACAAGATCACGGATCCAGCCCCTCTTTTTGATATCGAAGCGCTTCGCGACGGGCTCGACCGGTGGCTGGCTGGCAACGCCGTGATGAAACGCACCTTTCGCGCTTCCGCGACCATCGCCGGGCTGATCGAACGCAACTTGCCCTCCAACCGCAAGACCGGGCGGCAGGCCACCTTCAGCTCCGACATCCTCTATGACACGCTTGCCAAGTATGATCCCGATCACCTCATGCTGCAGATCACACGCGAAGAGGCCATGCGCGGCCTTGTCGACTTTGGTCGCATTGAGGAAATGTGCGCCCGTATCGGCGACCGCATCGACCTGACCGAATATGATCGCATTACACCACTCGCCGCCCCCCTGATGCTCGAGGTCGGCCGCGTACCCATCAAGGGTCTCGCCGAAGAAAAACTGCTCGCGGAAGAGGCCGAACGCCTGATGACCACCGCCGGATTACCACCTGAACCCAAGAAAAGGGAATGGCGCGTTCCCTTCTAACCCGCCTGCTTCTTCTGACGGAAAATACGACGGGGGAGGCGCTCCGCGCCGGGGGCAGAGCCCCAACAGTAAGGCATATCTTGATGCGCCCTGTCCCCAAGGCTATGAACAAAAAATGAACACCTGCGACGTCTCCCTCGCCGGCGCAGCGCTTAAGGCGCTTGGCTCCGGCGCACTCTACTGGCCTGACCAACACCTGCTCTGCATCTCGGACCTGCATCTAGGCAAGGCCGAACGTATCGCCCGACGCATCGGTATGCAGCTGCCTCCCTACGAGACGCGCGATACCCTCACCCGCCTCGCTACCGACCTCGACGCGACAAGCGCGCGCACGGTCATCTGCCTCGGTGACAGCTTCGATGATCTGACCGCCGCCCGCAGCCTGCCCGAGGAGGAACGGCTCTGGATCACGAAGCTGCAGGCGGGCCGTCGCTGGGTCTGGATCGAAGGCAACCACGACCCCGGCCCCATCGAGTTCGGCGGCACACACCTGGCCGAACTGCCCATTGGCGCACTGACCTTTCGCCACATCGCCAAACCCGGCGCGAGCGGCGAAGTGTCCGGACATTACCACCCAAAGGCAACGCTCCAGACACGCGCACGGGCCATCTCGCGCCCTGCCTTTCTGATCGATAGCGACAAGCTAATCCTGCCCGCCTACGGCACCTATACCGGTGGGCTGCGCAGTGATGGCCAGACCCTCAGCAAGCTGATGCGCCCCGATGCCAACGCCATCCTCACCGGACCGAAACCGGTGCGGGTGCCAATGCCACGCGGGGTCACATGAAGGACCGGATCGCAACCAGCTTTGCCCGGCAAAGCATGATGAAAACCTTCGGTGCCAAGTTGGACGAGGTCAGGGAAGGGCGCGTGATCCTCTCCGCGCCCATCCTGCCCGGCAGCCGTCAACAACAAGGGTTTGCCCATGCCGCCCTTACCTTTGGCCTTGGCGACAGCGCGGCAAGCTACGCGGCCCTCACCACGCTCCCCGAGGATCAGGAGGTCGTGACGGCGGAAATCAAGATCAACCTCACCACCCCCGCCAACGGAGAGCGGTTGATCGCGAAAGGCCGGGTGATCAAACCCGGCCGTCGCCTCATCGTTGTCAGTTCAGAGGTCTTCACCATGACAAATGGTACCGAGACGCTGGTCGCCGTGCTTCAAGGCACGATGGTCCCAGTCAACCTGTAAGGCGGAGGTGTCCTCCGCCCTCCATCAGGCTGTCAGCCCTTCCGGTTCCGCCAAGCCATTCGCGCGGCAGCAAGCGGTCACAGTGTTCGCCAGCAGACATGCGATGGTCATCGGCCCCACACCACCGGGAACAGGGGTGATGGCACCCGCCACCTCGGCGCAGCTGTCATAGTGACAGTCGCCCACGAGGCGTGTCTTGCCCTCGCCCTTTTCAGGCGCATCGATACGGTTGATGCCCACGTCGATCACGGTCGCCCCAGGTTTGATCCACTCACCGGTCACCATCTCGGGCCGTCCCACGGCAGCCACAACCACGTCCGCAGCGCGCACGACATCCTGAATGTCTTTGGTGCGCGAATGGGCGATCGTCACGGTACAGCTGTCACCCAGCAGCAACTGCGCCATCGGCTTGCCCACGATGTTCGACCGGCCAATCACCACAGCATTCAGACCCGACAAAGATCCATGATGATCCCGCAACATCATCAAACAGCCCAGCGGAGTGCAAGGCACCATCGACTTCTGCCCTGTGCCCAACAGACCCACGTTCGAGATGTGGAACCCGTCAACATCCTTGGCCGGATCGATGGAGTTGATCACAAGATCCTCGTTCAAATGCCCAGGCAGCGGCAACTGAACGAGGATACCGTGAATCTCCGGGTCTTCGTTTAGCGATTTGACGACAGCCAGCAGATCAGCCTCGGATGTGTCGGCATCAAGCTTGTGCTCGACACTCTTCATACCGACCTCGACAGTCATCTTGCCCTTGGACCGGACATAGACCTGGCTTGCCGGGTCTTCGCCCACCAACACGACCGCAAGACCGGGCGTGACCCCGTGCGCTTCTTTCAGGCGGGCCACATGGTCGGCCACCTGGCCCCGCACTTTGGCCGCAAAGGCCTTGCCATCAATTACAGTCGCGGTCATGTCGGTTGGATCTCCTCACTTATCGGATGAAGTTCACCTGATGCGCCCAGGTTTCGCCATCGCTGATCACCAGCGTGTCGAATTCCATCAGTTGCAGCAGGTCAAAAAAGGTCGCTACAAATTGCAGCTCTTGCGCACGAAAGAAGTCGTTGTTGCGCATGTTGGACGTCATTTGCGCCAGTACCGCGCGGGCACGGAACAGTGTGGAAAACACCTCGTCATCCAATGCGATGACGGTCAGATGCTTGGCATCCGCCCCCTTGGCAAAGAAGACGAAGCGCGGACTTTCCGGGGCCGCAAGCTGAGCCACGGTCAGGTTGGTCACGAACTCGACTCGCACGCCCTTGCTTGAATCAGGCGCCTGTCGGATCACGCGGGTGAAATCCTCGTTCGATGTCACGTCGGGATAGTAATACCCCTCGTAACGCTCCTGTGCGTGGGCCGTCATGGCGGTGAAAACGACGGTAGCAATCAAGGCAAGCAATCTGGTCATGAACAATCCTCCGAATGATAGCTCGCACGCTGACTGCCAAGACGACCATCGGTCAATGGGATTTCAGCCTCGTCATCGCTTTGTGACGGGGCTGAAACAGGTGTTGGATCAGAACAGACCTTCAATCTGACCTTCATCATTCAGCATGATGTTTTCAGCCGATGGCACGCGTGGCAAACCCGGCATGGTCATGATCTCACCACAGACAGCGACGACAAACCCCGCACCCGCACTCAGACGCACTTCGCGCACCGGCACCGAGTGGCCCGTGGGCGCGCCACGCAGATTCGGATCGGTCGAGAACGAATACTGTGTCTTCGCCATGCAAACCGGCAAGTGGCCATAGCCCTGCTCTTCCCACAGCTTCAACTGATCGCGGATCTTCTGGTCCATCAATGCCTCGTCCGCGCGGTAGATGCGCTTGGCGATGGTCTGGATTTTTTCGGCCAGCGGCATGTCATCGGGATAGATCGGCGCGAAGTTCGCGGTGTCCGCATCAGCCAGTTCCGCCACTTTGGTCGCCAGATCAGCCGAACCCTCCGAGCCCAGCTCCCAGTGACGCGACAAGATGGCTTCGGCGCCCTGCTCGGCCACGAAGTCCTTGACCGCCTGAATTTCTGCATCCGTGTCGGTGACGAAGTGGTTGATCGCCACAACGACGGGAACACCAAAGGATTTCAGGTTCTCGATGTGACGACCCAGGTTCGGGCAGCCTGCCTTGACCGCGTCGACATTTTCGGCACCCAGATCAGCCTTGGCCACGCCACCGTTCATCTTCATCGCGCGCACAGTCGCCACGCAGACGACGACGGACGGGGCAAGACCCGCCTTGCGGCACTTGATGTTCATGAATTTCTCGGCGCCCAGATCGGCACCAAAGCCTGCCTCGGTGACAACGTAGTCAGCCAGCTTGAGGGCAGTGGTCGTTGCGATGACCGAATTACAACCGTGTGCGATGTTGGCAAACGGGCCGCCGTGCACGAAGGCCGGGTTGTTTTCCAGTGTCTGCACGATGTTTGGCTGCATTGCATCCTTCAACAGCACCGTCATCGCACCGTCAGCCTTGATGTCGCGCGCGAATACTGGTGAGCGGTCGCGGCGGTACGCCACAATCATGTCGCCCAAGCGCTTCTGCAAGTCCTTTAGATCCTTCGCCAGACACAGGATCGCCATGACTTCGGATGCCACGGTGATGTCAAAGCCTGCCTCACGCGGGAAGCCGTTGGCCACGCCGCCAAGCGAGGCAGTGATCTGGCGCAGGGCCCGGTCATTCATGTCAACCACGCGACGCCACACGACGCGGCGGGTGTCGATCTCAAGGGCGTTGCCCCAGTAAATGTGGTTGTCGATCATGGCCGACAGCAACGAGTGGGCCGAGGTGATGGCGTGGAAGTCACCGGTGAAGTGCAGGTTCATCTCTTCCATAGGCACAACCTGGGCATAGCCGCCACCCGCGGCGCCGCCCTTCATGCCGAAGTTCGGGCCAAGGGATGCTTCGCGGATGCAAACGCAAGCGTTCTTGCCGATGCGGTTCAGGCCATCGCCTAGACCCACAGTGGTGGTCGTCTTGCCCTCGCCCGCAGGCGTAGGGTTGATGGCCGTGACGAGGATCAGCTTGCCGTTCTCGCGGTCCTGGACCGAGTTGATGAAGTTCTGGCTTACCTTGGCCTTGTCGTGGCCGTAGGGCAGCAGATCGGCACTTTCGATGCCCAGCTTGGCCCCGATCTCCTGGATCGGCTTCTTCTGCGCCTCGCGCGCAATTTCGATATCGGATTTATAGGCCATGATGCTCCCCGCAGTCCTGAATGGGTACGTCTTTCGTGGCCTGCATACAGCCGCATGCCTAGGGGCCATGCGCGCGATTCCGACATTTTGGGACGTTACAGCGGCCCAATCGCAGTCAGCGGTTTCATTTCGGAAACGGTAGGCGGGAACGCGAAACCTGACGCGGGGCGGAGGACACCTCCACCTTACGGATCGGAAAGACGCACGTAAGGCGCAGGTGCCCTGCACCGCGCCCGCTTAGCCTGCGCGCGCGGCCTCCAGATGGGGCCAGACCGGTTGGTCCGGGACATGCAGTGTCAACACATCACCCACAGCCAATTGCCCGCCATGTTCTACCCATGCTGTTACGCCGCGTCGCCCCTTTGCAGCTGGCTTGTACAGCTTGCCAAACCCATGTGCCTCTTCCTCGATCTCTTTGCCTGGAAAGATACAGGGCCGGTTTTCAATGTCGATGGCTATGCCAACGCCACGTTCAGACATCAGGCGCGAGGCCGGTGGTACCTGGGTGAAGTCGGGAATACCCTTGATCACGATCGACGCCCCGACCCACGCCGGATCGATACCGTCCAGCCCCATGGACGCCGCCGTCTGTGCAAGCTCTTCCGCGCTCAGGATCGACAATTGGCGGGTATTGCGGATTTCAGTGCCAGGTGTGTATTGCGACCGTACGCGCACACACGAGGGGCGCGGCGGCCCACCGTGATCCTCGTCCGGAAAGCCATTCAATGTGACTTCAACGGCCTGCGCCGACACAGCGCGCAAGCTGGCTACCCGGCTTGGGACATGGCCCAACCATGTGATTCTGGCGGTAAAAGATGTTGGTTTCAGCGCGGGCATCTCAACCTCTCAGGCAAGTGATTTACACTGGTCGTACCAGCGCGCCGTGCCCTTGGCCAATGACGCTTTACTCACTGTTGCACACAAACCCTGATGACATAGTGGCTGACGATAGTTTCAAAGAAAAAGGCCCGCTCAAAGGCGGGCCTCATCATGTTTAAATGCCGGTCAGCCCGTCGGCTCAGGCTCCATGCCCCCGTCACCGGACGGACCCGGCTTTTTCTTGGCCTTGGGAATGGCTGTCAGGCTGGGCTTCTTGTCCTCGACCGCCGATCCACCATCTTCGTCGTCGGGCGCATGCGGTGGGTCGCCGTTCATGACGCGTTCGATCTCTTCCCCGGTTAGGGTCTCGTATTCCAGCAGGCCCTGAGCCAGACGCTCGAACTTGTCATCGTTCTCGGTGATGACATTCAGTGCCCAGTCATAGCCGTCCTGAATGAACTTCTGAACTTCCTGTTCCACCAACTCCTTGGTGTTGGCCGAGACAGAGAAACCGGCAGTGTTGCCCTGATAACCCTGGGCGGCTTCGGAATAGTCGATATTGCCGACCTTGTCCGACATGCCCCATTGCAGGACCATGGCGCGGGCCAGAGCCGAGGCTTGCTGGATATCGCCAGCGGGCCCATTCGACACCGAATCCGGGCCGTATTTGTGAATTTCCGCCGCCTTGCCCGCCATGGCCATGGCCAGACGCTGGTGGCATTCGTCCTTGAACATGTTCAGACGGTCCATCTCGGGCAGGCTCATCACCATGCCCAAGGCACCACCACGCGGAATGATCGTCGCCTTGTAGACCGGGTCACATTTGGGCAGCAGATGTCCCACCAGCGCGTGACCGGCCTCGTGATACGCGGTCATTTCCTTTTGCTCCGGCGTCATCACCATGCTGCGGCGCTCGGGGCCCATCATGACCTTGTCCTTGGCACTTTCGAAATCCAGCATCGTCACGAAACGCCGTCCGATCCGCGCTGCCATCAGCGCCGCCTCGTTCACAAGGTTCGCCAGATCAGCCCCCGAGAAGCCAGGCGTACCGCGCGCGATGATCCGCAGATCAACATCAGGACCCAGCGGGGTCTTGCGGGCGTGCACGCCCAGAATTTTCTCGCGGCCCTTGATGTCTGGGTTGCCCACAGTGACCTGACGGTCAAAGCGGCCCGGGCGCAGCAGCGCAGGGTCCAAAACATCCTTACGGTTGGTCGCGGCGATGATGATCACGCCTTCGTTCGCTTCAAAACCGTCCATCTCGACCAGCAGCTGATTGAGGGTCTGCTCGCGCTCGTCGTTACCGCCGCCATAGCCGGCGCCCCGATGGCGGCCTACCGCGTCAATCTCGTCGATGAAGACGATGCAAGGCGCGTTTTTCTTGGCCTGTTCGAACATGTCACGGACGCGGGAGGCACCCACACCCACGAACATTTCAACAAAGTCCGAGCCGGAAATGGTGAAGAACGGCACGCCTGCCTCACCGGCCACAGCACGGGCCAGCAAAGTCTTACCGGTACCGGGAGGGCCAACGAGCAGCGCGCCCTTGGGGATCTTGCCGCCAAGACGCGAGAATTTCTGAGGGTTGCGCAGGAACTCTACGATCTCGTCAAGCTCGTCCTTGGCCTCGTCAATGCCCGCGACGTCGTCGAACGTGACACGACCCTGCTTTTCAGTCAGCATCTTGGCCTTGGATTTGCCAAAGCCCATTGCGCCGCCTTTGCCACCACCCTGCATCCGGTTCATGAAGTAGATCCAGACGCCGATCAGCAGTAGGAAGGGCAGCAGTGACAAGATAAAGGTCTGGAAACCCGACTGTTGTTGCGGCTCAACCTGCACAGGCACCTGGTTGGCGATCAGCAGTTCGGTGATGGACGCATCTTCGGGTTTTATGGTCACATAATCTTCGGTTCCACGGCGAAAGCGCACCTGCTCGCCATCCAGTGTGACCTGGGTGACGGATCCGTCTTGAACGGCCGCCACGAACTCGGAATAAGTGATCTCGCGGCTTTGCAGCGTGTTGCCCGACCCGCCGAACAGGTTGAACAGCGCGAGGATCAGCAGAAACAGAACAACCCAGAAGGCGATATTACGTGCGTTTCCCAAGGAAAATCTCCTGATAATACCGGCACGCGGACTTCACACGCACCGTTTCCTCTAAGATAGAGATGCTGCGCACATGTTCAATGCGATAAAAGTGCAGCAAAAAAGGCGTCCTTCCCGCCGTCCAACTCAGCGCTCCACTCATCATCAAGGCCTACAAAGGGCGCCGCCACCAGGCGTTCCTCATACCAAACGGCCGGAGAGGCTGCCAACGCAGCGCGCGGAAGACCAATGTCGCGCCAGCCTTCAATGTCGGCAAGCGCGTCGTAACCAAGCGGACGGACTTCCAGATCCGGGTCGTCCTCGGGGCCCGTGATCATCCATCGATCGTCCCACATGTCGCCCACTTCGCACACAATGTCCTTGACCGCATTTAACTCGCGGAACACCCAGATCATCCCGTTTTCGACGCAGATATGGCAGCCATCCAGGGTCGCCGACTGCCCTGCACGCACCGCCGCAATAGTACGCGCCACCGGATCCTTGCGCGGGGGATAGATGTGTTGCGACGTCCAGTTGAGGGTGTGCAACATCAACCGGCGTGCGGTTTCCTGTGGCAGCAACCGAAACTTGGCCAAATCAATAGCAACGACGCCGTGCACAAACTCTGCCATGTCTCGGGCGGCCAGAAAGGTCTGCCAATCCAGTGCTTCGCGGGCACGTGCCATGTGGTCGGCCACCTCGACCAGTTTCGAGGTGGTCACGCCCAGCTTATCCAGAACCGTGAGCGCCTCGCGCACACGCACACGCTCAAAATCATGCGAGCTGTTGCTGGGGTCGTCGCACCAATTGATCCGAGCCGCCCGCAGGTAGTCGCGCAACGTCGCACGTTCGATCTCAAGAAAGGGACGGATCCAAGTGATGCCATGATGAACGCGCCGTGGTGCCATGGCACTCAACCCATCCACCCCCGATCCCCGGGCCAGACGCATGACAAAGGTTTCTGCCTGGTCGTCCGCAGTATGACCCAAGGCAACATAGCCGATGCCGTTGGCATAGGCCCAATCAGCCATGATCTCGTATCGCGCCTCGCGGGCGGCAGCCTGAAGATTGCCCTGCCCATCCCATCCCGTCCAATACTCGACGTGATGTGGCAGGTTCCAGCGAACGCACAGGTCAGTGACAAGGGCGATCTCGTCCCGGGCCTCCTCGCGCAAACCATGATTGACCGAGATCACATGAAGCTGGACATCATGGTCACGGCAATACTCGACAAAGGTTGCCAGCAACGCGACCGAATCTCCGCCGCCCGACACGGCAACAGCCACACGTTCGGGAGGATTCGCCCCCATCTGCGCCTCAATCGCCGCGATCAGGGGGGCAATCATTGATCAGGAGCAGCCGATATTGCGCATCGCGTTCTGGGCGTCGGTGATGACAGCCGCGCCGGGAAAGCGAACACCGACCTCGGCCAGCGTCACGCACGCCTCCTGGGTCTGGCCCAAACGGCCCAAGGCCGCACCCAGCTTGAACAACGCCTCGGGTGCAAGCGGACCTTCCGGCGCCAGCGTGAAGGCGGACAGAAAGGCGCGAGCACCCTCCCGCACGTCGCCAAGCCCCTCAAGCGCATCTCCGCGGCGCAGCTCCGCCTCTATTGCGAGCGGTCCGCCGGGGTAGGTCTCATTAAAGGTCGCAAACTGGTCTGCGGCGGTGCGAAAGTCACTGGCTGCGAGCGCCTCCTGCGCCCGCTCGAAGTCTGCTTTTTCCTGTGTTGCCAGTTGTGGCGCATCCGTCGCGGGTTGCTGGACGACGGGCGCGGCTGTGGGCGGCGCCTCGCCCCCGCCCAATGTCGAAGTGTCACCGAGGGCAGAGATATCACAGCCCTCTTCCAGCTCACACAAACGGAACTCCAGATCGCCGACCCGGTTGGTGCCATCGGTCACGACGCTGCTGATGCGAAACTCCAGCTGCTCGGTCTTGTCGGTCAGGCGCCGCAACTCGACCTCGATCGTGTTCACACGGTCCAGAACAGACCCGCCAGCCGCACCGCCACCAACGCCGCCGGTTGTCGACAACTCGCGTTTCAGGCGCTGCACCTCGGTGTTGAGCACCACAAGCTCCTGCCGGATATCGGCCAGGGTCTGGTCCTGCGCCAGCGCTGGCCCTGTCAGACCAACCGCCAGCGCCAATGCGACAAAATACCGTTTCACCAAAAACATTCCCCGTCGTGTTTGCCTAGCTGGTCAAGCCACCCGCCAGCACCGTAACAGCCCGACGGTTCTTGGCATAGCAGGCTTCTTCGCTGCATACTTCGATCGGACGCTCTTTCCCGAAGCTCACCACTTGCAGTCGGCTGGACTGCACGCCCTGGCCGACCAGGTAGGCGCGGGCGGCATCGGCGCGACGCGCGCCAAGGGCGAGGTTGTATTCGCGTGTGCCCTGCTCGTCAGCGTGACCTTCAATAACGGCCGTGAAGTCGGCGTTCTGCAACAGCCAAACGGCCTGTCCGTCCAGCGTGGCACGACCTTCGGGCGTCAGCGTGGACTGGTCCACGGCAAACAGCACACGGTCGCCTACGGCCTGCTGGAAGTAAGCAGGGGATGCGGGATCAGATGCGCTGCCCGGGACCACACCGCCGCTATTGGCCAGCGGATCGGTTGCCCCATCCGCGCCGCCAAAACGGGCCGGATTGGTACATGCGGCCACGCTCAGGGCCGCACAGATCATCATGATCGAAGATTTCAGTTTCATGGCCTGTGTCTCTCTGTTTGTCGCGCCGTCTGTTTGGCGTCTTTCGGTTTGTTTACCACGTTCTTGCACACAAGAAAACGTGGGCCTTTATCGTTGTAGCGGTCCCCATGACGGGTCCGACCCGCCGTCGGGCGTGCGCACAGGGCGCAGGTTACGACCGGTGATGTCAACCGAATAGAGCGTCGATCGCCCAGCCGCACCCTGGGTTTCACGCGCAAACATGATGACGCGGCCATTGGGGGACCATGTCGGCCCCTCATCGAGGAAGGACGCGGTCAAAAGCCGCTCTTCGCTGCCATCCGTGCGCATCACACCAATATGAAAGCGGCCCTTCGACTGCTTGGTAAATGCAATCAGGTCACCACGCGGCGACCAGACCGGCGTGCCATAGCGGCCTTCTCCAAAGGAAATGCGACGTGCTTCGCCCCCACCTGCGGGCATGACATAAAGCTGCTGGGTGCCGGACCGATCGCTTTCGAACACGATCTGGCCTCCATCCGGGCTAAAGCTTGGGGCCGTCTCGATTGCCGGGGTAGAGGTCAGGCGCTGCGACTGGCCCGACGCAACATTCATCGCCCAGATGTCCGTGTTGGCCCCTTGGGTCAGGGAATAGACCACCGTCTGCCCATTCGGGGCAAAGCGGGGCGCAAAGCTCATTGTGCCCTGCTGGCTTTCCAGCACGCGGCGCTGCACGCTGCCGACGTCCAGCACATAGATGCGGGGAAAGCCGGTCTCGTAACTGGTGTAAAGCACACGATCCCCGGCCACCGAAAAGCGGGGGGCCAGCACGATATCTTCGGATCCTGTCAGGTACTGCACGTTGGCCCCATCATAATCCATGACGGCCAGACGCTTGCGGCGGCTGTCCTTGGGGCCCGTTTCGCTGACAAAAACGACGCGGCTGTCAAAGTATCCCGTCTCACCCGTGATCCGGCTATAGACAACATCCGCCATCTTGTGCGCGATGCGGCGCCATCCGTCCGTGGTCCCCGCCAGTTGCAGGCCCTCGCCCAGCTCCGCACCAGAGAAAACGTCATACAAACGGAACTTCACCGAAATCTGATCACCGTTCACACTGACGGCACCGGCAACCAGCGCCTGCGCATTGATCGCCTTCCAGTCGGCGTATTGAACCGGTGCCGCGAAATCACTGACCTGGCTGATGAATGCACTCGACGGGATCTCCCGGAACAGGCCTGTACCTGTCAGGTCTTCGGCCACGACGCGCGCAATGCGCTGGCCCAAATCGCCCGCAGCGCCGCCTTCGAGCACAAGATCAGGTATGGCAACGGGCAAGGGTTCAATGACCCCCTCCGTGATCTCGATCCGCAAGGGACCGTTCTGCGCCAGAGCCCATGCAGGGATCAGACACATAAGGATCAGAAAAAGCGCTCGAACCATCATTTGATACGCATCCTTTCGGGATTGAACGTCATCTCAATTTCCTGCCACTGCCCGTACTTCTCGGCGGGCAGGTCATATCCATCGCGTGTACAGCGAATAATCGCGCGGCGCGCGGCTTCAAATGCCTGCTGCGCCGCGGCCTGGCTGCCGCCCGAGCTTGAGGCCAGGCGGATCGACGGCACCACTGGCTTACCATCCTGCGACATGTCCACGGTGACAACCACGGTGGTCTGCAATGCATCGGACGACAGCGAACCCACATTCCAGCAATTCGAAACGGCCACGCGCAAGGCATCTTTCTCGCCCGCAGACAGGGGCGGTCCTTGCGGCACTTCTTCCTCGGCGCCCCCCAACGCTTCGCGCAGCGCATCGTTCACATCGTCGGTGGTGTCAGCCGGTTCGGCCGTCGGCGTACTGGGTGTCTCCGGTTCCGGTGCAGGCTCCGCCGTCTGCACGGGCGGGCTGGGCCGCCGGGCAGGCGGGCGCAGGGATGCGGTGGGCGCGCTTGCTGGCTCTTCGGCCTCGGTGACAATCTCGGTCGTGGCTTCTTCGGGGGCCGTTGCCTCCTGCTCCTCGACCTGCGTCTCGCCTGTCTCACTTTCGGTCACTGCGTCTTGCTGTACATCATCAGGTGCTGCCTCCGGTTCGGGCGGGGCAACAGGGTCGGGTGCAACACGCTCTGACGGACGCGGGATGGGACGCGGAGCGACCTCGGGCACAACGACGGCCTGATCCTGCGGAGCGGGTTGCACGGGCGCGTCATCGACAACTTCGGGTTCCGGGTCTGGCGCCGGGGGCTCCGGCACCACTTCAGGTTCCGGCGCAGGAGTCGGCTCTGGTGGCTCGACCTCTACCGCCTCGTCCGGCACGGGCGTCTCCACTGGGTCTGGTGTAACTTCGGGCTCGACCGGCAGCGCCACATCAACCGATGGGTCCGGCACCGACCCGCTCGGCAACATGGCCTCGAACGCGTCAGACGAGATCACGGACACTTCCGTCACCTCGAAGGGCAACGGCTCGGACTGAAAGGATCCGCCAAACAGCATCCAGCCGATCAGGCCCGCATGCCCGATGCCCGATATGACCTGCCCGGTGTTCAAGGGTTACTCCCCCTCGCCATCCAGCGTCGGACCGCCAATATCCGTCACAAGGCCAATGTTGGAAAAACCACCCGCATTGAGGGCGCCCATGACCTGCATGACCTGCTCATAGGGCACGGCCCCGTCGGCACGCAGGAACACACGATCACTGTCCCGTTCAGACGCAATGGCACGCAGACGGCCGATCAGCTCATCCCGTGCCACCGCCGTGGTCTGGATCTGCACCTCACCCGCTGATGTCACGGTGATGGTCAGCGGTTCCTCCTGATCCGTCGGCAGCGCATTGGCCGCCGTTTCCGGCAGGTTGACCGGCACGCCTACAGTCAGGAGTGGCGCCGCCACCATGAAGATGATGAGCAACACCAGCATCACGTCGACAAACGGCGTGACGTTGATCTCTGACATCGGACGCGCCCGGCTGCGCTTGCGCCGCCGCGACGCGCCTTCGTCCTTCTGCATGACACCCGCGCCCATGGCTCAGCCGTCCAACTGGCGGCTCAGGATGGTGGCAAACTCGTCCGAGAACGCCTCGTACCCCGCCACGATCCGGTCACTGTCCGCGCTCAGCTTGTTGTAGAAAATCACCGCCGGAATAGCGGCCAGCAGGCCCAGTCCGGTGGCAAGCAGCGCCTCGGCAATACCGGGGGCCACGACCGCAAGGTTGGTGTTCTGCTGTTCGGCAATCTCGATAAACGCGTTCATGATACCGATCACGGTGCCAAACAGACCAATGAACGGGGCGGAGGACCCCACAGTCGCCAGCACGGTCAGCCCGCCCTGCAGCTTCTCGGCCTCCTTGGCAATCGCAACGTCCATGCTGCGATCAATCCGGCTGGTGGCTCCGGCAATCAGCCCGCCATCCTCGCGATGGGACCGCTGCCATTCGATCATGCCCGAGGCAAAAACCTTTTCTGCCGGCCCATTCGGGTCCGACCCGATCTTCTCGAACAAACCGTCAAGCGGCTCGCCCGACCAGAACGCCCGGTCAAAGCGGTCAGCTTCGGCCCGCGCGCTGCGATAGACCAGCAATTTCTGAATGATGATGCCCCACGCCCAGAACGATGCAACGATCAGCACGATCATCACCAGTTTCACCGTAAAGGTCGCGCGCAAGAAAAGCCCCCACATCGAGAAATCAACCTCGTGCGCCAGGGCGAGCGTTTCTGCTTCCATACTGCCTGCTCTTTTGTTTGGCCGCTTGTTCGGCTCTTGTCTGGCGCAAAGATTAGGGCAAACCCAAGGGGAATGCTATCACTTCAGCGTCAGAACGCCCTTATTTTGCGATTGCTGCGCGGATTTCCGCAGGCAAACGCATCGATTTTCCCTCTGTCGTCATGGTGACAGCGACAACATGCGCACGAAACAGCACCTGACCATCCCGCTGTACTTCCTGATCAAACGTCCAGCGAACCGGGCTGGCGGCCTGATGCGTGGTCACCACCTCCAACCGGTCTGCCATGCGCGCGGGCGCGATATAGTCAGCCTCCACCCGCGTGATGACAAAAACGATGTCTTTCTCGCGCATCGCGTTCTGATCCAGCCCCATCTCCTCGACAATCGTTGAACGGGCACGCTCGATATACCGCAGGTAGTTGGCGTAATAGACAACACCGGCCATGTCGGTGTCTTCGTAGTAGACGATGATCGGAAATCGATGGGGGGTCATGGGCACCTGCTCGGATTGGGTGAGGTCATAGATACTGACCAACGGAGGGCGTGCAAGCCCATGTCGGACGAGAGACGAGGCACTTGCTTGGATAGCAACCGAATACGAGTTGTGTTAAGCTCGAAGCGGACATCAGCGCGCGTTGCAGGTTGTCTGCTTTCGGGCGTATTTTGTTGGAAAATCCTGACTTGATCGAATGGTAAGTCGCTGATTCAATTCGGCCTGCAAGGAGGGATTGGCGATGATGAGACCGCGGTAGGAGGCACAAGCTGCGCTGTTGTTAAGAGTTCTCTTTCGAGGATCATGTGCCAAATGATCACCTGCTGCGATCAATTGGTTGGTTTGTCGATCTGAGCGACATCCGCCAGTATCTAACTGATTTCTACAGTCACACTGGCCGCCCGTCGGTCGATCCCGAACTGCTGATCCGCATGCTCTTGGTGGGATATTGCTTTGGCATCCGGTCCGAGCGGCAACTTTGCGAGGAGGTACACCTGAACCTCGCCTACCGCTGGTTCTGCCGTCTCGATCCGAGCGGCTGATCGCCGACACCGCCTACGGCACCGGGCCACTTCTGGGCTGGCTGGTCGACCGCAAGATCGTGCCGCACGTCCCTGTCTTCGACAAGTCTGGTCGCAACGATGGGACCTGGATCCTCGCTGACTTCGAGTGGGATGCCGAGAATGATCAATACATCTGCCCAGAGGGTCATGCCTTAGCTCTGCCGAAATTACTCAGACCCAAACCGGAGGCCGACCTACAAAGGCGCGGCCTGCTATCGTGCCCTGAAAGAGGTCTGCTTGGCCTTTCCATCCAAATCCAAATACTGCCCCAACGCTAATGCTCGCAAGATCACCCGTGAAGAACATGAAGACACCCGCCAGGTCGCGCGCGACATCGCCAAGACCCGCCAATTCGACATCTCGATGAAGCTCAGGAAAAAGGTCGAGATGCTCTTTGCCCACCTCAAACGCATCCTCGGCCTGGGACGGCTCCGGTTACACGGTCCATGTGGCACAAACGACAAATTCCTCCTCGCCGCAACCGCCCCCTCGCTAGTGAGCAGCCCCACCTGTGTGGTTGAGTTTGAGTGTTAGTGCATGGTTGGCCTTTGGTCTATTGCTACGATGAACTCTGGCGCCGGTGGGCGGTAACCCGGAGCACTGTGGGGTCGTTTGGTATTGTAGTGTTTCCTCCACCTTTCGATGATGATCTGGGCTTCGTGCAGCGAGTAGAAGACCTCTCCGTTCAGCAGTTCGTCGCGCATGCGCCCGTTGAAGCTCTCGCAATAGCTATGCTCCTAGGCTCAGGACTCATAACCAGTAAGTAACGATTGCGGCGAGTGCGATTGCTGAGAGGAAGACCTTTGGGCATC
>NZ_CANNGP010000015.1 GCF_947504105.1 uncultured Tateyamaria sp.
CGGAACCGCTGGCCATCTGCAAACGCGTCAGACACGAAGTCCAGTGACCAGCGCTGATTGGCGCGATCCGGCACCAGAATTGGCCTGCGCGTCCCCAAGGCCCGCTTGCGCGACCGTCTACGGCGCACAGCCAGCCCTTCTTCGCGATACAGCCGGAACAGCTTCTTGTGGTTCACCTCAAAGCCTTCCCTAGCCAGCAAGATGCCCAGACGACGATATCCGAACCGCCGACGCTCATTCGCCAACTCACGTAGCCGCTTGCGCAGGGCCTCATCGTAAGCACAACAACCGTCATTCTCTGGTTACAAGTCCTGGGTCTGACGCAATTGTCCGAATAGCCAGGCCAAATCGTCTCCTATTTCCAATAGGCGGCCATGTACCTGCTCTCTGGACCAATACCGTGATCGGCAGCAAATGATCGTGCGATAGCCACCTCGTGAGAGCCCGCTGCAAACCAAAGATATGTATCAGCCTCGCGCATCCCTTCATCAATCAGGGTTTGAGCAAGATCCGCGGCGCCATTTCGAACAATCCAACGGACATCAAAACCTGCATGATCAAATGCTGAAATGTCGTCAGGTTCATGCACGGCGATTGTTACGGAACCGACAGCATTGCCAGATGTTTCTCGCAGGATGCGTCGGATCGCTGGCAAGGCGGTTTCATCCCCCCAGAGTGAGAGCCTGGTTGCGACGGGCAGTCCGCTGCCCCCCGGCCCCATCAGGCCAACCGGGTCCCCAACAGACAAGGTCGCTGCCCAAGTGTTTGTCCGACCTTCGTCATGGCAGAAGATGTCAATGTCCACGCTATCGTCGCGCCAATCGGCGATGGTGTAGACAGGCCGATGCGACAAGGGGCTATTGTCAGGCCAGATGGTTCGCCCTGTTGTGTCGATTTCGGGCCACTCTATCTTTCCTGCACCCGGTGCAATCAAGCGGACGTGGTAACCGCCATGCGCCAGGTGATCCGTTGTACCCGCAAGCGAAAGTCTGAGAAAAGAGGGAGAAATCGGGTATATGTCGGCAACCTTCAGAATGGTCAGATTGGCAGGGTGCCCGGTTCGCACATCGTTCCAGTCCAAAGCGAACTGCCCTTCAACGTGGGCGTTCACCGCGTCGCGCAGGACCGCCAACCGCCCCTCATCCTCTGCAGACAGGTGCAGGCGCACCCCGCGATCTTCAATCCGGGCCGAGATCATCCCGTATTGCGTAGAAACATCCAATCCTTGGGCGGTTGTCTGAACAGTGAGGTCATGATCCGCCGCCTCAGCGCGCAACAAGTCGAAAATACCGGTGGCGCTGCTTGGCAAAAGAGCGGTGTTTTCAGGCATCCAGAGTGTTCTCCTTGGTGGGTCTGGCACCTGAAGCTATCACCCTCACCTTTCATCTCGTGTTCCAGGGACACGGTCAAGCCAATTTCCTGACAGAAACACTTGTCTTTAGGCGGCGGCCATGATGTATGAACCCGCCAGCCGAGTGCGAGCCTGAAATTCTGCAAGACAGGAACGGCTCACAGGTGCTTCCCAATTCCAAGATATCAGTCGCCCTGACGGGGCTTTATCTGGCGCAGGCCGTGCCGCTTTATCTCGTGGCTGCGGCCTTGCCCCCGATCCTGCGCGCCAACGGTGTGGGTCTGGATGTAATTGGCGGTTTGGGGATCCTGCTGGCACCTTGGGTTCTGAAAGCCCTCTGGGCCTCTTTGGTGGATCACTACAGTCATCACCAGAAGATCGGGCGCAAAATGATCGTCACGGGCTGTCTGCTGGTGACGCTTAGCGGCATTCTGGCGCTGTCCACGCTTGATCCTGTCAATGATGCGACAGTTTTCTTTCCCATCCTGATGGCGATGTCCTTGTCGTCAGCCACGCAGGATATCGCGTCGGATGGCTGGGCGGTAGAACACCTTCCGCCTGCCGACCAGCCGGGCGGCAGTGCACTGCAAGGCGGTGCTGTCGCACTTGGCGTGGTGATTGGAGGGTCGGGCACACTGGTGCTTTATGACCTGCTGGGCTGGTCGCAGGCCTTGTGGATGATGGCAGGCCTGACTGTATTGCTGGTTCTGCCGTTCCTGAGGCTGCCGGAAGAAACAGGCAGGCGTCTGCTGCCGACTGATCGAGGTAGACCAAAGCTCATGCGCTTTACGAGCGTCGAAGGGGCATGGTCCATGCTCGCCTTCGCCCTGATCTTCCGCCTGCCAGAAGGGTTGGTGAAAGCGCTGGAACAACCGTTCCTTGTCGACCAAGGCTTTACCCTGTCGGAGGTCGGCGCGATATCGGGTGGCTCTGCCGCCGCGGTGGGCGTTTTTGGCGCTCTCGTCGCCGCGTGGTTGATCCGGCTGTGGGGCCTGCTGCCCTTTCTTATACTTCTGATCTGTGGGCGCACGTTGGCTTTTGGTGCCTTCTACGCTGCCGCCACCACGGGCATTACACAGTGGATGCTGATCGCCCTATCAGTCTTTGACACCTTCCTGCGCTATATCGAGATTGTGGGACTGTTTACCGCCTTCATGCGTTTTGCATCGCTCAGGCAGGCGGCCACCGATTTCACCCTGCTCACCAGCGCCACGCTGCTGATGTATATGATCGGCGGAATTCTTGCCGGCCAGCTGGCCGAAGCGATGGGATACGGGCCTGTCTTCCTGACCGCCGCATTGCTTTCGGGGATCGCAGGCTGGATCGCACTGATCCTGCTGCCAGTGCGTGTCCGAACCGCCCCACTTACACCCGCCACGGAGACGTCCTGATGACATTTGCCCGCCATTTATTGAGTACCAGCACACTTGCGCTTGGTGTTGCCGTTCCCGCGTTCGCCCAGGAACAGGAAGAACCCGTCGAGCTGGGCGAAATCGTTATTCAGGCCGTGCGCACCGGCGCGTCCGAGAGCTCCATCCCCGGCACGGTGCAAGTTGTCGAGGGCGAAGACGTCATTGAACGTGTCCGCCGCGGGCAATCGCTTTCACGCGCTCTGTCGGACCTGGTGCCGGGCCTCGCGCCCGCCAATGGTACTATTGGCGGAGCCAGCCAAACCCTGCGGGGCAGGACCACGCAGATCCTCATCGACGGCGTGGCGCGCACGTCGGAATTGCGCGGTTTCGACAGGGAGTTGTCTGTGCTCGATCCCAATTCCATCGAGCGGATCGAAATTGTCAAAGGCTCCACTGCGCGTTTTGGCAACGGGGCGACGGGCGGCATCATCAACATCGTAACCAAAAAGCCGTCTGATGAACCAAAGACAACACTGGAAACCCGTCTATCAGCCCAAAGCGGCAGCGGTAGTGTCAGCAACGATCTTTTCCTGTCACAAGACACGCGCGCTGGTGACCTGGGTCTGCGGTTCGAGCTGTCACGCAGCGATACAGGTGCATCTTTCGATGGCGACGGCAATCGCATACCTTCGGACCCGCTGATAGGACAAGGCGGTGGCAGTGACGTCGAGCGCTATTCATTTGGCGTGGCTGCAAACTGGGCACGGGGACCACACGAGCTGGACGTCCGGCTTGACGCCTATCGGCTGGAACAGGAAATCGATTTTTTCACCGACTACGATAGCAACCCGGCGCGGATCACAGACCGGCCCTACACTGGGGAACCTGTTGAAGATCGTGGTGTAAGTGCGAATGTCACTTATCGTTATGACAACACGGCCTGGGGTGATCTTGAAATCAATGCGTACGCCACAGATATCGACCGCCGCGCCTCTCTGGCCGAGCCTGGGCCAGCAAACCTGCTTTACTATACACTCAGCACCACCGATCTAGCTCAGGACCCGCTATCGCAGAGCGAACTTTTTACAACAACTTATGGCATCTCCGCCACCATACGAACGCCGATGGCATGGCTTGCTCCGGATGCAACACTCACATGGGGCATCGACCTTGGCCGGGATGAGGTCGAACAGAAGACGCTCGATGGCAGGGATCTGCTTGCACCAATGAAGCAGGATAACGTCGCTGTGTTTGCACAGGCCGAAATTCCGATCGGACCGAGGCTGGATCTGAGCACCGGGTTCCGGGCTGAGCGTTTCTCGCTCGATGTCTCTGACTTCAATCGGCCCGCTGCTGCACAATTGATCCAAAGAGACGATGGATCCTTTGTGCAGTTTCCGCTTGCGCCGGTCGATGTGATCGGTGGCGAGTTTGACTATGACGCTGTCGTAGGCAACCTAGGTCTGGTGTACGAGCTCTCCCAAACGACATCAATTTATGGTGGGTTCAGCCAAGGCTTTTCACTGCCCGATGTGGGTGCATTTACCCGCAGAGCAGCAGTCCTGCCGGGAGAGACGCCGGTTGTTTCCTTCGCCGATATCCGGCCCGAAGCGCAAATCGTGGATACGTGGGAACTGGGGATGCGGTACAATACTGACCGTTTGTCCGTCGATAGTTCCATTTACTATTCGACCTCCGATGAAGGTGTGACCTTCAATCCCTCTACAAGCGAGATCAGCCAGCAGAAAGAACAGGTGTGGGGTGCGGAATTTAGTCTGGACTATGATATGCGCGACGATTGGAGCGTCGGCGCGCAACTTGCCTTTGTCGAAGGGCGTCTGGACAGCGATGGCGATGGTGATATGGACAGCTGGCTGCCCAATAACCGTATTCCAACGCCATTCACCGCCACGTTTTACACCGACCGATCCTTTGACAATGGCCTGAACCTGTCCGGCGAACTTGTCTTCTCTGCCGAGCGGGATCGCCCGGGGCTGCCACAGCTTGAGGACATGTTCCGTGTCAATGTCGGCGGCTCCTATCCAGTAGGCCCGGGTCGTGTGACATTCGGGGTGACCAACCTGTTCGACCGCCAGCAAGAAAACAGTGCGGCCAGCAGCGTACGCGAGAACGAACTGACAGAGGATGCGGTGCGCGTCGCCGATGAGGGGCGTCGGGTATCGGTTGGCTATTCAGTGTCGTTCTAGCCTTTTGACCTGCCGCGCCCCGATGTGCCGGGCGCGGTAGGCAACACTTGATCACGCTGGAATGCGAACCGTATCTTCGGACACCCGGCCATCAGCCCAGTCGACCAACCCAGCCGATACGCGCCGCAGTGCGTCGAAGATGGGCTTGCCGGTGAAGTCCTCCAGTATTGCAGCACTCCTCCAGGCGGTCAGGCTGAGTTGCGGATCGACGATGCCATGCGATTGCCGCCCATGATTTAGCCCGTAGATTGGCGTCTCCTCCGGACCATCCCACTGCACACGGTAGCGGGTATCCAATTCCAGCGCTCCGCCCGCCTCGATGTTCAGCCGATCGCGGATCGGGTCCAGACACGCAGGAACCGCGGGCCGGAACCCTGTCGCAAGGATTACGATATCAGCAGTGAGTTCCTCCACTCCGCCAACCGGCGTTTCGGCGTTCAGATGGAAACCGCCAAAGCGCCGTTCGATCCGCGTCACCGTCCGCCCAGGGTGCAGGGAAACGATATCGCGCCCTTCCACGTACCGATGGCGATAGATCTGTCGGTAAATCTCGTCCGCTGTGGCTGGGGTTAACCCGTCGCTGCTGTACTTTTGCGCAGATACAGCCGCCTCTTTGACGGCGTCTGTCAGGTTCAAAAACACGTCGTGGTAGGCCGGGGTATAGATCTGATCGACCAGCCCACCTTCCTGCAGTTGCCAGAACGCGCTGCGGCGGCTGAGCCATGTCAATTCGGCAGGCATGGGGTCGGCTCCCAGCAGGTCAAGCACAATCTCCGCTCCGGTCTGGCCTCCTCCGATCACGGCAACGCGTTTGCCGGTGATGTCCGGCTGGCGTTCCAGATATTCGATCCCGTGGAAGCAATTCGGGCAGACGGGTGCGTCCTGCGGCAGGTTGGGTACGGGCCCGGTTCCCACCGACAGCCCCCGGGCGCGCAATATCTGGCCAGAGGCCATGCGCAGAACAAAGCGCTGGCCATCATGATCTACCTCACGCACCGCGGCGTCGAATTGACATGTCCCAAGTTCATGGGCGACCCAGGCCATGTAGTCGGTGAATTCCCGGCGCGACACGGTATCGAACCGGGCGGCCATGAAGTCATAGAAACGTCCTTGCTGGACAAGGTAGTTCAGGAAGCTCCACACACTGGTCGGAAGGACAGGTGTGACCATGTCCTTGAGGTAAGAGGTCTGCATGGCGCTGTTGTCAAAGGCGAGCCCCGGATGCCACGAGAATGTGCGCTTCTGGTCAAAGAATCGTGCGTTCAGCCCGGGCACGTTATGGGCCAGCGCCGCAAGGCTAAGGTTGAACGGGCCGATGCCGATACCGGCAAGGTCCGTGGAAGAGATGTCGGGTGTCATTTCAGGTCCTTTGTGTTGAGGGAGGAGCAAAGGCCAAAGCGGCACCGGAGAGTGCAACAATGGCAAAGGGCGCTGCCGGGGAAAGCGCCATCAGCGCCGATCCCGATGCCACCCCGCCGGCGAGCGATGCGATCTGGATCGCGCCATTCCAACCGGTGACCTGAAGCTGGGCATAATCCTTGCGGGTCATGATTTCGGATAAGTTGAGCGTAAAGAGCAGCCCTGTCGAGCCGCCAATGACAAAGCTGAGCACGAAGAAAACCAAGAGCTGATCCGCCAAGGGCACGCACGCTGCGGCGAGAACAAGCAAAAGGCCTGCAATACGCGCGCCCTGCTGATCCACACGCTGTACCAGCAGGCGCAACGACAGAAACAGGCCCAGATTGGCAGCGGCAAGGCAGAGCCCTGCATAGCCCGCTGATCGCATGGGATCAGCATCCAGCCGGTCAAGGATCAGGGGGGCAAGCCCGATCTGCGACGCCCCGACTGCGATCTGTGTCAGGACCGTGACGCGGAATGCGGTCAGTTTGGGCGGTCGAATAGAGGCGCGCAGACACGGTGCAAGCCGCCCCCGGCTCATTCCAAGGCTGATCGCCGCACCAAGCGCGGCTGGCAGCAACGGCGCCAGCGGTGAAAGCATTAGAAGCGGACCGATCAGGGCGGCAGAAAAAATACGTCCCACGCTGCCCATGGACTGTACGATTCCCAGTCCGCGCTGACTGTCCTTCTGCGCCACGCCTTGTGTCTGCGCGACCAGTATCAAGCCCGCCGCAGATACACCTTGTACGGACCGGATCAGGGCCAGCATCACCAGGGCAAGCTCTGCGCCCAGACCCTGTGCGCCCGTCCCAATCAGGTAGAGCAACGCAAGATTTGCGAGCAGAAGTCCGCCGAGCCCGGCAAGAACGACTACCCGTCCACCGAGCAAACTGACAAAAGGCAAGGCAACGCCCGCTGTGACCAGTCCAATGGCCACCGCCAGCCCAATCTCACTTTCATGCAAGCCCAAGGCCAGCGCTAGAACCGGTACCATGCCGATCAGCGCGGTCTGCTGGAATGCATGACCGGCAAGAACCGGCCAGAAGTTCGAGAGAGGTGACATGGCGACCTTGCGAATCCTGATAAAAAGAGTCGGTAATACCTGCGAGACGATGAGTAAACGCGATTATTCCTGTTCGGCGAAAGGGCGCACATCATGACTCACCCCCACATGGCCGGCGATCTTGCCGCCCTCGATGCTTTTTTGAACTCGGCTTTGCGCGAGGGCCAACTGTCCGAAGCACGGCTTGACGATACCTATCTCTGCTTTGCCGATCAGGTTGGGCGAAACATCATAGTCGAGGTCCGGCAGAGGTCTAATTTCCGCACGTTGTTCGGCCCCGGGGTTTGGCGTCGTGCCGCAATGGGTTGGGAAGACATCAGCGTCGCCCAGCTTCTGACCCATCTGTCGAAGACCGGGGGTGATACTTTTCGCACCCGCGTGATGGACAGCCTCGCCGCCCTGCGCCGTGCACCGGCGATGAACACCGATGCCGGGACGTGGAATTTCCTTGATGCGGAGCAGGCCCTGAAGGCGGGTCATCCGTTCCACCCCAACCCGCGCAGCCGGGACGAGATGACGGTAGAGGATGCTACACGGTACGCACCGGAGCACGAACAAACGTTCCAGTTGCGCTGGTTTGCGGCAGACCCGCATCTCGTGACACGGAATACCGGGGCAGCAGGTCATTTGCGCCTGTTGGCGGATGCTGATCTGGGTCCGGTTGACCCCAAAAAGATCCCCCTGCCCTGGCATCCGTGGCAGGCCGAAAGGCTTGTCCCGCAGCATGCCATCAAGGAACTGATTGATTGCAAAGCCCTGGTCGATCTTGGCCACGGCACCGGAAAATGGGGCGCAACATCGTCGATGCGCTGCCTACATGGTTGGCACGCGCCATTCATGATCAAGACATCCCTGTCTTTGCGTCTGACCAATTCCATTCGACATCTTTCAATGCGAGAGGTGGTGCGAGGTGTGCACATCTCTGATTTGCTCCGCTCTGACCTTGGCGTCCGTATCAAGCGGGACTTTCCGACCCTGAACATCCTCGGGGAACCGGGCTATGCAGCGCTGCGCGATCTGGCAGGCGTGGTGCGTGACGACACGATTGTCGTCTTGCGCGACAACCCCTTCCGTGACGCCAGCCAAACCGGGCCAGTGATGCTGGCGGCACTGTGCGAAGCACGGCCCAATGGGCGTTCCGCGCTGGGGGATTTGGTGCATACGCTTGGACCAGATGCCGCGCCACGCTGGTTCACCCGCTTTCTGGAAGTCGCCATTTGGCCGCTGCTTGAATTGCGCGCGCGGTACGGACTTCTGTTCGGTACCCACCAGCAGAACATGATGCTTGCCCTTGACCAAGGCTGGCCCGCGTCCGTCTGGGTGCGCGATTGCCAAGGCACCGGCCATCTGGATAGTTTTCACGAGATGCTGACGCAGCAGTGTCCCGGCATCGGTGAAGGTTCGGAAAATGTTGTGGACGCAGAGTTGGGCGACGGCCTTGTCACCTATTACGTGGTGATCAACAGTGTTCTCAATACACTCTCTACACTCGTCCTGGATGGGTTGGCGAGCGAGGACAACCTGACCGGCCTGTTGCGCGATTTCCTGCGGCGGGCCCGGGGGCAGACCCCGGGCGATACCGCGCTTTACACCCGCCTCCTCGATCGACCGACCCTCACCTGCAAGGGAAATTTCGCAACCAGCCTCAGCGGCGTGAACGAAGCCGATGGCGACGCGCGCGGACAGGTAGCCAGCTTCCTCGATCTTCCCAACCCTCTATTGGAGCCTGTCTACGCATGACCCTTGACGCTGCCACGCTGACCCAAGCCGTCTTTCCGTCCCCCAACGACCCCGCGCCATTCGCCCGCTGGGTCGAAGCCCGCTTTGCCGAAGACCACAAAGCGACACATATCGACCTGCCGTCGGACATGGTGCGCGCGGGCCTGTCATCCCGCCTGCCCGGGTATGTCGATACGCGGGATGGCAAAAGACGCATTCACCGCTCGGGCTTTCTGCAAACACCCGAACCGTGGCTCAAACATCCGCAGACCCGCTTTCAGATGGCGGGGCTGATCCCGGGCCCGGACAGGCGTGACCACCCGTTGCGGCCACCCAATCCGCAAGGCCTTGTCTATGAACGGTTCTTTGCGGATGCAGGTATCACAGTGTCTTTTCGCGCGGTGGACATCGCGCGTGACCTTGACACCTTCCACCGCTGGCAGAACGACCCGCGCGTAGCCTATTTCTGGGAAGAGGACCGATCAAAGGAAGAATTGCGTGGCTTTCTTGAAAACCGGCTGTCGGATGCGCACAACTTCTCGGTCATCGGTGAATATGACGGCCAGCCTGTGGGATACTTCGAGATTTACTGGGCGCGCGAAGATCGGTTGGGCGCATATTACGACGCAGGTCCATGGGATCGTGGCTGGCATGGTCTGATTGGTGAGGTTAGCGCGCTTGGGCGCGCCAGAACGTCGGCCTGGATCCGAGCGTTGACCCACTACATCTTTCTTGATTGCCCGATGACTGATCTGGTTGTAGGCGAACCGCGCGTCGATAACGCCAAGTTGCTGCGCTATGCCGATGCGCTGGCCTATCGCAAGATCAAGGAATTCGACTTTCCGCACAAACGGTCTGCCCTGATGCACTGCGCACGGGACGATTTCTTTGGACAGGTGCATCTATGAGCCAGACGTTTGACGCCGTGCGGCGCCGCCTGCTGGCCAAGATGATCAGCGAATTAAGCTGGGAAGAAGTCCTGCATCCAGAGCATGGCGATCCCTGCCAGCTTAAACTCGCTTCAGGCCGGATTTATCGCTTTCGGGCGACGCGGCGCATCTGGGACAATCTTGATATCGCCCCGGAAAGCCTGTTGGTCGATACCGGAGAGACACCCTGCCCGCTACGCTTTGTCATTGATGCAAGGGTCGAGCTTGGGATGACCCCTGACACCGAAGCCATGTTTCTGCGCGAGCTGTCCAATACACTGCGGCAGGATATCGAGCTGGAGCGGCTTTATGGTGATCTGGATGCCGCGGCGCTGATCTCTCTGCCCACACGTACCCTGCATGCAGCGCTTGAGGGGCATCCTAAAGCCGTGGCCAACAAGGGGCGCCTTGGCTGGGGCACGGCCGACGTGACCGCATATGCGCCTGAGTATGCGCAACCCATCCGGCTGTTCTGGCTGGCGGCGGATTCCGATCTGCTGCGCAGCGGAACATCAGGTGACATCGACGAAACAGAGTTGCTTGATCAAGTACTTGGAGTGGACGAGGCCAATGCGCTCAGGCAACGCGCGCAGCAGGCGGGTGCAGTCGACGCACATGTCCTACTTCCGGTTCATCCGTGGCAATGGCGCAACCATCTTGAACAGGCCTTTGTGGTCGAGATCGCCCAAAGTCGGCTGATCCCGCTGGGTCAGCACGGCCCTGATTTTGTGGCTACCCCCAGCCTCCGCACGCTGACGCCCGTCAACACAAGGCCATACGAGGTCAAGTTGTCCTTGGGTATTCTGAACACGTCCGCATGGCGGGGCATGCCTGGGAAATACATCGAACTCGGAGGTGCATTGTCGGATTGGCTGGACGGGCTGGTCCATGCCGATCCCCTCTTGAATAGTCGTGTCATGGTTTTGCGCGAGGCGCTTGGTCACTGGGCGGCTCACCCGATCCTATCTGATTGCCCCGACGCCCCCTATCGCCATCACGAGATGCTGGGCGCAATCTGGCGCGAGAACGCATGTGCGAAGGTCGGCCCCGGCAGGCAGGCCGTGATGGCCGCCGCCCTGTTTCACCACGGCGCGTGCGGCACGCCTTTGGCGCAGACTTATGCAATGGCGGCTGGGGTTCCTATCAAAGTTTGGCTGAAGGCGCTGTTCGAAGCCACTGTTGTACCGCTCTGGCACATGCTTTGCCGCTATGGTGTCGGCTTTATCGCCCATGGGCAAAACATCACTGTCATCCTTGAAAACCACATGCCTGTGGGCATGGCGCTCAAGGATTTCCAAGGCGATCTGGACCTGGTCGATCAGGATTTCCCGGAAATGCATGGGCTTGATCCTGCAATACGTGCGCTGCTGCCCCGCAAACCACCCGCTTACATCATCCACGATATCCAGACGGCCCATTTCGTGACCGTACTACGTTTTCTGTCAGCGGCCCTTGCCCGCGCCGGACAGATGGAGGAAGACCAGTTCTACCACGTGCTGCAACAGGTTTTGCTGGACTACAAAAAGCGGCATTGCAGCCTTGCGGACCGTTATCGAATGTTCGACCTTTTCGAACAGATGATGCCGAAGGTCTGCATTAATAAAGTGCGGCTTTCCATCGGGTATGGCGACAGCGGCGAACGTCCCTTGCCCGCTCGGGGCACCGATCTTGTGAACCCTCTTTCGGGCAGCTGGCACCACCAAGAGGGTGTCCGCCACGATCCGACACTGGCTGATCACCTGTTCTGACGCGAACGCAGGCCACAATTACCCGCTGGCAAAACTGCAAAACGCATGGAATTCCTGACTTGTGAACTCATCGCACCCGCGACACACTCATAGCGTGTGGGTTATTTCGCCCGCCGTATTTTAGAACTCAATCCATTTTTTCTGGAGCATTACAATGAAAATGAATTTGGACGAAGTCCCCTTGGGGGCGCGACGTCGCGCATCCCAAATGCTGGAAAGCATCCGTGGTACCGACATGGACCCGACCAAGGGCAGAGCTGCCCTGTCGGGCGAGGTCAACGCAGTCTTCCGCCCTGACTTGAAAGACGTGGCGTATTTCGAATTCGTCGTCGATCTTGGGCGCGAGCGAGGGCGTAACGTGGCCATTTCGGGGCGCGGCGAAGAGGTCAGGCGCGTGCCTGCGAGGCACGGTTTCATCATCGCCTCAAGCGATACACACGATCACCCGATATCGCATTGGTCGCTTGACCGCGAACCACCAAGCCATCAGCTTGCCCTGGCCGCGAAGGAAAAAGGGGCCAAGGTTGCACGTTTGTTCAAGCTCGATGCCCTGTCCTATGCGGGCGAGGCAGAAGACGGCGAAATGGTTGCGCAAACCGGTCAACTGCCCATGCCAATTGATGGTCTGCTCAAAGATGTGGAAAAGATGCGCGGTAAGATCTCGGGCACCATGGCGCGCCCCGCGAGTGCCCGAAAGAACGATGAGGTAGCCAGCAAGGAACCGCACGAGGTGCGCAGCACCGGCCAGCGTCGTCAACAGACCAAGATCGGGTCGGCAGGATCGTGGAAGGAATTGCGCGACATCTATGGCGAAACATTCGGCCCACTGCTGAGCGCCCTCAGGCAGCAGGCCGCCTCTGCCTGGGAAATCGAGGAGCTGGTCGCGGAATTGGGCGAAGGCATCATGACCGGCACAACCCACAAGGTTGCACTGCTTGAAGCGGATGCCAACGTCGAAGTCTCTGGCGACGGTGCAGGATTGGTGAAGGTCGAAGTCATGCCAACCACTGACACCGGCGGTTGCGTCGTGCTGCACGTGACCGACGAGAAGTTGCGCGAGGAAGTGTCATTCGACCTGCACATTTCCTATCGCTCCGGCCTGCAAGAACACCTGCACTTTTTCGCAGTTTCCCCCACAACCCCATCCAACACCAAGCCCAACAGCGGCATGGCCGAGTTCGAGGAGTAATCATCATGGCATATACATATTACTGGGCCGATGGCTCCGCATCACAGCAACCTTACAACCAGTACACCGTGAACGGATGCGCGATCGGGTGTGGCAGTCTTGCATGGACGATCCTGTTCCTGTGGGGCGACCGACAGGCTGGAACCGGCAACAGCTACTGGGCACCGCGTTGGGGTCTTTACCGTCAGGATGGTGGTACGGGGGCAGACGTTGTGTCTCCGACGTCGCAAACGGCAGGCGTGAACAACGTGATCGAAGAGATCGCCGACGATGTCGACACGTTCTGTGCCTTCGGGCAGGGGGCCACGCACCCCGCGACGATGGGTCAGGCCAGCCGGTACTTCTCCGGACGGACGGGCACAACACTGGTCGAACACCACAACATCTTCGGTGTCAGTGAATCGCGCCTGCGCGAATACGCCCGAAACTCGATCCGAGATCGTGATACGCCGGCTGTGATCGGAACAGGCTGGCTCAGCCACTACCCGGTGGCCTATGGCTACGCGTGGCAATCGCGCATCGTGCGCAAATGCTTCATCTTCTGCTGGAACGAAACGGTCTATGACCGTTGGTTCTGGGTGAACCAGGGCTGGGGCGGCAGCGGCAACGACTGGGTGCCGGCAGACACTTGGTTCGCGGGTGAAATTTACCCTTAAACCCAACCGGGCCAACTGAAATTCGGGTTGGCCCGCCTTCTATCGCTTCCCTATCCTTTGGTATAATCGGCTGACCTTTCTTTCTACCCACTGACCCCACGCACATCACCACGCCATCACGGCTCTTACTATTGTCGGCATGTAGTTCGCGACGGAGCACATGCGTTTTGAAAATCGTTCACCAAGCCCCGGGGGTCGACCTCGACTGGAAAGTAAAGGCCCCCCTCACATTCGAGACGCCAGGCGGCGCGGTCGTGGGCATCGAAAGCTGGTCGCTCGCGGGTCTCAGATGGCCCACGGACGCAGGTGACGCACCCAAGGCAGGGACGCTCAGCATTCCGTTCCAGGGTGTCGACATCCGGTTTCCGGTACGCCTGCGCAAGACCGATGACGCGGATATCCTTGCGTTAGATGGCCTCAGCGGGCGGCAACGAGAAACGCTTGCCCTCTTCTACCGTTCCCTTCTGTCCGGGCGTATGGCCAGCAGTGACGAAGTGATCACCAGCCTTGATACACCACTTGATCTAGTCCCGATGGAGGAAACGGAAGCTGAACGTACGCAGCTGCCGGGCAGGCAGATATTCCGGGCGCTGCGTGTGGTTGCCAATGTAATGACCTACCTGTTGCTGGCAGCGACCGTCGTGGCAATTGTCGGCAACAACATCTTTACCAATCTTGATCGGATTGACATTCAGCACGGCCGCGTTGTCGCCCCCATGAATACTAACTTCCCAAAACGGGCTGGGGTTGTTGAGAAGGTGTTGGTCACCCGCGGCCAGGCCGTGCACGAGGGTGATATCCTGATCCGGATGTACGACCCCAAGCTGCAGGCCGATCTGTCAGATACCGAGGCACGGATGACCGCGGCTGCCAAAGCATATGACGACGTCAAACAGGCATTGATTCAACTCGACGGACTGACAGACACAGATGCTCCGGTCATTAGAATGGCCACCGCATCCCGATACCACGCAATGTTCATCGGCTCGGGTCAATTTGACGACATGCGGCGCCAATGGCTCGCACTCAGAGACCAGCGCGCACAACTGGCCGACACGTTTGATCCGGTTAGTATCGTTCGCGAGATGCTGGCTGCGGAACTGACACACAGACAAGCGGACATCGATAGTCTGCACGCCCAGCACACAGCAAGGCTGGACCTGATTGCCCTCAACCACATCACAGCGCCATCGGACGGCATCGTGCAGGAGGTTCTGGTGCACAAGGGGCAGCCTGTATCCGCCTCCCCCGCCCCCTTGGCTTTCGAAAGCACAGAGCCCCGCGTGACAATCGGTTGGGTGTCCGAACGCTTCGCCGAAACCATGTTCATTGGCATGCCGGCCAGCATTGGGCTGAACGAAGGTGCGGAACGCATCAAGTTCACAGGCACGGTCACGGACCTGCAGGCCGGCGACCACCCCGAACGGCCCGGTGAGTTCGGGATCATCGTGACCGTAACCCCCGCGGACCTGTCCGCCGCGGGAACCAAAGCCCGCTTGCGTGCAGGCGCCCCCGTGAATTTGGATGCAAAACGACACATCGGACAGCGGCTTACTGAATGGTTTGTAGGACTGGTGAACACCAATGGCTGATCTGAATTCCGAATACGCGTTCGACAAGGATCTGACCGCGCGCCTGCAAGAGCTGCAAAAGCCGGTGCCCAACTATTTCAGCAAGTGGTCCCTGCCCCAGTTCACCCTGTTTCTGCTGCTATTCATGGGTCTGTTGTGGCTGTTGGCCAATGTGCCCAACCGATTTTTCAACCCCGGCGCTCTGCATGTCACAATGGTGCTTGGCACCTTGGGCCTTTGGCGATTTGGTTGGTGGTTCACCCATGCTTTGCGGGCGCAGGCCTATGCCCGGATAAAATGGCCGCGCCTACGGCGCCGGGCGGATGCGCTTTGGAATCAGGGGTGGCGGCCCAAACGGCTGCACATCCAGATGACGACCTATTATGAAGAACCTTCGATCACCAAGCGAGTGATTGGGTCGATCCTAGGCCAGATCCGGCGCGAGCAGATACCGACAACACTCTATATCGGGACGGGCAGCGCCTATGACGAAGGGATCATCAAAGAGTTCGTCGAAACCTATGCGCAGGATATTCCTGATGATCTGGCCCAGCTGGTGTTCATTCGCCAGAACCAGCCCGGCAAACGGATGGCAATTGGTCTGATCCTGCGGGCCATCTGCCGTTCAGGCGCGGCCCCGGATGACCTGGTCATCTTCATGGACGGTGACGCCTTGTTCGGTTTCGACGTGCTGCGCAAGACATTGTCGATGTTTGGCAGCGATCCCGAATTGCAGGCCCTGACCACGGACGAAGAAGTGATCTGCTACGGCCCTCAATGGATCGCCAAGTGGCTCGACATGCGGTTCGCCCAGCGTCGGCTGGCGATGCAAAGTCACGCGATGTCGAACCGTGTGCTGACGCTGACAGGGCGGATGAGCGTCTTTCGCGCGCAGCATATCCTTGATGAAAAGTTCATCCGCACGATCGAAGCGGATCACCTTGACCACTGGCTGTGGGGCCGGTTCCGGTTTCTGTCCGGCGACGACAAATCGACGTGGTACAGGTTGCTCAGCGTCGGGGCCAAGATGATCTATGTACCAGATGCCACCGTCTACACGATCGAAGTGATCAAGGAAAACGGCATGAAACGGATGGTGCAGAACTTCCGCCGCTGGTCGGGGAACATGCTGCGCAACGGCCGCCGCGCCATCGCACTTGGTCCAACCGCCATGCCGTTTTTTATCTGGTGGTGCGTGGTGGATCAGCGGATTGCCATGTGGACCATGATGGTCAGCCCGGTGATGGCGGTTCTGGGCAGTATGGTCGCCCCCGGCTACTTCTGGAACTGCATCATCTGGGTGCTATTCTCGCGCATCGTCCTGTGTCTGTTCCTGTTTGGTTACAGCCGTCGGGCGGACATGACATGGCCTTTCATCCTGTACCTCAACCAGGTGATCAACGCGTCGGTGAAAATCTACATGGTCTTCCACCTCTCCAAACAGAAATGGTCGAACCGCGGGAACCAAAGCGCGGGCGGCGGAACAGGCGGCGTTGAAACGGTCAAGAACGCCTTTGCCAAGTTTCAGCTGATCACCGCCGTGTCCGTCTTTCTGATGCTGACGATGATGTATGTGGGCCTGATGGAAACACCCTTTCGGTAACCTCACCTATCCTTTTGCGTCCACCGATAATCCTCGGAGACACAGCACGAACCAAAGCCGACCAGTAGTGTCATCTCAGTTGTTAAAGTGAGGTTCTAAAATGATACATCCCGTTGTTTTGGCCGGTGGTTCCGGCACACGCCTGTGGCCCGTGTCCCGCAAAAGCTACCCCAAGCAGTTCGCGCGTCTGGCGGGCGATGACACTCTGTTTCAACAGACTGTCGCACGGGTGACCGGCCCCCAATTCGCGGCACCCATGGTGATCACGGGTGAAGATTATCGCTTCATCGCGCATCAGCAATTGGATGACATGGGCGCCCGGGCCGCAGATCTGGTTATTGAGCCGGTAGGGCGTAACACAGCCGCCGCGATCCTGACGGCAGCACTTTTGCGCAAGGATACGCCAGAGGCGGTGCTGATGGTGTTGCCGAGCGACCACGCCATCACGGACGAAGCACAGTTTCGCAACAAGATCAGCAAGGCCGCGGCGCTGGCCGCCAAGGGTCCCATCGTGACGCTTGGTGTCCAGCCTGACCACCCGGCCACGGGCTACGGGTATCTGCATGTCGATGGTGGCAATCAGGACGCACTTGTCGTGTCCGAGTTTGCGGAAAAGCCAACCGAACTTCGTGCGGCCGAAATGCTGGCAGAAGGGGGTTGGCTCTGGAATTCGGGCATGTTCCTGTTCCGCGTGGATACGATCCTGCGCGCCTTTGAAGATCATGCACAGGACCTGATGGCGCCCTGCGCTGCCGCTGTCGCATTGGGCAGTAAGGATCTGGGGTTTCACCGTTTGGCTAAGGATGCCTTTGCCCGGTGCCGCAACATTTCCTTCGATCATGCCGTGATGGAACATGTGGGCGAATGCATCGCACTTGAACTAGAATGCGGTTGGTCCGATCTGGGTGGCTGGCAAGCCATGAAAGACACTGGTCCGGAAGATGACGACGCCAACGTCACGGTAGGCAATGCCACCGCAGTTGATTGCGAAGGCAGCCTGCTGCGATCAGAAAACCCGGATATCAAGCTTGTGGGCCTTGGCCTCAAGGACATTATCGCCGTGGCAACCGATGACGGCGTGCTGGTGACCGACATGGCTCACAGCGATCAGGTTGGAAAAGTCGTCGAAACTTTGCGCACAGAAGGTGCCGTTCAGGCGGACGGGTTCCGCCGCTGCCACCGTCCCTGGGGCTACTACGAAACCCTGTCGCTGGGCGACCGTTTCCAAGTCAAACGGATCATGGTGGAACCGGGTGCGCAACTGTCCCTGCAAAGCCATGTGCATCGCGCCGAACACTGGGTTGTTGTGAACGGCTCTGCCCAAGTGACAGTTGGGGAAGAGGTCAAATTGCTGGCCGAAAACGAATCCACCTACATCCCGCTTGGCGCAGTTCACCGCCTCGAAAATCCTGGAAAACTACCCCTACACCTGATCGAAGTGCAGTCCGGCTGCTACCTCGGTGAGGACGATATCATACGCTACGAAGACGCGTATGATCGGGTAGCGGCAGCATAAGTCGCACCTAATACGACCCTCCAACTTGCCACCACTCACGGCCCCGCGTGTCAAAGACACGCGGGTCTTTTTTTGCCCTCAGCCAAGATATAACCCTTGGTATAGTTGGCGATCCGTTCGCCACCGAACACTATCCCTTCGCCCGAAAATTTATTTTATTCAGTCGGTTACAAAGACCTCAAATAGGAGGTCACACCATGGAACTGAAAAAACTGAACCTGCACGACGCACAGATTGTCGTGCCCGCAAACAGCACCAAGGCACGGATCAGCATCGTCGGTCTGGGTTATGTGGGTGCGGTCTCGACCGCCTGCCTGTCGTCGCTCGGACACAAAGTCATTGGTGTCGATGTGGACCAAACCAAGATCGAACAGATCGCACGCGGTCAAAGCCCGATCCACGAGGATCAACTGGGCGAGACCCTGGCCATGGGTGTGGCGGAGGGGTTGATCACAGCAACCGATGATCTCAGCGCGGCTGTGCGCGAAACAGATGTCACCTTTGTCTCGGTTGGAACACCAACGGCGGCAGATGGCGGGTGCGACTATTCCTATATTGAACAGGCCGCTCGTTCGATGGCGGTGGGTCTGATGCAAAAGGACGGGTTTCATGTCTTTGCCATGCGCTGCTCGATCCCGCCCGGCACAACGATGAAGGTTATGGCGAATATCCTGGAATCGATGACGAACAAGAAGGCTGGGCGCGATTTCGGCATCTGCTTCAACCCCGAATTCCTGCGCGAAGGCGTTGCCATCGACGATTTCCATAATCCGCCCAAGACGGTCATAGGCACCTCGGACGTGCGCACGGCACAGATCATGCGCCAGATCTATGCGCCGGTGGATGATACCCCGATCCTGACAACGGTCGAAGTGGCCGAAACCATCAAGTATGTCGACAATGTCTGGCATGCGACCAAGGTGTGCTTTGCCAACGAAGTTGGACGGCTCTGCAAACCGCTGGGTGTCGATAGCCACGCTGTGATGGACATTTTCACACAGGATCAGAAGCTGAACCTGTCCCCCTACTACCTGAAGCCGGGCTTTGCCTATGGCGGCTCTTGCCTGCCGAAGGAAGTGCGGGCCGTCCAGCATATCGCCGAAGGATTGGGCGTGTCGCTGCCGCTGATCAGCAATCTTGACCGATCGAACCAAGAACAGATCGCACAGGCCCTGCACATGGTGCGCGAGACAGGCGCAAAACGGGTGGGCATTCTTGGCCTTGCATTCAAACCTGGCACCGACGATCTGCGCGAAAGCCCGATCCTCGAGGTTATGGCGGCTCTGCGTGAGGAAGGTGTCGAGCTGATCGTGCACGACACCGCTTTTACCCGCGACACACCGCTCGACGGCCTGATGTCTTACGTCAAGCACGGCAGCACAGGTTTGGCCAAGCTGGCTGATGGGCTCAGAGACATGCTGCGCGATGACGTGGCCGCGGTCACAGATACTGCGGACGCCATTGTGGTCTGCCACAGCAACGACACCTACCGACAGGCGGTCATGGACGCGCCGGACACTCCTGTGATCGATGTGGTCCGCCTATTCCGTGAACCCCCCCAAAACGCGCAGGTGAATGGGATCGGCTGGTAGGCCCTGCGCACCCCACACAATTCAAGGATACTTAAGATGAGTACAATTACCCAACCCCAGTTGGTGGGCACCGGTTTGTCCGATCAAATCGACGGCACCACCGAAAATGACATGGTTACAGGCCTAGCGGGCAACGATGCAATCACCGGGCATGCCGGTGGCGACCTGCTCTATGGCGACTATGCCAATGACAACTTGCTTGATGGCACTGATGGCGCATCGTCGTTTGGCGATTATGCGTCGACTGGTGTCTGGCAGGTTACGGCGCTGGACAATGGTCACCAGCAAATGACCCAAGAAATTACGACCGAGATCGGCGGAGTCTACAACCTCAACCTGTCACTTGCCTCCAACTTTGCAGCCGGACGCACTGACGCAGCGGTCGAAGTGCTGGTAAACGGCGAAATTGTCGAAACCTTCACAACGCAAAGCGGCGCCTTTGGCGACCACGTTGTTCAGTTCACAGCGCTGGACACCAACGCCGAAATCACCCTTCGGTCGATCGATGGTGAAACCGATGGACCCACCATCGACACCTCGGGCCCCGCCTTTCACTACACGACATCGATGGAGATCGGCGGAGAGATGGTCGACGTGGCCACCTTTGCCGACGGTCAGTCGAACTTCTACCAAGTGCTGAACGGCACATTGCACGTTTATGACGTCGACACACAGACCTACACGCCTGCCGGCGCATCCGGCACGGTCAACGTGAACGCCTTGGGCTACAACGCGCAGAACGACCTGCTTTATTCGATTGCTGTTAGCGAAGGCGTTGACTCACGCGGGGTCGAGGTCAATCGCAACGATCTCGTCATGCTTGATGCAGAAGGGAATTCCTACCGCATCGGTGAAACGCCTTACCGCTCATGGACGGGCGATTTTGATGATCAGGGCAATCTCTGGACGTTCCAGTCCAGCATGGACCATATCGCGGTCGTGGACGTCGACCAGATGGATGCGCACGGTAACCCGGTGACCGAAGTGTACCGACTGCCCAACGATCTTGTTGGTGCACGTGTTTACGACGTTGCCTTTGATGCCGCAACGCAGTGCTTCTACGGCGTGGCCCGCCCATCGGCAGAAGGGGCCGATACCGTTCTTTTGGTCATCGACATCACAAGCGGCGCACCAGAATTCAGAACTATTCCGGTCACCGGAACGGTCGTGGACGGCGAGACGCTGGATGGCGTTCCGGCTATGACATTCGGGGCCGCGATCATGGATGCAGACGGCAACCTGTTTGTCGGCGGAAACTCTGGTAATCACGACATGAACGACAGCACCGGGTCGTCCGGCGGCATTTATCAGGTGATTATTGATCCCACTACAGGTGCGGCAACGCTGCATCTGATGGCGGATGCCCCTGGATCCTACTCCAATGACGGTGCAGCGGATCCGACAGCAGAAAGCCCATTTGGTCCGGTTGACCTGACATCAAGCTTGCTTTTGCGCGACATTTCCCTCGTGGCGACAACCGAAGGCGATCTGAGCTATAACGACAGCCTGTCAGGTGGTGCAGGAAACGATACCCTCGACGGTGGGATCGGGGTCGATATGCTGGTGGGCGGCAGTGGTGGCGACCGGCTCGAAGGGGATAGCGGCAACGACACCCTGGATGGCGGTGCAGGCGACGGCGGGTCCAACCCGATCACGTCGACCTACGACGACACCGGGGCGCGCTATGATCAGTTCGGCAACTTGCTGGCCCCGGATGACGACATTCTTTTCGGTGGCGCAGGCGACGACCTCCTGTCTGGTTCCGCCGGGCACGACACCATCGATGGCGGCGTCGGAGACGACATGCTGCGCGGTGGATCGGGCAACGACGAACTACACGGAGGCGAAGGCGCCGACAACCTTGGAGGCGGGTCCGAAGACGATCTGCTACGGGGGGGTGATGGTGCTGACACACTTGACGGCGGGTCGGGTAACGACGCGCTCAATGGTGGTGCAGGGACGGACCGGCTCATAGGTGGGTCCGGCAATGACGCCTTGAACGGCGGCGCGGGCCATGACGAACTCCGCGGCAGTTCTGGGGCTGACGTACTGAACGGCGATGCCGGTGACGACACGCTGGGCGGCGGATCTGGCAACGATGATCTCAATGGTGGTGCAGGCAGCGATAGGTTGATCGGTGGATCCGGTAGCGACAGTCTGAACGGTGCGGCGGATGCCGACACGTTGATAGGCGGATCTGGCAACGACGACTTGTCAGGGGGTGGCGGACGCGACCGGCTGAACGGCGGATCGGGCGATGATCTGCTGCATGGGGAGGCGGGCCATGACCTTCTGAACGGGTCGACCGGCGATGACACCCTGCATGGCGGTGACGGCAACGATCGCCTCTACCTCGGGGCGGGAGATGACTTTGCATCGGGTGGCGCAGGGGCTGACCGGTTCATCTTCCGTGACCGGGACCTTGATGGCGGGTCGGATGTGATCAGCGATTTCAACGTGTCACAAGGCGACAGTCTCGACCTGACACGGCTCGACATCGATACGTCAAGCGCGGCTGACTGGCTTGCGGCTGCAGGTCAGGTGGTGGACGGCAACGATCTGCAGATTCAGCTGGACGACACCACGACGCTCACGCTTCTGGATGTCGGCAGCGACCTTGAACAGCTCTATGATAACATCCTGCTGTGATCAAAAAACGGTGCGGGCTATTCAAAGCCCGCATCTTTGGCAATCAATGCCGCCTGCGTGCGGTTCTTGGCATTCAGCTTCTTGCACAGGGTCCGCACATGCAGCTTGATCGTGACCTCCTGCAAGTCCAACTCGCGGGCGATCTCCTTATTGGACCGCCCATAGCACAGGCCGGTCAGCACCTGTCGTTCGCGCTGGCTCAACTGCTTGGTGAATTCGGTCTCGGCTTCCTGACCCGCATCCTGCATGACGGAAGCTGGCACATATGTTTCGCCCGCGATCATAAAACGCACCGCATTCACCAAAGACTTGGCGCCCATCGACTTGGGAATGAAACCGATGGCCCCCGCCTCTACGGCCTCTTGCGCGATGCGGTTGGGTGCTGTGCCGCTGAGAATGGCAAAGGGCTGGCCCGGGTGGGACCGCATGGCATCGGTCAGGCCATCAAGACCGTTCATGCCCGGCATGCTGAAATCCAAAAGCACCAGATCAAACGGCCCCTTGGCATCCAGCGCCTTCATTGCAGACGGGTAGTCGGCAACCGACACCACGGCCGCGCGCCCTTCGGATTCCAGGTAAGCCGAGATCGTGTCCCGCACCATTTCATGATCGTCTGCCAACAAAATACGCATCGAAACTGCTAACCCCGTGTTCACCATAGAAGTTGAGCCTAGCGGACCCGCAGAGCGCGAACCAGCAGGATTGTTGGGGTGCTGTGCACTGGTGATCATCATGGCAACTCCTGTTCATTTATGGCCCCCAAATCTTTCGGATACGTTTCAAATCCAAAGGTCATCGGCGCAGTGCCCTCGGGTATGTGACATGGCATTTCGATAAAGTCGGACACACTTCCGGCCACTGATGTGCCTCCAACGGTCAGGGATTCTATCCTTTTGGATAGGTGCCTCTCCTTTTGCACCCAAGCACCGTCTGCGGATTTCGGGCACAAATGAACCAACACCCGGATCAAGGAAGCAAAACAATGATGAACGCTCTGAAAACCGCCGCCGCTCTGGTTGCACTTTCGGTTACACCCAGCCTGGCGCAGGATATCGTTCTGACCATCTCTGGGGCGGTCGATACACCAGACTCCGGCACGGACTGGACCTTTAACATGGACAGCCTGCAAAGCATGACCACGACAACCTTCGAAACCACGACAATCTGGACGGAAGGCGTGCAAACCTTTCAGGGCGTGTCGCTCAAGGTTCTACTGGATCGCGTAGGTGCGCAGGGGGACACATTGCGCGCCGTGGCCTTGAACGACTATGCCGTCACGATCCCGAAATCAGATGCTGTCATAGACGGACCCATCGTTGCGTACATGCGCAATGGGGCCGATATGTCGGTACGCGACAAGGGGCCGTTGTGGATTGTTTACCCATACGATGCTAACGAAACGTACAAGTCTGAAGAGTATTATTCGCGCAGCATCTGGCAATTGGCAAAGCTCGAAGTTGTCGCAGCACAATAGGATGAGATCGCTATAGGCAAGACAATGCCTCTCACCGCACAGGGCAAACGACGGGCGGCACTGTTGGTCGGTCTGTTTGTACTTGGGCTCGGGCTGATCGCTTTTCTGGGTCGGGCCGTGGTGTCCGACCTTGATGCTTTGTCGACAGCGCAAACTGACGATATCAGCTGGAACATGGCCCAGATCGAGGTCGAGTTGCTGCGTCTGCAAGGGGCCGCACGCGCAGCCCCGACCACTGCGGATGACCTCACGACATTTCGCAAGCGTTACGACATCTTCTACAGCCGGTTCACCACACTGGCGCAAAGCCCGCTTTATCGCGGGGTTCGCGCCAGAACCGAAGCGCAAGCTGGACTGCAAGCGGTGCAGGATTTCCTGATCACCTTCACACCTCTTGTCGATGGCTCCGACGTTGCCTTGCAGGCCGCCCTGCCGCAACTGGCTGCTGCAACGGAAACCCTGCATCCTAACTTACGGCAGCTTGCTCTGGTCGCAATCGAAACCACCGCTCACAATGATGCGGCGGGTCGGCAGACCCTTTCAAGAACCCTGGTAAAACTGGCGGCGGCCGTGCTGGCTCTGGTCCTGGCACTGTTTGTGGCGGCCGGTGTATTGCTGCAGCTCTATCGGCGGGGGCAGGCCACTTCGCACGAAAACCAGGTTGTCAAATCGCGGTTCGAGGCGGCGGTTGCCTCTTCGCTGGATGCGGTTCTGGTTGTTGATGTCCACGGCCGGATCATCGAATTCAACGGGGCGGCGGAAACCGTGTTCGGTTACACAAGGGACGAGGCATTGGGCGGTGACATGGCCGACATGATCGTGCCTCCCCACCTGCGCGACATGCATAGGGTCGGCATGCAACGCTATCTCGACACTGGCGTGGAAAAAGTGATTGGTGCCGGGCGCATCCGGTTGGAAGGGATGCGCAAATCTGGCGCGGTCTTCCCCGTCGAACTGTCTATTTCGCTGGCAGAAACCGGTAGTCAAAAGGTGTTCGTATCCTTCTTACGGGACATCACGAGCGAGCTGGAGGCGGAACAGGACCTGCGCACCGCGCGGGACAAGGCACAGGAAAGCGAAAAGGCCAAATCGGACCTGCTTACGGTCATGAGCCACGAAATGCGCACGCCATTGAACGGCATCCTTGGTGCGCTGTCCTTGCTGAAACAGGACACCCCAACCGACAGGCAAAGCCGCTATCTGAACGCTATCGAAGTGTCCGGTGAACTTCTGTTATCGCACGTCACGGACGTTCTGAACCTTTCGAGCCTTGATGCAAATGGCGTGCAGCAAACGAAGACGCGGTTCGACCTGCAAGGCGTGGTCCAAAGTTCGATCGACAGCCTGTCCGCAGCGGCAGAGGCACGCAACAACACGCTCAGTGTCACGTTCTTCCCGAAGGAAATCGGCGTTGTGAACGGGTACAAAACGCAATTGCAGCAATGTCTCGTGAACCTTGTTGGCAATGCCATCAAGTTCACCAAGGACGGCGCCGTGTCTGTAGAGGTCGAGCAGTTGCCGGATGCCGCGACGTACGAATTCCGCGTGTCCGACACCGGGGTGGGCATCGCTCCGGACGATCTGGCGCATATCTTCGACGAATTCTTTACTGTGAACACCGACTTTGCCCGCGACCACGACGGCACCGGTCTGGGCCTCGCGATCACCCGACGTCTTGTCGGCGCGATGGGCGGTGATATCGACGCTGACAGTATCCCGGGCGAAGGCAGCATGTTCTCGTTCCGCATCCCCCTTGCCACCGCCGACGCATACCAAACAGGGAAAGCCAATGCGCAAGACGGCGGGCAGGTCACCATCGCCGGAACCAAGCGCGCGCTTGTGGTGGATGACAATGACATCAACCGCATGATCCTGTCTGACATGCTGGGCGATCTGGGCGTTACAACGGTCGAGGCTGAAGACGGCTTTGCCGCCATCAAGGCTATCGAGGCTGAACCTTTTGACGCGCTCTTTCTCGACATCAGCATGCCCGGTATCGACGGCCTTGAAACACTGCGCCGTATCCGCGCGCTGGAAGTCGACTGGAACACCCTGCCCGCCGTGGCCGTCACGGCCCATGCCGGGCAGCGGGATCATGACCTGATCCGCCGCGAAAGCTTTCTGGACCTTGTGGTTAAACCCATCAACACCGGCGATGTGCATAAAACCCTGCTCAAGATGCCCGGCTTTGCGGATGACATGACTGCCACAGACCAAGCGGACACACCTACGTCAGAGTTCGAAGCCCGCTTCGGGCGCGCCAAATACGCCAAGGCGATGGGCGACATGCACGACGAGTTGGCAATGCTCCTCGATGGGTTGCACACGCACCAACCGCTGACGGACGAAATCCGCGCGCATGCCCATAAGATTGCAGGCTCTGCCGCCGTGCTCGGCAACACCGCCCTGCGCCGCAGCCTGCAAGCGCTCGAAGGGGCCGGTGACGGCGCATGGGCCGAACAGGCCCCCGAAACCCTTCGATCGCTGAAAACCGAACAGAAGGATCTGGCCACACACATAGCCATGCTCGTTAAAACAACTTGAAAACGCACATTCGCGATTCCTGATTGTTTTTCTTGGAATTAAGGCGGGTCTGTCGTACACGTCGATTCGTAGCCAATAGGAGACCGCTATGACGTTCATTACGAATGTCAGCGGCTTTTTCGTTGCGATAGCAGCCAGCGCGACCGTGATTGCGTCAGCCCCTGAAGTTCACGCAGAAGCCCTGACCCTCACCGACATCGCCGGACGCGAGGTCACGCTGACCGAAGCCCCCGACAAGATCATTCTGGGCGAAGGGCGGATGATGTATTCCATCGCCGCCATCACCGAGGGAAACCCATTCGAAAAGGTGGTCGGCTGGAAAGACGACCTAATCCAATATGACCCCGATGCCTTCCGCAAGTTCGAGGCGGCCTTCCCCAAAGACGCGGGCCGGATGATCAACTTTGGCAACCCGTACGCGGGCGATTTCAGCATCGAAGCCGTGCTCGAGGCAGAGGCCGATCTGGTGATGCTGGACCTTGGTAACCTGTTCAAGGCCGAAGAGACCGGGTTGATCGAAAAGCTCGACAAGGCGGGTGTGCAGGTGGTCTTTATCGACTTCCGCCGCAACGCCACCGAAAACACGGTGCCCTCGTTACTGATCTTGGGCCGTCTTCTGGGCGAAGAGGAAGGGGCACTTGAATTTGTCGATTTCTACGTCTCCGAGATCGCCGTCGCTTTGACATCTGTCGGAATGAGTGCCGAGAAAAAGCGGACGCCATCGGATTGATTTCCAATCATAGCGATTGCGAAACTGTATCCTAGCCTCCAGTCCCAGTGATCTCAGCTTTGTGTCACACTGCGTCGACAAAATACTGAGCGGTGGTGCTTCTGAACCTTTTGACTAGGCGACGCACAAAAGCCTGCCTCAGCCGGATGTTCCAACCAAGCCCAAGGCTGAGGATCCACGCCACTCACCTCAAAGCATATCGCGCCTTTTTTAGTCATTCATCTTCAGTTCAAAGGCGGATGATTGCAGTTTCGGCGAAGTTGCGCTGGTCCTGGCATGAAAAATTGATGGCGCCCCGCAGGCGCCTATACATTCAGTCAACGAATTTTCACTCGAATAACGACATCTGAATGCGGTGAGGCCCCGTGATGAAATCGATTAACTATTCAGCTTCCAAGACACCGACAAATTGCCGCAAAGGACGGCGCCCCATGTTCTCACAACCCTCACGCCGCACGGTGCTTGTCGGATCAGTTGCGTTTCTGGCGTTGGGTTTATCGGACAGGGCAAGATCGGACGCAGCAGGTTCGGAAGGACCGATGACCTTCGACGGGCTTGTCGAAAAAGCCCGCAATGCTGCCACCCAACCGTTTGAGCCCGCCACCATCCCCGCGCCTGAACTCATTGAAAAGGTCAACTACAGCGCTCACTGGCAGATCCAGTTTCGGGAAGACGCGACGCTCTACATCGGAAAGAACAAAGCACCTGTGCAGCTTTTTCACCCAGGTCGCTACTTCCCCGAACCGGTTCGGATCTATGTCCGCGACGAAGCTGGCACATCACACGAAGTGCCCTTCATCCGTGACTTTTTCTCGATGCCAGAGGACAACCCTGCGCTCGACCTGCCGGAGGGTTTCGGCTTCGCTGGCTTCAGGGTTATGAGACCGGGCCTTGAGCCCGACTGGATATCATTTCTGGGCGCCTCGTACTTCCGAACGGATGGTCCCGACGCACAATACGGTCTGTCAACGCGTGGCATCGCAATCAATACCGGATTGAACATACCGGAAGAGTTCCCTCGTTTCACCGCATTTTGGCTCGGCCCACCTGAAACCGATGACGAAGAACTCTCAATTTGGGCCGAGCTTGATGGCCCCTCAATCACTGGTGTTTATCGGTTCGGCGTGGTTCGCAATGCTGCGTATGGCGGGCACCTGACGCGTATATCGGCGCATCTTTTCCTGCGCGCAGGGATCGAGCGCTTGGGTGTGGCACCGCTTACCAGCATGTATTGGTATTCAGAGCGCGACCGCGCTGGTGGCGAGGATTGGCGCCCTGAGATACATGATAGCGATGGCCTCGCTATGGCGGCTGGAAGCGGTGAACGACTGTGGCGCCCGCTCAGCAATCCTGCAAGCGTCGCAACGTCAAGTTTCATGGATGAGAATCCTGCAGGCTTCGGGCTGATACAGCGCGATCGCACCTTCGAAAACTATCAGGACGACGGTGTCTTTTACAATCGCCGCCCCTCAGCTTGGGTCAGGCCGATTGGTGATTGGGGACCTGGACAAGTGCAACTTGTTCTGATCCCGACGGAAGATGAAACCTTTGACAATGTCGTGGCATATTGGGTGCCAGACGGCACAACCGAAAAGGGTGCAGCCTTCCAGTTCGATTACGAGATTGAGTGGCGCGCGCGCGATCCTCTGCCCGAGGCGGTGGCTTGGGTCGTGGCTACGCGGCAGGGTCAGGGCGGCGTACCGGGCGACCCGCTTCCTGAAGGTGTCGGAAAAATGGTGATCGACTTCGAGGGGCCGTCCCTGACCGGTCTTGATCGCAATAGCGGAGTTCTTCCGGTCGTCGATGCCGTGAATGGCCGTATCCTTGAACCGATTGATGCCTATCCTGTCGTGGGAACTGACTATTGGCGGCTGACTTTCGATTTTGAACAAACAGGGCCCGAGCCTGTGAGTTTGCGCGCCTATTTGCAAACCAGGGACCGCGCATTGACGGAAACCTGGCTAACAGATGCTTGGGTGGAACGGGGACAGGGCTAAACCCCTGCCCGGCCCGTCCAATTGTTAAGGCGTGTCACCCAAGCTAGCTGCTGCGAGGGGCGATCAGGGCTAAATCTGTCCCGGTTGCTGAGCGGCGCTGGTAGAGGGACCAGAATTCCGTTTTCCTTGTGAGTTCAAAATGCTGCTCGAGATACGGGCCGTAGATCTGCTGCATCTTTTCGGTTGTCCCCTCGGCGACAGGTTGCGTTGGGATCATCACCACATCAACACCGCCCAGCATCTCTTCGGCAGGAAGATGGAACTCCAGATCGAAGTTGCGGTTATCATGCATCCAGGCGGTGCCACCCTCTGGTGGGGGCAGTCCTGCAAGCGAGGTGAAGGGACTAACGAAGTCCATAACAAGGACCCGCGATGCCGATGAGTCGAGCGACGCAAGCAAAGTCGCTCCGCTTCCAAGGGTGTTTCCATAGTCACTGTAAAACTCGAATTGGCCCTTGTTGAGGATGTTGACGATCCGCAAGCCCTTGCCGTTGGGGGTGTCAAGCGCGACGCCCGATTTTGTGGCTGCAACAGTGGCATGAACACCAATTGCTGTGGCCGACGATAGCGCGATGGGCAAAAGCAACACCGCAACGGCAAACGGTGCGCCGCGGGCAACCGTCTGCATTGCCGGGGATCGTCTCGGTTGCTCTTCACGGGCGACTATCTCGGCTGCAACAGCAGCTCCTGCCAGCATGCTGACAATCCCGATAGTCTGGAAATTCTGGTTGAGCAGCGCAAAACCTGCCGCGCCGCAAAAGCCATAGAACAGAAAGTCCGTAAATCTTGGTCGGCGCCAAAGTGCCAAACCCGCGATCAGTGCAAAAACCACATATTCACCGGAGGTAAGAAGAAAGGAACGTACGTAAATGTATGGCTCGATAACACCACTGACCTTGGTTGCTTCCACCAGATCGTTGATATGCGCCCAAGTACCGCCCCAGAACGCTTCGACCACAAGCCCGACGAATACGCACAAGGCAATTGCGCCCGCCGCCCAGCGGCGCTGTGCCGATTGTAGCAGCAGCAAAACAAGGAAGCCAGAGGCGACAACACCGTATGTCATCTTGGTATAGGCCAGTAGCATCGTCAGCGTCGCCGCCGATGCAGCATCAAGCCAACCCTGCTGTCGAACTGGGCGGTTGGGCTGTATGTGCATCACAAGCAGAATACCAAGCAGGACCCAGCCGATGCGGTTATAGAACATTGCGAAGGAAACCTTCGATGGTATCTCGCCGGTATTCATTGGGGTGGCAAGCAACAGTACAAAAAATACTGCCAGCGGAACCCCGATCAGTGGACGCATCCTTGATCGTAACACATGGATCATGATCGGCGCTGTCACCAGAACCAGCGTGGCCATACCGATCGGCATCGCCATACCAAGCCGTCCGGTCAGCCAATAACCAAGACCCGGGATGTAGTAGTTAAGTGGTCCGAGCGCAGTGTGGAAATCCTGATTTGGTACTTGGCCATGAACAACCCGATACGCACCGTCCAGGAAAATCAGAATATCGTTGAAGTACATCGACGTTGCAGTCGCGCCCGGCAGAACCAACAATGCGCAGCAAATCACCGTCGTCACCAGTGTGGCTAGTGTAATGGGCGAGAAAAAATCGCTTAACTTGGACACGCCAGACACCTCAAAGCTTCAGTTTCTTGAAAACTGCTTCCGGGATGGCCCGGATGATAAACATGACCAAGCGCCAGGCGCGCAGCACATAGATAACGTTTGCGGGGCGCATCTGAAGCGCGGCAATACGTGCGGCCACGGTCTCTGGTGCAGCGGTCAGGGGGCCGATCAGGTCCATGTCCGCAGTCATACTGGTCCGAACAAAACCTGGTTTAACGGTGACAACCTGTACGTCCGTCCCTGCCAAACGGTTGCGTAATCCCGAAAGATAAGCGGTAAACCCGGCCTTCCCCGCCCCATAGACATAGTTCGAAGCCCGCCCCCTGTCGCCAGCGACAGAGCTTACTCCGACGATCAGCCCATGGCCGCGCTCGACAAAGCGCGACGCCAGCATTTCAAGAAGCAGGGCCGGACCCTCGAAATTCGTGCGGATCACCTGGGCGGCGTGTTTTGGATCGTTCTGCGCACGGGTTTGATCGCCCAGCATGCCGACGACGCAAACGACCGTGTCCGGCAATTCATCAAGCTGGTCCAAGAAGCCGGCAAATGTCGCTGTTTCCAGAATATCGAGCGGACGCACAGTGACGTGCGCTGCTTCGTACCGGGTCCGGATATCGGCTGCGTTGCGGTCCGCTGCTTCGATGTTGCGCGCAGCCAGCGTGATCTTCCATCCTATCGCGGCATAGGCAGATGCCACCGCTCGGCCGATATCCGAGGTGCCCCCAATGACAAGTAGGCTTTTAGGGGGCGCTTGCTGATCAATGTCGCTCATATTCCAAGCCTTTCTGACAGTTTTGAAGCCATCCGGTCCTTGGCCCCGATTTCGCTTCGGAGTTGTCGAAAGCGATCAAGTTGTGGATAGCCCGCAGCAAAAGTCGTAGGCGATTGAGTGGCATCCTTTGCCAAGTACATCCGCCCTCCCGCTTCAACGACGAGCGCATCAATCTCGGTCAACAGCGTCATCAGTTTTTCACTGACCGGAATATCGAGAGCGAGAGTCAGGCCCTCCATCGGGAAGGACATCAGACCAGAACCGGGCGCAAGACGTTTGAGCACGGCAAGAAACGATCCCGCACCATGGCTTGAGATACGATCAAGGATCTCTGACACCGCGCTTTCGGCCTTGGCAACGGGGATAACACATTGATGCTGCACGAAGCCGCGGCGCCCGTAGATACGGTTCCAGTTCGCAATACTGTCGAGCGGGAAGAAATAGCTATCCCAAGGGACATTCGTCGTCTGACCAGTCTTGCGCGCACCATTCCTGTAGTACAGTTCGTTAAATGCCCTGACGGTCCTTGCGTTCAGCATCCAGCCCGGCATGTCGATCGGAACTCCGACCCGACCATTCGCAGAGGATGGGAAGCGAACGTCGCCCCAGGGCAGTTGTTCTGTCGTGGCATGCTCTCCTTCCAGGATCAGCGACCGCCCTAGCGAATCCCCGCGGGCCAAAACGTCGATCCAGGCCACTGTGTAAGTTGCGGTTCCGGTCTGACGCAGCAATGCAACCGCCTCGCTCAGGTTGCGCGCAACGTGAGTGGTTTGACGGATCCAGCCCGTCTCGATCTGCTTTAGCCGGAACGCGGCCGACAGGATCGTTCCGGTCAGGCCCATACCGCCGATGGTCGCGGCAAAAAGCTCGGCGTTTTCATCCCGACTGCAACGTATGACGCGATGATCTGGCAGCGCCAACATCAGCCACTCGACATGATCTCCGAAGGTGCCGTCGATGTGCTGGTTCTTTCCATGGACATCCGAGGCAATCATCCCACCAACGGTCACAAAACGCGTGCCTGGGACAGAACACGGAAAATAACCGCGGGGCAGAAAGGTCGCGATGATTTCTGCAAGCGACACCCCTGCTTCGGTGGCAAGAATCCCGGTTTCAGGATCGAACGCCTGCATTCGGTTTAATCCCGTTGCGTCGATTGTATTGTCGCGCCCGATGGCTGCGTCACCATAAGACCGTCCAAGGCCCCGCGCGACCACCCCGGGCAGGTTCGCCGTGGCCGCGGCGGCCGGACCAATGTCAAACGCTACATCAAGAGGCCCCGACAGGCGGGGATACCGGCCCCAACCGCTCAAATCCTTCAAACGGTGCTCTCCCTGAAGACGTGACGTCGATCAAGCCAGAACTTGAGAACATATCCGATGCTCAGACCCACGACCGCACCAAGATACTTTGCGAAGTCAGTCTGCCAAATGGCATGGAAACCAAGTTCGAACGTCCAGAAGATCAGCGTCGTCAAAACACTGAACAGACCCGACAGTGTGATACGTTGCGCCTCGCCAAATGGCGTGGTGTAGCGTTCGCGAAAGGTCCACATTTTATCGACGACGTACTTTATGAAAAAGCCGACGAGTGTTCCGACCACGATCGAAACCATCAGGTGCGCATCTGGCACCCCGCGCACCGTCATCTCTTGGGCAAGCAGATTCGCCAGCACAGAAACAACTGCGGTTGCCGCGTACCGCGCAATCGGGTGACCTTCTGACAGAACTCTCAGCATCACCGGATCCGTCAGATCGCCGACACGAACACCGCGAGCATCGCCAGCCCGCTCAGTCTGCTCAGCGGATCCTTGATCGCAAAGATCACAGGGTCGTCCTGCATCTGACGCCGCTGCGCCAGAATGAGGGCTCGACCGATCCAATAGGTCAGGATGGGACAGGCCAGAAGAAGGTACTCGGGATTGCTGTAAAGCATCGTGACCGAACTGCCCGATACATAAAGCGCGAGCACGGTTACAGCATTGAAACCGGCAGCTGCAGACAGTGCTGCAATCATGCCGCGGTCCACATGCTCGTAGTCTCGATTGTCCGGCGATGCACGGTCTGCATCCTCACATGCCGTCAGTTCCACAAATCGCTTCATCAGTGCCAGAGATACAAAAATCGAGAGCGCAAAGACGATCAGCCAGGATGATAGCGCCACGCCGACGGCGACCCCACCACCCAGAAGGCGGATGGTGTAAAGACCTGCCAGCGTAAGCACGTCGACCAGCAGAATCTTTTTGAGAAAAAAGGAATATGCCGTCGTCATGGTGAAGTAGATGGCCAGAACCATTGCGAAAGCCGACGATATCGAAAGAGCCATCGCCATCGCGAGCACCAGCAGCAAGGGCACGACAAGCATGGCGTGGATTGGTGGAATGTCACCCTGCGCCAGCGGGCGATCCCTCTTGGTCCTATGCGCACGATCATCCTGAAGATCGACCAGATCGTTCAGAATGTAACAGGCTGACGCAGCAAGGCAGAATGCAATGGCCGCGATGGTGGTTATGAACAGGTTTTCGAAGCTCAGCGCGTGCGCTGCAATCATCGGCACGAAAACAAGGGCATTCTTGGCGTACTGATGGACACGAAACTGACGCATCCAATCGCTCAAAGTCGCCCGATTATGCTCAATAAATTGTGCATGCGGGGCGAGCTTGCGCAGCCGCGTGGCAACGCGCTGCGTAGTCCGAATGGCAATCGGCTGCCTTGCATGTTCCCAGACCGGCAGGTCCGCGGCGTCGTTGCCTATGTAGTCAAAACCTCCGCTGCCAAACTCCTTTACAAGCCGGTCTGCCTTGGCTGCGCCAGACAGATTTACCGAAGCCGTCGTCGCGAAGTATCCTTTGAAGATCCCCAGATGATCTGCAACGGCTTTCACCATATCCTGGTGGGAAGCAGATGCCAGATAGACGGATCGCCCTGCGAGGTGTGCAAGACGGATCATGGACAGGATGGTTTTGTCATAAGGCAGCGTTTCAGGCGCGCAGTCGGTATTTGCGCAAAGAAAGTGTTTCAGTGCAGCCTTGCCATCAACAAGCGACTGCAACATGCCGATGATCGCGCCAGGGTTGCGTCCCAACCGGCGAAACGCGGTTTCAACCAGCAGATCAGAGCGCAACAAGGTCCCATCAAGGTCGACCACCAACGGCGTGTCGATGGCGGTCTCAAGATCGGGCAAGCTAACTCGGGCTGTTGCAGCCCGATCCTGGACCGCCATATCGCGGTGTCCGCCTTGAAGCTGCGGTAAGTCAGAGTTGGAAATGCTATCGACATGGTGCTTGACCGACATGCGTGTACCTCTCTCTGGTTGTTCCCATTTCGGGGGCATTTAATCAGTGATCGATTTGTTGACGGCACACTCAGGTTCCTGTTCAGCATCGTACGGTGAGCCTGACCGCCAGCCCTTCAACAACCTGATGCAACTTTGGTGCAAAAGGCGGCTGATGGGCCATTCGCGGCAACGTGGCTGCAAAAGCAAAAAGGTTGCAAACCAGTTCCAAAGGCAAGTTTGACATCGGCAGGGATGCGCCCAATTGCGAGTGGTATCGGCGGTAGAAGGCCGGGAAATGGGCTGCAATAACGTCCATCTGGGCCGAACAGATTGCCTTCGCGGTACCCCAAACCGTATCTAAAACACTGTGTCTTGGGAATCATTTCTCAAAGTGGAGAATGGGTCTGCGTTACCAAACCGACTGCTTGGTAGGATCAGCTCCACAGCATGCAGCGCGCCAATTGCCGACGTGATCCAGAGACATGAGCCACCGCGGCACTGCTGACGGTTGGGAGGAGTGTGATGAGAATACGAAACAAGCAAAGGCCCGTTTCCCTGGCGCAATGGGGCATGACAGCCTTTGCCTTTTTGTCGATCTGCGCCGGCGCATTCCTACTGCGTCCAAAGCTGGATCTGGACGATGTTTTGCGTGACGGTATCAATCAAGAAATCGGGCGGATCGCGGGAGAGGATGTAAAGTTGCATCAGGAGGCCGCCGTATCGGTACGTCCGAATTTTCGCGTCGTGGTCACTGACCCGCTCTTTGAAAGCGCTGAAGGTAGTGGGCCCGAAGGGTTTCTGACATCTTCGCGGATCGATGCAGCGCTTAGGATCGCGCCGCTATTCATGGGCCGGGGGGAAATTGCAAACTTGCACTTATACCGTCCCCGGATTTTGCTAGATCACAACAGCATGCCTGTATTCTCATCCCCCGGAGGGCTGAACGCTGGCAACGAGACGGGCGGCCCGACACGGCCAGCAAGTATCGTGATCACGGACGGTATCCTCGACTTCGCAGGTGAATCCAGTATCTCCGGTCTAAATCTGTCCATCGTACCGCGCAATGCTTCGCAGGGGATCTCGGCCAGTGGCGATTTCATTTCCGGGCAGCGTCGAACCTATGTGGAATTGCAGGCGGATGATCCGCAGAGTCTGTTTTCGGAAAGAGGTAGCAAAGGGACGGTGTCCATCCGCTTTGAAACGGTGGACTTGCCGGAGGACATCGATCAATCAGGTGACGCAACCGAAAGCAGCTTTCTTACTAACCTGCGACACACACTAACTTACATGACGGTGTTCGGATCGGGTCCGTTGGTGATCGATGGGCATTTCACCGTAACGCCTGATGCGATTAGGATTTCGAGTGCAACTTTTTCAAAAGGCGGTATCGCGCTGCAGGGGAACTTCGAGCTGCAAGCCACGGAAGACACTTCTGTCTTTCCAAAACTGCAAGAACTCCAAGCGTCGGTTGATGCAGTCATTTCTGACGTGGTGCATAAAATAGGTTCTGGCGACTGGCCGACGGCGTTGATCACGACAAACTGGCTAAACGGTCTTGAGATCGATTTCGATCTGGAAGGACAGGATATTGCGTTTGGTGGTGCTGCATTTGACACAGTTTCTATTGCGCTCGCGGCGCGTAAAAACGGCCTGTCCTTCGACGTAGCCGCACAAGGCGAAACACTTGGTCGGTTTGAGGCAAGCACCGCAATCAACCAAGCGACCGAGGTGGCGATGTCTGCCAAAATATCCGACGCGTCGCTCCGCGAGATCATGCAGCCGATATCCCGCAAGATGCAGATTCGGTTGATCGGTACTCCGCAGCTGCCCGAGGGCGCTCTCAACGCTGAGCTTGAGCTTGCAGGGCGGGGGCAAACATTTGGTGAGGTATTCGATAGTTTCGCTGGTTCGCTGACGGCCTCGATGGAGGACGGCAGCCTGACCGGAGCCGATGTGACCGCAACCCTTGAGACGCTGGCAAATGGTCGTCAATTCATGACCAAGGAAAAGGGCCCGCTCATTCCCGCCGCAGGCCGGACCCGCTTCGACTTGATCGACGGCGAGGTCGGCATCGAGGCCGGAACCGCGCGGATTTCGCGGTTGAGCATCGCCGGAGAGCGGCTTGAGATCGATATGCTTGGAGAAGTTGGCCTGAAGGACGGCGCAGTGTATGTATCAGGCAACGCCCAACTATCTGCTGCACAGGAAACCGAAGCGGAACAGATCGCAAGAAACGTAGACCTGCCCTTCGGCATTGGGGGAACACTCTTTTCACCCATGGTCGCTGCGGGTGTGCCCCAATTCGAGGTTGCAGCGACAGGTACTGCCCAACCCAGCAACACCATCCAGAAATAGGTCGAAGGCTCTGACGCGATATGGTCTTTGCCCGCAGATATGACTGCCGACCAGGGCATTTGAAGCGAGAAAAGATGTCCACCAATGCCCTGACACCCCATCGACCCGCGTACCAGAGTCCTTGGCTGTTCATCGCCATCTTCCTGGTCTGGCTAACATACTACGCGAGCCTTCTCTTTCCCGGCCTCGGTGGGATGCTGAACGCAGGCGACTCTGCCAAGTTCCAAACCCTTGGCCATACCTCCATTCTTGTCCACGGGCCTGGATACCCGTTTGTCCTGATGATCGGAACGGTGGTGCGCGCGCTCGATCTGCCGTTCGAGCCGTGGCGCGTCATGACCATCGCACTGGCATCCGTGCCCGGCGCGCTTGCAAATTCAATGGCTTTCCTCATCGCGGGACGGCTGACTCGTAGCGTGTTATTTGGTGTTTCGGCCGCATTTCTTCTGGGCAGTGCCGGCCTGATGGCCGTGCAATCGACCGAAGCAGAGGTCTATCCCCTCGCACTTGCCTTCATTCTGTCCATCGTATTTGCGCTGATCCTTTTCGTCGAAACGAAGCAGCCGTCCTATTTTATCGCCGCCTGTGCAATCTATGCGCTGTCTTTCGGCAATCATCTCATGATGGTCATGCTGGCACCCATTGGCCTACTGGTGATAGCCACGCATCACCATCTTCTGCTGCGCCCGCGTATCCTGCTTGCGGTTCTGGCGCTGCTTCTTGTCGGTGCCAGCCAATATCTGTTTCTCGCGTGGGTCACACATGCCCCATCAACAGCCTATTCCGAATATCTGCCACTCCCGCCGACGACGTCAGAGTTGATCGACTACATCGCGGGGACCTACTTCGGCGATCTTTACGGCTCTGGGCTTCAATCGCTACAGACCGCATCGGTTCTCCTTGGCACACTCAGTCAAGCTCACCCGATGATTTCACTACCTATCATCGGATTTGGCCTTTTGGCCTTCATCGTCGGCTGGCGTCGTCGTGACGCCGCTTGGTCGGGTCTGGCGCTTGTTCTGGGTACAGCACTTGCCTTCCTGCCCTTCATGATCTGGTACGGGGCCTATGATATCCAGGCCTTCCATCTGCCGGTTCTTGGTCCACTCCTCGTTGGTGCAATTGCAGCGATTGGCTGGTGGCTTGCGGGCTGGCCACGGCTGCGTCTTTGGCTTGGTGTTCTTCTTTTGGCCTTTGGCGTTCTGCGCGCGGGTGAAATGGCAGGGTACCTGAGCGCACGTGAGCCCGACTATGCCGATTTGGTCGAGGCGTTGGACGTGGTGATGGCGCAGTCACCCGTCGACAATCCCGTTGTCTCCATGTCCTATGAGCTTCGAATGGCCACGCTCTATCACGAATTGCTGGGCGCTGTGCCCAAGCCTGCGACCTATCGCGTCACCTGGCGCACCGAAGAGGCAATTTCGAGTGGTGAGCCAGTGAACAAGGTGGGTGGCATTGTCATTCCCACAGATGGAGAGCAGATGCTGCGGTGGATTGAACACCGCAATCCGCACTTGTCTTGCAGGACACTCCCGATCGAGCAGCCTGAGCCTGCGACTTGGCCAGCCTACGGTTTTGTCTGCGACCCGGCAGGTCCATCGGCCAAACTCCCGAACGACTGAATATCTTATGTTCAAAAGCGAGGCATGGGCCGCGGTCCTGCGCCGAATGGGCTGTCAAGATTTCTTACATTACGTCACATGAGCAAGAATCCGCTTGATTTGGGCGCGGGCTCGGATCACACACGTCCAAAGGGTGTCGTCCCAATTGGGAAAGCGCCCGAGAAGTCCCGAACTCAGAAGTGTCCCGTTTAGTGAAGGTGTTTTACCTTGCGTGTATCCTCTGCCCTGTCTGGCATTTTCCTCTCGGCCTTTATCCTCTCCTGCTCCAGTCAGTTGCCCATGGCAATTGCTGACGTCGAGAGTATGGAACCGGTCGATACAATGGCGCTGTCGGATGTTCGACAGCTAGAAGAGCTCCCGGAACCGTCTAGCCCTTTGGGACTTCGGGTCGTGGAAACCGAGATTGTAAATCAACTGACCGGGTCAGGATCCCCGAATGCCACCGACGCGCGGTGGAACGTGCATGGCACTGACCTTGGCCATATGTTCACCCACAAGGGCGAACTGTACATGGTCTTCGGTGACACATATGGCCCAGATGGCGAGGATTGGCGCAGCAACACCATTGCGCGGATTGCCGATCCTGATCCGGCCAACGGGTTTTCCATCGCCGCGATGATCGAAAGCGCGACTGGAGCCGCCAAGGAAATTATCCGTTCGGCAAAGGTGCCGGGCCTTGAATGGACCGTTATCCCGACCAATGGTATCTCTCTTGGTGAACGGATGGTCCTTCATTACATGTCCGTCCGCATGTGGGGTGCTGACGACAAGTGGTATGTCCGGCGCTCCGGCCTCGCCTATTCGGATGATGACGGCCAGAATTGGACAAGATCCGAAACGGCGATGTGGCCTGCCGGGACGGGTTTTGAACAGGTGGCCTACGTTGAAAGCGAGGGGATGATCTATGTATTTGGTATTCCGCAGGGACGTTTCGGTGGTGTAAGGCTTGGCCGTGTGACACCTCAGCATGTGTTTGACCCTACGGCATACACATACTGGGATGGTCAGGGGTGGTTGGGCAATGTTCACGCCGCAAAAGCAATTGTGCCGGCACCAGCAGGTGAATTATCCGTTGCGTGGAGTGACGCACACCAATCTTGGCTGATGATGTACCTCGAACCCGTCGAAAGAGCAGTCATTCTGCGAAGTGCTCCAACAATGACCGGTCCATGGAGTGACGCTCAGATCGTCGCACATGCCGATGAATATCCGGGCCTCTATGCGCCCTACATCGTGCCGGGTCTGGACATCGACGACGCTGTCTATTTCACGATGTCGCGTTGGAAGCCTGTCTACAACGTATTCCTGATGAAAGGTAAACTCGAAGCTCCGGTAGTAGACTTGGCAGCAGTTGAGACAACCGGGATCGCCAAGCCAGATATCGAATTGGACCAGGTCGACAAGTAGCGAGTCAATGGGTGCGACTCTCTCGCACGTGATACCTGTTTTCTTAGCTGGAGCTGGTCAAAACTTCTTGACCAAAGCAAGCTTCCGCCTTTTTGAAGCCTCAGACTGGGCAAACGGGCAAAAATGCTCCGTCCCGAGGGGGCGATATGGCAGGCTTTCGCCGCTTTCCGCTCCATACCTTGCCGCTGCACCCGCAACTTACAACTCTGTTGCGAGAAGAGCGAGTAGCGAGGCAGTTGACCTGTCTGATTTTCCCGCTCCTTTCGTTCGTCTGAAGCGAGGATTTCGCCATGAAGCGCGACAAATGGGTTTCGGGTGCTGTGCAAGCGCCCACTTTTCTGGTCATCACACTGGTTGTGATACCTGCAGCAGCACAGGCTTACGTCGGCCCCGGGGCGGGCCTAACCGCAATTGGGACGATGATTGCGCTTATCGCAGCGTTACTTCTCGCGATTGTCGGGTTCGTCTGGTACCCGATCAAGCGGGTGCTGCGTGCGCGCAAGGCCAACACAGATGCCCCGACATCCGGTGAGAAGCAAAGTTGAGCGTCGCAGCCCTTTTTCTGGGACTCCTCGCTTTTGTCGCTGTCCTGCGCGTTCTCGATGCACAGAAAGTTGCGGGCGGTATCATCGATACGACGCAGCAGGCGCTGTCGGTTATTGTGAATGGCGATATCGCTGACGAGGACAAGGAGGCGCAGGTTCGGCGCGCATCTATCAAGCTTTTGGGCGGATTCTTCTGGATTGCTGCCATAGGTACTGCCGCGCTTTGCGCATCGGCCTTGATTGTTTGGGGCGGCGCACTTCTTGAGCTCTATTCCGTTGACCACGCAATGGCTGTCGCCCTTGGCTGGCCCTTCATCATCGGCTCCACTGCGGCGGCAATCCTGCTATGGCTAGGGCTCGACAAGCTGCGCAAGACCTCGGTCGAAGTTGATGCGCACATCGAGGTACCTTACAGCCCGCTTGACAAAGCCTTGCACGATTTTGCTTTTGCATCGCCTGAGCGCCAGATCAGACTTGGAGAACTGGAAACCAGGCTCTACCGCCGACGCATACGATCAGAGACCGCCGAGCGGCCCGTTTTCATCACGTCTCTGCCACGTGCAGGTACAACCATAATGCTCGAAGGCCTCGCCAATCTGCCAGACTTCTCTTCGGCGACCTACCAGCACATGCCATTTACTCTGTCGCCTCTTCTATGGGGTGGGTTTTCGCGCACCTTTAGAAAGTCAGGGGACAAGGCCGAGCGGGCACACGGAGACGGGATCGAAGTCGGGATGGAAAGTCCGGAGGCGTTTGAAGAAATGCTTTGGATGGCATTTTGGCCTCAGCACTATGCAAACGACCATATCACGCCCTGGGCACCTGAGGATCAGAAGCTGGCGTTCGAGTCATTCTTCCGCTCTCACATGGCGAAGATTGTTGCGACAAAGCCCGGTGCAAGCCGCTACATCTCAAAAAACAATGCCAATATTGCACGCTTGGGTCTTCTTGAACGCCTCTTTCCTGATGCCGTGATCGTCGTGCCCATTCGCAACCCACGCGCTCAGGTGCGATCACTTCTGGGGCAGCATCTTCGCTTTGCCGACTTGCACGCCCGCGAACCTTTTGCGCGCAGGTACATGGAAGGGATTGGGCACTTCGAGTTCGGCGCGGCCCTGCGCCCAATTGCATTCAACCCGTCGCCAACGGATATGACTGCCGCAGAACACACTGATTTCTGGCTGCGATACTGGATTGCCGCTTACCAGCACGTGCTCGCTACCGCTGGGCCGCGCACGGTATTTGTCGATCACGACGCGCTGTGTACCGAACCCGGCTTACTGCTACCCGAACTCGCCACCGTCATTGAGCTTGAGGATCAAAACAGCATCTCAGCCATGGCAGAGATCTTCCGTGCACCCCGCCCTGCCCCGGATTTGGACCACGCGTCCCGGGACCTGATGCAGCGTGCGGACATATTGCATGGGGAGCTTTGCAGGCAGGCGATTGGCCACTCACACTCGTCGATTGCAAAGGTAATAAAATGAAACTGCTCTCATCCGATCGTCTCGCGCGCGGGTTCTTCATCCTGTCGCTCGCCTTGATCGCAATGATATATGGGATCGTATCCTCGTGGTGGGGGTGGTTTCCCGCCCCCCAGATCGGCGAGGCGCATCGCACCTATCTGGATGTTTCGCGTAATTGGCGAAACGATATCGGGCTGGAACCGACACGCCATCTTGTTGCTCCGAATGATCGAGGCACAGCCTCTCTCGACCGCGGTTACAACCGTAGGCCGGGAACCGAACGCGCGCCGGGTTACATTCTGATCGCCGGGCTCAGCGACGATCAGGACACCTCGGTCTTTGCCGTACGCCTGATCGACACGGAGGGGAACGAGGTCCACCGCTGGCCAATCCATTACGAAAACTTCGATCCCGACACCCCACCCCAGAATGTGATGCTGCATGGCATGGAGGTATTCGAGGACGGCTCCTTGGTTGTGACGTTTGACGTGGGCAATGCCATCGCACGGGTCGATCAATGCGGCCAAACCATGTGGAGCGTGCGCGGCGGCTTTCACCACTCGATCACGCGCGACGGCGCCGGGGGTATCTGGACCTGGTACGGCGAAGATATGGTGCGACTTGATGCAGCGACAGGCGAAAAGACCTTTTCATTGAACTTGCGGAACGACGTCATCGCGGCCAAGGGCGGTGATCAGCGCGGAATCTTCGACATTCGTGTACGTATGCCAGGTGACGCTGCGGGGCAAGTTACCTATCTGGATGATCCGTTTCACCCCAATGATGTTGAGATGCTGCGCCCTGAAATGGCCGACGCCTTCCCGATGTTCGAGGCGGGTGATCTGATGTTTAGCCTGCGCGAACCGAACCTCGTTGCGGTGGTCGATCCGCAAACAGGTGAGCTGAAGTGGTGGCAGCATGGACCGTGGTTCAAACAGCATGATCCGGATTTCGAACCCGATGGCACGATCACGGTCTTTGACAATGCCACAGGTAAGATGCAGTCCCGAATTCTACGTATCGATCCGCGCGATAACAGCACATCTGTGGATTTTGAAGGGACGGAAGACGAACCATTCTATACTTGGCGACGCGGCAAGCATCAAACACTTCCGAATGGCAACTTGCTCCTGACCGAAGCGGAGCATGGTCGTCTGCTCGAAGTGTCAGCGGCGGGTGACGTCTTGTGGACGCACGATATGGTTTGGGACGCCGAAAGCAATCTCATCGTGACCGAGGCGCGTCATGTCCCCGAAACGTTCTTCACCGGTGGTATCCCGTCCTGCAACGAGGTGATCGCATCACAATGACGGCTCTCTGGGAGTTTCATCCCCCAGCTGTTTCCTACTGGCCGGCATCATCCAATGTTCTCATTTAGGGCATTTGGCGATTTCTCTGCGAGTGCCAACGGTGCCGTCTGCGGGAGCCAAGTACATGTCGATAAAGCCCGAAGAGGAACGGGATGTGATGCCACCGGCGCTGCACAAAGTGTTCTGGGGGCCGGTGGCCCCCAGTTGAGTTCTTTAAGTTGAACCTGCATCGTCAATTTGGCTCATGTAGCTTCCATGGGCCCGCCTGCTTCTTTCCACGCCCCAATGCCGCCGACATTCGTGACTGATTTGTAACCCATGTCGATGAGTGTTTTGCCCGACAAGGCGGCTTGTCCACCTAGGCCACAGACCAAGTAGATGTCTGCGTTTTTTTGAAGTGCATGGTTGTGGAATCCCATACCAGGGTCGGCAGCGAACTCGATAAATCCGCGTGGGATGCGCAGGGCTCCTTCAATTGTTCCGGTTTTTTGAATGTCGGAACTGTCCCGTACATCGACAAAAATACCGCCGCCTGCGGCATGGATTTCAATGGCTTCTTCCGATGACAGCTTTGGGACAATGGCGTTCGCTTCATCAAGATAAGTTTGAGCGGTTTTTACAGCGTTTTCTCCAAGGAGTGGATGAAAGAGAACCGGCAATAGTGCCAGTCCTCAGGGGTCAGATGGTCATGCCAATCAGTTTCGGAATGAAGTTTATTTATAGGCGATCATCGACACTTCGACCAAAACCGGTGCGCCGGGTTTTCCGCCGGGCAAGGCTCCGACTTCGACTGCGGCACGTGCCGGGGGCATTTCGTCCGCACCCCAATAGGTGCCGTAGATCTCGTTGAAGGCGCCATAGTTGTCCATATCGGTTATGAACACGGTTGCACGGACTGCATCGTTGAAGTCGTAGCCCGCTTCCGCCATGACGCTCTTGATGTTCTCCATTACGATCTTTGTTTGGTCTTGAACATCATTTTCGCCATCGCGTGCATGCTCTGGGATTTCTCCGCCGATGTATGCAATTTGGCCTGACACATAGAGAAAGCCATTGGCTGTTTTAATTCCCGGTGAATAGGGCGCGATTGGTACGTTTCCGGCGGGGTAGATACCTGTGCGGGCGTCTTCGGCAAAGGCCGCACCGGAACAAGCCAGCAGTGCGGCCAGGCTAAAGGTCCATAATTCTTTCATTGTCGGTCTCCCTGTATGTGGCGATTACTTCGCCGCTTCGATGATCATGTTGGCGACGACCTCCGGGTAGGTCAGCATCGGCACATGACTGGTGTCGACTTCGACGGATTTGGCGTTCAGTTTACCAATCTGATCGCGCTGGATCTCAGTCAGGGTCATGCGGTCTTGCGTTGAGACAACCGCGAAGTTCGGTTTGTCCTTCCAAGCGAGCTGCGTGACTGGCGTGCCCAATGAAGCGCTGTTTATTGGGCCTTGCGATGCTGCGATCGCGGCGATCTCTGTGTCCAGCAGATCAAAGGCAAAATGTTCGGCGACGCCTTTGTCTGTCAGGCGGTAATAGCCCGCCGTGTCCTTTTCCAGGTGATCCAGCCCGTCGGCGTGAGGGTAGTCGGAGATATATTCACCAAGGGATTGACCCTCATTGGGGGCAAAGGCGGCGACATATACCAACGAGTGCACTTTATCCTGCGAGCCTGCTTCCGTAATCACCATGCCGCCCCAAGAGTGCCCGACAAGAACGACCGGGCCTTCCAGTCGATCGATTGCTCGTTTGGTCGTCTCAACATCCGCTTCGAGTGAGCTGAGCGGAATTTGTGCAGCAATCACATCAAGCCCGGCTTTTTCCAAAAGAGGCGTCACACGGTTCCATGCGGACCCATCGGCAAAGGCGCCATGAACAAGCACAACAGATTTGGCAGTCAGGTCTTCTTGGGCATGGGCGGCGTATCCAAAGCTGAAGGTGGCTACGGCAACCGCCGTAGAAAGGGTTCTTAGGGCAGTTCGGCGTTTCATATGGGTATCTCCTTATATATGTCTAGTGCACTAGACATATATAAGGCTAGTGGGCTAGGTAAATAGCTATTCGGACGATTTTTCCGACTTTTTGGCGTGAACGTAGCGGGACTTGCGCAATGGAGTACATCTTCAGCCAGCAGTGTACGGCGAAGGTCGTTCCTTGTTCAGCATTGTTTGAGCGATGTCGCGACGGAAAATTGTGAGCAGGAGAAACGTTTAATAATCAAAGAGATATTCGTTTCTGTCACCACCATTTACTAGACGATGGCTGCGCGCAGTCTCTTTATCTCGTCCAACAATGCGTATGCTTTTTCATCTGTAATGTTCAAAGCACAGCCCAGCCGTTCTGGAACGCTTGAGGCATGGACACCCAAAGCCCTGCCCTTCTCAGTCAGAAATACGTCTTGTCTGCGTTCATCAGTCGTGCTGCGTTTCTTTAGTACAAGACCCATCCGTTCGATCCGTTGGATCAAAGGCGTCGTTGTTGCGCCTTCCAATTGAAGACGATCGGCGATCTCTTGAACACTCAAGCCATCCTTTTCCCACAGCACAAGCATTGCGAGGTATTGTGGGTAGGTCAGCCCAAGTTTTTCGAGCAGATCTGCGTAGACCTTCGTGATTGCACGTGATGTTGAATACAGCGCAAAGCAAAGCTGTTGATCCAGCAGTGGCGGAGCTTTTCCCATAGTATCAGTCATAAGCGCGTTTCCGAGATATGAAACGCGCTTATATGGCTAGCGTGCTAGGCAATCAAGACCTCTGGCCGAATGCTTCAGTATTTTATTCAGCAGGTGGTGCAGGTTGGTCGGCGCTGCATTACACAGGACCGCCGTATTCTCCGCGGGCGGGGTAGTCATTGGCAATGACAAAGTCGAGTGCACCGACGAAATCGCCAAAGTGCGGTCGTACAAATGGCATTGTCTGGACAACACCAAAATATAGGGACTGATCCGGGCTGACCAGGAATACCCCAGGCTCTGAAAAGAGCGCGGGCTCTTCAACGCCAATGGATGTTTTCCCGCGAGACGTCGAAACGTAGAGCCCCCAGTCGCGCGCCAGATCAAGTGGCAATCCGTAGCCGAAGCGGAGACTTTTGGATTCGATCTTGCCCTGCATCAGCCGCGCACGTTCTTCGGTATCGGAACTGATTGCCACCACGTTTACGCCGCGTTGCTCGAACTCACCCGCCTTGCGATCCAGCTCCGTTAGATAATTGGCGCAGATCGGGCAATGGTAACCGCGATAAAAGCAGATCAGTGTCCCGCGCTCTGTGGTTTCAGACGTTAAATCAAACGTGCCGTGATCCAATGTCTCAACAGACAGGTTTGGTGTTTTTTTGCGCGGCATCAGCATTTAGAGAGCTCCATTTCGATTGTTTGAAGTTGCTTGACGCACTCTATGCCCGTCCTTAGTGATGTATTGGTCTTGATTTTCCGACTGAAAGGACGAAAATGACTAAAACAGACCGCCTAACTTCTCTATTGAATAATTTTCGCCTTCAAGCAGCGGTCGCGCCAGCTGAAGACGCGAATCTGGCGGCCATTCGCGATCCAGCCTCCAGGGAGGAGCGTTTGGTGTTCACGCCGCGGGCCGTCGGGATCGACTGTCGTGAACGGCACCTGTTGTTTTCACTCCACATTGATTTCGGTACACGAACCAGCCCACTTTGCGCTGCTCTGCCTGATCAGGTGATTGAGCATGTGGCCCCTGAAGGAGATCTTGCCAGCATTGTGTCGCTACTTACGTCGGAACAGCAGGCAAATCGGTGTGGTTCGCCCGCAGTTTTGGGTCGATTGGGTGAAGTTTTGGTTGTTCGGGTGCTCCGGTTACAGCTTGATCGCGGTGTCACAACACCTGGTCTTTTGGCGGGTCTGGCAAACCCGCGCATCAGTCAGGCCATTGTCGCAATGCATGAAAACCCCGGGCATCACTGGCGGAACGCAGATCTGGCAGAGACCGCGGGTCTGTCCCATAGCCGTTTCAAGGAAGTGTTTTCTGAACTTGTTGGCGAAACGCCCGCCAGCTACCTGCGCAGGTGGCGTCTAACCTTGGCCCGTGTTGACCTTGAAAAAGGAGAGCGGGTAGATCGTGTCGCCCATCGATATGGCTATCGCGCACCTGATGCATTTTCTCGGGCCTTTCTAAGGGAATTCGGTCAAAGGCCGAAGGCAACACTAAGCCGGGCAAGTGCAAACACTTTCGTTTGAATCAGGCCACCGGTGAGCTCAATGTGATGTTTCCGGCGAAGCGTAGCACCCATTTGGTTCGATGCAGAGATTTTCGTAAACGCCGTAACGCTCAAGACCTGAGATTGCCAAGACTGTGACTTTTGGAGCAAAAGGTTCGAAATAGCAGCCTCACCATTCAGCAAAGCGGGGGGATAAACATGTCCTGATTGTACCACTTTCATCAGGTTTTCTTAGCAGCAATTCAGTTTTTATTCCGACCGTTACGGCTCCGCTTGTGCACCGATTGCGACCAGCGCGACCATTGCAACATCCTTGTCTTGGTCCGGCGTACCGGACCCCACGCCGATACCGCCTACGCATGTACTGTCCACATAGATCGGCAAGCCACCGCCGAGCCTCGTGACTGAATTGTCGGTCGCCGCTGCAATGTACAGACCAACCTGTTCCGGGATTGCATCGCTGGCGGTACGGATGGAGGCGGCAGTACGGGCCTTGGTTTCGGCACTTTTCAGGCTGAGGTACTTTGCTCCAGTCATCCGGATCTGCCCAAGCGTGACACCGCTTGCATCCACGATAACAATACATTGCGGTTGGCCCATCTTCTCTGCCTGCACAACCGCAGCCTGCAGCATCGTCAACACGCCCTCGTGTGTAAGAACGAGTGACTTTTCGACATGCATGGCTTCCATCCTCCCTTAGCGTTTGTTATCGGTAACATAACAGCCGCTCTTGGAAGAGGAAAGCATATGTCTGCAGCAGAAATCGGTGTGATCGGGTTGGGCACTATGGGGGCCATGTTGGCGCTGAACATTGCTGATAGCGGGTTTTCGGTTGCGGTGCACAATCGCACTGCTGCGCGTATCCCCGAGTTCATGGACAAGGCGGGCGAGCTTACCGATCGCATTACCGGTTATGCCCAGTTGGAGGACTTTGTGCGGGGCCTTGCCAGCCCACGCAACATCATCCTAATGGTGCCAGCAGGTGACGCTGTGGATGCGCAGATCGAACAGTTGCGTCCGCTGCTGGATGCCGACGATATGATTATTGATGCCGGCAACGCTAATTTCCATGAAAGTGAACGTCGCGCAACAGAGGCAAAGAAGTCCGGTGTGCCGTTCCTTGGTATAGGTGTTTCTGGCGGGGCGGAAGGCGCGCGGTTTGGTCCGTCGATTATGGGGGGCGGTACGCTCGCGGCATGGGATCGTGTCGCTCATATACTCAAGGCGATTTCAGCGAAATATGAGGGCAAACCCTGCGCAACCTACATGGGCACAGGTGGGGCCGGTCATTTCGTCAAAACGGTACACAATGGAATTGAGTACGCCGACATGCAGCTGATCGCGGAAGCCTATGGTGTGATGCGCGACGGGATGGGCATGGATGCGGCGGCCTGTGGATCCGTGTTTGATCGGTGGAACGAAGGGCTGTTGCAAGGCTACCTGGTCGAGATTTCTGGCAAGGTGTCGGCTGCGATAGACCCTGAGACAGGACATCCGATGCTGGACATGATTCTGGATCGTGCGGGGCAGAAGGGGACGGGTCGCTGGACGGTCATCGAAAGTCAAATGATGGGTGCGCCAGTGCCGGTGATCGAGGCGGCTGTTGTCGCGCGCAACATGTCTGCTGCACGCGATTTACGTCTGGCCGGTGCGGAGGCGTTTGGATCAACAGGTGGCATGATGTCTGACGGCGAGCTGACTTTCGGTGATCTGGAACAAGCGCTGATTGCGGGCAAGGTTCTGTGTTATGCGCAAGGGTTCGAATTGCTAACCAAGGCCAGTGCCGACTACGGCTGGGATCTACCGATGGCCGAGATCGCAGAGGTCTGGCGCGAGGGATGCATCATCCGATCAGCCATGCTGAATGACATGGCGTCTGCCCTGACCGAAGCACCGGAACGCAACCTTGCCCTTGCTCCCTATTTCGCGGATATCCTGAGAACCAACATGGCAGGCCTGCGCAAGGTAGCGGTGACGGCTATGGGCGCGGGGCAACCGGTGCCCGCGCTGGCGGCCGCGCTCAATTACTTCGACACTTTGACCAGCGCACGCACGACAGCCAACATGCTTCAGGCGCAGCGCGACTATTTCGGTGCTCACAGCTTTGAGCGTACCGATAAAGACGGTGCGCATCATGGGCCGTGGCTGGATCAGCACCTAAATGGGTGAGACGCCGTTCACATTCAGGAAGACCGAGTAGAGCGAGGTTGTTCCTGCAATGAAGAGCCGGTTCAGCTTTTCCCCGCCGAAACAGACATTCCCGACAAGTTCGGGGATGTGCACCTTGCCGATCAGTGTGCCATCACTGTTGATACAGTGCACGCCATCGGCGGCAGAGCTCCAGATGCGTCCATGGGTGTCGATGCGGAAGCCGTCGAACAGCCCTTCGGTGCAGGTTGCGAACACGTCGCCCCCGCTGAGCGTGTCGTCGGCGTTCACGATGTGGCGGCGAATGTGCTTGGGTCCGTTTGCATCGTGGGTGATGCCAGTGTCAGCGACGTAGAGCAGCGACTCATCGGGGGAAAAGGCCAGTCCGTTGGGTTTAACGTAGTCATTGGCAGCGACAGTGATCTCGCCCGATGGGTCGACGCGGTACACGTGGCAGGCGCCGATTTCGCTGTCGGCGCGGTCCCCTTCATAATCCATCAGAATGCCGTAGCTGGGGTCAGTGAACCATACCGAGCCATCAGACTTTACCACCACGTCGTTAGGTGAGTTCAGCCGCTTACCCTGATAGCTGTCAGCGATCAGGGTAATGGAGCCGTCATGTTCGGTGCGCGTGACCCGGCGGGCGAGGTGTTCACAGGACACCAGCCGCCCTTGCCGATCGATCGTGTGGCCGTTGGAGTTGTTGGACGGCTGGCGAAAAGTCGAGACTGACCCGTCCGTGTCGTCGTAGCGCAAAATTCGGTTGTTTGGGATGTCGGACCACAGCAGGTAGCGCCCAGCGGCAAACCACACAGGCCCCTCGGACCAGCGGGTGCCGGTCCAGAGCCGTTCGACCCGTGCGTGGCCCACGAAGCATTCCGCAAATTCGGGTTCAATGACTTCGAACCCGGTCCCCTCGATCACTCCGTACATCGTCTTTTCCTTCTTTCGTCTTGCCAAACCGGTGTACGCCCCAGCCCGGAGGCGGTCCTTGATTGCCAGGGTGTGCCGGGTCCGTGCCCCATATCGCTTGATAGGTGTCGATGGCCATGCCGCGCCGTTGCATAGATACGAATAGAACCACCAACAGAGTCCACCATACCCCCAAAACCAGCCACATCCAGACCGGGCCGTTGGCTTTCCACAGGCCCAACAGGATTGTGACCACGGCTAGCAAGATTACGCCGTATCCGATCATTTTGTGCAGCGCTTCGAACATACGACGCCACGGTGTCATGTCGTAGTGATGGCCGCGCATCTGGGTGTCGGTCGGACCCCCTTTGGACCCGCGGAAGACACCTAAAATTACCTGCGCCCCGGCACCGACCAGAACTGCGTAACCGAGCCAGTTGTGCAGTGTCATCGACGCCAAATCGCTCGGCAGCACAAGTGCAACGCCAAAGATAGACAGGCCAACAACCAGCGACTGGCCCATCCAGTGGCTGCGCCACCAAACCAGGTTGTCGACCTCGCGCGGCCAGTCTTGCCCAGGCATGACCTTAAAGAACCGCGCTATGATCACGGCAAGTGGGGCCAAGACGCCCCAGGCCAGAACCATCGACCGGGCGTGCCACGAGATGGCGAACCCCACCTCATGCGCACGGCTGGGATCGATGGGGGCGATGAGCCAATCCATCAACCTTTGACCGCCCCTGCTGTCATGCCGGTGATGATCTGGCGGCTGGCCAGCAGGGTGAAGATGATGGGAGGGATGGCCAGCAACATGCCAGTGGCCATGATGACCCCCCATTCCACGTTGAATTCCGACATGTTGTTCACGATCAGGATCGGCACGGTGCGCGTGTCACGGTCCGACAGTGCGGATGCGAGCAGGTACTCATTCCACGCGATGCGGAAGGTGAAGATGGCGGCAGCGGCGAGGCCGGGCTTGATGAGCGGTAGAACGACTTTGAAGAAGACTTGAAACGGCCCTGCCCCATCTACACGCGCGGCTTCTTCCAGTGATCGCGGCACTTGCACGATGAAACTCTGCAGGATCCAGATCACGAAGGGCAGGTTCATCGCCACGTAGATCAGGATGATACCGGAGTGCGTGCCCGCAAGGCAGACATCACCCCGTCCACCAAACGTGTCCCGGATCGCGCCGCCGATCAGGCCATCGCGATCAAGGCAGAACTCGTTATTCCACAAACCGAAAACGGGGACGAGCAGTACAGCAGGCGGCACCATGCGCACCATGAGGGTGGAGAGTGACACGGTATCCCGTCCCATGAACCGGAACCGCACCAACGCGTAAGCCGCCATGCACCCAATCACCAACGTCAGTGCCGTCGAAACAAGCGCGATGATCAGCGAGTTGACAAAGGCGTTTCCGAATTTAAGCGAGCAGAAGTCGATATGGTCCGGCTCGTACCAGAGCACATCGCAGAGCGCCTTTTCATAGTTCTGGATCGTGGGCAGGAAGATCAGGCCAGAGGTGCCCGAGATGATGTCCACATCCAGCTTGAACGAGTTCATGAACATCAGGATCACAGGGCCCACGGACATGAACACCAGAAGGGCGATAACCGCATAGAAGGCGGGGTTGGCGCGGGAGTTGGGGGTGGACATCAGCTTTCCTCCTCGACCAGCGCATTCAGCCGGGCGGCGCGGGCTTCCTGCCAACGGTTGAAGGCGAACATGCCCACGGTCAGCAGCAGAAGCAGGATCAAGAGATAGTTGGACATGGCGGCGGCAACGCCCAGTTCACGGAATTCGGTGGCAGTGCGGCTGATCCGCAGGGCCAGAATTTCGGTCGACAGGCCCGGTCCGCCTTCGGTCATCACGAGGATCACTTCCAGCACTTTAAAGGCGTCGATCAGGCGCAAAAGGGCAGTCACGATCAGAACGGGCATCATCAAGGGCAGCTTGATGTGGATGATCTGTTGCCATCCCGTGGCGCCGTCGATGCGCGCGGCTTCCAGTGCGGAGCGGGGCAGAGACTGCAGCGCGGCCAGCGACAGGATGAAGATGAAGGGCGTCCACTGCCAGATGTCGGCAATGATGACGGAGGTCAGGGCGTAATCCCCCAGCCAATCCACGCGTGGCAGACCGATACTGTCGAGGAAGCGGTTAAAGGTGCCGACCGTTGGGTGATACATGTAGCGCCACATCAGGCCGACCACGACGGGGGCGATCATCATGGGCAGGATGAACATGGTGCGCAGGAGCGAGATGCCACGGATTTCGCGGTCGAGCAGCAGGGCAAGACCCACGCCGATGATCATCTCGATCGTCACCACGAAGAATGCAAAGCGCAACGTGACGCCAAGGCTTTCGTGAAAATTCGGGTCGTTCCAGAGGAAGATGTAATTCTTGAGGCCGACAAACTCGGCCTCGCCAATGTTTTGGCTCGGGTTCCATTCGCGGAAAGAGCCCCAGACCATGTAGCCCAGTGGGTACATCAGCGCGATTGCCATGATGATCGCGGCCGGAGCCATGAACATGTAGGGCGTCAGTCGGTTGGCCATCGCGGTGCGCATGGGTCACTCTTTCAAAGCTCATCAGGGGCAAAGGGCTGGGGCGTGACACCGCACGCCCCAGCAGGAGGAAAGGCTTACTGCCAGGTGTAGTAACCGGCGTCGTCCATCACGGCGCGGGTCCGTTCGGCCACGCCATCCAACGCTTCCTGAATGTCCAGGTCCTCGGTCAGCACCTTGGACATGGTTGTGCCGATATCAGCATTGATCTTGCCCCAGACGGGGATGATCGGACGCCAGTCGGGATCGGCATATTTCAGAGCTTCACCAAAGGTTGCTGCGAACGGATACTTCTCGTTCAAGCCCGCATCTTGATAGGTCGAGAAGCGCGAGGGGTTTCCGCCTTCCATGGCGACCATCAGGTCACCCTGCTTGGAGGTCAGCCATTGCATCAGAAGAAAGGCTGCTTCCTTGTTCTCGGCGTTCTTGGGGATGCCGATGCCGAAACCACCGGTTTGGCTGCCGCGACGCACGCCTTCGGGATGCATGGCATAGCCAACCTTACCCACGACCTGGCTGCGCTCTGGATCTTCGAACCCTGGCATGAACGCGATCGAGTCCATGAACATCGCCGCCTGCCCGCTGGCAAATGCGTTCGCCGCTTCAGACGGGCCAAAGCTCATCGCACCTTCGGGACCGCAATCGACGATGGTTTTCAGTGCGTTGGCTGCTTCGACACCCGCGGTGTTGTTGATGATCGGATTCCATGCTTCGTCAAAGACGCGACCGCCCAGTGGGGCGAGGTGCAGCAAGAACGCGTGGCTGGCCTGGTGGCCGGAGGCCGCGCGCGACGCCATACCACCCATGCCAGGCTCGACTTCTGGGATTTTGCAGGCTGCATTGAGCAGTTGATCGTAGTTCTCAGGCTCAGCAATCCCGTGCTTTTCAAAGATGTCCTTGCGGTATGCCAGAACCGAGGTTTCCGAGCCAAAGGGGATGCCAAACAGCGATCCGGTCTTGCCGGGCAAATACCCTTTGGTACCACCTGCGACGCCAATATTTTCGACATAGCCATCGATCAGATCTTCGGCGTCATAGCTGGGGTCGGCCAGCTTGGGGTTCATGAAATACTTGGCAAGGTTTTCCAATTGGTCGGCAAAGACATAGTCCGCCTTGGAAAACACAACATAGGCAATGAGGTCATATTCACCCTCGTCCTGCGCCAGCTCCAGCGTCTGGCGTTCGCGCATTTTGAGGTATGGCAGCTGGTCCACCTCGACCTCGATGCCCGTTTCCTTGGTGAACTCGGGCAGCACTTTCATCGCGGCGTTATAGTGCGGGTGGGCGGGGAAGTTCACGATCAGGGTCGTGCCCGCGTATTCTTCGTACGGGTTGGCAAAGCCTGCCCCCGCCATGATGGCTGCGGTCGTCAGACCCACCGCCGTGGTTTTCAATCCTTTGAACATGTGTTCCTCCCTAGAACGTTTTTTGGTGTCAAAGTGCGATTTCTGTTTTGCGGTCGAACAGGTGTACGCCTCTCTGATTGATCGCAAACGTGAGTGTTTGGCCCAAGGCGACGGGCGTTTCTGAATTCACCTCGACCATGACTTGTGCTGAGCCGCATTTGCACAGCAGGACTGACTGAGCGCCCACATATTCAGACACCTGCACATCCAGAGTGAGCGACTGTGCAGGGTCGGCTTTGTCCTCGTAGGTCAGGTCAGACGGTCGGATGCCAAGTGTCACATCGCGACTGTCATGCGCCTTGGCTGTTGCGGCCCTGTCCCCCTCGAGGCGCAGGTCGAAACCATCACCGGTGACAAAAACACCGCCGTGTCTTTCCTGGATCTGGCCGTCCAGAAAATTCATCGGTGGCATGCCCATGAAGCCGGCGACAAACTTGTTGACCGGGCGTTTAAACAACTCTTCGGGCGTACCTTGCTGCTGGATGTAGCCGCCATGCATGACTACGATCCGATCAGCGAGCGTCATTGCTTCGATCTGGTCGTGGGTGACATAGATCATGTTCTTCTGAACCCGCTGGCTCATCAATGCCAGTTCCGCCCGCATCTGTCCGCGCAGCTTGGCGTCGAGGTTGGACAGCGGTTCATCAAACAGGAAAATGCCCGAGTCCTTGGCGAGCGCCCGTGCCATGGCAACCCGTTGACGTTGTCCGCCTGAAAGTGCACCGGGTTTGCGGCCCAGGAATTCGGTCAGGCCGACCATATCAGCCACTTCTTTGACCTTCGCGTTGATCTCGGATTTGGGGCGGCGGGCCAAGCGCAGGGCAAAGCTGATATTTTGCGCGACGTTCATGTGTGGATAAAGCGCGTAGTCTTGAAACACCATCGCCAGATCGCGTTCCTTGGGCTCCAGATGGCTGACCGGCTTGTCGTCTACATAGATCTCGCCGTCAGACACATCCTCAAGTCCGGCAATCATGCGCAGGGTTGTGGATTTGCCGCAGCCTGATGGGCCGACAAGGACGGTAAATTCGTTGTCGGCCATCTCCAGTTCAATGCCGTGCAAGACCTCTACGTTGCCGTAGCGTTTTACCAGATTGTCGAGCCGAATGGTTGGCATAGGCGTGTTTCCGTTGTTGTTACCGGTCACATTAACAATTGTGACCGGTAACACAAGGGAAAACAAAGTGGCTAATGCTTTGAAATCCAGCGGTTTCGTTATTTCGTGCTGTCGCGAAAGGTCAAATCAACGGGCACCGATACAAGTGTGCGACTCACTTCTTCGTTCGCTGAGAGCAAGCGCCCGATCAGACGGCCGGTCTCGCGTCCAATGGTTTTGGGGTCAACCGATACGGTCGAGATCGTAGGCGTTGCAAAGCGAGACACTTCAAAGTCGCCAAAGCCCGCGATGCCGATGTCACCAGGTACGGCCTTGCCCAGCTTCAACATAACGGAAAGCACGCCAAATGCTGGTGCGTCGGACACGCAGAACACACAATCTGTGTCAGGGAAATCCTGCAGTAAACGTGTTGCCGCAGCGGCCCCCTCCTCGATCGACAACGGCGGCTTACCAATCTTTAGCACTCGATTCGTGGGTAAACCCGCTTGGACCATGGCATCCAGATACCCCTTGCGTCGTGCGGCTCCGCGGGTCCAGTCGTCGTCGGCCTCACCTACAAAGGTTATGTTGCGATAGCCCCGGTCGATCAGAGCGCGGGTCATGTCTGCTGACGCTTGCCGGTTTGAAAATCCTATCGTGTGACCGACGGGATTGTCTGGACGCTCCCACAACTCGATCACAGGAATATTTGAGTCGTTCAGCAACTCCAACGTTCGATCCGAATGCCCGTCATAGGACAAGACAATCGCCTCAGGCCGCCTTCTCAGCATGTCCTCGACCAGTTGTTCTTCCCGCGCGGTCGAATAGTCCGTGTGGCCAAGCAGGATTTGCTGACCTATCTGCTCAAGCTCTTCGGTCAGTGCTTGCACTGTTTCAGCAAAGTGCAAGTTGTTGAGCGAAGGAACCAATACGGCCACAAAGCCTGAGCGCTTGGTTGTCAGGCTGCCTGCCATCTGATCAGGGACATAATTCATCTCGCGCACGACCTTGAGGATGCGGTCGCGGGTGTCCTTGGATACGGGGCTGTCCTTTTTCAACGCCCGGCTAACTGTCATCCGGGATACGCCAGCGGCGCGTGCGACGTCGCGCATGGTGACTGGACTGTTTGATTTTGCCGGAGGTTGAGACATATTTCGCAGGGTGTTCGCGGTAACATCGTGCGTCAAGGCCGTTTTTGAACGATTTGAATAGGGAGATATGCGCGAGTGCGAATAATGGGTCGCTGACAAAAGCCCGAATAAGAAAATGTTGCCAGAACCTTGGAGAGGATTGTCCGCAAGACTGATGCCGAGCGCAGGATGACTGCAGGAAACATCAAGAAACGAGGGTTGCGGAAACGGACACCTCCGTACGTCGGCAGTGAACTTTCGCTCTGCGTTCTGTGGGCGGAAGAGTATTGGACTAGCCAGGCATTGTGCAATTCACGAAACAAGCTTTAGCTTTCAGAAGCTTCAAACAGTGTGTTTCGGTCTGAAATTCAAAAAAGGGAACCAAAATGGTGTTTAAATTTCATGCACTTACAGTCATTTTTTGTCTTTTTTCATCAAGTGCGTTCGCTGACATGATAGTTGTCAACGGAAGATACATCGTCGCGAAAGAGTCAATTCGTGGATACTTCTACCGCCAAAGCGATCAACGCACGGTGTTTGATGTTCGGTGGAGTGATTGGTCTACCCAGTACAGATGCGAAGACCCTTACGACAGAACTAGGGTAGAGGCTGCTTCTCTGAACCTCGTCCTTCAGCTTGGCGAGGCCCGGTCAGTGGATTTCCAGGATTTTCTGAACACAGAAGGTTTCGTCGAATGTACAAAGTTCTGAAACTGAACGGGATGTGCCGCGATGCCTGAAGGCATGGTCGATGTCCCATCAATTGCAGAACCGACACTTGGTCAGGGCCATCCCTAGGGATGACCCTGACTGTTGTTATCGCTTCAATGCCCCAACGCCCGAGAAGCGGAATGCCTCCTGTTCCAACGCGTCAATCTCATCTGCACTCATCTGGTCATGCGCCACGGTGATCCGTCCAAGGAAGACAAGCGGCAGCTTGTCTGCGCGCCCCTCAAGATCGGCTTTGATCGCCTCGGCCGTGGCGGCGCCCACATCGTCGCCCATCCGCATGGGTGTGGCGTCCAATTCGCCCCGCCGGATGGCATCCAGCTCGAGACCTGTTCCACCCCAACCGGTTGAGAACACGTCTTTCTCTTTGCCAACAGCCACTTGTGCCTCGACGCTGCCCATCGCCATCGCGGTGTTGGCGTTGTGGATGGTTGTCGCCTCGGGATAGGCTTGCAAGATCAGGGATGTGCCCTCAAACCCGCCTTCGCGCTGGTACTCTCCATAGTGCTCGTAGACCGTGGTCCAGTTGCCTTTTTCTTCAACGCAGGCTTTGAAATCACCCGAACGCTGGTTGTCGGTGATGCCCGGTATGCCGCGGTTCATCGCCATGGTCACGTCGCTGCCCAGACGGCCCAGCATATAATCGCACATGGTTAAGGCACCAGCAGCAGATGAGAAGTCGAACCATGCGTTGGGTTGGTTTTCGAGATCTTTCAACGGTGTGTGGAACGCCCAGACATAGGTGCTGAAATCGTTATTGGCCGCCATCTTGTCGATGTTGTCGGCCTGGATGGCCAGTTCAGATGGGCCAAAGATCACGTAATCATACAAATCGGCATCTTGGACCACTTGGTTGGCATACGTCGATTGCAGCGAGTGCTCGATCTGACGCGAGGCGAACTCGGTCGTCTCGTAAGCGATACCCAACTGGTCCAGACGCTTTGTCAGCGCCAGATAATTGCGCGCCCAGAAGTCGGACGTGTCTGCCGATGGGTAGATCAGCGCAATCTGGATCGGATTGTCGAGCGTACCGGAAAAGGCGACCGCCTCGGCCCCGACGACCGCTTGCAGCGCTTCCAGCTTACCGCTGGCATTTACTTCACCAGGCACCCAATAGTCGCGGTCGGCAATGCCCGGCAGCTCCTTGAGCGGAAGTGTCGCATGCCCATCGGCAAGCGCCATCCCGGCTAGGGCTGTTGCCACCAGGGCTGTGGTTGCTAAAAGTCTCATCTTGGTTCCTCCCTTTGCAATGAGAGCGGGGCCATCGGTCGGTGTCGGGGCTGCACCCCCGGCCCGACCAACCCCGCTTTGGCAGATCACCCGCTTGGATTCGGGTCACCTGCAAACAGTCCGCCAATCGCCAAAAGGGCAATCAGCAGGCCGATAAGCAGCGCGGAAAAGCGCAGCATCCTTTGTCCGTCCGGGGTTTGTAGACCAGCCAGCAGGCCTCCTGCCCCGTCACGGTCCTTTTTCTGCATCCATGTATAGAGCGCGACCGAACTGACGATCACGACGCCCGACGCGACGGATTGCCAGAAAAACTCGATCCGCAAGGTCACCAAAGCATTGATCATCATCGACAAGAGCAACACACCCGCGAACGACCCCAGCATCGACGCACGCCCACCGAACAGCGACGTGCCACCCACAACAACCGCCGCGATGACATGTAGATTGAAATATGGGGCTGATGTCGCCTGGATTGCGTTCAACTTGCCGGTGAGCATTACGCCGGCCAAGGCCGCCGCCGCACCACAAAGGACATAGGCATAGACCTTGTGCCGTTTTACACTGATGCCGGTCAGTTCAGCCGCTTCCGGGTTGGACCCGATGGCGATGGTGTAACGCCCGAAATAGCTGCGGGTCAGCAGGACGTAGCCGATGACCATGGTTGCAATGCCAATTACTACTGGGATTGGAATGAACCCGGGTATCTGCCCCCGCCCAATATCCGTCAGCAGATCGGGAAAACGGGCCAGCACCAATCCCTTGGCAATCACCAGCGCAAAGCCGCGATAAACAAGATCCATTGCCAGCGTGCCGATCAGGTCAGGCACGTTGAAACGGGTTATGATCAGCCCGTTGATCAGACCCATCAGCGCACCGAGCATGATTGCAATGGGCACAGCTACATAGACGGAAAAGCCGTACTGCTTGATCAGAAAGGCCATGAGGATCGACGACAACGCGGCGATGGACCCGATAGACAAGTCAATCCCGCGCTGCGTGATGACAAAGGTCATCGCCATCGCCATGGGCATATAAAGGGCCGCATCCAAAAGGATGAGGTTCAGATTGGATAACCTGAAATAGCGGGCCGGTTCGGCAACGCCCATGAACAGCAGAATTGCAAGGATCATCACCATGGGGCCGATGATCGCGATGTAGGGTTCCAACCGTTCGGTCATGGATCTCGTTGCTGCGGTGTTCATGCTGCTTCCTCCGCGCCGACAATCATACCTAGGACTTCCTGGGTGCTGCTTTCACTGGTTTTCACAACACCAACGCATTGACCACGACGCTGCACGTGAACGCGGTCAGACACTTCGAACACATCATCCAGCGAGTGGCTGATCAGGATCACTGCCAAACCCTGGGCCTTCAGCGTCTGGATCAATTTCAAGGTCCGCGCAGTTTCTTGTGGGCCAAGGGCCGCTGTGGGTTCGTCCATCACGAGCACGCGCAACCCCTCGCTATAGACGGCGCGGGCGATGGCAACGGCTTGGCGTTGACCGCCAGACAGGCTTTCGGTGGGCGCATCCAGCGACTTCAGCTTTACACCCAGACGCTCCATCAACACGCGCTCGGTCTCGGACCGCATGCGCTTGTTGTCCAGCATCTGCATGCCGAACACCGACCTGGTCAGTTCATTTCCAAGGAACATGTTTGCAGCCGGATCCAGATGATCAGCCAATGCCAGTGTCTGATACACGGCATCAATGCCCGCCTCGATCGCCTCGGCATGACTGGAAAACTCAATCTTGCTGTTGTCGAGATATATGTCACCTTCGGTGGGTTGATAGACGCCTGTCAGCACCTTGATCAGGGTCGACTTGCCAGCGCCGTTGTCGCCAACAATCGCAAGCACTTCGCCCGCGTAGGCGCTTAGGTCGACATTTTGCAGGGCGGTTACACCGCCAAAACGTTTGGTTATCCCGCGCATCTGCACGAGTGGCATGTCAGCCATAAATCACTCCTCCGTCGGACGGATAAGACGGGCCGCGCACGTGCCCATACTGTTCGGAATAAGGTGCGGGGCCGAGCCTTGCCGCTCGGACCCCGCGGGGGAGAACTATTTGTCCCAGATCGTGGCATACGCCTCGCGATAGGGGATGTCGGGATCAAATGCGTTGCTGTCCCCAAGCTTCGCCAAACCCTCCGGCGTCACCAACGCGGGCGATGTTATGTAGCCCGAGCATGCTTCGCCCTGAATGGCGCGGTTGAGCTCGTCCACCAACTGCCAGCCTTGCAGGTTTAACGGTTCAGCAACGGTAATCGCCTGGTACCCGTTCGATCGAATACGCTGGAACGCGGCCTCGGATCCGTCACCAGCCGACCCGGCTTGCGGCCCCTTGTCAGGTGACAGACCGGCCGCCGCAAGCGATGGGCCCATGAAATCAAAATACAGGTCGTTGATCGCCAGCGCGTGGGTCCAGCTTTCGCCGTACTTCTGCAGCAGCGATGTGGTCAGCGGCCCCATACGGGTCGATGTATCGGCGATGGGCGTGTCCACGTATTCGAGAACCTTGCCGCCTGCGGCCTCGACTGTTTCCTTGAGCCGGTCGGCCTTGTCGATGGCAATCTGGTAGGTGGAGTCGGTAAAGATAACGACGCCGATATCCTCACCCCCGTCCTCGATCGCCCATTCGGCCGCCACTTCGGACACGGTCATGGCGTCGGTCGATACGTTTGCAAAGATGCCGCCCGGGGCATCACATCCGATCACGGGGCCAGAGTGCCAAGCGACCATGGGTACGTTTGCACTTACAACCCCCTCAAGAGCGGCTTGCTGTTCTACCGCGTCAAACCCATTGATAATGATCCCGTCAGCTTTGAGCGCTAGCGCTTGACCGATGGCGGCCGTACGACCCTGGATAGAACCGGCTCCATCCAGCACGCGCACTTCCCAACCGATTTTTGCGGCGGCCTCTTCGACACCTGTGGTCACACCCAGAATACCGCCGTTTTTCAGGTCACCGGCAACAACGACGATCAACTTGCCGTCGGCTGCCGCTGGCCCGCTTGTTGGTCCGTCCCAGTCTGCGGCCAGTGCTGGCACAGCCACCATCATCGTCGTAGCCATTAATCCGGCCATGAATGTTCGTTTTTGCATAGTTTCCTCCCTTTGCAATTAAATGCTCAGCGCTTGTCTGCACCTTTTTTGCGCTGCGCGTAGCCTGCGATGCCGATGGCAACCAGCAGGGTAACTCCGTTAAAGAGCGGCTCGACCCAGAAGGAGCCGCCGAATTGTTGAATGCCTGAAATGCCCACGGCCAGAATGACGACACCCACGACAGTGCCCCAGACATTGACCCGGCCGGGTTTGATGGTGGTGGACCCAAGGAAAGCGCCAACCAGGGCGGGCAGCAAGAACTCAAGTCCAACAGATGCCTGACCAATCCTCAGTTTTGCAGCCAGCAGAACACCGGCCAGCGCGGTCATGGTGCCTGAGGCAACGAAAGCGCCAATCACATATTTCCGCGTTGGAATGCCGTTAAGTTGCGCGGCGCGTTGGTTTGCGCCGATGGCATAAAGATACCTTCCCACCGGCGTGTATTCGAGGACGATCCACATCACGACCGTGATGACGATCAGGTAGTAGGCGGTGATGGGCAAACCAAAGACAAAGGTGGTGTTCAGTGAGTAGAACCCGTCCGGTAAAAGCCCGACCATCTGTCGTCCACCTGTGTGCCACAGGGCCAGGGCGTAAAGGACGGTACCGGTCCCCAATGTGGCGATGAAACTGTCGATTTTGGCAACTTCGACGAGCAGACCATTCAGGAACCCTGTCACCGCTCCAAGCAGCAGTACCACAGCGACTGCGATTGGCCATGGAAGGCCCAACATCGTCTGCAAGCTGATGGCCAGGATGTGCCACAACACGATGCCATAGCCCACGGTCAAGTCGATGCGCCCGGCTGCCATTGGGATCATCGCACCCAAAGATAACAATGCGATGATGGCCTTGTCCGAGATAATGGACCGCAGATTCAGCATCGTGGGGAACGTGTTGGGCAACAGGACCGAGAACAGGCCGATCAAAAAGATCGTCAGGATCACGAGGCCATAGATCGGCAAAAAGCGCATCACGCGTTTGCCCATGCTCAGCCCCTTGAGTTCGGCCTTGGTCGGCTCGAGTGCGCTGGATTCAAGCGATTGCACTGGCCCCGCCCCCTTCTGTCTTTATGTTGCCAGCCGATGCCGACTGGATCAGGTTTTCCGTTGTCAGTCGCGTACCGCTCAATTCGTCCACGATGCTGCCTTGGCTGAAGACGATGGCGCGGTGGCAGATCGTGGCGATCTCTTCGAAATCGGTGGACATGATCAGGATGGCGACCCCGTTGCTCAACGCACGGTTCAGCAGGGCATAGATCTCGGACTTCGCGCCCACGTCCACACCGGCGGTTGGGTCTTCGCAGATCAACAACTTGCGCTTGGTCGCCAACCAGCGGCCAATGACGACCTTCTGCTGGTTGCCGCCCGAAAGCGCTTCGATGGCAAGGGTCGGGTCGTTGGGTGACAGCCCTAGTTCTGCGCCGATAGTGGCGGCCTGTTCCGCCTCGACGCGTGGCGACAACATGTTCAGCAGCCTTCGGCCAATACCATCGGGGTTCAGAAAGGTGTTTTCCCGGATGGACAGACTCATCGCGACTGACTCTTCCGTCCGGTCCTTTGCCACCAGTCCCACGCCGGAATGCAACGCCCTTTGCGGGTTGGACAGGTCTGGCGCTTCTCCGTCCAACGTCACCTCGCCGTCGAACGGCACCAGCCCAAACAACGCACGCGAGATGGCTTCGTGCCCCGCTCCGCGTAGGCCGACCAAACCCAGCACTTCGTTCTTTTGCAGATCGAAACCCAGCCGCTGCATGCCAGCCACTTCGAAGTTGCGCAGCGACAATACAGCTTCACCAATCTCATCCGTAGCCTTCACTGTTTCGCGGGTTTTGCGTCCCACGATCTTCTGAACCAGCTCTTCTGGTGTCGTGTGGTCAATGCTGCGCACGCCCACCATGGCGCCGTCGCGCAGGACAGCGACGCGGTCAGCAATCTGGAAAATCTCGTCCAGCCGGTGGGACACATAGATCATACCGACACCCTTTTCCCTCAGGGGCCGGATTGCGGTGAACAAGCGTTCGACCTCATCTGCGGGAAGCGATGCGGTGGGTTCATCCAGAACCAGAAATTCACTGTCCACGGCCAACGCACGGGCGATGGCCACAAGCGATTTTTCGGTCCGTGTCAAGTCTTCGACCCGCGTTGTGGGGTCAAATTCTGCATCCACCTTGCGCAGCGCCTCGACCGCGAAATGCTCGACATCATTCCAACGGATCAAACCGTTCTTGCGCGAGAACCCTAGGGCAAGGCTGATGTTCTCGGCTACCGTCATCCACTCGATCAACCCAAGGTCCTGGTGAATGAATGCTACCTTCTGCCGTTCTCCAAACCCTGCCGGTTTGTGCTGGTACGGTTCACCGTCAATTAATACGCGCCCGGCGTCCGCCGTATGGATGCCGCCTAGCACCTTGATCAGTGTGGACTTGCCCGCGCCATTCTCACCAAGCAGTGCTACAATCTCGCCTCGACCCACGGTGAGCGACACATCCTTGAGCGCATAGGTGCCGCCAAAATGCTTGTCGATGCTGTCAAAGAACAAACCTGTCTGCAGGTCTGGCATGGCGTCTCCTCCGGGAATACGAGCCCCAACCTCCCCGTTGAGTTACCCGTAACATTTCGTTAGCATCAGGTCAGAGTGTGCGCTCTGTCAAGACTTAAGTTACCCGTAACGTAAAGTGGCGTGAAGTGTGGAAAAAATAAGCAAAAACAATAAAGTAAGCCTGTCTGAGGTGGCTCGCGCGGCGGGCGTGTCTAAAATGACTGCCAGCAGGGTTTTGCGAGGTGAAGGAGGGTATTCTGAAAAAACACGCGTCAAGGTGATGGAGCAGGTGGACATCCTCGGCTATCTGCCGAATCGCCTAGCGACTGTTTTTGCAGGCGACCAAAGTTCGACCTTCATCGGCGTATCGATCCCCGATCTGGGGAACGAGGTGTTTGCACAGGTGCTTGAAGGCATCGACCGCAAGTTGGGAACGTTCGGATATCAATCCGTTTTAGGCCTCACGCAGCATACCCAACAAGAGGAAGAAAACTGGATCAGAACGGTGTTATCTTGGCAGCCGGCCGGCTTGATCCTGACAGGTCGCTACCACTCACCGCGGGCCACTGGCATGTTGCGCAACGCAGGCATTCCGGTGGTCGAGATATGGGATCTAAACTCCTCTCCGCTCGACATGAGCGTAGGTATCAACCATTTCGACAGCGGCTTTGACATGGGGCGCTACCTGACCTCTCTGAACTATGAGAATATCGGCTATGTAGGCACCTCACATGACACGGCGAACGCTGCGACTGAGAGGCTCAACGGTTTCTGCAAGGCGGTCGAGGGGGCCGGTGGCGCAGTTGTCAAGCAGCTGTGTCTTCATGATACGGCTACGTATTATCCCGGCTTTTATGGCACCGAACAGCTGTTGGCTTCGGCACGGAATATCGAATGCATCTTCTACCAAAATGATGCGATGGCGTTCGGTGGATTGCAGTATTGCGCGGCTAAGGGGTTAAAGGTGCCGGACGACATCGGCATCGCCGGTTGGGGTGATTTGCCCATCGCCTCGGTGATGAATCGACGGCTGACGTCTTGCCACGTGTCACATCTGAAACTGGGGCAGAAGGCGGCCGAGATGATGATGGGGCGATTGACGGATGAACCGGTACCGACCTGCACAGATATCGGGTTTCGTCTGATCCCGGGGTCAACGGTTCGGAACAGCTCGGTCTAAGTTTTTCAGGAAGCAAATTGGCAATCGATTGTATGCTATGGTATACAGATTTCACGCTGGTAAGAGTGCAAGATGATTGAGGAACTGCACCACGTTCAAATTGCCATGCCAAAAAGTGGGTATGAAGATGCGCGCAATTTTTATCTGAATGTCTTGGCATTTTCGGAAGTAGAGAAACCAGACGAACTGCTTGGGCGCGGCGGAATTTGGTTGGAGAGCCAAGGTGTTCGGCTGCATCTTGGAGTGGAGGATCCATTCTTGCCAGCAAAGAAGGCTCATCCGGGCTTTAGGGTAAACTCACTCGAGCAAACAATTGAACGACTTGACCGTGCAGGTGTTGCTTTTCAGACTGACGTGCAACTTCCGAACATCAAGCGTGTTTACATTGAAGATCCATTCGGGAACCGCATCGAGCTGCTTGAGGTAACTGCCGCATAGTCGTGAATGTAAAAGTCTAATTCGTATTGGAATTCAGCGTTTTAGCTTGTCTCGCCCATCACCAATGCCGAACCCACATCGGTCCGCACCGGTGAATCGATGTCACCATCGAAAATTCCTTGTAAGAGTGCCACAACTTGCCGCCCAATATCCTCAGCTTGCACATTGACGGTCGTGATCCGCGGGTTCGATACCCTCGCCACTTCGAAGTGACCAAAGCCCGTGATTGCCAGATCATCCGGCACGCGCAGGCCCATCCGTTGTGCCGCGCTCAGACAGCCGAAGGCTACCGGGTCAGATACGCAGACAAGCGCATCGTATTGCGCCACTTCGCGACCCATTGCTTCGATCACGGCATTGCCGTGGCGCATGGAAACAGGCGCGGGCCCGGCGTCAATCGTCACGACCTCTGGCAGACCGTGCGCGCGGGCGGCTTGCACCACGCCCGCCCGCCTCACGGCCCCGCGCATGTCTGCCCCCTCGGAAGCGCCGACAAATGCCAGTTTGCGCCGCCCCGTACTGGCCAGATGCCCAACGATGTGGGCCATTGCGTCACTGTTGGAAAAACCGACCACATGGCCCAGCGGGTCCGCTGGCAGGTCCCACATCTCGATCACCGGCAGCCCCCTGCCTTGCACCAGCTTGCGCATTTCATCCGTATGATGCCCGCCCGTCAGGACCAGCGCTTCGGGGTTGCGGGTCAGCAGCTGGCGCACCAACTCTTCTTCCCGCTCGACACGGTAGTTGGTGCTACCCAACAGCAGTTGCAGACCGGCCTCGCCCAATCCATTTGTGAGTGCGCGGAAGGTTTCAGCAAAGTTGGCGTTGTTCACTGACGGCAAGGTGACCGCCACGAACCCGCTCTTTTGAGTGCGAAACGCCTGCGCCGTGCTATCATAAACATAGCCCAGCTCATCTGCCACCTGCCGCACACGGGTGCGAGTCTTGGCGTTCACCGTGCGATCATCCCGCAGAGCGCGGCTAACGGTCATGGGCGACATGCCCACCGCCAAAGCTACGTCCCGCATGGTAACGCGCGCGCTCATTGCTTAGACCCGAAACTCGTTCAACTGGGTGACGTGGTGATGAATGCGGCCATCAAAGTGTGCCTCCACAATCTCGCCCGTGACATCCCGCGATTGCGCACGATAGGGGCTGTCCAGTGCCGCATCCATTGCGGTCGCATCGGGATAGGTGATGGCAAGGATTAGCGGAAACTCAGGGGCGCCCTCGTCCCGGTCATCCCCGAACATCACCCGCACATCCGTGTTGCCGGGAAACTGCTTCCACAAGGGCACCAGCCGCTCCAGTACAGCAGCGCGAAAGGCATCCGTCTGACCCGGCTTCACCGACCCTTCGAACAATGCAAATCGTGTGATCATACGTCTATCTCCTCTTTCGCGCCGGTAAAGAATTCCATAACTGCGGCCTGATCTTCGCCGCCCAAGCCAGCCGCGGTCAGCATCTTGTGGATCTCTCCGCACAGGGCGGTCATGGGCATGGATGTGCCCGTCTGGCGGGCCAGGTCGTTCACCGCGTTCAAATCCTTGACCATGTTGTCAATCCGGCCCGTACGGCGGTAATCCTTGGTGGCAAAGCGGGGCAAGTACTCCTGTAACAGAGCCGAATCCGCCCGGCCACCTTTCAACGCCTGCGGGATCTTTTCGGCATCAACACCGGCGTCCAGCGCCAGCTGCGTCGCTTCGGCTACCGCAAGAAAGCCAAGCCCGCACAGCACCTGGTTGATCAACTTGGTGGTCTGCCCAGCACCTGACGGGCCCATATGGGTATAGTTCGATGCCACGTATTTCAGCGCCACATGGGCACGTTCCACGTCCTTGACCTCGCCTCCGGCCATCAGCGTCAGCTCACCGATCAACGCCTTGGGCGCACCGCCGGACAAGGGGCTGTCGACCCAAGCCAGATCGCGTTCAGCGGCCATCTTGGCAAACTTGCGCGTGGCGTCCGGTTCGATCGAGGACATGTCGATGATGACAGTCCCGGGTTTGGCCCCATCCGCGATCCCGTCCTTGCCAAACGCGGCCAGCCCGACAATGCGCGAGGCATTCAGGCTGGTGATCACGAAATCGACGTCGCGCGCCGCCTCTGCCGCTGATGCGGCCGCAACGGCACCTTTGGCCACCAAGTCGTCAACCCGCGCGGTATCGAGGTCAAAGACATGCAGGGTGTTCCCCGTCTCCAACAGCCGTGTTCCAATGGCGCCACCCATGGCACCCGCGCCGACAAGGGCAATCTTTTCACTCATATCATTGTTCCCCTCACGTAATCTTCGGATTGCTTGATCACTTGGTCAAAGGGTCGTGCAATGTCGATCTCGCCGCCCCACTCGTCATTTTCCAAACGCTCAAGCGTCGCAAACTGACTGTCGAGCAGGGACGCAGGCATGAAATGCCCGGGCCGATGGGCAACGCGCTGTGCCAGCACATCCTGCGGCGCATCCAGATGCAGGAAATGCACGGGCTCGGCCACGTGTTCCCGGATCCAATCGCGGTATTTCTTTTTCAAGGCCGAACAGCCGATTGCGATGGCGCCGTCATGCTGGGCCAGCATGCGACCTACATCAGCCAGCCATGGCGCGCGGTCTGCATCATTCAAAGGCATGCCTTGCGCCATCTTGTTGATATTGTCCCGTGGATGCAGATCATCACCATCGACGAAATCCATGTCGCACAGCACCTGCAAGGCCGTCCCCACGGATGACTTGCCGCAGCCTGACACGCCCATGAGAACATAGCACCGCATCAGAGTGACGCCGTGATGCCGCCGTCCACGAACAGCGTGTGGCCGTTGACAAAACTTGATGCAGGCGAAGACAAGAAGACAGCGGCGCCTACAAGCTCCTCTACCTGCCCCCAGCGACCCGCAGGGGTGCGCTTTTCCAACCATGCAGAAAATTCGGGGTCTGCAACCAGGGCGGCATTCAAAGGCGTGTCAAAGTATCCAGGTGCAATCGCGTTGCATTGCAGCCCATGCTTTGCCCAATCGGTGGCCATCCCTTTGGTCAAGTTCGCCACCGCGCCCTTGGTTGCGGTGTAAGGTGCGATGCCCGGGCGGGCCAGTGCTGTCTGGACCGATGCAATGTTGATGATCTTGCCCGTGCTACGCCCGATCATGTGGCGCGCAACGGCTTGGCCCACGTGGAAAACGCTGGCGATGTTGGTCTGCAGCAGCCGTTCGAATGCATCGGCAGGAAAGTTCTCCAACTCTGTACGGTGCTGCATACCCGCATTGTTGATCAGGATGTCGATAGGGCCCGTGTTCCTCTCGAACCCGTCAATGGCGGTGCGCACAGCGTCATGATCGGTCGCGTCGAAGGCCAATGTGTGGACCGTTGCCCCTTGCCCCTTCAGCCTGTCAGCAGCGGCTTCTAGTTTACCCGTATCCCGCCCATTCAGCACGATCTCGGCCCCCGCTTCCGCCAGCCCTTTGGCCAGCGCAAAGCCTATGCCTTGCGACGATCCGGTGATCAGGGCACGGCGGCCCGCAAGCGAGAAAAGGTCAGACATGCGACACTCCGAATGTGAGGGGCGGGATTGACGGCCGCCAATTGTTATCGATAACATGATACCGATAACATCGCGTGTCAACGAGGAATCGCAATGCCAAAACCCATCGTCCTCCAAGTCGGCCCTTACCCGGACTGGGACCAAGACCCGCTCGACGCAGCCTTTGACGTCAAACGTCTGTTCGAGGCATCAGACGCCCCTGCGTTCCTTGCCACACATGGCCCACATGTACGGGCCATCGCCACGCGGGGCGAGCTGGGCGCCGATGCCGACATGATTTCCGCTTGCCCCGCGCTCGAACTGATCTCAGTCTACGGGGTGGGCTATGACGCCGTTGATCTAAGCGCCTGCAAACCACGCAACATCCGCGTAACCAACACCCCGGACGTGCTGACCGAGGATGTGGCGGACCTCGGCGTCGCCATGATGCTGTGCCAATCCCGGGGTGTGGTCGGGGCAGAGACATGGGTGCGCGATGGCTCTTGGGCCAACAAGGGGCTCTACCCGCTAAAACGCCGCGTCTTCGGGCGCAAGGCGGGCATCTTGGGACTTGGCCGCATCGGGTTCGAGGTGGGCAAGCGACTGGCGGGCTTTGGCATGGACATCGCCTATTCCGATATCGCGGCCAAGGACTACGCGCCAGACTGGACCTTCATCAATGATCCGTTGACGCTAGCACAGCACGCCGACTTCCTCTTTGTCACCCTCGCCGCCTCAGCCAAAACACGTCATATCGTGAACAAAGACATCATCGAAGCGGTCGGCCCCGACGGCATGATAATCAACATCTCCCGCGCTTCCAACATCGACGAGGATGCGCTGATCGAAGCTCTACACTCCGGTGCGCTTGGTTCCGCAGCGCTCGACGTTTTTGAAAAGGAACCGGCGCTCGACCCCCGCTTTCTGGACCTCGACAATGTGCTGGTGCAGCCACACCACGCCTCAGGTACAATCGAGACACGCAAGGCCATGGGCCAGCTTCTGCGCGACAACCTGACTGCCCATTTCGCAGGCGACGCCCTGCTGACCCCCGTTCTGTGAAAGGTCACACAATGAAAGTCATCGTTGCCCACGCGGCCAAGGACCTGCGGGTCGAAACCCGCGACATGCCAACACCCGGCCCGGGCCAGGTGCTGGTCAAGATGGCCGCGGGCGGCATCTGCGGCTCGGACCTGCACTACTACAACCACGGCGGCTTCGGTCCGATCCAGCTGCGGGAACCGATGATCCTCGGGCACGAAGTCGCGGGACATATCGAGGCTGTAGGCGACAACGTCACAGACCTGGATACAGGCACGCTTGTCGCCGTGTCCCCTTCCCGCCCCTGCGGCGCCTGCAAATACTGCGCTGAGGGTAGCCAGAATCATTGCCTCAACATGCGGTTCTACGGCTCTGCCATGCCTTTCCCGCACATACAGGGAGCGTTTCGCGAATACATTGTGGCGGATGCCACCCAATGCGCATCCGCAGGGGCCCTGAGCGCAGGCGAGGCGGCCATGGCCGAACCGTTGTCAGTCGTGCTGCATGCAGCGAAACAGGCTGGTGATCTGATTGGCAAGCGGGTGCTTGTCACCGGGTGTGGCCCCATCGGCCTGCTGGCGGTTCTGGTCGCGCGTGCGGCGGGGGCGGTGGACATTGCCGCCACTGACATTTCCGATTTCACGCTGTCCAAGGCCCGCGACGTGGGCGCCGATCACACCGTGAACGTGGCGCAAAATCCCAAAGGGCTAAGTGGCTTTGAGGCGGACAAGGGACATTTCGACGTACTATTTGAATGCTCCGGCGTGGCCTCAGCGCTTGCTGCAGCAGTGCCCGCCCTGCGGCCCGGTGCTACCGTAGTGCAGTTGGGTCTGGGCGGCGACATGACCCTGCCGATGCAGGCGATGACAGCCAAGGAGCTGCAGCTTAAGGGCTCTTTCCGCTTCCATGCCGAATTCTTCACGGCAGTCGATCTGATGCGCACGGGCCGTCTGGATGTGAAACCGCTCATCACCCATGCTCTGGATGTGGAGGCTGCAGTCGAGGCCTTTGAACTGGCAGGCGACCGGTCGCAAGCGATCAAGGTAAACATCACCTTCTGATCCAGCCCGGCAGCAAGATCGCCGTCATGTGCTCGATCGTATCGTGCGAAAATGCGCACGCAGCAAGTCAGGCTCACATCCGTTCCTGAACTTCACAACGTGCTTCAACACATATTCATGAGTGCTTAAGCCCCCGATTTCGGGCGAAATTCTTGGGAGCACGAAGCGGTTCGCGGCTTGACCGCCAAAAGACGATAGAAAAACTCGGAATTGGGAAAACGATTCCCGACAATTTCACTCGGAAAGGGTTGCTTTCTGCGAAGGCTACTGTAATTGACTGTTTCAGTAAGATTAAGATCTGTGGAAACAGGGAGTATTTCCATGACTGCCAAAACTTATTTTCTAACCTTCGTCGCGGCGGTCGCCACGACCACCATCGCCGCCGCCGAAGGCGAGCTGAACCTGTATTCGTCACGCCACTACGACACCGATGAACGCTTGTATTCGGATTTCACTGAAGCGACCGGCATCACCATCAACCGCATCGAAGGCAAGGCCGACGAGCTGATCGAGCGGATGAAGGCGGAAGGTGCCAACTCCCCCGCCGACATCCTGCTGACCGTTGACACCTCGCGCCTTGAACGCGCCAAGGACGCAGGCGTACTGCAGTCCATCGAAAGCGATACGCTCGAAGCGCGCATTCCCGCCAACCTGCAAGATGGAGACAACCAGTGGTTTGGCTTCAGCCAGCGCGCGCGGATCATCTTCTACGATAAAACCGATGTTGCGAACCCGCCCGTGATCTACATGGATCTTGCCGATCCAGCCTATAAAGGTCAGGTGTGCCACCGCTCGTCCACAAACGTCTATTCGCAGACCCTGCTGTCGGCTGTGATCCAAAACCACGGCGAAGAAGCCGCCAAAGGCTGGGCACAGGGCGTGGTCGACAACTTTGCGCGCTCGCCTCAAGGCGGCGATACTGACCAGTTGCGTGGTCTGGTGTCAGGTGAGTGCGATATCTCGATCTCGAACACCTATTACTTTGCCCGCGCGATCCGCAAAGATGTAGATGGGCTGCCCGCTGATGCGCGTGACAACATCGGCTGGGTCTTCCCTGCGCAGAACGCTGAAGGGGCACATATGAACCTGTCCGGTGGCGGTGTTGCGGCAAATGCGCCGAACAAGGAAAACGCCATCGTGTTCATGGAGTACCTGGCCAGCGATCAGGCACAGCAATACTTCTCGGCTGGCAATGACGAATATCCGGCCGTGCCCGGCGTGGGGCTTAGCCCGTCAGTTGCTGCGCTTGGCATGTTCCGCCCTGACAATGTTGATCTTAGCGCGGTGGCAAAGAACGTGCCGACGGCACAGAAGATCTTTAACGAGGTCGGTTGGGAGTAAGCCCGCTCATCTGCTTTAAAATGGGAAGGCGCGGCAAGAGACCGCGCCTTTTCTTTTCCTACTGGAATTGTCAGGATTGACGTATCCGACAAAAACAATCAACATATCTGCAATGAGTCTCAGCCACCCGTTTTGGGCAGCCCGGACACCGCTGACCGAACAGGAGGTGAGACATGGTGAGACGATGCGCAAGCGAACGCGACAGGGCCCGCAGGTGCTGTGAAAAGCCGTGCTGTCAGGAACTGTTGCAGGCCGCCCTTGGCGGGCTTTATGGCCAGGATCAGTGTCTTGAGGGCATGCTTGATCATCTGGAGCGGGCATCATGAATGCGATGACACAGGTTCCGGACACAACGGCAGCGCCAGACCCGCAACAGATCGATACCTATGACGCGCGCGATCTGATAAAGGACGGCATACAAGCCTCTATCGTGCTGGATGGTCAGGTCTACTATCTGCGCATCACCCGCGCCGGCAAGTTGATCCTTACAAAATGAGCGGTGCACATCACACTCGCGGGGGCGCTGCTGTCGCAGCCCTCAACCGCATGGACGATTGGGAAGCCAACCTTGTTCTGAACCTTCGCCTGTGGTGCGAGGGACCCACCGGCAAGTCGCAGGCGCGCAAAGACTACAGCAGCGTGTTCCCAGAACCCGAAGCTGACCGTGCGTGGCGAACCTTCGAGGATCTTCTGAACAAGATTGTCCTTACGGCTGCTCGACCGTTGGTCCGGCACGAGGTGGGGTGCAATTGCGTTGGCTCGGATGAATGCGTGTTCGTGCACCTTGTACGCACTGCATCTGACGGGCACCTGAACGATGCAGCGCTTATCGCAACGCTTCTGTCGGGCCCGGCCCATGCCGAACACATCGCCATTATGGCTGGCGAAGTCGGCTCGGCAATCCGGCGTATCCACAAACCAATACCACCCGCAGTCGCGCCCAACGTGGTGCGCCTGCACTAACTCGTCAAAAAGAATTTAAGGGACGCCACCGATGAAACTGACAATGACGACAGCACTTGGGACAGTGATCTTGGCAGCCGCCCCCGCACTCGCGGACAAAGCGGCCGTTTTGGACAATTATGCCGACATCGCACTCGCCAAATATGCCGACAGCGTGACCACGGCCCAAACGCTATTGGCAGCGGTAAACGATCTGACGGAAAGCCCATCGGCTGAAGCCCTGCAAGCGGCGAAGGAGGCGTGGATCGCCGCCCGTGTGCCCTATCAGCAAACCGAGGTTTATCGCTTTGGCAACGCCGTCGTCGACGACTGGGAAGGCAAGGTAAACGCCTGGCCGCTTGACGAAGGATTGATCGACTATGTCGACCCTTCCTATGGCGGGGCAACGGATGAAAACGAATATGCCGTTCTGAACGTCGTTGCGAACACAACCTTCACCCTGTCGGGTAAGACCATCGACGCGTCCGCAATCACGCCCGAATTGCTAGAAGGCGCGTTGCACGAAGCCGACGGCGTGGAATCAAACGTCGCTACCGGGTATCACGCCATTGAATTTCTGCTTTGGGGCCAAGATCTCAACGGTCACAACGCAGGTGCGGGCAACCGCCCCTGGACCGATTACGTCGTGGGTGATGGATGCACGGGCGGCAACTGTGACCGCCGCGCCGACTATCTGACAGCAGCAACGGAGCTGCTGGTATCTGATCTGGAATGGATGGTCACGCAATGGCAGGACAGCGGGGACGCCCGCACCCAACTGACTGTAGACGAAAACGCAGGGATCAGCGCGATCCTGACCGGCATGGGTTCGCTCAGCTACGGTGAACAAGCCGGTGAGCGGATGCGCCTTGGCGTGTTGTTGAACGATCCGGAGGAAGAGCATGATTGCTTCTCGGACAACACGCACAACAGTCACTTCTTCGACGCACTTGGCATTCGCAACGTCTATCTAGGCAGCTACACATCCATCGACGGCACCATTGTGTCGGGCGAAAGCCTGTCGTCTCTGGTGGCGGCCACTGACGCCGGTGTCGACACCGAACTGCGCGCCAAGCTGGATGCAACCATGCTGGAAATGTCCGAAATGAAAACGGCAGCTGAGGCAGGGTTCGCTTATGACATGATGTTGGAACGCGGCAACGACGCGGGCGAGGCACTGATCATGGGCGCCGTCGATGCGTTGGTGGACCAAACCCGTTCGATCGAACGGGCCGTCGCCGTACTTGGCGTGGATGCAATCGATTTCGAAGGATCCGACAGCCTCGATAACCCTGACGCTGTGTTCCAGTAATGACTCCCCTCTGCGCGGCATCGGCGTTCCCCCAAAACCCCGCCGCGCAGAGTGCCACCTTTGTGTGGCTAGCGCGCGCACCGGCACTTACCGCGGTTCTGGTGCGCGCGTTGTAATTCCTGACCAGAAGTCCCAGCTCAGCACCGCAACAGCGAGGTTTCCAATGGCCAAGACCCCAAGCCCCTGTATCGACGTCTGCAAATTCAAACGCGACGGGCATTGCATCGGCTGCTCAATGACCAAGGTGCAGAAGTCCATGTTCAAAGAGTTGAAAAAGGACAAGCACCGCGAAGCCTTTGTCGAGATGGTCGTGGCCCAGCAAACAATGATGGGACGGTATACGCACTGGGTGCCGAAGTACCTGCGCAAGTGCCTGAAGAAGAAAGCGAAACCCGCACAGGCAGTGCGTGATGCAGCCTGATGCCCGCGCGATGCCCCGCATCCTGTTATCTGTTTTGTACCGCTGACACTGCCAGCGACAGCTCACAAAAAAAGCCGCCCCAACAGGACGGCTTCAACGATTTTTGGTGGACCAGCTTAGGCCAGATGTGATCGAAGGAACCACGCGAATTTCTCGTGCTCCTGACCCCGTGCAATGCACAGATCTTCGGTTAGTGTATCACCGTTTTCGGCAGCCAGTTCACCACAGCCTGCCAGCGTGGCGGCGAGGGTTTCCTGTGCCTCTTGCATGATCTTGATCATTTCTTTGTCGGTCGCGTGACCAGCATACTCCTTGACCTTCGATCGCGCCAGCATGCCCGCAAGCGTGCCTTCGACATGGACGTCAAGGGCGCGAGTGCGTTCGGCCAGATCGTCCTGCGCTGCAAAATGATCCTCGTAAATCTTCTGGAACAGATCATGCAGCGGGCCAAAGGCCATTCCTTTAACGTTCCAGTGAAAGTTCTGCGCCATCATCGTCGTTACGGCGGTTTCCGCAACGGACTGGTTCAACGCTTCGGCAATCGCGGCGCGCGCGTCCGTTGACAATGCAACAGCTGTTTGGGTCATCCCTACAATCCTCTTGATTATGATGCTGGCTTGCACGGTGCTGGCTGGCTTACCCAATAGTAATTAGGCACCCAGATCAGATAGGCAAGACCTTTTTAGAATTATTCTAAGTCAGAGAGAAATACTCTGAAATCCGGCCCACCAGAAAGCGGACCAAGCGACGGTGTTCCGGTAGTACACGCGATTTCAATAGAAACGCGATACTTGCCTCGTCCTGGTGCGACATCTCCTGTGCCAGCTGCACCAACCATGTTTCGTCAAAACTCATCTCAAGCGTGCCGGGCGCATGCACACGCGCCGGTTTTCCAAGGGCTTGGTTCAAACATCGCATCAACGCCTCGGCATGGGCCTCTTGCGATGCCGTGCGGGTGACATGCAACAACGCACAGGCTTCGAACAGGTCGGCGCGCGGTTTGGACCGGCATGACATCGACATGAAACGCAGGTGGTTGAGAAAGGCAAACGCCTCTGCCGACACAGGCCAAACGGGCCGTGGCTCGGCCACCAATTCCAATCGCAAGGGCACCATGTCGCAGGTCTCTCCTAAGGCGCGAGGCAGGAATCACCTCGCCATCTCTAATTCCTGAGTATATTTATAAGCTATGAGCAGGATCACAAGCATATTCCCGACTGTACTTGTCGGACTTTTGTCATTTCCTGTCGATGCAGTTGCCGAACTCACGGACTTGCACCTGCCTGTGATCCCAAGGACTACAGCTGAGGCAGAGCGGATCACTGCTGCGACGCAACCCGCCACTGACTTCACAAAACCCGAACAATTCGAAAGCAATCCCGCCGGCGCCGCTACCGTGCGGATCAGCGATACACGCAACGCGTTTAGCCAGCCTTCTGGCAATATCAGCTTTGAAAAAGAGCTGGATTTCAAAGTTGGCAACGGGCTGTTCAAGAAGCTGTGGGTGTCATCGCCATCTTCGACGCTCGCCTCTGACGGGCTGGGGCCGCTGTTCAATGCACGGTCCTGCCAGCGCTGCCACCTAAAGGACGGGCGGGGTCATCCACCTGCTGACCCCGAAGACAACGCCACATCAATGCTCATGCGTCTTTCGATTCCAGGCGGTGCCTCGCCAGAAGAGATCGGGGACTACATCGCAACCCAGTCCGATCCGACATATGGTGCTCAGATACAGGATTTCTCGGTCGCAGGGATCCAGGCCGAGGCAAAGCTGCAAATCACATACACCGAGGAAGCCATCGCACTGTCGGGCGGCGAGGCCGCCTCACTCCGGCACCCGACCTATGAGCTGACCGACCTTGGCCACGGTTCGTTGCACCCCGATGTAATGCTCAGCCCTCGCGTGGCACCGCAAATGATTGGACTCGGTCTGCTTGATGCGATTCCTGCGGCAGATATCCTTGCCTTTGCCGACCCCGACGATGTGGATGGTGACGGCATCTCCGGTCGGGCACAGATCGTTATGTCGAACGAATATGGTGTTCCGATGTTGGGACGCTTCGGCTTAAAGGCGGGCAAACCGTCGGTCTGGGAACAATCCGCGGGAGCTTTTTCGGGCGACATTGGCATTTCGACCACCTTGCACCCGGCAGGCTTTGGCGACTGCACCGAAGCGCAGACCAAGTGCCGCGCCGCGCCCAACGGCAATACGGCCGAGCATGATGATGCCGAGATTGGGGATGTGGGACTGGAACTGGTGTCTTTCTATTCTTCGAACCTGGGTGTGCCTGCACGGCGCGACATTGATGACCCACAGGTGCTGCGCGGCAAACAGATGTTTTATGATACCGGCTGCATCTCATGCCACACGCCCAAACATGTCACGCACCGGCTCGACGGCCAGCCCGAACAAAGCTTTCAGCTGATATGGCCCTATACCGACCTGCTCCTGCACGACATGGGCCCCGGTCTGGCTGACAACCGGCCCGAGGCGCGCGCGAGCGGTCAGGAATGGCGCACACCACCCCTTTGGGGGATCGGACTGACTGAAACCGTGTCCGGGCATACTTTCTTTCTGCATGACGGGCGCGCTCGCAACCTGCTCGAAGCGGTGCTGTGGCACGGGGGCGAAGCCGAGACGCACAAACAGTCGGTCGTCGATATGCCCCCGCCCGACCGTGCCGCCCTGATCCATTTTCTTGAAAGCCTCTGATATGCGTTTTGCCCTGATCCTGCCCTTCCTCGCCCTGCCCGCCGTTGCTGATGTGCAGACAGTGCTTGAGGACCACATCCTGCCTGGTTACGCGCGCTTGGCTGAAGAAACGATAATACTGGCTGACGCCGCGCAGGCCAATTGCGGCCCCGATGCACTGCGCCCCGAGTTTCACGCAGCCTATGACGCGTGGATCAGCATCAGCCACATCCAGTTCGGACCACTCGAAGATCAGGCGCTCACCCTCACCATGGCCTTCTGGCCGGACCCAAAGGACAGAACGGGTAAGGCGCTCACCCGTCTGATCACAGCCAGTGATCCAATCGTGGATCAACCCGATATGTTCGGCGATGTGTCTGCCGCAGCGCAGGGGTTCACAGCATTGGAGTTGATGCTGTATGATGACCAAGCCGACGCTGCCTATGCGTGTCGATTGACACAGGCTATCGCCACCGGTCTTGCCCGGAAATCGGAAAGCCTGAGCGCCGCATGGCCTGTCTTCGCTGATCAGATGCGAACCGCAGGTGCGGACGACAACACCCGCTTTCAAAGCCAGATGGAGGTGCAGCGCGCCCTCTACACGGCTCTCTCCACGGGTCTCGAATTCCTCCACGATCAGCGGTTGGGACGCCCCCTTGGCACGTTCGACCGCCCCCGCCCCCGCCGGGCCGAAGCGCGGCGCTCGGAACGTTCTCTTCACCACATTCAATTGCAACTCGCCGCGCTGGAGGAACTGGCCGTGGCGATGACCGATGTGGACCTTACGGCCACAAGTGCCGCCTTTGACACGGCAAAAGCGCGGGCCGAAGCCCTGAACGACCCAGCCCTTGTCGGTGTCGCCGACCCCGCGCATCGCTTCAAGGTCGAGGTGCTGCAACAGGCCGTCCGGGCTGTGCAGGTCGCCGTGATTGACGAGATCGGCACGCCCCTTGGCATCACGGCCGGGTTCAACGCGCTGGACGGGGATTGATGCCCTCGCGTCGCGCCTTTCTTGCCGGGCTGACCTCGGCCTCGCTCACGCCCAAGCTCGGCTGGGCGGATGTCGGCAACCCGATTGCGCTTGGCGCTGCAATGGACCGGGAGGGCCGCTACCTGCTTGTGGGGCTTACCGCCACCGGCGACATCACCTTCCGTATTTCCCTGCCTGCCCGTGGCCACGCCGCCGCCGCCCATCCCCATGTGGCCGAGGCGGTTGCCATCGCTCGCCGCCCCGGTACGTTCGCCAAGGTGATCGACTGCGGTACGGGCGAGGTTGCCCAAACCCTGCACGCGCCTGCCGGGCGGCATTTCTACGGGCACGGTACGTTTTCCGGCGATGGCACCCTGCTGTTTACTCCGGAAAATGACTTTGCAACGGGACAAGGGCGCATCGGCGTCTGGGACCGCAGTGCGGGCTACAAGCGGCTTGATGACTTCACCTCTGTCGGCATTGGCCCGCATGAAATCCTGCGCTTGCCAGACGGTGCACTCGCCGTCGCAAATGGTGGTATCCGCACCCATCCGGCGACCGGGCGAGACAAGCTGAACCTTGATACCATGCGGTCCAATCTTGCGATATTCGACACGGACGGACGGCTGACGGACTTCGTCGAAGTGCCCGACGCTATCCACCAGAATTCCCTCCGCCATATTGCGGCAGCACCTGATGGTACGGTGGTCTGCGGCTTCCAGTGGCAGGGTGACCCGTACGACGCCCCCCCACTTGTCGCGTTTTATTCCGGGAGTGGCAGGCTTGTGCAGGCTCAGATGGAGGAGAGTACGCTACGCCACCTCGACGGTTACGTTGGCAGCGTCAGCACGTTCGGAAATCGATTTGCCGCGTCGTCACCGCGCGGGGGACTGACGCTGACCTTTGATGCAAAAGGTGCACAATCAGACACCTATGCCGCCACGGATGTCTGCGGTCTTTGCAACACGCCAAGTCACACCTGTATCGTTACCGACGGCCAGGGCCGCGTGCACACGCTCGACGCCACCGGCCTCGCGGAACAGGGCGCGCATCCGCTCGCCTTCGACAATCACCTGACAGCAATATGAAAGGACCGCCTATGTTTATCGCTATGAACCGCTTTACCGTGTCGAAGGGTAATGCAGAGGCATTCGAGGCGCTTTGGCTCGGGCGTGACAGCCACCTGAAAACGATGGATGGCTTTGTCGAATTCCAAATGCTCAAGGGACCCGAGGGCGAGGACGGCACCCGGCTCTACGCATCGCATACGGTCTGGTCATCGGAAGACACATTTCGCGCCTGGACCCGGTCCGATGCATTCCGCGCCGCGCACAAGGATGCGGGCGGCACGGCCAAGCTGCACGAGGGGGCGCCGACATTCGAAGGCTTCTCAGTGATACAGGAAATCGTTGCAGACACCTAGCGGGCTGTTCCGTCTGCAATTGTAGCGCATCCAATTGATGATCCGCCGATCCGTGCCTGCAAATCGGGCCGGTGTCGGTCGTCGACGCCGTTAGTACCCGCGATCCAACGGGGCGCATCAATCATTGTGTACGCTGGGATTTGACACAACCGGTTTATCCGCTGCCCGTCGGGACCGCCAGGCGGCAGCCAAAGGCGCTTGCGTGCTTCGCAATGCCTCAAGTTCTGACCTTGAATGTGGGGAGTGCAGCGCGGCGCATGTCCCCTGGTGACCGAGCCAAATTTCGCCGATCAGCCGACGATCCAGATTTCCAGTTGAATTCACTACCTAAATCTCCAAGAAAACTAGCATAGGTAGAATACAACGACTCTAAAACATCACATCGTCATTGATGAAGATGTTCGTTTTTCAACAGCTTTTTTTCTTCGAACTCAGCACACGCAAAGCCAGATGACACTTGGCTTTGTCAAACCTGAACAGCCGTAACAGCCTACGGTTGTCCGATAGGGAGTATCTACAGATGCCATATCCAAGCCAAACGAATGACCAATGGTGGATTAACGATCAGACGCCGGACAATCCCTTTGAGAAAGGCGAAGACTGTGAGGCATTCGCCGACTACGCCGGAGTACTGGACCGTAGTCCGATGTCAGAGATGGCATCGAGGAACACGTCCAAGAGCTGAACAATCATCCCGACGATCAAGTATCCGAACGTAACTCATTCTGTCCGGCGGCTTGAATCTACAACTCCCGCATCGCTAAAAAAGGTGGTCTGAACATGTGCATGATTTGTGAACTGGGGTATGGCCCCAAGACAGTGGCTTCTTTTGAAAAGATAGGATTTCAAAAGACTGGATTTCAAGCCAACTTAGAAGGAGTCGCAGCTGTTGAAGAGTCGCAGCCTCGTCCGGCTGCTCTCGAAGAAGATTCCCAGGATTCTAACACTTCGAGCAATGCGCAATCCGATACCGACAATGCGAGCGACCCGTGGTGGGTGAACGACCAGACGCCGGACGCCACTTATGGAAAGAGTGACGATTACGAAGCCTACCTCGACTATCTCGGAGCGTTGGACCGTAGCTTGACGCCCGAGATCGCCTCGGAGCCACTCAGGATTAATGTTCAAGAGCTGAACAACCATCCCGACTATAAAGCATCCGTAATCGGCGCCCTTGAAATGTGGGCTTCTGTCTCCCCTTTTCGGTTCGAAATCGTCGACGACACACCATACGATGAAGACACGGACTGGATGCAGATTGTTAGCCCTGAATTGGGCGAGCAAAGCGATGGCAGCGCCTTTTCCAGCGACCGTTACATCAGCGTTGGTCAGCGTTTCCATGACACTGAGCCTAACCTGACTGATGTAGGCGGCTACGTGTTCGATAGCTACATTCACGAATTAGGTCACGAGTTCGGGCTGAACCATCCCGGCCTTTATAACTACAGTGGTCCCGGTGGCGTGCAGATCAACTATCTAAACAATGCGACCTGGATCTATGACCGTCAGCAATACAGCGTCATGTCATACTTCGACGGGATTGATGTCGGCGAAGATACCCGCTGGTCGGCGTCAACGCCGCTTATGGCAGATATCGAAGCGGTCATCCGCAGCTATTTCTCCACTGTCGACGACGACGGCGTGCGCACCTATCAGACGATCAACCTCAATACAGACGACGATACCTACGGCTTCAACAGTTCGAAGTATGGTTACGAGCTGGCCTCTTCCGGCATGCTCAAGGATATCGGTTTTGTCATCCATGATACGGGGGGCACGGATACTGTTGATTTTTCCGGGTCCACCGCGGGCACGATCCTTGATTTGCGCGCCGGACAGTTCTCCAGCGTAAATGGCCACAATAACAACGTATCTATCTTTGACGGACATAACGCAGATCAGACTGAGTACTATATCGAGAACGGTATCGGCAGCAGCCATGACGACGTTCTGATCGGCAATGACGGCGACAACGTTCTGGATGGCCGTGGTGGTGCTGACCGGATGGCAGGGAAAGGTGGCGACGACACTTACTTTGTTGATTCTGCGGATGACATCGTGCGCGAAGAGGTAGATGGCGGCAACGATACGGTCATCGTGATGTCCCGCGACCTCGACGTAGGTGACATCGCCAATGTCGAAAACATCATCTATGTCGATGGCTCCACCGTCGAGCCGGCGGAGAATGAAGGCGAGACAACACCGAGTTCTGGCGACAACACGTTGACCAGCATCATGATCGGGGACGAGACGGATGAAACCATCGATGGAGGCGCAGGGGACAATACGATCTTTGGTCTGGGTGGCGATGACATCCTCATCGGTGGCCGGGATTCTCTTGCCAGCCGCGACATCAACAACACGATTGATGTTGCTGACCTAGAGGATCAGACAGAGAGCGACGACGGCAATGACGCGCTTTACGGAGGCGACGGCGACGACACCATCTTTGGCGGTCAGGGTGACGATCTTCTGGATGGCGGTGGCGGCGACGATATGATGAGCGGGCAGGCCGGCATCGATGTGTTCAGGGGCGGTGATGGCGATGACACCGTCGACTATAGTCAGGAAAGCCCGTTCCAGCTGCTGGTCAATCTTGAAACGAACGTTGCCAGCGGTGGTACCGCGTCCGGCGACACTTTCTTTGACATCGAGAATCTGATCGGGTCCGATGACCGTATCGACCGATTTATCGGGACATCGGCAGCCAATCATTTCTGGGGTCAGGGCGGAGGTGACGTTTTCAACGGTCGCGACGGCAATGATACCTTGGACGGCGGCAACGACGGCGACATCCTGTACGGAGAAGGTGGCGACGACATGATTATCGGTGGTGCCGGTCAGGACTATCTTGATGGCGGCGAAGGTATCGATACGGTCGTCTACAGGGGCAGCTCAAGTGGCGTAACGGTGGATCTTGTCAACGGCACGGCCACGGGCGGAGATGCGGATGGGCCCGTGCAAATCGTGGGTCGCGGTACAACAATCAAGCACGACATCCTCGTCGGCTTCGAAAATGTGCAAGGCTCATTTCACGATGACTGGCTGATTGGCGATGATCAGATGAACGATCTCTCCGCCGGCGCAGGAGATGACACGCTGACGGGTGGGAGCGGCGACGATCTGCTGGATGGCGGCGCTGGCAGTGATACGGCGGACTACTCCGATGCGACCAGCGGGGTCAGGCTCAATCTGCGTCGCGACAAATCCGAAGGTGACACCTATGTCTCAATCGAAAACCTCTCCGGCTCAGGCTTGAATGATCGACTGCAAGGCAATGAAGCCTCCAATGTCCTGACTGGGCAGGGGGGCGATGACACGCTGGGTGGTGGCGATGGTGATGACATCGTGCTGGGCGATTTCGCTTATCAGGGTGATACGCCGCCAACACCGGGAATGGGGACTGGCTATGCCACGCTTGGACCGAATGCGACGAACAATTCGCTCGCGACGGCATTCGATGTTTCGGACAACTTCTCTCTGGCCGAAGACCCCAACATATTCGACTCGACAACTGTCCTTCACACGACGGTCGACGCGACCGGAAACGGCCAAGGGGGCTACTACAAGATCGAGCTGGTGGCTGGTACAGTAATTTCAATCGACATTGATGGCATAGCTGACCCAGACGTCCATGACAGCTGGGTTCGGCTCCTGGATAGCAATGGCCAAATCATCGCCGAGAATGATGATGGCGGCGGCGACCCCGGCTCGACCACCAGTCGCGATTCGAGTACGGTTTTCACGATTGAAGAAACCGGCACTTACTACATCCTGGAAGGCAGCTGGTCAGAGGATGTGCCGGGCGACGGCTGGGCAGAAGCCGTGCCAGAGGGTTCGACATATACGCTCAACGTCTCCGTGGACTTCCCGCCTGCGCCTGCAGAACCAGGCGAGGCTGGTGCTGATGTGCTACGCGGAGGCCGAGGCAGCGACCTGCTGGATGGTGGGCTGGAGGCCGACACACTCATTGGCGGAATGGGAGAGGATTCTTTCCGTTTTTCGACAGAACTTGGGGACGGCAACATTGACCAGATCAGGGATTTCGACGTCAATGAGGATCTGATCCTTCTGGACAACCTCATCTTCCAGAATTTGGGCGATGATGGTGCACTCTCATTCGGTGCATTTCACAGCAGTGCGATGGGTGTTGCCCGTGATAGCGATGACCGCATCATCTACAACACCGACAATGGCACGTTGTCTTATGATGCCGATGGCTCTGGTGAAGGTGATGCAATCCAGTTTGCCCAACTGCGTAAAAATCTGGACCTGTCGGCAGACGATTTCATTGTCGTCTGACGTTCTCCACGGGAGGGGCGCCTTCAATGTGCTTCTCCCGGTTCCAGCCACTCTTCCGTGCGATTGAACTGCATGTGAGAATAACGATTAGGGAAATGTCGCAATGCAACCCCGGATCAATCGCCGCTCCTTTCTTTTAGTGCTCGGATCAACAGTGGCCATGGTTCCCGGAGCAGTGTGGTCTCAATCAGGAAATATGCACGGAGCACTTATATTCAGAGGTGGCAAGGTTATCCCGGAAGGCAAAATTGAGGTCTATCTCGAGGATCCGTCCATTCAGGATAAAGAGATACTCAGCAAGGTGAAAACGCGCGTCAAAAGCGACGGCAGATCACGGAAGATCGCGTTTTCCCTGGCTTTGCCTGCAAGCTCGATCGTTTCGCCAACCCTACAGATTGTTGCGCGTCTGGAACGCGAAGACGGCTGGTTGCTCGCGCGCGGCAGTGCGCAGGTCGAAGCGGACTTGCCAGTATCCATCACACTGAACACCGCGATGTATTGAACCGGACAGCACCGCGCTGATCAGGAAACCAAGGTTCGCCCAGGCCGGTCACTCTTGCAGTGGCGACTGACTTTATCGTCCCTTAATCTGAATGCTGAACGAACGCTGTGCTCCCGCTGGTGGGGCTGGAAACGGCGCTGCCCGCTGGATCACCTGCATCGCGGCGCGGTCCAGATCGTTCGACCCCGAACCGCGCGCAACAGACACTGCGCTCAACCCACCGTTCGATGCGATACGAAAGCTGATAGTTGCCACCCCACGATCACCGACACGCGGGTGGCGCGCGCGTTGCAGCTGGCGCATCACTTTGCCCGGATAATTCGATGCCGCCGCGTTGCCAGTCTGCGTGGATCCGACCGTTCCGGTGGCCTGCCGTGCAGTAATGGCCGCCGTCCCGTCTGCCTCACCTGCCCGCGTGTTGGTCTTTGCCTGATCGCCCCGAGGTGTCGGGGCATCAGGGGTCCGGCTTGCTGTGCGTGTGGTTAGCTGCGGCGCTGGCGGTGGATCATCCGGTTTGTTTCGCACCTCAAAGGCGCGGCTGCGGACTTTGGGACGTAGCGATTGGGTCAGGTCGACCTGGTCGGGCTCTTTTGCTGTCAGGGTTTCGGGCTGCGTCCGCGGTGTGGATACAGACGGACGCGCGCGAAGTGTCGCTTGTGGCACCCGCTCTGTATTCGTCAAAGCCAGCAACGCGCTAGCTTTCGTCTGGTCTTTGGTTATCTGGCCGGGCGTCACCTTCGGTGGAGACGGTTGCTGCGTGTTGCTGTGGTTCTCCGTCTCGACGGCCTGCGTTTCCTCCGGCGGGGCGGTCTCGGCCGTGCGATCGTCGGGCTTTATCGGTTCGGATGTTTCCTCGATTTTCACGGGTTCCGTGACATCGGTGGTTTCGACCCCGGTCAGCGTGCCCTGCGCAAGATCGGCAAAGGAGTTGCCAAGGGACGCTTCGGTCGCACCTGCCTGCCCACCCTCCATCTCGACGGGTTGGATCAGGTCCAGACGCATCAACCCGCCCGCATGCAGGACGACGGCCACCAGCAAGGCAAATATCGCCGCAGGACGCGATACAACAGTCATTCAAGCCCTCGTTCGGTCACAATGATCACTGTGCCAGCTCCCGCACGGCGCAAGTCGCGGCCCAAGGCCACCAGCTGAATAGCGGGCAGGTCGCGGTCCGGCACAATCCGCACTTCGGCCCGCACCTCAGTATCCAGCTCTGCAACATAAGTTGCGGCGTCCGGTTGATCTGCACCCCGGTAACTCAGGGTCCCGTCCGCGTGGATCACCAGCGCGTCCGGCGGCGGCCTCCCCTCAAGATCACCGGTGCTGACCAATGCCAGATCCTTGTCCAAAGGTGGTGACAAGGTGCCTGCGACCATGAAAAACACAAGCATCAGAAAAACGATGTTGATCAGGGCAATGGTCGGCTCTCGCCTGGATCTTGGGCCGCGCGCCCGCATCACGCATTCCCCAGCACGGATACACGCAACCCGGGCACCGTGCGCAAGATGACCAACAGGTCGGTCAACCGCTGAGATGTCACCCCGTCGCGCAAGCTCACGATCACAGGCCGGGTCTCGGCCTCGGGTATGCTGTCGCGCAATGACGCTTCAAGCGAGTCGATCTCAACGGACTCACCGTTCAGCGCAAGCATCTCTTCTCCGACCTGCAAAAACAGGGGCGGCATGCTATCAGGGGCCGCCGCCTGCCCTGCTCCACCGGCAGCCAACTCGACCTCGGCAAACTTTGAAAAGGTCGATGTGAGCATGAAGAACAGAAGAAGTAGAAAGATCACGTCGATCAGCGATGTCATTGACAACCGCCGCCGCGCGTGCCGAACCCTAGGCATGGGCGGGCACCGATTCAGGGTCTGTCGCAGGCGTTTCGCTCACGTTGTCCGGGGACAATGCAGTCAGAACGAAGGTGTCGGCCACAACCCGTTCCGCGTCCATCCTACCTTCGAACCACGCCAGTAACAGCGCGGTGGGCATCGCCACGATCAGCCCCACGGCAGTGGTCAAAAGCGCCACCCAGATCCCCCCGGCCAGGATCGACGGATCCACCTGCGCACCGGCGGCCTGCAAGGACTGAAAGGCCGCGATCATGCCTAGAACAGTGCCAAAGAGGCCCAAGAGAGGCGCCAGTTGTGCCACGGAATCCAGGTACCGAAACCCACGCTCCAGCTGCGTGAACCGTTCTTCAGCCATGGCCAGCAATCGGTCCCTTTCACGACCGTCGAATGCTGCCGCGACCACGGGGGCCAGATAGCTTTTTGACTGCTCAAGCGCTGTCCGCGCACCCGCTCGATCTCCCGCATCCCACGCGGTCACAGCTGTGCGCAACGCCGTGTGCTGCCCAACATGCGCAACCGAAAACTGCCACAGCTTGTACAGAACCACGGCCAATGTCACGATCGACACGACAATCAACACCATGACAACGGGACCGCCCAATTCGAACACGGCCACCATCTGCGCTATCGCCATATCCAGCATCAACCCAGTACCTCGATCTTGACCCGGCTTGACGGCCGCAAACTGTCGCCACAGACGCCTTGCGCCAGACCGTCAGCCGCACAGGTATGCAGGCCGTTGAACAATACCCGACCTAATCCATCACAGGTCAATTCGGGCACCGCAAACTGTCGCACGCGGGGGCTACCCATCGGTAACGCGCCAAAGTCGAACAGGGTCAACCGGTTTACGTGACCTGCCGCATCAAACAGCACTGTCTCATAGACAAGTTGTTCAATATCAACAGCATGACCGTTGGTAACTAGAAAGGTGAGGGTACAGTTCCCCTCCCCTTCCGACACTGTATTTAGCTCGATAGCAACCTTGCCGGTCGCATCGGTCTCTTGCGCGGCGACCGCAGGTGCGGCCAGCATCAGTATCAATGCAAACAGGCGAGCAGATATTGTCCCCATGTCATGCTCCTTAATTAGTAAGGGGGCTGACCTGGCAAGTGGCTGGGGACCCGATTTGCATCCTTAGAAAACACGTAAAGCCACGGACCGCAATACCTGATTAAAGCACTCAGTCAATCGTGCGCTATGGGGCGTGTCGGGATGATGGCGAAGTGTCAAATGAAGGCGTCACCTTGCTGCTTCGGTGAGCGTGAAATCGCACGCATGCGGCGCCCGCCACTTACGCGCTAATTGTTTAATCCCAAGGTTTGATGGTGTGATCCTTTCTCATGAATGGAAGGGAGCACCATGGACAGGTTCGTCACGGGAGCGCCACGTACCGCTGCCCGACAGGGTTATGCGAAGCATGATCCCGAGAGGGGACGCACACTGTCCAGGCAGCAATACAATGATCGCAGAGCTGAGCCGAGAGCTCGGGATCAATCCCGCGTTTTCTCGGAGAGTTGCCGCAACATTATCAGTAGCATGCCGCGCATTCTTACTAGTAATGCGCGGAAGAACTTTTGGTTCCGCCATAACCGGCCCCGAGGGCGCTTACGATCAAAACGCAGTTCGCGCCAAAATCTGGTAGCCGTGTCTTGGCCCCCTAGGCTCAGGACCCATTGATTTCCGCTGCGGGGCGTGTTTCACGGTTGCAAAAAGCGGTGAACATGTCTGATCTTTTCTGGCTGACAGATGCGCAGATGGCGCGTCTTGAGCCCTTCTTTCCA
>NZ_CANNGP010000016.1 GCF_947504105.1 uncultured Tateyamaria sp.
CCTGCGGGTCTGGTGGGGGGGTTGTGTTGTCCCCCACCCCCCCCCGGTCGCCCCCCCGCCCCCCCCCACCCCCAAACTCCTCTTCGGGGGGGGCCCCCCCCCCCCCCCCCGCCCCCCCCCCCCCCCCCCCCCCCGCCCCCCCCCCCCCCCCCCCCCCCCCCCCCCCCCCCCCCCCCCCCCCCCCCCCCCCCCCCCCCCCCCCCCCCCCCCCCCCCCCCCCCCCCCCCCCCCCCCCCCCCCCCCCCCCCCCGGGCGCCGCGCATAGGCGCGGCGACCCCCTTGCTCCTCCCGACGACGCCCCATACCTATGGGCGCGACACGCAACCAAAGGTGCTGACACATGTTCCAACTCCCGTTCCCCGTCCGTGATGCCAACGCAAGCACGGGGGATCAGCCCTTGGGCGACCTGCCCGAATGGAACCTCGATGACCTCTACACCGGCGAAAATGCCGCCGAACTCAAACGCGACCTCGACTGGCTGGAAGACGCATGCAAGAGCTTTGCCGCCGACTACGAAGGCAAGCTCGACCAGTTGGACGCCAAGGAACTGTTGGACTGCATCCAGCGCCAAGAGCGGATCAACCAGGTTGCCGGGCGCGTCATGTCCTATGCGGGCCTGCGCTATTACCAACTGACCACCGATGCGGGTCGGGCGAAGTTCATGTCGGACATGCAGGAGAAGATCACCAACTTCACCACCCCGCTTGTGTTCTTCACGCTCGAACTCAACCGGCTCGAAGACGACCACCTGACCGGGCTGCTCGGCCAGAACGCCGATCTCGCTCGCTACAAACCCGTGTTCGACAAGATCCGCGCGATGAAGCCCTACCAGCTCAGCGATGAGCTGGAAAAATTCCTCCACGACCTGGGCGTTGTGGGCGACGCATGGGAGCGGCTCTTTGACGAAACCATCGCGGGCCTGACCTTCGACATCGACGGCCAAGCGCTGAATATCGAGGGCACGTTGAACTTCCTCACCGACCCCGACCGCAAGAAACGCGAGACGGCGGCGCGCGAGTTGGCCGAGGTCTTCTCGGGCAACATCAAAACCTTCGCCCGCGTCCACAACACGCAGGCCAAGGAAAAGGAAATCCTCGACCGCTGGCGGGGGATGCCCACAGCCCAGACCGGGCGGCACCTCAGCAATCAGGTCGAACCGGAAGTGGTCGAAGCACTGCGCAACGCCGTCGTCGATGCCTATCCCAAACTCAGTCACCGCTATTATGAACTGAAACGCAAATGGCTGGGTCTGGAAAAGATGCAGGTCTGGGACCGCAACGCGCCGCTGCCCATGGAAGACCCCCGCATCGTCAATTGGGACGAAGCGGAAAAGACGGTGATGGACGCCTATAACGCCTTCGATACGCGCATGGGTGAGCTGGCAAACCCGTTCTTCAAGAAGGGCTGGATTGATGCAGGCGTAAAACCCGGCAAAGCCCCCGGTGCCTTCGCCCACCCCACGGTGACAGACGTGCACCCCTACGTGATGCTCAACTACCTGGGCAAACCGCGCGACGTGATGACCTTGGCGCACGAGCTTGGCCATGGCGTCCACCAGGTGCTGGCCGCCGGTCAGGGCGAAATGCTGTCCTCAACGCCCCTGACGCTGGCAGAAACCGCCTCTGTCTTTGGCGAAATGCTGACCTTCCGCAAAATGCTCGATGGCGCCAAGGACGACGCCCAGCGCAAGGTCATGCTGGCAGGCAAGGTTGAGGACATGATCAACACGGTCGTGCGCCAGATCGCCTTCTATGACTTCGAATGCAAACTGCACGAAGCGCGCCGGGGTGGCGAGCTGACCCCCGAAGACATTAATGCGCTCTGGATGAGCGTGCAGGCAGAATCCCTTGGCCCAGCCTTCGAATTCATGGACGGGTACGAAACCTTCTGGGCCTACATCCCCCACTTCGTGCACTCGCCCTTCTACGTCTACGCCTACGCCTTCGGCGACGGCCTGGTGAACGCGCTCTACTCGGTTTACGCCGAGGGCGCGGCAGGCTTTGAAGACAAGTATTTCGACATGCTGAAAGCAGGCGGCTCCAAACACCACAAGGAACTGCTTGCCCCCTTCGGCCTCGACGCCTCGGACCCGAAATTCTGGGACAAAGGGCTCAGCATGATCTCGGGCTTCATCGACGAACTCGAAGCGATGGAAGACTGACAATGCCCCGGTGGGCGGCCCTCAGCCGCCCGCCAGAAACGCCCGCATCACGCGCTCAGCACCATCAGGGTCATCGCGGTGCACCCCGTGTCCGCACCCTTCGAACATCTCAAGCGTGGCGTTGTCACCGACCGCCTGCGCAATCTCCTGCGAACAAACCGGCGGCGTGACGGGATCAAGCGCCCCGCCAAGAACAAGGGTCGGGCATGTGATGCTAGCCACCTCGCTGCGCATGTCCATGTCCTTCATTTCGTGACCAAAGAAATGGACCGCAACCTCCGGGCGCTGGATGGCGCGGTTTCGAAAGCCTGCGGCATTGGGATCATCCGTTTGGCTGTAAAGCGGTTGGCAAATCTTGGCATAAGCATCGAACCGCGCCTGTGATGGTTTGGAAAAGAAATCCCGCGCCATCTCGGCTGCTGCATCGCCCCCAAGCTGGCGCATCATCTTCATGGTTTCGTCCAGGTGGAACTGCGCAGCCGTGGACGACAGGATCAGTTTGGACGGCCCATCCAGATGACGCGCCCCGTAATGCATGGCGACCATGCCGCCAAACGATTGGCCAAAGACCACCGGGCTCTGGATGCCAAGCACGTCACAGAATGCAGCAATGTCATCGGCCCATTGATCAAGCGCCCATGTCTCGGGATCACCGGTCGACCGCCCACTGCCACGATGATCGACATAGATGACCTGAAAATCATCGGCAAAACGGTCGAAATAGGGGCGCAAGGTCGAGTGGTCGAACCCAGGTCCCCCATGGAGTACCAGCAGCGTGGCACGCTCCTGCATGCTGTCCGGGCCCGGCTCCAGCTTTGCTCCGACTGTATCAAAAAAAATCTGGGCAGTATCGAGTTGAATATACACGCGAACCATACTCTCTAATCGTTTGAAATTACAGATTGCCGCCTGCCGTGCGGCACAAAAAATCCCCTTTTCCCCGTGATACTAAATACGTTCTTACTTCAATTGGCTGTCCTTCGACCCGCGCCGGTTTATCCCGCCGCGCTGAACTCGCATGGCATCCCGCTCGGCAACACACTCCACGCACAGTTTGACCCCGGGCACGGCAATGCATCGTGCTTCCGGGATCGGTTCATCACATTCGGCACAATGGGTCAGACTGTCGCCGACAGGCGTTTTGCGGGCCTGCATCCGTGCAAGCTCGTCCGAGATCGAAGCCTCGATCTGCTCGGAAACCGCACCATCCTTGGCCCATCCCCCTGCCATGATCCCGCTCCTTCATCCGACCCGAAAGAATCCCCCAAATGGGTCGATCAAACACCGACAGTTTTGGCTTTGGAAAGGACCGCGTCAATGATGGACTGCGTCCCGCGCGCATCTTCGAGGTGCCAAGGGTATGGCGCACCATCCCGAACATGCGCCGTAAACGCCTCGACCTGCAGCACATAGTGATCCACTCCGGGAAACCGTTCCTCGGTCACCGTTGCACCGCCCGCGCCGCCATGCACGTTGCGCTGCAGCTCAAGCCGCGCCGTGGCAAAGCGCGCCGGGTTGAACGGCGCCGTCAACTTGATCACCCCTTCTGAACCAACAAAGGTCATCTCCTGAACGGGATGCATGCGCATCGAGTTGACCCAATGAGCAGAAAAGCCGGGGAACCGGGCCGACACGCGGGCCAGCACGTCCACGCCATTCTCGAAATCCACATCAGCATGGGTGATTTCGTCCGGTTCCTGACCCGTCAGCCAGCGGGTGCAGCCATAGGTGTAAACGCCAATGTCGGGAATACCGCCGCCGCCCGTCTCGGGCCGGTTCCGCACGTTGCCGGGTTCGCTCGAATTGTCATAGCCAAACAGCCCCTCAACATGGATCAAACGCCCGATGGCCCCGTCTTCGTACAAGGCGCGTGCACGCTGCCATTGGGGGTGATGCACGATCATGTAGGCCTCGGTCGCAAAACAGCCCGACGCCTCGCGCGCCTCAATCAGCGCCTCATACTCAGCGGCGGCCATCGCCATAGGCTTTTCGCACAACACAGGTTTGCCAGCCTCCAGCGCTTTCAACGACCATTCCACATGCAGGTGGTTGGGCAACGGGATATAGACGGCATCAATCGCAGGATCAGCCAGCAACGCATCATAGCTGTCATGCACACGCAGCCCCGGACAAAAGGCGGAAAAGCCCTCGGCCTTCGCCGGCGATGAGGTGGCAAGGGCCGTCAGCTCGGCCCCTTTGGCGGCATGAATGGCCGGGGCCATGTCCCGACGCGCAAAGTCGCTGGCCCCCAGAATACCCCACCTGATCGGATCCGCCATCGCCATACCCTTCCTTGTGCCGTTTGCGCTACCATACCGCGCCGCGTTTCCCGCACAAGGCAGTGCTGCCGTACTATCAGCTTGGCAGTCGGCGACTGGCATGCCGACAGCCTGCTGTGGAAACGCAGCATCGAAGAACGCGCCGACCGCAGCCATGATCGTCAAGGTGGTGGACACCGTTGGCGCCGATCACGTCTCGCTCAGGTCCGACTTCGACGGCTCGGTGAAAACCGCCTGCGACCCATCCAAGCTATCAAGCCTGACTCACGCGTTGCTCGAGGCGGGCCTAGACACCGAAACCATCGGCAAGGTCATGGGCGGCAACATGGTGCGGGTGCTGCGGGCACGCTTGAACTGATCACTCCAGATCGCGCGCCACGCGGAACCCTATGTTGGTCTGGCGGCGGTCCACGGGCACGGGCTGCCGTGTCTCGGGCGCAGCATTCTTGATCGGGTCATCAAACGACCCACCTTTGAGCGTCCCGCTCTCGCACCCATCCAGTTTGCGCGGCAGGGACAGGTTGCCCCGCCAGCAATCCGCCACCCATTCCCACAGATTACCCGCCAGATCATGCACCCCATATTCATCCGCCGGATAGGATGCCGCCAGCGCGACACCCGGGTTGCCATCATTGCAGGACAGGTTGCGCCAGCTGAATTGCGACGTGGCATCACCAAAATTGCCAAGCACACAGACCACATCTGCGTCGTTGTTCAGATCGCGGCTAAACTCCTCTTCGGCGATCCGGTGTTTCAACTGGCGTTCCAGCAGCAGCTCGAACTCAGCCTCGGTCGGCAGGCGGTAGCGCGGCCCATCGGTCTGCTCGTTCAACCAATCAACATACCCCATCGCATCCCTGCGACTGACGCAAGACACGGGATGATCGCTGCTCAGGTCACTTCCCTGGTTAAAGGCCTGTGCAGTCTTGCGCAGCTTGTCGCCTTCCTGCCAGTCAAAGCAACTGGGCCCCTCGGACGTCTTGCCATCGACAAAGGCAACGCCGGTGTCCTCCGCATAGGCCCGCAACTGGCCAATGGTGACCTCGGTGGCCGAGATAAAGAACGGCGCGACCTCCTCTGTGATCGGTGGGATCGGATCGTCCACAGGACGCGGGCCATATGCCATCGTTCCGCCCGGCACGCGGATTAACTCAGGGCACGTCTCACAGGGTCGGACACGTATATCCTGCGGCGGAAGGGGCGCCGGTGTCGCGGGCTCTATTGCAGCCCGCTCCGTACGCTCGATCGCCATCACTGTCTCGGGCAGGCTGTCCTCCTCGGACACATCCCCATCACCCTGCGGCTGCGCCAACCCGGCAAGGGCGGCAATGATCGCGCGCCGCGTGACGTCATCGGCCTGACCGGTTTCCTCCAGCCCCTGATCACGCTGGAACAGAACCAAGGCCACCTGCGTCCGCAGGTTCAAAACGCCTGTGACACCGCCAGTGTCATAGCCAAGATCAATCAGCGCCTGCTGCATCTCGGCAACGCCGTCTGACACGGGCGGATCAGGCTCGGGATCATCTCCCTCGGGGGCGAACGCAGCAGGAACGGGAAAGAAGAATGCCCCATCTGATCCGGTCAAATCCCGGATCTGCGGCGTGATCGACCGCTGCCAGCCAAAGCGCGTGCGCAGACGCGTGACCTCCTGACCCAGATAGGATTTCAACTCACCGACCGAGACGAGGTTGTCCTTGCCCAGCGCGTTTGTCGCATCCGCCGCCCCGCGCAACCCGTTCAGCAGCGCGTGGGTAAAGACCGAACCGCCCAACTGGTCTACCGCGATGGTCTGCTCATCTGCACGCCCGGCCGTGATCACATGGCGCGCAGGCCCGCCCAACTGGGCGCGGGTGATATCCGCCAGATCGGACTGCGGGGCCGACCCCACCAAACCGGAAAAGCAGCTGTCCATCAGGTACAGCACCTGATGCGCGATGATGTAGCTGTCCCAATCGGCGATATCATCCATCGACACCATGGTCGAAAACCGGCCCCTGCGGCTGGTTTTCAAGGGCAGAAAGCCGCGAGCACCCGGCCCCTGGCCCAATGTCTCTCCATGTCCGGACCAATAGAACAGGAACCGGTCATTCGGCCCGACAAGCTGGCGGAAATCATCCAGCATCAACTCTTCCAACCGGTCCTTGGTGACCTTGTCGCCGGTCAGGATATGCACGTGGTCAAAGCCCGCCTCGTCGACAAGGTAGTCCCGCATGCGCAACGGGTCCTTGGCGGTCGGCAGGTCGGTGAATTCATCAAAATCGCTGACACCAACAATCAGGGCATAGCTTTTCTGCAGTTCCCCGAACCCGGCGCGCACCAGCAACCGCTCGGTAACGGACCGGTCGTCCGGGCGTATCGTGGCCTCGTCCAGACCATTCGTTTCCGCCCAAAGCGGTGCGGCCAACAGGGCCAGACCAACCGCCAGCCGCCAGATCATTCGGCCTTGGCTGCCTGGCGCTTCTGCTCCAGCTCCTTGGCCGCAACCTCAAGCTGCGCTTTGCGATAATCGGTCCACTTGCCCAACAGGCCAAAGACTGCCGCACCCAGCGTTGTGACAGCGCCTGCCACAGCTGTGATGGCCCCCGCGATATCTCCACTGTCGCCTGGCCCTTGTGGCACAACGCCGTTTGAGGGCTCGGACAGTAAAAGAGCATCTCCTGCATCCGAACCGATCACATATGATAACAAAGCCAACCCGATCAGGCCCAGAACTACAATAACGCTCCATCGCTTAAAAAAAATCATGGCGCCCCCGCCTTTTGATGAATGAACTCAAACAATGGGCAAAGCCTACCTCAAGTTGCTCTGTTCTCAAAGCACGGCAAGAAATGGGGCCGAAACGAAAACACCCCGCCGAACCCGGCGGGGTGTCTCAATCATGTGTTTGCCAAGGATCAGGCCGGGGTCATAAGCCCCTTGGCCTTGGCGATCTCGCGCATCTTCTTTTGCAGCTTTTCAAAAGCGCGCACCTCGATCTGGCGAATACGTTCACGGCTCACGCCATACTCACCCGACAGATCCTCAAGCGTCACAGGCGCATCTGCCAGGCGGCGCTGGGTCAGGATGTCCTTTTCGCGCTCATTCAGCACGTCCAGCGCTTCGGTCAGCATCTCGCGGCGCACTTCCAACTCGTCGCGGGCCTCGTAATCGCCTGCCTGATCCGCCGTTTCGTCTTCCAGCCAATCCTGCCACTGCATGGTGCCTTCGCCTTCGGACCCGACGGTCGCGTTCAGCGACGCATCACCGCCCGACAGGCGCCGGTTCATGGAAATGACCTCGGCCTCGGTGACGCCCAGATCCGTCGCAATACGCTTGACGTTTTCCGGCCTCAGGTCGCCCTCTTCCAATGCACCAATCTTGGCCTTGGCCTTGCGCAGGTTGAAGAACAGCTTTTTCTGGGCGGATGTCGTGCCCAACTTCACCAGCGACCACGACCGCAGGATGTATTCCTGGATAGACGCGCGAATCCACCACATCGCATAGGTGGCAAGGCGGAAACCCTTTTCCGGGTCAAAGCGTTTGACGGCCTGCATCAGGCCCACATTGGCCTCTGAAATCACTTCGGCCTGTGGCAATCCATAGCCGCGATAGCCCATTGCGATCTTGGCTGCGAGCCGCAGGTGGCTTGTCACCATCCTGTGCGCGGCACCAGTGTCTTCTTTTTCGACCCAGGCTTTTGCCAGCATGTATTCCTCTTCCGGCTCGAGCAGGGGAAATTTGCGGATTTCCTGCATGTACCGGTTCAGACCACCCTCAGGCGTCGGTGCGGGAAGATTTGCATAATTAGCCATAATGTCCCTCCAGTATCCCCGTTTCATGTTTAGGGGCTTAACATTCAATATGGGACGGCGACCGCCCGCATACAAGAGGCGGGTGTCGTCGCAGGTTGAGTATGGCACGCGATCAGGGAGCTTGGCAGGGCCCGACCCGTGCAGTCACGCGCATGTGCTGTTCATTACAAAGAGATGTAAAGATGGCGTGGCCGGATGCGCAGTTCCGCGCTTAGCCGTCCAAAACAGCCAGCAGATCGGCAAAATCCTGCGGTAAAGGCGCCTCGAACCGTAACATCTGACCGGTGACGGGGTGCTCGAACCCCAAAACGGCCGCATGCAGCGCCTGACGTGCGAAGCCAGCCACAGCCGCTGCCGCAGCTTCGGACAGTGCGCCACGCGCCAGTTTGCGCTTGCCGCCATAGGTTGGATCGCCCACCAGACCATGCCCGGCATGCGCCATATGAACGCGGATCTGGTGCGTGCGCCCGGTTTCCAACCAGCATTCGACCTGCGCCAGAACGGGCGGCGTGCCGTATCGGGCCACCAGACGTGCCCGCGTCACCGCGTGACGCCCGCCCTGAAACAGCACGGCCTGCCGCTGGCGGTCGGTCTTGTGACGGGCCAACTGGGTAGTCAATTTCAACACATTGCCGCTTTCAAAGGATGCGCCGCGCACACCGCGCAGGCGCGGATCACTTGCCTCAGGCGCGCCGTAGACCAGCGCACGATAGTATCGCTCGACACTGTGGGCCGCGAACTGTGCTGCCAGCCCGTGATGCGCCGCATCGCTCTTGGCCACCACAAGCAACCCGCTTGTATCCTTGTCGATCCGGTGCACGATGCCCGGGCGCTTCATGCCACCGACACCAGACAGTTCATCGCCGCAATGGTGCATAAGCGCATTGACCAAGGTGCCCGAGGGCGAACCCGGTGCCGGATGCACCACCATCCCCGCAGGCTTGTTGACGACAATCAGATCGTCATCCTCGAATACCACGTCCAAGGGGATGTCCTCCGCCCCGATATGGCTGTCCTCGGCCGCCGCAACGGTCACCTCGACCACGGCCCCCTCTACAATGCGGGCCTTGGGATCGGTCGCAATGACACCATCGACGGTTACGGCCCCATCCGCCAACAAGCGCGCCAGACGGGTGCGAGACAGGGCCGCGCCCTCTGGCACGTCGCGGGCGATGGCCTTATCAAGACGCGCGGGCGGATCAGCCGCAATGACAAAGGAGACGGACGTGGACGACATGGACACCCCAGAAATGCCGGCCAACCTGACCTTTCTGCGGCGGCTGGTGACGGTGTTGACGATCATCATGATCGGGGGCGTTGTAACGGTGGTCGCCCTGCTTGTCATCCGGCTGAATGCCGACCCCGCACCGCTCCCCCTGCCCGATCAGGTCACGCTACCTGACGGCACCACGGCCACGGCCTTTACGGTCGGGTCCGACTGGTACGCGGTCGTGACCGCCGATGATCGCATCCTGATCTATGACCAAGTGACGGGCACGCTACGGCAGTCCATCGCCGTCGAAACGGCGGCAGACTAAAACAAGGGGCCGCGCAAGCGCCATTGAGGCGTCAGAAACGACGCAGCGCACCTAACGCGGCTGCATTTCCGAAGACAGGAAAGCCTCCGGGCCATCGACCTCCTCCAGCTTCTGACCGTGGATGCACCAGAAACGGCTGCCCACATGTCGCAGGAAACTGCGGTCATGGCTGACCAGCAGGCAGGACGTGTCATGTGCAATCAATTCGTCCTCCAAGGCCTCCTGCCCCTCGATGTCCAGATGGTTTGTCGGCTCATCCAGCAAGTAGAAATTCGGGTTTTGCAAACGCAACACCAGCATGGCCAACCGGGCCTTCTGCCCGCCGGACAAGGCGCCAATCTGGGTATCCTGCATTTGATAGCTGACACCCGCCCCCGCCAGCACGCCGCGCGCCCGTTGATCACCAATATCGAATGTACGCGTCACGGCGCGCATGGGCGTATCCCGGTCAGAAAGCTGGCTGAGATGCTGATCCGAATACGCAGCGACGGCGGACAGCGCGCATTTGATCCCCGTGTCCTCTCCTCCCAGGGCGCGGGCAATCATCCTGACCAGACGGGTCTTGCCCGTGCCATTCGTCCCGAGCAAAACAACGCGATCACCGGGTGAAATCCATTTCTTTCCTGTCTTGTACAGCAACCGCCCATCAGGTGTTTTGACGTCCACATCATCAAGCGTGATCAATGCCCTGGCGTGGGTGCCACTATTCGACAGCTTGATGTCCCCCGCACTTCTCTCGGTGTGCGCAGGTTTGGCAGCGGCTTCCATCCTGTCCGCCCGTTCGGTCAACTGCCTGGTCTTGGTCAACAAAAGGTCAGAGCCCGAGTTGATACCGACATTTTTCAGCTTCGCCGCCTGTTTGCGCAGTTGCTGGGCCTTGTTGAGATCATTGGCAAACCGGCGCGCGTCCGCAGCGTCGGTCTCCTCCAGCGCCGCGCGGGCGGCCGAATATGGGAGTGCAAAGAACCGGGATTGCTCGGGCCGCAGAAACAACGTGCAATTGGTCACCGCGTCCAGAAATGCCCGGTCGTGCGAGGTCATGATCACCGGCAGATCGCCTGGCAAAGCCGCCATCCAGTTCTGCAGCAAGGCGATGCGATGCAGGTCCAGGTGATTGGTCGGCTCGTCCAGCAGCAGCAAACCGGGCTCATTGACCCAAGCCGCCGCCAGCAGCGCCATGCGTTGCCACCCACCGCTCAGGTCTGCGAGCCACTTGTGCTGAAACTCGTACGGTACGGAAAGGTCGCCCAACACGACATCGACGCGCCAGCTTTCGTAATCGGCCTGTTCGGGTGGCAGGGCTGCCAGCACCCACTCATACATGGTGCAGGACAGCGCCTCGGGCGGCAGGTCCTGCTTCACATGTCCGATGCGCAGGCCACGGGTGCGGGTGATATCTCCGCTGGTTTGATCAAACTCGCCCGCAAGACAGGACAGCAAAGTTGACTTCCCGCTGCCGTTCCGGGCCACCAGACCGATGCGGTTGCCCTTCGAGATTGTCAGGTTGAGGTCAGAAAAAAGCGGATGGCCCAGCGTTACCGCCAAAGCGTTGGTGTTCAGGATAGCCATAGGGATCTCGGGTCACAAAAAGGATGCCGCTACGCGGCTTTGGGCAGACCGGTGAAAGGATTACCTGTGGCCAGCCCTGCAAACGAATTTACAGGGCGCAGCGGGGGCCATGCTGAAGTCGGCGGATGATACGCATGCTCAGCTTGTGCCCTCCCGTTGTTGGTTGTGATCCTGAATGCAAAGCTATGACGCCTTGCCGGGTTTGGCAAATGCTTTGCCCAGGCAGAATGCGCACCGATCAGAAACGCAGCCACGTCTCACCAAACAGCGCTATTTTCGGAAGGGTGGTACCACCGCCCCGGCTCGAACGGGGGACCTCCTGATCCACAATCAGGCGCTCTAACCAACTGAGCTACGGCGGCACTGGGGGTCAAATACCTATGCCGCCGACCGATTGCAATACCGTCAGAAGCGATAAACCCACGTCTGTTCCACCAAATCCTGACCGAAGGAATGCACAGGTTTTGACGCCACCATATCCCACCCCGTGCGGGCATAAAGGGCGCAGGCGGCCGCGTGACTTTCATGGGTCCAAAGGGTCATCCCGGCATATCCCGCGTCGCGCGCAAATGACATGCATTGATCCAGCAGCATCCGGCCCGCGCCCCTGCCCCGTGCCTCCGGAACCAGCAGAAACAGACGCAGCTTTGCGGTCGTTTCGTCATGACGTACACAAAAGATCGACCCCAGAGGCTGCCCACCCGCCTCAGCCATCCATCCGCGCTCGCAGGTCACATCATGATCTGCGTTGAACACCTCAAGGATGGACCGGACCAGCGGACCAAAGCTGTCATCGAACCCCGCTTCACGCGCATAAAGCCCGCCATGCTGATCAACCAGCCAATCGGTATCCTCGGGGCGAAACGGGCGCAGGGTGACGTCATTCATCGGGCAACCATGGCCGACCCTGGCTTGCCTTTCAATACTGATCGGGCTAGCACCCGGCTTCAACTTCCGCCGGAGATGACCATGAGCATCAACAAAGAAAGCGACATCGAAGCCAACCTGCAAATTGGCCCGACCGACGCAGGCATGGTGCGCATCTATGTCGAGGCGAAGGGCGTTGAGATTCCCATGGATTTCGACCCCGAAGAGGCCGAGGAAATCGCAGACGAGATCAAGGCGGCCGCCAAGGCTGCCGGTGCGATGAAGCGATAGGCGCTCGCGCCTCCAACGTTGGACAGGCAATCCACGGACCTACCTCGTTCGCTACGCCAATCCTAAGCTTAAGCCTGGTGTCGGCTTCGCGGGACAAACCGGGCTCGTGCAAGTACAGCAATTGCTGACGCAGCATCGCCTCGCTCTTGCAGCATCACCAATATGCGGGAACGCTATTCTTTCGCCAAAACGGTCATTGGGGCCATCTTTTATATAGGGTCCTTCGGCCTTGTGCCATCACCAATAGATCGGTGTTGCACTATTGATCTGGGAGGAGGCCCGGCCATCTAGTAGACGTCCCGTTGGTAGCGGTTCGCTTGGCGAAGGCCCGCGACATAAGCTATTGCTCCATTCGCATCTAGGCCACTATGTTCCGCAACAATATCGTGGATCACGACGTCCACATCTGCGGCCATGCGCAAGGCGTCGCCGCAAACGTAGATAACGGCGCCCCGTTCCAGCCAGTCATAGAACGTGGCACCGCTTTGTTTAATCAGATGTTGAACGTAGCATTTCCGGTCACTGTCACGCGACCACGCCAGACTAAGCTTGGTCAAAAGACCGCCTTCGTGCCACGTCTCAATTGCGTCTTGGTAGAGGTAGTCGCTGGCTTGATGCTGATCTCCAAAGAACAGCCAATTCTCGCCCTTGGCTTGGCGTGCCTCGCGTTCTTCAAGAAACGCACGGAATGGGGCAATACCCGTACCCGGGCCGATCATGATGACCGGCACGCCGTCATCGTTTGGCAGTTTGAAATGGTGGGCCTTGTGGACATAAACGCCGACAGCCCCGCCCCTTTGCAAGCGGCCACCTAAATAATTCGAAGCGACACCTTTGCCATCCCGGCCATTATGCGTGTATTGTACCTCGCCAATCGTCAGGTGCACTTCGCCGGGATGCTTTTTAGGGCTGGATGAGATTGAGTAAAGGCGCGGCTGGAGGCCGCGAAGGCCGTCTGTTAGCGCCTGGGCCGTGAGGTCCCTGGTCCGGACCAGCGCATCCAGCACATGATCGCCCTCTTGCATCTCACATCCCCAGCTTTCTGCCGTTTTGGCTGTCAGGGTCGTCAAGTCCAATACCGTGAACAGGGCTTGGCGCAACGTAGAAGGCCCGGCCTTTAGAGCTACGATCTCTGAACCAGTATGGCCTGACGCGGCCAAAATTGCCTCGACCTCTGCTATATCATTCAGTGGCCAGACCCCAAGGGCATCGCCCACCTCATAGTCCAAATCGGCACCGCCGCCGCAGAGCGAAATCTCAATATGATTGACCCGTTTCGAGGATGTCTCGCCGCTCAGACAGATGGCTTGCATGAGCGTGCCTAAAAACGGATGGGATCTGTCGAACACGGCCTTTGGCGCCTCGGCCTCCGCCAAGATGGCGCCGCCCGCCGCCGACAGGAACGCATCTGTAGTGAACACGGTGTCGCACCAAAGTGCGAAATCATCTTCATAATCCAGATCGCAGGCGACCAGATCGGCGGCTCTTGTTGCACCAAGCTCAGCCAAGCGCGCATCCAGGTCTTTTGCAGCCTGATTGAATTGTGCATAGCTGCTGTCGCCTAACCCCAGAACCGAATAGTTCAGGCTTTCCGGAAGGGGCGGACAGTCATCTGACAAAAGCGCGTCCATGAAATTTGCGGCATTGTCGGCGGGATCGCCTTCCCCACAGGTGGCTGCGATGAACAACACATGTTTTGTGGACGCCAGATCCTCAGGCATGATGGAATTTAGGTCGGCAAGATCGGCCTTGAATCCTTTGGTGGCGGATTGTTTGCGCAGCTCCCTGCTTAGCGCCTCTGCCGTTCCTGTTTGGGAGCCGAAATATACTTTGAGCGGCGTCTGTTCGATTGTCGTGCTGCCTTTGGCAATCGCATGAATGCCTGAAAACAAGCCGTTGAGATAAGCCCGTTGTGCCTCGTCAAAGGGGCTGCCTTCGGGGATAAAATCGGAGGTTGTTTTTGTGTTGTTCAACGCCTCATCGGCGAAAATGGGGCCATGTTCGGTCATGGGGCGGTCCTTGGGTCAAGACGAAGGCTGGAAAAGCTTGGAAAGTGCAGTGTCAGGCATGGCCCGCACGAAGCTGAGGAAAGTCTCAGTCCCGTCGCGACAGTTGAGATACGTGGCGATGATCCGCTCGATAACGCTGTTCAACTCAGTCGCGGGAACAGGTCCACAGAGCGGGCGGCCAATCCCTTTGTCGTAGTCGCTACCGCCGCCAATCACGACTTGGTACCCCGGAGTACCATCTGCGGTGGTTGCGCCAACAAGGCCGATATCGCCAATATAATGCTGCGCGCAGGAGTTCGGGCATCCCGTCAGATGGATGTTGATGGGGCTATCAAGTGTGAAGCGGTCTTCCAGATGGCGCACCAGCGCTATACCGTCTTCCTTGGTATGGGCAAGGCCCAGTTTGCAAGCTGTTTTACCAGTGCATGCAACCGCGCCTGCGGCAAAGGCCGTGGCGTTCGTGCTCAACCCGGCTTCAGCGAGTTCTCGTTCAATCTGTTCGGTTTGCGTTGTCGGAATATGCGGGATCAGCACGTTCTGCCAGACGGTCAGGCGGATATCGTTGCGGCCATGCCGCGATGCGATCCGGCCCAGGGCGCGCATCTGATCAGACGACAAACGTCCCATTTCCAAGGCAACTCCGGCATAGTTGAGCGCGGGGTCAGATTGCGGATGGACCCCGATATGACCCTGCCGGTTCACTGCGGGTCGGGGCAAGTCGTGCGCTGCGTTCACCAGCAGTAGCTGAAAGCCCGCCTCCATCTCTTTTAGCTTTGTCTGCGTGGCATCAATGAACCAATCCATGCCCTTGGCGTCGAGCAGGTATTTCAGCCGTGCGCGTTTGCGGTTGGTGCGGTTGGCATGTTCGACAAACACCATGAGCATCGCAAAACCGGTCATGACGGTCTGGTCCGGCGTGCAGATCATCCCCGTCTCCCGCGTCAGGTCACGGTGGCCAGAAATCCCGCCCAAACCAATGCGGCAATAGACGCCCGGTGCCACGGGCGCACCATCCGCAATCTTCACCACCTGGAACGCGATATCGTTGCTGTCGCTGACTGCAGAGATGCTGCCGCCATTGTCAAAGGAGATGTTGAATTTTCGTGGGAGGGCCCGCAGCTCGCGTTTGTTCAGGATCAGGTTCGACAACCGGCGCGTTTGCGGCGAGAGATCAATTAATTCGACCGGATCAAAGCCCGCCGTGGGTGACGCAGTCAGGTTGCGCGCTGAATCCGCGCCTGAGCCCTGGCAGGACAGCCCGGCTGAGGCTAGTGCATCCATCACCTTAAGCACATTCCTTGGCGCAATTTCCCGAATTTGAAGATTGCCGCGGGTTGTCACATGGGCATGGCTAGGACCATAGGTGTCGGCAATATCCGCAATGGCCTGCATTTGGTCGCCGCGCATTTGGCAGGCGGGCAAACGCAAGCGGATCATGTAGCCGGGGCTGGCGGGCTCCACGTTGAAGAAGCCAAGATGGCGCAGTAGGAATTGATCTAGGCCGGTGGCAATTTCGTTGCGCGCCGTCCAGCGTTCAAGCCGATCCCACATATCGAGCGGATGCAGCTTGTATTTGGCGATTTCTTCTTTGCAGAGGTCCTCTAACGGGGTGCCATAGACATGCTCGGTTGGGGCCTCACCGCCCGGGGCGGCGGTGAGTTCCAACTTTGTCAGGGCTGACATGAGGCAGGCGATCTGTTCATCAGAGAAGCCCCGACCCGTCGTTTTTGTCACTAGATCACCAGGCATTGTAAGCGAGATATTTGCCCGACATCTCGATCTTAACCCGGTCGCCTTTGTCGTGTTTCACGCGGGCCACAGACATCTCGAAATCGATAGCGGACATAATGCCGTCGCCAAATTCTTCGTGGATCAAAGCTTTCAATGTTGGGGCATAGACGCCGACAATCTCATAAAAGCGATACATGCAAGGGTCCGTTGGGACCGTCTGTTCCCAAATCTTCGTGGGGCTTTCGGCGAGCACCGCTGTTGCCTCATCGGGCAGGCCCAAGGCCTCGGTCAATGCGGCGGCTTTCTCAGGCGGAAACGCGTTCATCCCCATGCAGGCCGAATGCGTGAAGACCGCAGACATGTCTATCTTTGCGGCAATCTCGGCCCATGATAATCCCAGCTTTTTCTTGGACAGCAAGATAAGCGTAGTGACATCTTCCTTGGTCATCAGGCTGTCAGTGATGTTGAGGTCTTTCATGGATAGTGCTCCTTTAGTGGCTGAGAAGAAGAAAAATGGCGATGGCCAGCAGCGCCGAGACCGCTTGCCAGAATTGGACTGGATGTCGCTCGATCAAGGGCGAGCGGCCTTTGCGTTGGTACTGGATGCTGGGCCGTTTGAGGTCCGCCTCAAACTCGGACAGGGCATTGGGACGCTTGACGGGGTCTGGATGCAAGGCGCATCGCAGACAATGATCGAGCCATTCAGGCACCCTGTCACCTGCTTTTCGGTAAACGAGAGCCCGCCGCTCTTTGGGCGATCGTATCTTTGCGACATCGGTACCAAAGGGTAGCTTTCCGGTCATCATCTCATAACCGATCACGGCCAGTGAAAAGAGGTCCGCTTTCCAGGTTACAGCCTCGCCAGAAAAATACTCTGGCGCGGTGTATTGCGCCGTGCCAAGAATTTCCGGGGCAATATCCAACGGGCCCATTTCCTGCATCCCTGAAATATAGGCCGAGCCAAAGTCGATCAGAGTCACATGGCCATCAGCATCCAGCATGATGTTTTCAGGTCGCAGATCCTGATGCAGCATCTCACGGCGGTGAAAGGCCCGCAGGCCCTTGATGATCTGGGCAATGATGTTGCGCATTTGCTGGAGAGTGGGGGTTGGGTTGTCGATCATCCATTGCCGCAACGTTTGCCCCTCGATGAAGGTGGTAAGCGTGTAAAGCGCGCTTCGATCTGTCTGCAGCACGGGGGCGGACAGAACATTCGGATGGCTAATGCGCCGCGCGATCCATTCTTCCGTCACAAACCTTTGGATAGCCGCGTCATCTTCGCGCAACTCAGAGGCGGGAACTTTCAAGGCAAGGCGCTCGTCACCGCGTTTCGCAAGATAGATACGCGAACGATGGGTGACTTGGATCTCACGTAGAATGGTGAGGCCGTCAATCGTGTCGCCTGATACGAAATCCTTGGGCCACGGCAGTGTTGCGTTTTGACCGCTTACATCGGCAGCTTCTTCAAACGGCAGGTTCTCGAGGCGCAGTATTTGCACGGTCAGATTATCTACGGCGTGCGCTTTAGCTGCATCAATGATCTGTTGGGCTGCGACATCAAGATTGGGCGCTTGCCCTATGACCCGCACCGCGTGGCACGGGTCCCAGACGTCATGCAGACCGTCAGTTGTCATCAGGAAAACATCACCGACATGCAGAGGTTCAGCACGGTAATCGACGTCAATACTATGGTTTGCGCCCATAGCGCGCGACAAGGCTACTTGCGCGCCGTCAAGCAGAGCGTGGTGATCAAATGTCAGAGGTTCAAGCGTGGTGCCGGAGACGCGCCAGATACGGCAATCGCCGACATGAAATATATGCCCCATGCGCCCCTTCAAGACCATCGCAGAGAGCGTGCAGGTATAGCCGCGATCAATGTCATATTCACCCGCGTGACGGGTTTGCGCATGAAGCCATGCATTGATCGCAGAGATGACTTTGGTGCCAGCCGTTTTGGCTGTCCAGCTATCCGGGGTCGCCATATAGTCGGTGAGAAACGATTTGACGCAGGTTTCAGCCGCTTCCCGACTGACCTGCGAGGTGGAAATCCCGTCTGCCAATGCGACCACACATCCTTTGACGCGGCGATCAATACCATCTGGGAGCAGAGCGCCAAAGAAGTCGTCATTGCAATCCTTGGCCCCGCGCGACGAGGCTTGGCCAAGGGAGACTGACAATGAGGGGACGTGCAACATGGATGGGCTTTCAGTAGAGACAATAGCTAAGACCGCACCGGAAGATGCGGTCTTGGTTCATTTTGGCCTACTCGGCGGGTGCGCCAACAGTGTCACTTGCCTGACGGCGCGACGGGCTGGTTTTATAGTGCGTCGCATAGATCATCGTGCCAACGAAGGTCAGGCCACCGACCAGATTGCCAACTACAGTGGGGATTTCGTTGTAGAGCAGGTAATCGCCCCATGTGAAATCAGCGCCCAGCAGAATGCCGATAGGGAAGAGGAACATGTTGACGATGGAGTGTTCGAAGCCGAGGTAGAAGAAGATCAGGATGGGCATCCACATCGCCATGATTTTGCCCGAAACCGAGGTCGACATCATTGCCGCCACCACGCCAGTGGACACCATCCAGTTACACATAACGGCCCGTACGAACAGGGTGAGCAATCCGGCACCGCCCGCTTCGGCATAGCCGATGGTTCGAGCGTGGCCAATGTCCATCAGCTTGACCCCGACCGTGTTTGGCACCTCGCTGAACCCCATCGTTAGGGTAATGGCTATGAAAATCGCAGTGGTCATGGCCCCGGCGAAGTTTCCTAGGAAAACCAACCCCCAATTTCGTAAGATGGCGGGCCATGTCACACCCGGTCTGCCTGCGTACCATGCCAAGGGACAAAGGGTGAAAACGCCGGTCAGCAAATCGAAACCGAGAAGGTAGAGAATGCAAAAGCCAACGGGAAACAGCAGCGCAGCAACAAGGAAGTTGCCAGTGTTTGTGGCAATGGTGACAGCAAAGGCTGCAGCGAGTGCGAGGATAGCACCGGCCATAAAGGCCCTGACGAGCGTATCTTTGGTCGACATAAAGACCTTGGATTCACCCGCCTCGACCATCTGAGCCGCGAATTCTGCCGGTTTTACGTATGACATGTGGTGTCCTTTCTTAAGGGTAGGTTATGCAGCCACGCATTGGCTGATTTTGCGTGGTGGGGTCGCAACACCTGGGATGATCTCGACCGGGATGGCGTGTTGTTGGCGGTGTACCGGATGCGGCGTTTCGTCCGACACGCTCAGACGTACGATGGTTTTGTTGGCCAGTGCATGGCGCCGCCTCTCTGCAAGGGTAGCGTTCTGGGTGCAGCGCACTTCGCGGCGTACCAGCTTCAGGGCTTGAGGGGGCACCGTGTGGTTAAACATGACGGCAGCGGCCTGCTGCAATGCACGCATGGGCTTGAGCGTCGGCAATTCCGGGTCACCAGCGTCCCTATTAACGAAAACAATGCGCCCCGCTTTTGGCATGTCACCAAGGAGCCGCGCCTCCTTCGGAGCCTCGCCCGAGAGCACTCTGTCCACGAAGCGTTTCCGGAATGTCCGACGCTGCATCCCTCTTGTGTAAGTGGCGTTGATCCGAGGCTGCAGCTTTTCCGCAAGCGCGGCCCATCCAGCCAACGTCGGCGGTAAGAGGGCTTCAATCCGGCGACGAACGGATTGCCCCAAAATCGGCTCGGCCCCACTTGCTGAGGTTGATATAATCGCAGGCCGGAGGTTCACGCTTGAGCCGGACTGAAACTGGCAAAAGTCATGACGTTCGATGACGTTGACCAGCACAAAGCTCATAAGACTTGCTAGCAAGAAAGCGGCGTCCTCAAGATCGCACTCTGTGCCCATACCCGCAGGGTGGACACCTTCTAATCCGGCTGGCATCCAATCCCTTTGGTGAATGTCCAAGGCGTCGCGGTCTGTTCTGATGAGCGCGTTCATGTCAGAACTCATCTCCAGCATGACCACCCTGACCCGAGTTCCAGCAGCGCGCAGAAGTTCAGCTTTCCGCGCGGCAGCTTCACCACCGCCGACCAAAAGCACTTTCGCGTCCGTCACGCAGAAAAACACTGGCAATAAGGCGAACTTCTCTATGCGTGCAAAACACGTTTTTCTTTGTTTCAGCATGTCGCTTTCTGGTCCCCCGTCACCTTTTCAGGTGCTTGGAAAATAGTCGTTTGGCGCAGCTGTGCCTGATTCTAAGGCGGAACGGCCTTAAGTGATGCTGCAGTGCAGAATAGCTATTTTCAATTTGGCGTCTTCTGCTCATTTTGCACTCATGCGTTGCTGAAAATGCATCACGAAGGAATGACCATGCAGCATGAGTATCCGCTGAAAATTGTCGAGGAAATCGCACGTTCCGGCTCCATTCGGGGCGCTGCCGATATGTTGTCGATAACGCCATCGGCGCTGAACCGACGTTTGCTGAGCCTTGAAGATGAGTTAGAGACCCAACTGTTCGAACGCACCTCCCAGGGCGTTTTGCTGAACGCCGCCGGCGAGATTTTCATTACCCATGCGCGGCGACAATTGGCGGATATGAAATCGGTGCGCTCCAAGATAGCCGATCTTAAAGGGGCGCGGCGTGGGCGGGTTACAATCGCAATCGATGACAACATCGCCAATATCGAGTCATTCGCCCAAGAGGTTGCGGCCTACCAAAGTGAATTTGATGGCGTCGCCTTCGCAATCGAGCCAACGACCGCAGATGATATCGCTCAGTTCTTGATCGAATATCGGGCGGATCTTGCACTTCAACTTCACCCGCGCACCAATTCCCATGTTTCGTCTCTCTGCTCCGCGCCTGCTGGGATTGTTGTAACCGGCCGCAAAAATCACCCCGCGCTACACGATGGCCCACTTCGCTTGCATGAGATCACGCAATACCTGTGGACCTTGCCCCCCCGTGGTCCTCTGCGCAAAGCCATCGAAACGTCTGCGTCAAGTCAGGGACTCGAATATCGCGTCGGTCTTGAAGCCTCATCAGGTTTCGCGATACCCATTTTACAAGGATCTGACACGATTGGATTCGAAATTGCGATCGGCACCCCAAAACACTCATCGAGTCACATTTACCGCCGCACTCTATCCCCCCGAGACCACACGCCGTTGTTCCTTCATCTGTCACAACTCAAAGGGCGCTCGCTTTCAGTTGCAGCAGGGCGTTTTGCCGAACAGGTAAAAAAGTCTTATGCGGTTCTTGGTGTGTGACCTTAGGCAAGGCATCACATCTTAAGTGTCGTGTGGCCGTAACATCGCGTCAAGACGCGTGGCTTTGGCGGCGGCAAGGAAATCATTTGGGCGACTTGATAGCCAAGTCAGTCGGATGACCCAAACGGTCTATCCTCCTTGGAGTGCGCGCAGACGTTCACGGTATCGGACGGGGGCCCGCCCATTATTTTTCGAAATTCGCGACAAAAGGTTTCGGCGGAACCGAACCCGGAGACCTCCCAAACATCCGACAGGGAGATAGTTCCGCTTGCCAGCAATTCCGCAGCACGTGACACCCGTTCAACCTTGAGCCAGTCTAACGGGGTTGTTCCGGGTTCCTCGTGAAACCGTCGCGCCAACGTCCGCGCGCTTGTGGGCTTGTGGCAGCAGCATTGGCCATGCGTTCAATCGGCCAATCCTGGTCAATTGATGCACGAACCTGATCCTGCAATGCGGCCAACCCCAATCCAACGCTGGCTCTGGGCGAGACACAAATTATCGTCGGCCTTCGTCTCTTTGGGCTGGCAAAACCAGTCGTTGGGCCAAGGATGCGGCAACCTGCGCGCCAAAATCCTGCCGGACGATATGCAACCCCAAATCCAGCCCCGCTGCTAATCTGGTTGAGGTCAACACACGCTCGCCCTCGACAAGCAAAACATCTGGATCGACATTAATCGTGGAATACATCTGGGCAAGCTTATGGTCGTTCTTTTGCCCCTTGTTGAAAGGCTTCGCGTAAGTCGCAGGGATGATCCGGTTCAAACCCCGACTTGCGCAATATGCGGCTTACGAAATGGGCGTCTAAGCAGGCCTCCAAACTCACAATACAGCGCGGCAGACCCTCAAATGCCGAAACAAACGCAAGGCGCTTTATCTGACGTCATATGACTCGCCGCCCAGAGAGATCAAAACCTACCATATCAAAGGTGTCGTTACCGATATCGATCCCGAACGACATCAGCTCATCAAAGCTATCTTTCGCCAAATTGCCTCTTCCGTTTGCAGAAATAGGCCAAGCCCAACCTGCCGGCTGAAGCAGCCGGTACAGCCCATTTGCCGACCCGACCCTACGGCTCCCGAAACGCCTCACGCGACTTGTAAAGCGGCTTCATCAGATATTGCAGCACCGTCTTCGACCCGGTGTGCAACTCCACTTCCGCCTGCATACCCGGACGGATGGACACCGATTTCTGCCGCTCCGTCAGCGCCGACATATCCACCCGCACCGTCACCTTGTAATGTGGATCACCATCCGGCTTGCGCTCGTCCTTGAACGTATCGGCCGAGATCAGCTTCACCTCGCCCTTCAGCGCCCCATAGATGGTGTAGTCATAGGCGCTCAGTTTCACGCTGGCTTCCTGCCCCGGACGCACCCCCGCGATGTCCTTGGGCGACACCCGCGCCTCCACAAACAACTCTTCGTCCAGCGGAATGATCTGCAAGATTTCTTCACCCGGACGCACGACACCACCGATGGTCGTCACACTCAGATTGTTCACGATGCCGCGCATCGGGCTGACCAGCACGGTCCGGTTCAGCTGGTCCTGCGCCGACTTATAGGTTTGGCGCAATGTACCCAGCTCTTTCAACGTATCCGAATAAGTCTGCGCGCGTTCCAGCTCGGTCTGCGTGATGATCTCGTCCAACTTGATCCGGGCATCCGCATGCGCCTTGCGGGCGCGGGTCACTTCGATCAGCGCCACGATGTTGCGTTCCAGCAGGTCCTCCAACAGTGCCCGCTCCTTTGCTGCCTGATCCAGCACGCGCTGCGCGCCCTCGCGGCGGCTCAGAAAATCGGTCTGCCGGGCATTCAGAAGCGACCGTTCAGACGCAACAAGCCCCGGCATCTGCCGTTCCAGCCCGCCGGGCACGGCAAAGTCGAATTGCCCCGCCAACTCAGCCTCCAGCCGTAACTGACGCACGGCCAGCGCGGTGATTTGGTCCTGCAAGTCATCGGCCTGGCTTTGAAACTGCGTGCCCTGCAAACGGGCCAACACATCGCCGCGCTCGACGATATCGCCCTCGGCCACGGCCAGTTCAGCCAGAATGCCCCCTTCGAGGTTCTGAATGATCTGCGGACGCGAAGATGAAATCATCTCGCCCGACCCGCGCACGATCTCGTCCACCCACGCAAAGGCGGCCCAAAGCACAAACACCAAAACGGCGCCCGCGCTCAGCCACACAACCAGCGACGGGCCACGCATATCAGCCTCAAGCTGGCCGCTCAGATTGGTGCCCGCGATGCTCATGCGATCTTGCCCTTCAGTGGAACGGTCTTGCCGATATGGTTCAAAACGTCATCGCGTGGACCGTCCACAGTCATACGTCCGTTCTGCAGGATCAGCGTACGGTTCGTCAGCGACAGGATAGGCACCCGGTGCGTGGCGATGATGGCCGTGCGGCCATTCATCCATGTCTCCAACCGACTGACCAGAGTGCTCTCAAGCATCTGATCCAGCGCGGCGGTGGGTTCGTCCAGCAGGCAGATGGCCGGGTCCTGCAACCACAACCGTGCCCAACCAATGGATTGGCGCTGCCCGATGCTCAGGCCCTGCCCGCCATCAAGGATCTCCAGATCAAGGCCCTTGTGGTGCGCCTTCACAAACTGCCCCAGCCCCGCAAAGTCCAGCGCGTCATAGAGGCGGTCATCGTCGCGCTCCAGCAAAGTCAGGTTCAGGTTGTCGCGCAGCGTGCCCGAGAACAGGCGCACATCCTGCCCCAGATAACCGATCAACCGACGCAGGTCGCGCGGCTCGATCTGGCTCATGTCCGTGCCGTCGATCAGAACACGACCCTTGGTCGGCGCATAGACCCCCGACAGGATCTTCAAAAGCGATGACTTGCCCGCCCCGTTCGATCCCAGAACAGCCACACGCTGGCCCGGCATGACCTGCACGCCCGGAATATCCAGCGTCGGCACGCCGTCGTCTTCGTACTGAAACTGCACCTCGCGCAGCTCAAAATGGCCTTTCAGGCTGTCCCGGCGCAGATAGGTCCGACTTTCATCCACATCCTGCGGCGCCTCGGCAATGGCATCCAGCCCATCCAGCGCCGCCTTCACATTGCCCCAGCGGGCCATGGTCCCCGCCAATTGGGTCAGCGGCGCCAGTGTACGCGAGGTCAGAATACCCACAGCGATGATCGACCCGACGGTAAACTGCCCGGCAAAGACCAGATAAGTGCCCGCAATCACCGCAGCCACATAGGTCATCTGCTGCATGCCCTGCGACCAGAACGTCAGAACGGACGCCAGCCGCCGCTGTTCGGACGATTTCATCGCGCTCAGCGTCGTCAACTCCTGCCACAGACGCATCACGCGATCCTCGGCGCGCTGCGTCTTGACCGTATCCCGCTCGAATATCGCCTCGTGCAACAGGCGCGACGACTTGGCAGAGGCCCCTTGCGTCTCTTGCGTCAACCGCAGCATCCGCTTTTGCAGGAAGAACCCTGGCACCACCATCAGCACGCCGCCAAGGATCAGCACCCACACAACCGGCCCCGCGATGGACGCCACCAGCAGCAATAAAACAAAGATAAACGGAATGTCGGCAATGGTGCCGATGGTCGACGCGGTAAAGAATTCACGCACGGAGCCAAACTCGCGCATGGCTGAAAAAGTCATCGATGGCGACTGCCCGCGCACATCCGACCGCATACCCATCACACGCCGCATCAGCAACGTCAGCACCGACAGCTCGATCTGCCGCCCGGCCCCGTCCATCAGCCGTGCGCGCGCGATTTTGATGAACGCCTCAAGCAGCAGCGCCAGACATGCGCCCGCCGCCAGAACCCACAATGTCGCCTCGGACTGATGCGGGATCACGCGGTCATAGACCTGCAAGGAAAACAGCGCCACGGCGACGGCCAGCAGGTTCGCGACAAAGGATCCCAGCGCGATCTCGGCCAGCGCCTTGCGAAAGCGCGGGAACTGCCCCCAGAACCAGTGGTTGGTCACCTTGAAGGTCTTGTGCACCTCAGCCACACGTTCAAGCGGTGCCTCAGCTTTGACCAGCAAACCCGCGAAAAAGGCCGTGAATTCGGCCAGCGGCACATGCGCCCGGTTGTCCCGGCAGGTCTTGTCAAAAATGACCAGATCATCCCGGTCCTGACCGACGACAAGCACGACCTGACCGCTGGTCATGTAAGCCAGCGCGGGCCAGTGATCAGGCCCAGGCGTCTGGACCGATTGGACCTGAGCCCGCAATCCAGCCGCCTGCAAACAGGTTGCAATGGCGCTGGCCTCGACCTTGTCGCTGGCCCCCTCCCGCGATTGCAGCGACAGCGTCTCCACCATGTCGGACCGGGCCGAGGACACGCCAAGCAACCCCGCATAGGCGACCGCCATATCCGCCCGCGCATTCAGTCGGTCGGCAATCCGGTTGGTGTTGTCCGCACGCGGTGCTTCCTTGATCGGGGCTGCCTTGATCTGCGCGCGGTTTCCATTGGTGATGGTCAGGGTAAAGGGCCGCTTGTCGGTCAAATCTGCTCTCCGTCCGCAAGCACACCCTGCACGCGGGCCAGTTCGACCTGCAGCCTGATGGCTTCGTATTTCAGCAGCACTTCTGACACCTGACGCGCGGCAAAGGTCTCATAGACGCCCACCACGTCCATGACCTGCCGCTGCCCGGCCTGATATTGTTCCTGGAACAGGTCCAGGTTCGCCTTGGCCTGCGCGGTCAACCCGCGCGCCTCATCTGCCTGACGGGCGGTCGCAGCAACCTCTCCCTCAAGCCGTCGCAATGTGCGGTTGGCATCCTCATTCGCCTGTGCCACCTGTCGGCCAGCGGCTTCCTTGGCGGCCTCGATCGCCCGCAGGCGCGCGCCGGTGCCAAGGCCAAGCGACATGCCCCCCGCCGTGATCCCCGTGCCGCTGTTCTCGCCAACGGTGGCCTGCGCGTTGATGCCGGGCAATTGGCTGGCGCGATCAATCTGGGCCTGCGCGATGCTGCGCTCTTTCTCGGCTTCGGCGCGGGTGACGGACAGGGGTTGTGCAGCTGTGCCGCTGATGGTCAACGCCTCCAGTCCGCGCACATCATCCAGCGGCTGGATCGACATCGCGTTCAACTCTGCAATAGCCGTGGTCGCCGCTTCATCGCTGGCAGCGATGGCGGCCCGGATCTCAGCCAATTTCTGGCGGATCACGTTCAGGTCGGACATGTCGGACACGCCGCCCCGGACGCGCTCGGACATGATATATTCGAAATGCTCCATCTCGCGCAGGGTCGCGCGGTGGACGGCAGCACTCTCGCGCGCTTCAACGGCGTCCAGATACAGACCAAGCCCCGTGGCCACCCGGGCGTTGGTGTCTTCGGCCAGCGCCACGGCCGCCACTTCGACATCGGCCTTGGCAAAGGCGCGTTCACCCTTCTTGCGGCCATTGTCGAAAATCACCTGATCCACAACGATCTGCGTGATCACGTCACCCAAGGAGTTCAGCGATACGCGCGGTCCAATGGTCGGCAACCAGTTCTTCGATGCCGCCGACGCACGCAAGCGCGCAGCACGCAGCTCTGTTTCAGCCGCCCGTGCATTGGCGGCCAAGACTGACGTGGCAACTGTTTCATAGGCACTGCCGACAGGCAGCACGGACTGGCGCGCCAGCAGGCCCTGAACAACAGGGCTTTCGGTATTCAGTGTTTCATCATGTTTCGTGGGTGTCGCCCGCAACGCGGCTTGGGATACGGGCGCCGCAGTGTCCGCCGCACCCGTGTTCAATCGGGAAACAAAGGGCACGTCGCCCATATCCCCCGTACACCCCGCAGTCAGCGAGACGGCGGCGAAAAGCACCGCAAACTTGATACCACCTTGCCCCATAGTCCTGTCCCGTTTCGGGTTTTTATCGTTGGGTTGTGTGGGCGCGGTTACGGAACCCGGTCCGCGCCTCATATCGTTCTGGAGTGTGCTCGATTGTTTTTGTAGTTGCTCTTGCCCAGTGAAAATTTCGTTTTGTCAGTGTCCTAGACGACGCCCGTGTTGACCGCGATGTCGTCGTCCAGAATGATCGTGCCCTCGGTGCCCAGGCTGTAGACGTCATAGGACTGCCCATCGACCGTTGTTGCCCCGGTGCGCGTGGCCCCTGCGATGGTCACCGTGTCGTCGCTGCCGCCATGAATGGTCAGCGTATTGGTGCTGTCCGACAGTCCAAGCAGTTGCGCCTCGGTGATCGTCAGGTTGGCCTCTTCCGCGAATTGCAGCTCGACCGCTTCGATCTGGTAGTTGCCCAAGGCCGGGTTGCCCAGATCGACGCTTGAATTGGCACTTTCATCGTCCAGCACCACGTAGCTGCCAACGGTGTTGCCCGCCGCATCCGCGCTGCTCACCACAAGGTGCGAGCCGTCCGGCACATCGGTCTGGAACTGGAAGTTCGTTTCGCCCAGCACATCAATATCGATCTGCGTCGCGGCCACATCGGTGATCGACCCGTCCGCGTTGACCTGCGCCACGGCCAGATCCCCATCGCTTTGCTCGGTCGAGATGCCGCGGATACCATCCGCATCACGGGTAAAGCTGGCGATGACAGGACCATCAGGGGCGTCTGTATCGATGCGGACCGTGTCGCTGAGGGTTTCGGTGTTGCCCACGGCATCAGTCGCCATGACAGTGATCGCCGCGTCATATTCTCCGCTGGGAATGGCCGATGGCGGAATATCCAGCGACCAGTTTCCGGCCGCATCTACGGTTGCCGCCAGAACGGTGCCATTGAAATCGACCATGACGGTCGAGCCGGGCTCGACCTGTCCGCCAAGGTTGATGCCCTCGCGCGCCTCAGCCCCGCTGACCACATCGTCAGCGGTCACGTTGTCCTGGATATCAAGCTGGTTGACCAGCGTGTCGACCCGCACGGTGTCCGACACCGTGGCCACGTTGCCCGCAAGGTCGGTCGCGGTGACAGATACGCTGGTTGTGTACTCGCCCTCGGGAATTTGCGAGGCCGCGAAGGGCGCTTGCCAGTTCCCGTTGGCATCCACGATGGCCTGCACCGTCTGGCTGCCCAAGGTGACTGTCACGGTCGATCCGGGCTCCGTCGTGCCGTTGACGACAACCCCATCGGCCCGTTCAGCACCGGAAATCACGTTGTCGCCTTCGATCACATCCGCCGCGACAGACAGGTTGTCGACACGTGTATCCACGTGCACCGTATCCGTCACCGTGGCCGTGTTTCCGGCTGCATCGGTTGTGGTTGCCGTGATCTGCGCATCGTAGGTGCCTTGTTGCACTTCGGTCGCGTTGAAGAACGCCTGCCAGACACCGTTGGTGCCTGCGACGGCCTGATGCGTGACACCGTGCAACGTCACGTTGACCAGCGCACCGGGATCAGCAGTGCCAGACAGGACCACCCCGTCGCTCACCTCTGCGCCGTTGATAATGTCATCCCCTTCAACCGGACCGTCGAGCGTCAGAACACTTGCCTGCGTGTCGACATTCACCGATTGGGTCACGCTGCTGGTGTTGCCCGCAGCATCCGTCGCGGTCGCCACCATGTCTGATGTATATGTGCCCGGGGGCACCTGCCCCGGCGCAAAGGTCGCTGTCCACGTCCCATCGGCAGCCACAACGGCACTGGTGGTCACACCTCCCAGCTCCACCACAACGGTGGATCCGGGCTCAACCACGCCCGTGACGACCAGGCCCGAGGCCGCTTCGGCTGCATTGATCGTGCCGTCGCCACCTGCGGTCGAGGTGTAGCCAAGCGCATTGACCAACGTATCAACAGTGACCGACCCGGTGGCCGTCGCACTGTTCCCGGCAGCATCCGTTGCCACAGCCGTCACAGCCACTTCAGTTTCGCCAGAGGGAATTTCAGACGCAGTGAACACCGCCGACCACTGTCCTGCCGCATCCACAGTCGCGCTGCGGGTGACACTTCCAAAGGTTACCTCGACCGTCGATCCGGGCTGCGCCGTGCCGGTCAGCGTAACGCCATCCGCGGCCTCAGCCGCGTTGATGGTGCCGTCCGTTTCAACGGTCGCCGTCTCCATCGTGACCGAAGCAACCGTATCGACAACGAGGGTATCGTTCACAGTCGTGCTGTTGCCGAACGCATCCGTCGCCACGATGCTGACACCCGTCGAATACTCACCGTCAGCAAGCGTGCCGGGCTGCCACGTGGCCTCCCATGTGCCAGTGTCAGCCACGGTGACGGTGCGTGTTACACCACCGATGGTGATCACCAGCGTTGCGCCCGCCTCGGCTGTCCCTTCAAGCGTCACCCCACCCGACAACTCCGCGTCGTTCACAATGTGACCGACAGAGTCGACACCTTCAGTCACAGCAACCTCCGGCGGCGTGGTATCAATGACAAAGGTCGGACCAGCGAGGGTCGTCGTAGCGCCGCTTCCGTGCGTGAACACGACAGACGTGTCCACCGTTCCATCCGCAGGGAAGGTGCCATCCACAAAGTCCACCGACCAGGTGCCGTCATCCGCGATGATGACGGTCTGAACCTGACCGCCAGCCGTCACATCAACCGTATCTCCTGGCTCGCCGGTGCCAGAGACCGTGAAGCGGTGGGTCGATGTATCGTCACCGCCCACATTTGTGGATGTACCCACATTGTCTACGGTGGGATCAGCAGGTGTGGGGGTGGATGTATCGCGACCACTGTCATCGCCGCCACCTCCACCGCCGACAACCGCAGCGCCACCGATCACGGCCGCAGCTGCTGCCGCGCCTCCGCCAAGCAAGCCGCCACCGCCAAGAAGCGCGGCCCCAAGCATCGACACTTCATCTTCACCCGTCGCAGCGGCCTGTGCCACTTCCGTACGGCCCAGATAGATCAGATCATCCGATGGGCTCCACTTACCCCATTGTTCGGTCGGCCCGAACTGTGCGTAGAGCGCTCCGTCGGTGGTTTCAACAAATGCGACCTCGTTCAGATAACCATCAGCCGAGATGAACAGCCGGTTCGCATCGCCAACATCATTGAAATAGTTTTCAAGAGTGATTTGGCGCCCATCAACAAGGGTGATGATCAGATCATCACCGCTGCGCTGCTGCCCCGCCAGATCGACCTGCCGCAGATTGAAGGAAACTTCCTGCCCGCTTGTCAGTGAAACCTTTGTACCGCCGTCAATCGGCACGGTACCACGCTGCAATGCGCCCGCACCATCGCGGACGACGAAATCAATCGCCTTCATTTCAACACCACCACTCTCGCCCCAAACCGCTTTCTTGCGGTTCTTTCAGTTAACGCGTCGCCGACCTTGTTTGCCGTGCTGACCACTTGTTGTTCGGCTCTGATACGCGAATCATGATTCTAGGGCTAGAGTCTTTTTGCTCCGGGATCACAATTTGCAGTGATTCCGGGTAGATATTGTGATGATTCGGACTCACCCATCGCTGCAACGAGGTCCCCAATGCCCAAGACACCCGATCTTCTCACCCTTTGGCGTACGGGTGTGAATGCCGTAGGTGGCGATGCCGCCGTACATCGCACGATCGAAGCAGGACAGGTCCTGCGCAGGCCGGACAGGATCATCGCGGTCGGTAAGGCTGCAGCCGCAATGGCGGCGGCAGCCGTACGAGCTTGGCCAGATGTGCCCTGCCTGATTGTCACGAAATACGGCCACGCCGACACCGCACCAAAGAGCGCGCAGGTCATCGAGGCCGCTCATCCGGTACCGGATGCTGCGTCGGTACAGGCGGGACAGGCGTTAATCGACGCCGTCCATGCCTGCGCACGTGACAGCCACCTTCTCATGCTGGTCTCGGGCGGCGCTTCGGCGCTGGCCGAAGTGCCCGAGGGCGACATGACCCTCGATGCCCTCAAGGCCGAGACGCAGGCCCTTCTGTCTTCCGGAACTCCGATAGGAGACATGAATGCCCATCGCACATCACGGTCGCAGATCAAGGGCGGCAAGCTGCTGACGGGTTTCCAGGGCGCGCAAGTCACGACACTGGCGCTGTCGGATGTTGAAGGCGACAGCCTCGCCACCATCGGATCAGGCATTGGTGATGCACCCGCGGATCCAAGCTTTGCCTTCGTCCCGCACATCATCGCCAGCAATGCCATTGCACGGGACGCGGTGGCTGCAGCCAGCCCAGTGCCGGTGCTGACAAACCGTGAAACGCTGTACGCTGACATTGCAGACCTCGCACCGCGCCTCGGCCAGATGTTGCGAGATGCGGCACCCGGCCTGCACATTTTCGGCGGTGAGCCTGTTGTTCAACTGCCCGACAATCCGGGACAAGGCGGGCGCAACATGGCACTGGGTCTCGCGCTGGCCCGAGAGATCGCCGGGACCCAAGGGCTGCACATCCTCGTGGCAGGCACAGACGGCACGGACGGCCCCACCGACGCGGCAGGTGCCCTGATCGACGGCACCACATGGGCAGACAGCGGCGCAGACGCACTTGCGCGGGCCGACGCCTATCCCTGGCTGAAAGACCGCGGCGCCCTTGTCATCACTGGCCCTACGGGCACGAATGTCATGGACCTGCTCATCGCATACAAGGCGTGATCCAAAGGCCGCTGCGCGACGACATATTTTCAGGGGGCGCTGCCCCCGGCCTGCGGCCTCCCCCGAGGTATTTTCAGCCAGAAGAAGAAAGGGGAAGGCGTCCGGCCCTCCCCTCATGAAGAAAGGTGACCCCTTCTCCTGGCACGGCCATCGGCGCCTCCGCCTGTACCGTATGCGCAACATGATCTGTTCAGGTTAACAATCTCTTTCTTCTGGCCCAAAATACCTCGGGGGTGAGCGCGTCAGCGCGAGGGGGCTGGCCCCCTCTGCCGCTTGACAGTCTCGCATGGCGCGGCTCACCGTGCGTCCATGAAAAACGCACTCCGCGAGATCGAAGAGCAACCTGATCTGGGCATCACCCTCGCCGATGGGACCCGCCTGTCCGCCCGGATGTGGTGCCCGGTTGACGCCGTTGACGATCCGGTCTCGGTGATCCTCGAATACCTGCCCTACCGCAAACGCGATGGGACCTGCGCCCGCGACGCGCTCACACATCCCTACTTCGCCCAGCGCGGCTATGCCTGCCTGCGCGTCGATATGCGAGGCAATGGCGACAGCCACGGGGTGATGGAGGACGAATATACGCAGCAGGAGCTTGACGACGCGGTCGAGGTGATCACGTGGGCGGTGGCCCAGCCGTGGTGCAATGGCAATGTTGGCATGATGGGGATCAGTTGGGGCGGCTTCAACAGTCTTCAGGTCGCAGCGATGGCGCCGGAGCCGCTGAAGGCCATCATCACGCTCTGCTCGACCGTCGACCGCTTTGCGGATGACATCCATTACAAGGGCGGCTGCCTTCTGAACGAAAACCTCGGCTGGGGCGCCACGATGTGGAGCTATTCATCCCGCGCCCCCGACCCGGCCCTGCGGCCCGACTGGCGCGAGATGTGGCTGGAGCGGCTCGAAAACGAACCCTTCCTGCCCAGCACATGGCTGCGTCACCAGACACGGGACGACTATTGGAAGCACGGCTCGGTCTGCGAGAGCTACGACACGATCAAGGCCAAGGTGCTGGCCGTCGGCGGCTGGGGCGATGCCTACAAGAACGCCGTGCCGCAGATCGTGCAGAACCTGCCCGGCGCCAAGGGCATCATTGGCCCATGGGTGCACAAGTACCCGCATTTCGCCGTGCCCGAACCGCGGATCGGTTTCCTGCAAGAGGCGCTGCGGTGGTGGGATCGCTGGCTGAAAGGCGCGGACACCGGGGTCGAGGACGACCCAGACCTGCGCACGTACCTCATGGACGGCGTTCGACCCGCCACGTGGTACACCAACCGGCCCGGACGATGGCTTGCGGACCCGCAAACTGAAACACAGCATTGGCACATGACCGACGCCGGCCTCGGTCCGGAGCAAGGCACCATCCAGCGCGAGATCGCATCGCCTCAAGACACCGGCGCAGACGCTGGGGAATACTGCGCCATCTGGCTGGGCCCGGAACTACCCGGAGATCAGAGGCGCGATGACGCGCTGAGCGCAAGATTTGACAGCGCGCCGCTGGGTGCAGAACTCGCAATTACGGGCGCCCCGGTCATTCGCCTGAACCTGAGCGCTGACAAGCCCGTTGCCCATATCACTGTGCGGCTGAACCACATACATCCCGATGGTGCCTCTATGCGGATCACTTATGGCCTTCTCAACCTCGCAGACCACCTGGGCGGACCATTGGTGCCCGGGCAGCGGGAAGCGGTTCGGCTCAATCTGGATCACATTGCGTATTCTGTACCGGCAGGCCACCGCATGCGCGTTTCTGTGTCCACGGCCTATTGGCCCCTGATTTGGCCTGCCCCCGAAGCGGCCACCGTCACGCTGCACGCAGGCTCACTGTCGATTGACGCATTGACGGACGCCGACACATGCCACGTCGAACCACCCGATGCTGCAGCACCCTGGCAAACCGAGGAACTTCGCCCCGAAGCTCACACCCGCCGTCAGGAAACCGATATGGTCACAGGCGTCACCTCTCTGATCATCAAAGACGACTTCGGCAAGGTCCGCGATCTGGATCACGGCCTGATCCACGGCTCTATCGCCCGCGAACGGTGGGACATCCATCCCGATGATCCCTTGTCTGCAAGGGGTACTTGCCACTGGACGGACGAAATCGAACGTGACGATATACACTTACGCACCGAAGCGCGGTGCGAGATGTGGTCCGACGCCACCCACTTTCACCTCAATGCAAAACTGGACGCGTTCGAGAACGATATACGTGTCTACCAACGCGAGATAACCGACAAGGTTCCGCGGCGGAACCTATAGGCGCTGCATGCCGCTGACGCTCACAATGCTGAAAACATTCCCGGATTACCCCTTGCGGGGTGTCATCAAATGGGTACGCTAACGGCGCAAACAAGAAACGCGCCGCCAAGGCGCAGGGGACCAACCGGGAGAAATTGATGTCAAATGAACTGGAACACCTGTCAGCCAAGGTGGCGGCAGGCAAGATGACGCGACGTGAATTCATGGCGCGCGCCGCAGCCCTTGGTGTCACGGCGGCCGTTGCATCCTCGATGCTCGCCACCGAAGCCAAGGCCGCACCGGTCGCGGGCGGTACATTCAAGATGGGTATTCAGGGTGGTGAATCCACCAACAGCCAGGACCCCGCCACGTGGGCTTCCGATGTCCCGCTTGCTGGCGGTTTCCTGTGGGGTGAACCCCTGGTCGAACTGGTCGCCGACGGCAGCCTCAAGGGGCTGGTCGCCGAAAGCTGGGAAGGCTCGGACGACGCCACAATCTGGCGGTTCAAGATCCGCAGCGGCGTCGCATTCTCGAACGGCGCGGCGGTCACCGCCGACGACGTGCTCAAAACAATGGAACGCCACTCGAACGAGGAATCCAAATCGGGCGCGCTCGGCATCGTGCAGGGCATCGAAAGCATGCGTACAGATGGCGACGTGTTCGAAGTGACGCTGGGCGTCGGCAACGCCGACCTGCCCTACCTGATGGCGGACTATCACCTGATCATCCAACCCGGCGGCGGCTTTGACGACCCGGCAGCGGCCATCGGCACAGGCCCCTACACGCTCGAAACGGATGAACCCGGCGTACGCATGACCTTCGCCCGCAAGGCGGACTACTGGGGCGGCGACCAGACACAAGTGGCCCACTACGACGCAGTCGAAATCATCGTGCTGAACGATGCCACCGCGCGCACGGCAGCCCTGCAATCGGGTCAGGTCGACGCCATCAACCGCGTGGAACCCAAGATCGCCAAACTGCTGGACCGTGCCCCGACCGTCAACGTACTGTCGACCCAGGGACGCGGCCACTACGTCTTTATCATGCACGTGGACACGGCGCCGTTCGACGAAAACGAACTGCGTCTGGCCCTGAAACACGCGCTCAATCGCGAGGAAATGGTCGAAAAGATCCTGCAAGGCTATGGATCTGTCGGGAACGACATGCCGATCAACGCGGCCTATCCTTTCTTTGACGAAACGATCCCACAGCGCAGCTTTGATCTGGAAAAAGCGGCAGAGCACTACAAGAAGTCCGGCCACGATGGGTCGCACATCATCCTGCGCACCGCCGATGGGGCCTTCCCGGGCGCGGTCGATGCCGCAGCCCTGTTCCAGCAGTCCTGCCAGGCGGCAGGCATCCCGCTGGAAATCAAGCGCGAACCGAATGACGGCTACTGGTCCGAGGTCTGGAACGTACAGCCCTTCTGCTGTTCCTACTGGGGCGGTCGCCCGGTGCAGGACCAGATGTACACCACGGCCTACCTGTCCACGGCAGACTGGAACGACACGCGCTGGAAGCGCCCGGAATTCGACGCCATGCTTCTGGAAGCCCGCGCCGAGATCGACGAAGGCAAGCGGAAAGAGATCTATTCCAAGATGGGTCGCATGATGAACGAAGAGGGCGGCGTGATGGTGCCCATGTTCAACGACTTCGTGGATGCGGTCTCCGCATCGGTCCAGGGGTGGGAACCAAACCCCAACGGCCCGCAGATGTACTGGAAAACCGGCAAGTACACCTGGAAAGCCTAAGTCCACATCACACCGCGCCCGCACACAAACGGGCGCGGTTTTTCAATTCACGACCCTGCGCACGCCCTGACCGGGCGGCATCGGTCCCATCAGGACCCGCCTCATGCACCCCATTCAAAAACTTGTCGCAGAGCGCCTCGCCCTTGGTGTGTTGTTGCTGTTCGCGGCCTCCGCCCTGATCTTCGGTCTGACCGAGATTCTGCCCGGCGACGCGGCACAGGCCATTCTGGGCCAATCCGCCACGCCCGAAAGCCTCGCCAACCTGCGCGAGGAAATGGGGCTGAACCGCCCCGCCGTCACCCGCTATGTCGAATGGCTGGGCGGCATCGTGACCGGGGATATGGGCGTGGCGCTGACCAACAAGCTGCCCATCGGTGAACAGATCGCACGCCGCATGTCCTCGACCCTGTTCCTTGCCTTCTGGGCGGCCATCATCTCGGTCCCGCTGGCGATCCTGCTGGGCCTCATCGCTGTGCGCTTCCAGAACCGCTGGCCGGACAAGCTGATCTCGGGCATCACGCTCGCCTCGATCTCGCTGCCCGAATTCATGATCGCCTACATCCTCGTGTTCTTCTTCGCGGTGAAACTCTTCTGGGCGCCCTCGTTCGCCTCAGTATCACCCGGCATGCCACTGCTCGATCAGTTGCACGCCATCTCTCTGCCCGTCGCAGTGCTGACGATGGTGGTGCTGGCGCATATGATGCGCATGACACGCGCCGCCATCCTGAACGTGATGCAATCGGCCTATATCGAAACGGCCGAACTCAAGGGCCTGACCACGTTCAAGGTCATCTACCGCCACGCTTTCCCCAACGCCATCGCCCCCATCGTCAACGTGGTGATGATCAATCTCGCCTACCTCGTGGTGGGTGTCGTCGTGGTCGAAGTGGTCTTTGCCTATCCCGGCATGGGCCAATACCTTGTGGACGCGGTGGTCAAACGGGACGTACCGGTCGTGCTGGCCTGCGGTGTGATCTTCGCCGCCGTCTACATCATTCTTAACATTGTCGCTGACGTGGTGAGTATTCTCGCCAACCCGCGTTTGAGGCACCCAAAATGAGTTTTGTGCAACAAAACTCATTTCGTGTGGATGAGAGTCTTTGCAAAGCAAAGGCGCGGTCCAGCACCCGGTTATATTTTGCGGTGCAAAACCAAGAACACAATCAAACGATGGGATCCAACCCATGCTAAAAAACATCCCCCTCTCCGCCGCCATCGGCCTTCTGATCACCGGCACCTACTTCCTCGCAGCACTCTTCGCACCGCTCATCGCCCCCTACGGCATGGCCGAAACCGTGGGTGATGTGTGGGAGCCCTCCTCCGCCGCCCACTGGCTTGGCACCGACCAGATTGGCCGCGACCTGCTCACCCGCATGATCTTTGGCGGGCAAACGACAATCTTCATCGCCACCGCCGCCACCATCCTCAGCTTCACCACGGGCTCCGTCCTTGGCTTCCTGGCCGCCGTCTCCGGCGGCTGGGTCGATCAGGTCATGTCCCGCCTCGTCGATCTCTTCATGTCGATCCCGTCGCTCATCCTCGCGCTGGTCATCCTGTCGAGTATCGAGGCCACGGTGCTCACCCTGATCGTCATCATGGGCCTTCTGGACTCCACACGGGTCTACCGCCTCGCCCGCGCGGTGGCCGTAGACATAAGCGTCATGGACTACGTGGAGGCCGCCCGGCTCAGGGGCGAAAAACTCGGCTGGATCATCTTCCGGGAAATCCTGCCCAACGCGCTCTCACCGCTGGTGGCCGAAATGGGCCTGCGCTTCATCTTCATGGTGCTCTTCATCTCCACCCTGTCCTTCCTGGGCATCGGCGTGCAGCCCCCGCTGGCGGACTGGGGCGGCATCGTGAAAGAGAACAAGGAAGGGATCAATTTCGGCATCGGCGCCGCACTCTACCCGGCCGTCGCCATCGCCACGCTTGCCATCAGCGTGAACCTCATCGCCGACTGGATCCTGAACCGCACCACCTCACTCAAAGGGGGCCGCGGATGACCCAAACCCGTCCTTTCTTCTGGCCCAAAATACCTCGGGGTCCGGGGCAGAGCCCCGGAGATACGCCAACATGACAACACCACTGCTCAAAGTCCGCGGCCTCAAGATCGGCGCCACCGTCTATCCGCCCGGCGAAAAACCCCACGACATTGAAATCGTGCACGGCGTCGACTTCGATGTCGAACCCGGCAAGGTGCTCGGCCTGATCGGTGAATCCGGCGCAGGCAAATCCACCATCGGCCTCGCCTCCATGGCCTATGGTCGCGGCGGCGTGAAACTCACCGCAGGCTCTGTCGAAGTGAACGGGCGCGACGTCCTGCAAGCACCGCTCAGGGACATTCGCAAGCTGCGCGGGGCTGAAGTGACATATGTCAGCCAATCGGCTGCCGCCTCGTTCAACCCGGCCAAGCAGATCATGGAACAGGTGATCGAGGCGGCCGTGGGTCAGGGCAAGTTCACAAAAGCCAAGGCACAGGCCCGCGCCGTCGAACTCTTCATCAAGCTGGGCCTGCCCGACCCCGACACCATCGGCAACCGCTACCCGCACCAGGTCTCTGGCGGGCAACTGCAACGCTGCATGACGGCGCTCGCACTTTGTCCGGAACCCGACCTCGTGGTGTTCGACGAACCCACCACGGCCCTCGACGTCACGACCCAGATCGACGTGCTGAAAGCGATCAAGGACGCGATCCGCGACACCGGGGTGGCCGCCCTCTACATCACCCATGACCTCGCCGTGGTCGTACAGGTCAGCGACCACATCATGGTGCTGCGGCATGGGCAAATGGTCGAATACGGCACGACCGACCAGATCATCAACACGCCCCAGGAAGAGTACACAAAGGCGCTCGTTTCCGTCCGCTCCATCGAACACGAGGAAAAGCAACCCACCGAACCGGTCCTGCGGGTCGAAAACATCACCGCCCGCTACAAAGGCACCAATTTCGACGTCCTGCACAATGTCAGCGTCGACATCAGCCCCGGCCAGACGCTGGCCGTTGTGGGCGAATCCGGCTCCGGCAAATCCACGCTCGCCCGGGTGATCACCGGCCTCTTGCCCCCAACGGCAGGCAAGATCACCTTCGCAGGCCGCGCCCTCAGCCCGGATCAACCCTCCCGCAGCATCGAAGACCTGCGCGAGTTGCAGATGATCTACCAGATGGCGGATACGGCCATGAACCCACGCCAGACAGTGGGCACGATCATCGGGCGTCCGCTCGAATTCTATTTCGGCCTCAAAGGCGCAGAGAAGCAGAAACGCATCCAGGAACTGCTGGACGAGATTGAACTGGGCAAGGGCTTCCAGGACCGCTACCCGGCAGAGCTTTCCGGCGGACAGAAACAACGGATCTGCATCGCCCGCGCCCTCGCGGCCAAGCCCAAGCTGATCATCTGTGACGAGGTGACATCGGCACTCGACCCGCTGGTGGCCGACGGCATCCTGAAACTACTGCTCGACCTGCAAAGGATCGAGGATGTCGCCTATCTCTTCATCACGCATGACCTCGCCACGGTGCGAGCTATCTCGGACAGCATCGCAGTCATGTATCAGGGCAAGGTCCAGCGCTACGGCACCAAGTCCGAAGTGCTGACACCCCCCTATGACGACTACACCGATCTGCTGCTCAGTTCCGTGCCCGAAATGAAACTCGGCTGGCTCGAAGACGTCATCGCCAACCGCAAGATGGAAAGCGCAGGCAACTGAAGGACAGCCCAAAAGGGACGGTGGGCGGGGCGTCTTTGCCATAGGCAAAGCGCGTCCGACCCGTCCCAAACGCCAAATCCAAAACCAAGATTGCGAAACTGCGGCATGGTCCAAACGGCGCCGCACGCCTAAGGTTGCAGCCAGCAACTGGATACAGGGCCCATGACCAAGAAACTCCTGCTCATCATCCTTGACGGCGTACCGCTGCGCAACTTCCGCCGCCTCTTCGGCAATCTCGAAGGGTGGGTGGACAGCGGCGACGCCCAGACATGGACACACCGCAGCGTCATCCCGTCAATCTCCGCCTCCTGCTATGCGTCGATCCACACCGGGGTCACGCCCGCCGAACATGGCTGCACCGGCAACGGCAACGTGTTCCGCCTGACCCACCCGGACGTGTTCGGACAGGTCCGCAAAGCAGGCGGCACCACGGGGGCCGTCGCCCATTCCTTCTGGTCCGAGTTTTTCAACCGCGCGCCCTTCGATTTTGTCCGCGACATCGAATATGATGAACCCGACAGCACGACAATCAACCATGGCCGGTTCCACAGCATGACGGGCTACGGGGCCAACAACCAGATGACGCCATCGGACGTGGACCTCTTCGGCACACTCACCAACCTCTGCGCCCGGTTCGACCTGACCTACGGCATGCTGCACACATGCACGCTCGACAGCATGGGGCACCGGTTCTTCCACGATTGTCAGGAAATGGATCAGGCCTGCTTCGTCATGGACGAGATGCTGGCCCCCTCCATCCCGCGCTGGCGCGACATGGGATACGAGGTGATCGTGACCGCCGACCACGGGCAGGATGACCGCGGGCACCATGGCGGGCGCAGCCCGCTACAACAGGAAACAGCGCTCTATTATTTCGGAGAGGCCAAGGGCCCCGACACAGGCACCGTGATCGACCAGTTGCAACTGGCCCCCACAATCCTTCATCGCCTCGGTGCCGACATCCCCGACACGATGAGGGGCAAACCTTTCCTGAGTTGAATCCAAGCCGCGCAAGTGGTGCCCGTGGGGTGCCGCTCTATCGCCCTTTCAGCGCACTTTATCGTGGTCATTTGCCTATGACAGGTCCACAGCGCGCCGACGGAAACATAGCGGCAGCCCGCCGGGACGGGCCGCCACTGGCACGGCGCCTTCGGCTTGATTCCGTGCCCAGGTCCTCAGTTCAGGCCGTCGCCTTGTAATCTGCAAAGACGTCGATCAAGGCAGATGCCTGCTGCATCCCCTGCACCCGACGCTGCAGCTCCCCCTGCCCGTCAAACAGCAACAACGTCACATGCGGTGAATTGAACCGCCGGGCAAAGGCTGCGCCCTCGGGCGTCTTGATATCGGCAACCAGATACACCAATCCGCAATCGTCAAAATCACGCAGCGCCTTCCGGGTCTGTTTCTGCAAAGCCGTGCAAGTGGGGCATTGCGGGTCATGGACCTGCACAATCGCCAGATCGCCCTTGCCCACGCGGGTCAGATCATGCTCAGCGGCATAGGTCCGGAACGAACTCACTCCCCAAAAACCACCGCCCAGAACCACGGCCGAAGCAGCCGCACCACCTCCCATCACCGACCGGCGTGACAACCCACTTTTCTCCGGCTTCGATGGTGCCGCCTTCACACGCTTTTTCGACTTCGGCATCTCGTCCCCTTTTTTGACATCTCTTGGCAGAACGATAGGACAGAACAAACAGGCATGCGGTCACGTCTGCGTCAGGTCTGGACCCGTTTGTGAACATAGGGTTAACGCGTGCCGCCAAAGGTTAACGACAAGGTATTTGTAAATCGCAGGTTAACAGGCCCCGACGGGCAAAATGCGCAATTTCCCGGCGAAAATGTGCGGAATGCCCCAAATGGTCGAAAATCACGGGAAATACAGGGGTCCAAATATCGCAAAAGGCGCGGCAAACTTCGCAGTTCCGCGCCTTTCACGTTGTCAAACCGCACCGCACGGTGCGTTAGGATTTACTGGGCTGCCATCGCCTCGGACGCCATGTCCCAGGGTCGGATGAAGTCGCCCAAAACGGTCTGGATCGCCGTCTCGCCCTCGCCATTGGCAGCAACCTGCGCGACCAAACCACGCTTCTTGTCATCCGTCACGGCCACAACCTGCGCCTTCAGTCCCGCCTCAGTCAGCGCCGCGTTGTAGACACGCGTGATCGCCTCTTTGCGCAGGTCCGGTTTGAAGATCTTGCCAACAGCCGTCTTGGGCAACTCGTCCATGATGGTCATGTGCTTGGGCTGTGCCGCCCGCTCGTGGACATGTTCCTTGCAGAACGCCATCAGCTCATCCGGTGTCACCGTCGCACCGTCAACCAGCTCGACATAGGCGCATGGCAGCTCACCCGAATGCTGGTCAGGCTGACCAATCGCACCGGCAAAGGCGACGGCCTCATGACCCAACAGCGCTTCTTCGATCTCGGCTGGATCGATGTTGTGACCACCACGAATGATCAGGTCCTTGGCGCGGCCCGTGATCCACAAATACCCGTCTTCGTCAAAACGGCCCAGATCGCCCGTCCGCAGGTATTTTTCGTTGTAATACAAGTCTTTGTTCTTGTCGGCCTCGGTATAGGTGTTGCCGGCCCAGACGCCCGGATTGCTCACACAAATCTCGCCAATCTCATCCACACCGGCCTCGATCGGACCATCGGGCGTGCCCTTATAGATCTTGACGTCCGTATAGGGGAACGGGATGCCAACAGAGCCAATTTTCTTCTCGCCGTCGATGGGGTTGCCCGACACAAGGCAGGTTGCCTCGGTCATGCCGTAGCCCTCAACGATCTCCACGCCTGCAGCGCTTTCATAGCGTTTGAACAGCTCTTGCGGCAGCGGGGCCGAACCCGAGAATGTCGATTTCACGGTGCCGATATCCGCATCAATCGGACGCTGCATCATGGCCGCAATGGCCGTGGGCACCGACGCGATAAAGGTGATTTTCCACCGCTCGGTCAGCTTCCAGATATTGTCGAAGACGCCCTCACCCCGGTAGCCTTGCGGCGTGGGGAAGATGCAGTGCGCACCGGACGCAACCGCGCCCAGCAGCAACACGTGTGCGGCCATGACGTGGAAAAGTGGCAATGGTGCCAGTATGTTATCCTCAGCCGACAGCAGAACGGTCGCACCGACCCATCCGTTGTAGACCATGCCGGAGTACTTATGCTGCGCGACCTTCGGCATGCCGGTTGTGCCGCCGGTGTGGAAGTAGCACGCAACGCGGTCTTCCTGCACATCCTCGAACTGCAACGTTGTCGGATGTTTGGCGCATTCTTCGTTGAAGTTCAGATAAGTGACACCCGAAGCCTTCTCGAACTTCGGACGGATCAGCGGGATGATAAAGGATTTCAGACCGGATACATGGCCCAGCAGATCGACCTCGAACACGGTCTTGACGTTGGGTGCCAGCTTCACCGCTTCGGTGGTTTTCTCCGCCACATCCGTCTTTGGAAACGCGCGCAGGGTGACCACGGCCTTGGCATCCGTCTCGCGCAGGATGGCACCGATCTGTTCGGCGTCCAGAAGCGGGTTGATCGGGTTCACGATACCGGCTGTCGCACCGCCCAAAAGCGTCACAACCGTCTCTGTTGCATTGGGGAGGACATAGGCGACCACGTCGGTCGGGCCAATTCCATGCTTGCGCAGCATGTTGGCGCATTGCGCAGTGCGGCCCTGAAGCTGTGTCCATGTCAGCGTCTCGGCTTTGGACTTGGGGTCCGAAAAGATCTGGTAGCTGATGGCATTGTGACTGGGGTATTTTTCGGCCGTTCTGCTCAACATACCGAAAAGGGTTTTGGCGACATCACGCTCTTCCCAGGGCATCTCGTTCTGAATGGCGTCGCGGTCCGCGATCCCGGCAAATGGCATGGTCATCCTCCCTGTAGCGCCATATCTTTTTGCTACGGCGCAATAATTCCTCCGCACCAAGATGCGGTGGATTGCCGCGATGATCAAGCATTGCAAGGGGGCCGGAACAGCTCGGACGCGGCGTCAGATGCGGTGACCTAAGGTCACGAACATGCTTGTGCTATTCGGCCGCAACCCCGTCGGTGAACTGTAAACGTGCCAACCGAGCATAAAGCCCATCTTCAGCCACCAACTGATGGTGCGGCCCCTGCGCCACGATGCGGCCCTGATCCAGCACGATGATCCGGTCGGCCATTTTGACCGTTGCAAGGCGGTGCGCCACGATCAGCGTGGTTCGCCCCTGCGCCAGGGTATCCACGGCGTTCTGAACCGCGCGTTCACTTTCCGCATCCAGTGCGCTTGTCGCTTCGTCCAGCAACAGAACAGGTGCATCGCGCAGAATGGCCCGCGCGATGGCGATGCGTTGCTTTTGACCACCGGACAGCATGACACCGCGCTCGCCCAGGGGACTGTCATAGCCCTGCGGCAAAGCCGAAATGAAGTCATGTGCAGCCGCTGCCGTCGCTGCCGCCACAATCTCGGCCTGCGTCGCACCGGGGCGCCCGAAGGCGATGTTCTCGGCCGCCGATGCCGCAAAGATGATCGGATCCTGTGGCACGAGCGCAATGTGCTGGCGGAACGCCTCGCGTTCCATCTGTGCCACATCGGTACCATCCAGCAAAATACGTCCTTCCTGAGGATCATAGAAACGCAGGAGCATCTGGATGATAGTTGTTTTACCAGCGCCAGACGGGCCGACAAAAGCAACTGTTTCGCCCGGTTGAATGTCCAGCGAAACACCATCGAGCGCATGGATCGCCGGGCGCGCAGGATAGGAGAAGCGCACTGCATCAAAGGTGATATGGCCGGAGACGGGCGGTGACAGCTGTGCTGGTTGCTTGACATCTTGCACGGCGTCTTTTGTATGCAGCAGCTCCACCAACCGCTCCGTCGCACCCGCGGCCCGCTGCAGCTCTCCGATTATCTCGGACAAGGCAGCGACGGCACCGGCGACCATCACGGCATATATGACGAACTGGATCAGGGCGCCCATGGTCATCGCTTCTGACCGCACATCGTTTGCTCCGATCCAGAGCACGCCGACGATACCGACGAACACCAGGAAGATAACGATTGCAGTCATCAAGGCGCGGGTCGCGATCCGTCTACGCGCTGATCCAAAACTTTGTTCGGTCACATCGGAAAACATGCCTCGGCTGGCCGCTTCATGGGTGAATGCCTGTACGGTTTGTACCGCGCTCAACTGCTCGGACGCGCGACCCGAGGACGCGGCAATCCAGTCCTGGTTTTCGCGGCTCAGGACCCGCAACCGGCGCCCGAGTACGAGGATCGGGATGATGACGGCAGGAACGATCAATAGAACAAGACCGGTTAACTTGGCCGACGTCAGAAGCATCAAAACCAGCCCGCCAATGAAAATCAGCAGGTTGCGCAGGGCAATCGATACCGACGACCCAATAACGCTGAGGATCAGGGTTGTGTCCGTTGTGATCCGGCTCAACACCTCGCCCGTCATGATATTTTCATAGAAACTGGGCGACATGCCGATCACGCGGTTGAACACCGCCTTGCGGATGTCTGCCACGACCCGCTCGCCCAGGCGGGTCACCAGCATGTAGCGTACCGCTGTTCCTACGGCCAAAAGGCCGGCGATACCAATCGCTGCAAGAAAGTAGAGATCAAGGATCTCGGATTGTTCGGTGTTGAAATTGTCCACCACGCGACGCACCGCAAGCGGTAGTGCCAGCGACACGATTGCCGTCGACACCAGCGCGGCGATGGCGGCAAGCATCAGCTTCCAATAGGGTAGAACGAATGGCCACAAAGCACGTAAAGCGCCAAGCTCTTTGGACTTTTCGCGTTCTGGCGTGCCTGTCTTGGGGGGCACTGGTGTGGTCGTCTGATCAGCCATGCGGTCTCCGGCAACATATGCAGTGCGCACATGCCCGCACCCGAGCGGTCAGGTCAAGTGGACAGGGTAGCGCATGGGAGGGGGTTGGAGCGGGCGGCGGGAATCGAACCCGCGTCATTAGCTTGGAAGGCTAAGGTCTTACCACTACACAACGCCCGCAGCTCCGGGTGTTGAGATATGCCAAGGGCCGGGGCGGGTCAAGCCGCCCCTGTACCCGTTTTGTCAGTGGTCCAATTTCACCCATGCCGCATTGCGGGCCGAGGATTTGACGCAGGCCGATACGAACTGCACGCCCCTCAGCCCATCATGTATCGTCGGATACACCACATCCTCCGGCACTACCTCGCCCGCCTTGACGGCGGCGATGGCAGTAGCAGCCTCGGTATAGATATTGGCGAACCCTTCCAGATAGCCTTCTGGATGCCCTGGCGGGATGCGTGAGACGCGCGCGGCAGCATCCCCTGCCCCGGCCCCGTTGCGGGTGATCAGCCGCTTGGGTTCACCAAAGGGTGTGTGCCACAGGTAGTTCGGATCCTCTTGCGCCCATTCAAGACCGCCCTTGTCGCCGTAGACCCGGATGCGAAGCGCATTCTCGTTCCCCGGGGCCACTTGGCTGCACCACAGCATCCCCTTGGCTCCGCCATCGAACCGCAACATAACATGACCGTTGTCGTCGACCTGCCGACCTGGCACGAAAGCTTCCAGATCTGCAGCCAGACTGTCGACCTCCAAACCTGTAACAAAGCAAGCAAGGTTGAATGCGTGGGTGCCGATGTCACCGGTAGACCCGCCCGCACCGGACCGTGCCGGATCGGTGCGCCATTCTGCTTGCTTGAAATCCTGTTCGACCGTTAGCCAGTCCTGCGGATACTCGACCTGCACCACACGGATGGTCCCAATGTCCCCATTCGCCACCATCTCGCGCGCCTGACGCACCATGGGATAGCCGGTGTAGTTGTGGGTCAGGATGAACAGCGCGTCGCTGTCTTCAGCGGCCTTCACCAATTTCTTGGCATCCGCCAAAGTCGATGTCAGCGGCTTGTCACAGATCACGTGAATACCGCACTTCAAAAACTCACGCGCCGCTGCATAGTGCACGTGGTTCGGTGTCACGATACTGACGGCGTCAATTCCGTCCTTCCGCCGCGCCTCACGCTGGGCCATCTGTTTGTAGTTGTCATAGATGCGCGGCAGACCAAGAGCCGCACCGCTGGCCTGAGACTTTTCCGGCGTCGAACTCAGCGCACCGGCCACAAGTTCGAACCGGTCGTCAATCCGACTGGCGATGCGGTGTACCCCGCCAATAAAGGCGTCGTTGCCGCCGCCAACCATACCCAGCTTGATACGGTCTGCCATCAGTCGATCCCCAGCATCTTGCGGTTGGCTGCCTGGTCTGTGCCACCATCGGCAAAGTCGTCAAAAGCACGTTCGGTTACGCGGATAATATGATCGGACACGAACTGGGCCCCCTCGCGCGCCCCGTCCTCGGGATGCTTCAGGCAGCATTCCCATTCCACCACAGCCCAACCATCAAAGTCGTTGGCTGCCATCTTGGAAAACACTGCTGCGAAGTCGACCTGCCCGTCACCGAGCGACCGGAATCGACCCGCGCGGTCGACCCAGCTTTGATATCCGGAATACACGCCCTGCCGTCCCGTCGGATTGAACTCGGCATCCTTGACATGGAACATCCGGATACGATCTTTGTAAGTGTCTATATTATCAAGGTAATCAAGGCACTGCAGGACATAGTGGCTCGGGTCATAGAGCATGTTGCAACGTGCGTGATTGTCCACACGCTCAAGGAACATCTCGAAGGTCACACCATCATGCAGGTCTTCGCCCGGGTGAATTTCATAGCAGATATCGACCCCGTTTTCCTCGGCATGATCAAGGATCGGACGCCAGCGCGCCGCAAGCTCGTCAAAGGCGGTCTCGACCAGGTCAGCAGGGCGTTGAGGCCATGGATAGATATAAGGCCATGCCAGCGCGCCAGAGAACGTGGCATGTGCACCGATGCCCATATTGGCCGAGGCCGAGATCGCCTGTTTCACCTGATCCACGGCCCATGCCTGCCGCGCCTTGGGGTTGCCGCGCACAGATTCAGCGGCGAACCCGTCAAACGCTTCGTCATAAGCCGGGTGCACTGCAACCAACTGCCCCTGAAGGTGGGTGGACAGCTCGGTCACCTCGACCCCGTTTTCGGCGGCCTGCCCCTTGAACGTCTCGCAATAATCCTTGCTTTCTGCCGCCGTGGCCAAATCGATCAAACGCCCGTCCCAACTGGGAACCTGCACGCCTTTGTAGCCGCAATCGGCGGCCCACTTGGTGATGGCATCCCAAGAATTAAACGGCGCGTCATCGCCTGCAAACTGCGCCAGAAACAGCGCCGGACCCTTGATGGTTTTCATGGTGTGTCCTCCCTTCATGCCGCTCAGGTGGTTGGCATGTTTTCCTTCAAATAGATGTCGATACGGATGCGTTCCTGAGTGTGGTCGATGGGTTGCCGGTCCGCAGTCGCCTTCATCAACCGCACGGCTGACCGCACAAGGTGACCCGTATCCTGGGATATGATGGCATCGAATACGTCATTGTTCAAAGCGGTGCGCGAGGTAGCGGTGAGTTCGTGCGCAATGACCACAAGGCCGGGATGCGGATTGTCGCCAAGATATTGGATCAGGCCCGGATTGCCTGCCGCAGATGAGTATATTCCGCACAGATCGGGGTAGGACGTAAAAACCTCGGGCAGCATCTTGCGGATCAGTTCGGGGTCGTCCCGCCCCTCGATCGATGCAACGACATCAAGTTCGGGAAACTGTTCCGACATGACGGCATCAAAACCCTTGCGGCGCTCAAGGTGATCACGGGCCAGTCGTGATCCGGTGATCACCAACACACGCCCCCCCTGTCTGGCAAAGCGCCCCATAAGGTGCGCGGCTGTTCTACCGGCGGCAACATTGTCAACGCCGATAAAGTGATCGCGCTCGGAACTGGGCAGATCCGCAACCAGGGCGACAACGACGATCCCCCGCGCACGTGCGCGCTTGACGGCGTCACGGACCGAGGGGGTTTCCGGCCCGAATACGGCCACCCCGTCCGTCTGGCTTGCATCCACATCGTCCAGTGTCTGAACGATGGCTTGCGGATCGAAAGGGGCGACACGCACGGTATCCAGGGTTGTCCTTTGGTGGCGCAGTTTCATCGCCTGCTCGGCGACATGATGATCCAACGCCACCACGAACTCATTGGCCGTATCCGGCAGGATGAACAGAAGGTTATAGACCCGACCACGCGCAAGATTGGCAGCCGCCGTGTCGCGGACATAGCCAAGCTCTGCGATCGCGTTGTTGACCTTTTCGATGGTCACAGATCGGACGCCGGGACGCGCATTCAAGACGCGATCTACCGTCGCCAGCGACACACCCGCCACACGGGCGATGTCGTTGACCGTCGGCTTGATCACTGTCTTGGCGTCCTGCTTGTTCAACCCCGCCTACCCTTTCATGGCCTTGGCCAACCCTTCAAAGACCAGCGCAACCGCCTCGGCCCCCGGATCATTGTGCCCCTTCAAATTCTCCGAGGGCACATACGCGGCACGTCCGGCTTTTGCACGGTGAATTTGCGCGGTGTTGTCTGCCCCCTTGCGAGCTGCAGCAGCGGATGCACCCATACCGTCAGACAGCGCGGCCAGCGCGGGTGCCAGCGCGTCAATCATTGTCCGGTCCCCCACCTGCGCGCCGCCCACATCACTCACACGCGTCAGACCTTCGGCCAAGGCCTTGTGTAGGGGCGCACCACCAGCACAGGCATCCCCCGCAGCGTTGAAGTAGATGGCAAGGATCACGCCCGACGACCCGCCCATGGTCTGGCTCAGTTCGTTTCCTAGCGCCGGAAACAGTTGAGTGAGATCGGCAAGCGGCATCGCGTCCAACCGGGCTTTGAGCGCACGTGCCGCCGTTGCGAGTGTGCTGCCGGTATCTCCATCGCCGGATTTGGCGTCTAGTTCGTTCAGAGTACTCTCGGCCGCGATCAGGACGTCGGCGACTTGGGCAATGGTGTCGCGGGTCTGCGCATTGGCGGAGGGGATCGGTTCAATTGGGGTAAGGCCATCCGGCAGAGGCGTCACCGGAACGTCCACCAGCGCCTGCATCCCGGGCCATGCCGCCATCGGGACGGGGACTGCCAATGCCTCAAGTTCCTCATTCGTTGCGGGCAGGATCGACACGGAAAAGCCGTGCATATCAAGAGATGTCATCATCGACGCTGGCCCGACCACATGGCTTGCGATGCCCGCTTGCACCAGCCCGTGGCACAATACGGACATCTCAAGCGGCGTCGTCGAACCAAGGTTGTTGACCAACGCAACAGATGAGCCATCGGGTGCATGATCGCGCAATTTCGTCAGAACCAGATCCATTGCCTGCGCCGCACCGGAGAAATCAACCTGCTCGACACCGGGCTCACCATGAATGCCCAAGCCCAACTCCGCCTTTCCAGAGGGAATGCGATTTTCCTTGGGCAAACCCGGCACGGTGCACGTGTCGAGGCTGGTGCCGATGGACGCGACATTCTTGATGATCCGTCGCGCGGCAGCGGCCACATCTTCAAGCGGTCTACCCGCATCGGCCATGGCGCCCGCAATCTTATGAACAAACAGGGTGCCCGCCACACCGCGCGGCTGCGGCAGATCAGGCAGGGCAATATCGTCATCCACTACAACCATCTCTACCTTGCGGCCCAGCGCGCGGGCGCGTTCGGCGGCCAAACCAAAGTTCAGACGATCGCCGGTGTAGTTCTTGACGATCAGCAGGCAGCCGGCCTCTCCTGTCACGGCAAGAATACCTGCAAGCACCGCTTCGACCGATGGTGATGCAAAGACTTCTCCACAAACTGCGGCGGTCAACATGCCGGGCCCGACAAATCCAGCATGGGCCGGTTCATGGCCTGACCCGCCACCCGAGATCAGTGCGACCCGATCCCGCACCCAGTCAGACCGGTAGACCGGTAGACCGGTAGACCACCTTGATATGCGGATACCCGTCGAGCCTTGTCAAAGCCCCGCCCGAGCAGGCCAGCAGGCCATCGATGGCCTCCTTGACCAAATCTTCTTTTGCGTTGACGAATTGTGCCATGTGCTTCTCCTTTCTCAGGTGATCCGCGCGCCCACCGCGTCAAAGAAAACGGGGTTTTCCGGAGCGATCTGTATTGTTTCGCCCGCGTTCAGAGATGTGTGCGGGTCGGTCAGGGTGATGACATCATGGTTCGCAACTTTCAAATGCAACCGTGTCTGGTCACCCAGATGTTCCACACGGACAACCTGAGCGTCGCGGCCTGCCCCATGCCGGATATTTTCCGGTCGCAGTCCCACTTGATGCGCGCCCGCCGGGGCATCCTCGCCCAGCAAACCGACGGGAAGAAGATTGATGCGCGGCTGCCCCAAACGGGCCGCAACATAGGCCGTGCGCGGGTTTTCGTAGATGTCGCGCGGGGTGCCGAATTGCACCAAGCGGCCCTCATCCAGTACACCCACATGGGTGGCCATGGTCATCGCCTCGATCTGGTCATGGGTGACATAGAGCAAGGTCGCAGCAAGTTCCGCATGGATGCGCTTCAATTCAACCCGCAGGTCGGCACGCAGCTTGGCATCAAGTGAACTAAGAGGTTCATCCATCAGGTAAACTTGCGGATCACGCACCAGTGCCCGCCCGATGGACACCCGTTGCATCTCGCCCCCTGACAACTCGGTTGCCTTGTTGTCGAGCTTGTGCGGGATGTGCAGTACCTCGGCCACTTCCTGCACCTTGCGCGCGACTTCGTCTTCGGGCGTTTTCAGGATCGGTGAGCGCAGCGGGAAAGCGAGGTTGTCGCGCACCGTCATGTGCGGATAGAGCGAGTATTGCTGAAATACCATCGCCACGTCGCGTTGTGCCGGCGTCAGACCGGTGACCGACACACCACCAATTTTGATGTCCCCGCTGTCCGGTTTTTCGAGGCCAGCGATCAAGCGCAATGTGGTTGTTTTGCCAGCACCTGTTGGTCCCAAAAGCACGACGAACGCGCCATCAGGAATGATCAGATTCATGTCCATCACCGCTTGCGTCGTCTTGAAGGCCTTGGACACGGCTTGCAGTTGCACCTCAGCCATGGGCGAGCACTCCTTCGTTCAGTTCCGAGCGCAGAGCGCGACCAGACGTCTTGTCGAACAGGGTCACGGTCTGACCGTTGAACCCAAGGCCAACGGTTTCCCCTACTGTCGCAGGTTGGTCCGACGCAATGCGCGCCTTGACCTCACCATTTGGCGTATCGAGGGTCACGATTTGCGTTGTTCCAAGGTATTCTGTAGCCAACACCTTGCCCCGGTAGTCGCCATCGGAAAACAGTTGGATATGTTCTGGCCGGACGCCAAAGACGAGATCACCCGCAGCCCCTTCGCGCAATGCGGGGATGTCCATCGGCTGATTGTTCAGGCGTATCTGGGCGTCACCCACTCCGATTTTTCCGTTGAAATTCAAGAAGTTCATGGCCGGTGAACCGATGAAATCCGCGACAAACATGGTTGCGGGCATGTCGTAGATGTCCTGCGGTTTGCCGAACTGTTCGACCACGGCGTTATTCATGACGACGATCTTGTCGCCCATCTGCATGGCCTCAAGCTGATCGTGGGTGACATAGACAGTGGTGGCCCCCATACGGTCGTGCAGGGCGCGCAGTTCTTCGGCCATGTGTTCGCGGAACTCTGCATCGAGCGCTCCGAGTGGTTCATCCATCATGAAGGCTTTCGGCTCGCGCACGATGGCACGGCCAAGCGCCACGCGTTGGCGGTCACCGCCCGACAACCCGCCCACCGGCTTCTTGAGTATGTTCTTGATCCCGAGGATCGTCGCGACCTCGTCAACCTTCGCACGCACCTGCGCGCGCGGCATGCCCTGGCTGACCAGCGGGTAGCTGAGGTTCTTGTAGACGTTCATGTGCGGATAGAGCGCAAACATCTGGAAAACAAAGGCGATGTCGCGCTCGGATGGGGGCCGTTGACCAATCTCTTCGCCGTCGAGGTAGATCTCTCCGCTCGTTGGCAACTCGAGGCCGGCGATCATGCGCAGGGTCGTGGTCTTGCCGCAGCCAGACGGGCCCAGCAACATGAAGAACTCTCCGTCTTCGATGGTGAAAGAGCTTTCCCGAACCGCGACGAAATCGCCGAATTCCTTTCGGACATTTTTGATAACGATTTCAGCCATTTGTAATTACCTCTCCGATACGCAGGAGGTTGCCATCCGGGTCCCAGAGCGTGGCTTCACGCATGCCCGACGGCTTGTTTTCGGCGGGAAGGAAGCGGGGAAATCCAGCCATGGCAGGCAGGCCCAAACCCGCCAGAAGATCGGACACCTCATCGACTTTTTGCGGCCGGATATATGCGCCATGGTCGCAGTCTTCGGGGCGGTGCGTGGCGTTGTGGAAGAAGTGCAGCTCGACCCTGTCGCGATTGATGAGCAGGTATCCATCGTCCTTGTACCAGGTGGCAAATCCCCAGCCGGAATAGAAGGCTTCGGTCGCGCCAAGGTCACGTGAGGGCATAATCGGGCAGACTTGTTCGAGCATCTATTCCCCCTCTGGGAAGTGGCTGACGATGATGAACATGACCGTGCCCACGAGCGTTGTGATGAAGGAATAGGTGAAAGCCCAGAGTACGAAAGGCTGCATCAGCATGAAAACGCCTAGGGCGATGATGATGGTCGCCAGCGCCTCCCATGGGCCACGGCGCAGGCGCATGAGGCCGGTGAAGAACCCTCTCATGATATTATGCCCTCCGATTGCTGAAAACGGGGGGGTGATATTCGTACATCATCCGTACACCCCCTGTGCACCCCGCAGGTGCACCAAGATGTCGTGGCTTGGAATGGGCGGATCATTTGCGCACCGCTCCGAATGTGATCCCGCGCAGCAGGTGTTTGCGCAGCAGGATGGTGAAGATCATCACGGGCAGCAGGAAGATCGTGGCCCCCGCCGCAACCGCGGGCCAGTCAAGGCCGCCGACGCCGATGATGGTCGGGATGAAGGGTGGTGCCGTTTGGGCCGTGGCCGAGGTCAGCAGCACCGCGAAGGCGTATTCGTTCCACGCAAAGATCAGGCAGAAGATGGCGGTGGAAGCAATGCCCGTCGCGGCCTGCGGCAGGACCACTTTGTAGAACGCTTGAAACCGGGTGTAGCCATCGATCAGCGTCGCCTCTTCGTACTCGCGCGGGATTTCGTCGATGAACCCTTTGAGCAGCCAGACAGCGAGCGAGATGTTCACAGCCGTATAGAGCAGGATCATGCCCAGATGCGTGTCCGACAGGCCGAGATTGCGGTACATCAGGAAGATCGGGATCGCGACGGCAATGGGCGGCATCATCCTTGTACTTAGGATGAAGAAAAGCAGATCGTCGGCCAGTGGTATCTTGAACCGGCTGAACGCGTAGGCCGCAAGCGTGCCAAGGAAAATCGACAGGAAGGTCGACCCGAAGCCGATGATGACCGAGTTCAGGAACCTCTCGCCGAATTTCGAGGGGCCGACAATGACCATGTCGTATTCGCGCACGATCTCGTCTGCCCAGTTTTGCGGCGGGTTGGCTTCGAGAAAGTCCTGGGTTTGCCGCGTGCGGGTGGTGAAGAGGTTCACGTAGCCTTCGAGCGTGGGTTCGAACACGACTTTGGGCGGGTAGCTGATGGCATCGCTGGGCGACTTGAACCCGGTGAGCATGATCCACGCCAGCGGGATCATCGTGATCAGGGCGTAGAGGATGACCAGCGATCCGGCGAACCATTTCGACCGCGTGCTGGGTTCGGTGACGGAATAGGCGCTCATGATGTGCGGTCCGGTTGGGGTGTCGGGGTCGGGAGGGGGGCTGCCTGCCCCGCGGTGCTGGCGCACCGCCGCCCGAGAGATCTTTTGGCAAGATGAGAGAGCCTGGTGGACACGATCAACGCTCCTTCACCTTGTTGAGGGCTTTGACGTAGATGCTGGCGAGGCCGAACACCGTGACGAAGAGGATGATGGCATAGGCGCTAGCGTAGCCTGTGCGCCACTTCTCGAATGCCTCGCGCTTGAGGTTGATCGACGTGAGTTCGGTTGTTGAACCCGGCCCACCACCGGTCAATTGGACCACGAGGTCGAACATCTTGAAGTTCTCGATCCCACGGAACAGCACTGCGAGCATCAGGAAGGGCAGCACCATGGGGATGGTGATGGTAAAGAACTGGCGCAGTTTCGAAGCGCGGTCGACCTCGGCCGCTTCGTAGATGTAATCGGGGATGGAGCGGAGCCCCGCAAGGCAGATCAGCATCACGAAGGGCGTCCACATCCATGTGTCCACGATGACGATGGACCATGGGGCCAGTTGGACGGAGCCGAGCATTTCGAAGCTGCTGGGTTCTTTGCCGGTGAAGAAGGCGATGATGTAGTTGAAGAGCCCGATTTGTGGCTGGTACAGGAACTTCCAGAAATTTCCGACCACCGCAGGCGACAGCATCATGGGCAGCACGATGATCGTGGTCCAGAGGTCGTTGCCCTTGAATTTCTTGTTGATGAGCCACGCCAGCGTGAACCCGATCAGCACCTGCAGCGCGATGGTCCAGAACAGGAAGTGCGCGGTGGCCTGCATGTTCAGCCAGATGTCACTGTCGGTCAGGATCCGCTCGTAATTGCGCAGACCGATGAATTCCGGTTCGCGGTTCAGACGGTTGGCTTTGTAGTTGGTAAAGCTGAGCTGGATCGTCCAGATCAAAGGAAAGATGTTGATTGCCAGCAGCAGGAAGATCGTAGGAGCGACAAAGATCCACGCGATGGCGCGGTCGCTCAATCCCTTGATCTTGCGCGCCACTTTCTGGGGTGTGACCTTGGCCGCGCGATTGGCGATGGTGTCTGTCATCTGGCAAACCTGTCCTGTGGGGTGGGCCCGTGGGCCCACCCATGGAAGTGTCAAAGACTACGGGAAGAGAGAGGGTGGGCTGTATCGCCCACCCGGGGATGGCTTAGAGTTTGCCTTCGTCTTCGAACACTTCGGTCCAATCCTCGATCAGCTTGTCGAGTGCTTCTTGTGCAGTGCCCTGGTCGGCGACCACGTAGTCGTGGACGCGCTTCTGCATGGCCAGCAGGAGTTCGGCATAAGCTGGCTCTTGCCAGAAGTCCTGTACCGCGCCCATCGCTTCGAGGAAGTCACCGGCAAACGGCGCGCTGTCCTTGAAGCCCGGGTCGTTCAGGACCGAGTTGTGGGCCGAGTAGCCGCCCAGCTCCCACCATTTGGCCTGCACATCCGGGTTGGCGAACCACTTGATGTACTCAAGCGCTGCGTCCTGCTTGTCCGAGTAGGCCACGACCGAGATTCCCTGCCCGCCCAATGTCGAACCGGCCTGGTTCTGCGGTGGGTTCACGAAGAAGTCGATCTTGTCCCCGCCCGTGTTCGGGTCAGCGTAGAGGCCAGGGAAGAACGCGAACCAGTTCATCGCCATGGCGACCTGACCGGATTTGAACGCGTCGAGCGATTCACCCATGTAGGAGTTGGTGTAGCCCGGCGGCGTCGCGGTTTCGTAGAATTCTTTGTAGAATTCCAGCGCCTCAACGGCTTCGGGAGAGTTCACCGCCCCCTCCATATCGTAGGAGCCGGGGGTGTTTTCGTATTTAAAACCCCATGGATAGAGCGCGGAGGTCACACCCATTGTGATACCTTCGGACCCACGTTCGGTGAAGATGGACGCGCCATAGACGGTCTTGCCATCAATCTCGCGGCCTTGGAAGAACTGGGCGATTTCCAGCATTTCCTTTTGGCTTTGCGGCTCACCCAGATCGCGGCCTGTCGCTTCTTTGAAGGCGGCCTGGATTTCAGGATCAGCGAACCAGTCCTTGCGATAGAACCAGCCGTTGGCATCGCCCATGGCAGGCAGCGCGTAGTAGTTCGGCGTGCCCTTGGGCCATGTGGAATAGGCGTAGACGGTCGCGGGCGCGAAGTCGTCCATGCTGATGCTTTCAGCATCGAAGAAGTCGTTCAGCTTGACGTAGTGGCCGTTTTCGGCGCCGCCGCCGATCCACTGACTGTCGCCGATCAGCAGGTCGCAAAGCTTACCGCCGGAGTTCAGTTCATTCAGCATCCGATCGGCGAAATTGGGCCACGGGATAAATTCGAAATTCATGCTGTGGCCAGACTGGGCCTCGAATTCCTTGCTGAGTTCTACCAATGCGTTGGCTGGATCCCAGGCGGCCCAGCACAGTGTCAAATCCTCTGCCATGGCCATGGTTGGCACGCTGACAGACGTCATCAAGGCCGCTCCTACGGCGGCTGAAGTCATTTTTTTCATATGATCCTCCCTATGGGTCATCGTTGTGCGGTGACCCTACGGAAACGCTATTTGAGGGACGTACATCATGTCAATGAATTTTTGAGGTGCGTTCATCATTTTCGCCGCGAGACACCATTATATATATGAATAACAATGATAAAAGCTGTCCAAGGGATGTATGTCCGTTAACGACCTGCTTATCGCGTCGACGTGGAGATGTGCGGTTGGGCGACTCACTTTCCTAGGGGACATGTGTATATTAGCGGCGGAAGCGGGAGCCGTTGCCTGGATGGTTGAACGCGGATTTTACCGTGTATGATCTTGTGATGCTTGGGGACCATTCAATGTGCATCGCCTCGTGTCGAATGCCCTGTAAACCTGCGCCCCGCTGCAGGGGTTTTGGAATAAAAATGCACCCCGGCTCGTAGACCTTTCGAGAACAGCGCTTGGCCTGTTCGAAAAACCGAAAGGAGAAGACGATGATGAAGATTGTTTCCGTTGCCCTCAGCACCGGCATCGCCTTGAGCACGTTATCTACTCCGACGATGGCCCATGACCTGGATGATGCGCTTCGTATCATCGGAAAGGTCTTTACCGTGCATCATAGGAACCGCGTCCTGGTCTGTGACGCTGACGACGATGATGGCGGGCGCAGATGTTACTACGTGCGTCGTGGATATAGCGCCTACAACGACAATGACGACGACGATGGTCATTGGCGCAGGTACAGCGATGATGATGATGACGATGGGGGACGCTGGGGCGACGATGACGACTGATCCGACCACCAGAAACCGTAAAAGGGCCCGAGTGATCAGTTCGGGCCCTTTCCTTTTGCCATAGGCGACATGCGACTAGTGCGTTTCAGCCAGTCTATGCCCCTGCAATGGAAGAAACGGAAAGGCATCGGGCATCTGGCCTTTTGGCGCGCGAAGCTGATTGGGCAGGATCCATGGGTTGGGCCGCACCCACTCCCACTTGATCGATGTCAGATCCTGTTCCGGGTCGGTGAATTGCTGCATGGCGCACCCGTTCAGTGATTTGCGCACATCTGCGTGCACAGCGACATCGGGATACCCCTGCTCGGCCCATGCATCTTTGAGCATATGGGCAAAATCGTAGATGATATCTGGCCGCCCCAGCACATTGCGTGCCTGCCGGAAGCTCATCACCTGATAGGGGTCGACCTCCCACGTTTCTTCCCAAACGGGCGAGACGATGCGGAATACGCCCTTGCTGTCACGATCATAGATCCGCATGCGCCAGGAAAACCGGTGCCCGTCACCGCTCCACCCTACAAGGTTGTTGAAGAACGCCTGACGTTGCGGGACGGCGATTTGCACAGCGAACCAAACGGCCAGCACCGCCAACCCCAGTGGCGCAAGGCGAAACGTCGCCTTGGGCAATTTCGCTTGCTCGGGCAGCGTTTCGAACCGTCCCAGCCCGGCGCGCAACAGGTGTTGCGGCCAGTCCGGGGCAAAGAAGATCGTCGACAGCGCCAATGTGATCCAGGGAAAGATGCCGATGTTGAAGAGCTGAGCGTTCGACCAGTGAAAGAAGGCATATATCGCAAAAACAGCCAGCCGGGTGCGATGCCAAAGCAAGAGGGGTGCCCCGACAACATGGAGGACGATCACGCCCCAGGACGCCAGAATGAAAGAGATGTCGTATTGGAACAGCGCACCGAAGAACACCTCGTCTTCGCGGCCCGTCAGCCATGTGCGCAGGGGCTCTCCACGCAGCCAATCATCGGTGATCTTCACGATCCCCGCGTAGATCAGAATGATCTCGAGCTGAAGCTTCAGCGCCGTGACAGGCCAGCGTGGGATCACGGCGCTGCGCAATTTCGGCCACAACCATGCATCAATCAAGAAGGCCCGGTGCGCAGGCATGAAGATCATCAGCACCCCGAACAGGATGACCATGTAGTTGTGGTTCAGGTATTGCGTGCGATCCAGAAGGAAGAAATAGGCGAAGATACCGGTGAGCGCGATGATCGACACACGGTAGAACGCGCCCAACGCAACCAGCAAACCAAAAAGCCCTACCCCACCCCAAAGGATATGTATCCAAGGCTCCGGCAGGATTTGTACAAAGTCGAAAAAAGGAAAGTTGAAGTCCGGGTCGACATAGTAGCGGTTGATCCGGTCATATTTGACGTAGCGCCACCAATCCCAGGCAAGGATCAGACCAAAAGTGATCCGGATCACAACCAGGGACTGAATACTGATCGGGGTTTCCAGATAGCTGCGGAGCCTGGGCAACGTGGTTGGCGACTGGGTCATCTCTCCCCTCCATCGAGATACGGTTCACAGGGAATACGAAGCAACCCGGCATCGTATTCCATGAGATTGCCACGGCGTACAACTTGCCGTTCGCGGCCAAGTTCGTATCTAAGGAGCATGACCATGCCTGACCCCGTCCGCATCGTGTATGATGGCGACTGCCCCTTCTGTTCCGCCTACATCAGGATGGTGCGGCTGCGTGACACCGTTGGCGATGTTGAACTGGTGGACGCACGGTCCGATCACGAGGTGATCGACAGGATCAGCACCGCGGGGCTTGACCTTGATCAGGGCATGGTTGTCGAGATGTCGGGGCAATTGCATTGCGGGGATGCGGCCATGACCTCGCTGGCCATGATGACAACACAAAGCGGGGCGTTTAACCGGATCATGCGGTTGATGTTCTCCCGTCCGGCCATCGCACGGCTTGTTTACCCGCCGTTGGTCGCGGGGCGCGCGTTAACCTTGCGCCTGTTGGGACGCCGCAAGATCAACCATTAGCGCCGGACAGGCGTTCTGCTTCCTCTTCGACCGACATGACAGGCCCGGCTGATGTGCTGCGCATCCACGCCTCAAGCGTCTCGAATGCGCTGGCGGGGACGAATTGCGTGTCGCCGGGCAGTTCGGTTGCCGCGGCAAAGCGCAACTCCCAACCGGTGGCGGTGCGGCATCCCACGCCGATCAGATCGGATCTGTCCTTGAGCTTTGCCTCGAACTCGCGGCAAAATGCACCATCCGCTGCCTCGAAGGATGCAATCAGCCGTGTATCTATGCCGTGCCGCTCAATGCTCGTGCCGGAGGCTGCGGTTTCCAAGGTCGAGACAACGGGCGCGAGGTCAAAGGCAACGGGTTCGTTTTCAGCTGGATCAAGGAGGAATACCCCGACACCGATCCCCAGCAATACGCTTGCGGCGATGGCGCCGAACCACGCGGATCGACCTGTCGATGACATGCGTTTGAACGGCACCACCCGCGCTTCTGCCGGATCCAGAGTAGCGGTTTCCGCCGCGATTGCTGCATTGATACGATCCTGCAAAGCGTCGGGCACATCAGTGAGTGGCATGGCGTCCCGCGCCATCTTGGCGCTGCGTTCGAACGCATCCAGACGCAGGCGCAAGTCCGGGTTCTGCATGACCGCCTCGGCCACGCGGGCATGGTCCGTGCCGTTCAGGGCGCCGTCAGCATAGGCCATCAGCTCTTCGTCCGAGACTGTCATCGCGAAGGCGTCTCCGTCTTACCGTTTGTGTGTTTGGCATACGTAGCAGCGGTCGGGTTTATTCCAATCGCCGCAGCCAGCGCCAAACGTCCCCGTGCAAGACGGGACATGACCGTACCAATGGCAACATCCAGAACATCAGCGGCCTCCCGGTAGCTCAACCCTTCCACGCAGACCAGGATGATCACATCGCACTGGCCTTCTGGCAACCTGTCGATCGCCTCAAGCGTCTGGCGGACTTCGAGCTTCAGCTCTGCACTGGCCGCCTCATCGCATAGGGCATGGGTCGTCTCATCGACATGAATATGCGTTCCGCGCGATTTCTGTTTGCGTGTCTCGTCGATCCAGGCGTTTCGCAGAATACGCAAAAGCCACGGCGCCAGCTTCTTGGCGGGATCGTATTGATGACGTTGCTTCAACGCTTTTTCAACCGTGATCTGTACCAGATCGTCGGCAAGATCCGGCTGCCGGGTCAGGGAAATCGCGTATCTCCGCAGGTTGGGCAGGAGTTCCACGATACGATTTGGAAAATCATCTCGCATCAAAAACCTAATTCGACAGGATGCTCGGAATAAGATCGAACGCCGTACGTAATCTAGGTGAAGCAGAAAGGGAAAACCATGTCGTACAGCGTATACCCGCCGATCCGGATCCTCTTGCTGGCGGCCATTCTGGGCCTGTCTCCACTCTCGCATCTTATGTTGGGAACACCCGTCGTGGCCTATGCCGACAGTGACGATGATGATGACGACGGGGGTCGTGATTCTGTGTCGGACGATGACGATGATGACGGGGGTCGCCGTTTTGTATCCGATGATGATGATGACGGCGTCACGCGCGCCGCAGCGCCGGTCCCTGCCCGCGCACCCGATGAGATTATTGCCGCTGACCTTTCAGACATCGACCTTGGCCAGCTGCTCGCGGAAGGGTTCGTACTTTTGCAGCAGATTGACGCGGCCCCGACACTGGTGCGTTTGCGTATCCCGCAAGCCTTGACACTCGATGCAGCACGCACGCGGGTGCGGGCTTTGCCAAGTGGTCTGTCTGCTGATTTCAATCACTACTACCGCGGGTCGCAGGGCCTATGCGACAGCCCGGAATGCCCGGCGCTTGAACTTGTCGGGTATCCGCTCGAAGGGATCTGTGCGCTCACGGATGTGCGGATTGGCATGGTCGATACCGGGATCAATGTGGATCATGAAGCGTTCGCTGGCAGCAATCTGACTGTCCATCGTATGTCCGATGACCGGCTTGACCCCTCCCGCGCAATCCACGGCACATCGGTCGCTGCCATTCTGATCGGTGCGCCTGAAAGCAGATCCCCGGGGCTTCTGCCAGATGCAGCCTTGTTGGCTGTCGATGCCTTCTACAGGGCCGGTGCGGATGAAAGGGCAGATGCCTTTTCAATTGCGGCAGGCATCGATTGGCTCCGCGTGCGAGATGTCGACCTTCTGAACCTGTCGTTGGCGGGCTCGGAGAACACCGTTCTGAAGGACGCCATTGACCGTATCGTGGCCGAGGATGTCTTGGTCATCGCAGCGGCCGGGAACAATGGCCCACACAGTGCACCCGCCTATCCGGCCGCTTATGAAACAACCCTAGCCGTGACAGCCGTGGATGCCGGGGGCACAGTCTATCGCAGGGCCGGCCAAGGCCCTCATATTGACCTCGCCGCACCCGGCGTTGACGTATGGACGGCTGCATCCGTGTCTGGCGCACGTTGGAAAACGGGCACCTCATTTGCCGCCCCCTTTGTCACAGCGGCAGCCGCTCTTTTGCGGGATGCCCAACCAGACGCCACCGTGAACGAAATCAGGGGCACTTTGATTGCGTCGGCCCGGGACATCGGCGCACCCGGTCGCGATAATGTCTTTGGGTCCGGACTGGTGTACATGGGTGGGAAATGCTGATCGGTATCACCAGAGCGTGCCGTTCAGGTTGTGAATGCTTCGCCGACCTACGGTCCGCGAACTGAATACCTTCTCGGGCTGCGTGATGTCAGCCCTCCCGGATCACGGGAACCGGCTCAGGATCGCCGGGTCACCATTCTAACATCTTGCAAGTGAGTACGACGCTTAAGCGGTTCGACCCTGAATCTTCGCGGGTGCATTGCCGCTATATGATGCCAACACGTACCATACACCATGGAAGGTAATATTGGTTTAGAATTCAATTGATTACCGCCTCGCTTGAAAAGATCTTGCCGGGGCCGGATACGCACCAGTATCTGATCACGCTCACGGCAAAATGACAAAGATGATCGACCGGCAAGGTTTGCAAAACGCTCAAGTCTTGGTCATCGTGCACGACATGGAGGTTTTGAATGTCAGCCACAGCAGCTTTTTGATCGCGATGTCTTGCGCGGTCGCACTGGTTGCAGGGTTCACCGGCCTGTCGCTGACCCGCGACCTTTCAGAAAAGCCCATGCTCCAGAAAAAAGCGTCTATCGCACTTGCCGCAGTGGCGCTGGGTGGTGGGATTTGGGCGATGCATTTCGTGGCGATGCTGGGACTTCAGCTACCCATCCTGTTCTACTACGACGCCGCAATCACGCTTGTCTCAGCCCTGTCCGCAATTCTTATCGTCGGCGCTGCGTTGATCCTTTTGCATTTCGCTGACCGGACGCCAATGATCATTTCGTTGGCCGGTGGCATTGTGGGCGTTGGGATATTGGTGATGCACTACATTGGCATGGCGGGGCTTGAGCTGTGCCGCGCTGTTTACACGCCATCGGGCGTCGTATTTTCGTCGATTGTCGCCATCGGTCTATGCGTTCTCGCATTCTGGATCGCCTATGGGCAACGCACGAACCGCAACATCGTTCTGGGCACGATTTGCTTTGCGATCGCTGTATGCTCTGTCCATTTCCTTGCGATTGCAGGCACCAATTTTGTCGAGGAGCCAAGCGTCGCAGAATTCGGCCCGTCCATGAGCAACGAAACTCTCGCGCTGGGGGTGATCTTTTTCAGCTTTGTGATCTTTGGTGCGTGCCTGTGGGTGAGCGTTACCTACCTGGTTCCGACAGACGCCAAAGACGAAAGCAAAGCGACACGGCCGCCTGTCTTACAAAAGGCGCCTGCTGCGGTCGGACTGCAGATCCCCTGCGAACGAGACGGCAGCAAAGTCTTTGTCAGATCTGCAGATGTTCTGTTCGTGCGTGCTGACGGTCACTACACACAGATCTACACAGAGGAAGAACGGCTATTCTGCGTCTGGCCTGTCACCGAAGCATCGGCACGGCTGCGGCCCGTCGGTTTTTTGCAGACCCATCGAAGCTATCTCGTCAATCCCAGCCGCGTCGCCCGATTTGAGCGGACCAAAGACAAGGGGCGCTGCATCTTTGATGGTGCGGATTTGCCGCCTGCTCCGGTGAGCCGCTCGAAGCTGAAAGTGATTCAGGATGCACTTGCTTCACAGGTCGGTGCAGTTCGTGCATGACAGCGCGCATTTCGTGCAAAACGCCTGTGTTTCATTGATTTTCTGATGCCATCGCATACAGGCGTATGCAGTCTTCCCTCCAAGCCAGAACATTCGCTTTAAGGGAGGAGAAAGCCGATGATTCCAGCGGCATTTGAATATTATCGCCCCAAGGATATGGCCAGTGTCCTCGCAATCCTTGAGGAACATGGAGATGACGCACGTGTCATGGCGGGTGGTCACAGCCTGATCCCCATGATGAAACTGCGTATGGCTGATGTTCCGCATCTTATCGATTTGCAGGATATCGGCGGCATGTCTGACATCGTCATCGACGCTGACGGCATCAGGATCGGCGCACTGGTCACTCAGGCGGATATCATTGATGATGCAAAGCTGACGGCCGCGGCCCCGATCCTGCGCGAAGCGGCCTTGCAGATTGCTGACCCTCAGGTGCGCTACATGGGCACCGTGGGTGGCAACGTGGCCAATGGCGATCCGGGCAATGACATGCCGGGTTTGATGCAGTGTCTTGACGCAGTCTTTACCGTTGTTGGGCCCGATGGGGAGCGCGAGATTCCGGCACGGGAGTTCTATGAAGCTGCCTATATGACGGCCCGTGAGGACGACGAGGTGCTGACGTCCGTATCAATCCCGCCGCCCACGGGCGGTTACGCTTACGAAAAGCAAAAGCGCAAGATCGGGGATTATGCCACGGCAGCGGCGGCTGTGCAGATCGTCAAGGGCGGCGGTTCATGTGTCTCTGCATCCATCGCGATGACGAATTTGAGCGACACACCTGTCTATTCGCAAGCCGCCAGCGACGCACTTGTGGGCACAGCAGTGGATGATGCGGCGTTGGACGCAGCGGTGGCCGCCATGTTGGCCGATATCGACCCGTCCGAGGACAATCGCGGGCCCATCGCATTCAAGAAACATGTGGCTGGCGTCATTCTACGCCGCGCCATCGTGCGCGCTTGGTCGCGGGCGTAGGGAGGAACACCATGTCAAAGAAGATGCATATCAAGCTCAATGTGAACGGAAAAGACGAAGAATTTCTCGCCGAACCACGTGAATTGTTGATCTACACGCTGCGCGAACGGCTGAACATCACCGGGCCGCATATTGGTTGCGAAACCTCGCATTGCGGAGCTTGCACCGTCACTATCAATGGCAAGTCGGTCAAATCCTGCACCATGTTTGTGGCACAGGCCGACGGTGCAGAGGTCACGACGATCGAAGGCATCGGTGGCCCGGATAATCTGCATCCGCTGCAAGAGGCGTTCAAAGAGCATCACGGTTTGCAGTGCGGCTATTGCACGCCCGGCATGATTACCCGCGCCACCAAGCTTCTGGAAGAAAACCCGAACCCCACCGAAGAGGACATCCGCTTTGGCATGGCCGGCAATATCTGCCGCTGCACAGGCTACCAGAACATCGTGAAATCCATTCAGGCCGCCGCGACCGAGATGAATGCAGCCAAGGAGGCCGCAGAATGAAGGACGAAGTCACGCGCGAGGAACGCGTCGAAAACCTCAAAGGCATGGGCTGTTCGCGCAAACGCGTCGAAGATGCCCGGTTCACCCAAGGCAAAGGCAACTACGTAGACGACATCAAATTGGACGGGATGTTGTTCGGAGATTTCGTCCGCTCGCCTTACGCGCATGCGCGGATCAAGAGTATCGACACCACCGCCGCGTTGGACGTGCCCGGCGTTCTGGCGGTCCTGACCGCTGCCGATCTTGAACCGCTTGGCCTGCACTGGATGCCGACCCTTGCGGGCGACAAGCAGATGGTGCTGGCCGATGGCAAGGTTCTGTTTCAGGGGCAGGAAGTCGCATTTGTTGTCGCCGAGGACCGCTACGCCGCCGCTGATGGCATTGAGCTGGTCGAGGTGGACTACGAAGAGCTGCCAGTCATCGTGGACCCGTTTGAAGCTCTGCAATCAGACGTCGTTCTGCGCGAAGATCTTGACCCGAAAGCCCCCGGTGCACACGGACCGCGCAAGCACCATAACCATATTTTCACATGGGAAGCCGGTGACAAGGAACCGACCCAAGAGGTCATCGACAACGCAGAAGTCGTTGCCGAAGAGAGCATGTATTACCACCGCACCCACCCGTGTCCGCTGGAGACCTGCGGTTGCGTGGCGTCCATGGACAAGGTCAACGGCAAGCTGACCCTCTGGGGCACGTTCCAGGCACCTCATGCGATCCGAACCGTGGTCTCTCTGATCTCGGGCATTGAGGAGCACAACATCCGCGTAATCTCGCCTGATATTGGCGGCGGTTTCGGGAACAAGGTTGGCGCATATCCCGGTTACGTCTGTTCTGTCGTGGCCTCCATTGTCACCGGCAAGCCGGTAAAATGGATCGAAGATCGCATGGACAATCTGATGACCACCGCGTTCGCGCGTGACTATCACATGACCGGCAAGATTTCCGCCACCAAAGACGGCAAGATCACCGGCCTCCAATGCCATGTGACGGCCGACCACGGCGGATTTGACGCTTGCGCTGACCCCACGAAGTTCCCGGCAGGTTTCATGAATATCTGCACAGGATCCTACGACATTCCAACCGCATATCTTGAGGTCGACGGCGTCTACACCAACAAGGCTCCGGGCGGTGTCAGCTATCGCTGCTCGTTCCGCGTAACTGAGGCGGTGTATTTCATCGAGCGGATGATCGAGGTTCTGGCGATCAAGCTTGACATGGATGCCGCAGAACTGCGGCGGATCAACTTCATCAAGAAAGAGCAGTTCCCGTACACGGCTGCCCTTGGATGGGAATACGACTCTGGCGACTACCACACAGCGTGGGACAAGGCGCTCAAGACCGTAGACTACGATGGTTTGCGCGCCGAACAGTCCCAGCGGGTTGAGGATTTCAAGGCGGGCAGAACGCGCAAGCTCATGGGCATTGGTCTGTCATTCTTCACCGAGATCGTCGGTGCTGGTCCGGTCAAGAACTGTGATATTCTGGGCCTTGGCATGTTCGACAGTTGCGAAATTCGCATTCACCCCACCGGGTCAGCGATTGCCCGGCTTGGCACCATTTCTCAGGGTCAGGGGCACGCGACGACATTCGCGCAAATCCTTGCATCCGAGATTGGCCTGCCCGCCGACAGCATCACCATTGAAGAGGGCGACACCGACACGGCACCGTACGGACTGGGCACCTACGGCTCCCGCTCCACACCAGTGGCAGGGGCCGCAACGGCCATGGCCGGGCGCAAAATCCGGGCCAAGGCGCAAATGATCGCGGCCTACCTGCTTGAGGTCCACGACAATGACGTGGAATTCGACGTGGACCGTTTCGTTGTCAAAGGCGCGCCTGAGAAGTTCAAGACGATGAAAGAGATCGCCTTTGCCGCTTACAATCAGGCCATTCCGGGGATCGAGCCAGGTCTCGAAGCGGTCAGCTACTATGACCCGCCAAACATGACCTATCCGTTTGGAGCTTATGTCTGCGTGATGGATATCGACGTGGATACAGGTGTTCCGGAAATCCGCCGCTTCTACGCGCTGGATGACTGCGGCACGCGGATCAACCCGATGATCATCGAAGGTCAGGTGCATGGTGGCTTAACCGAAGCGCTCGCCGTCGCTCTGGGTCAAGAGATTGCTTATGATGACATGGGCAACTGCAAGACGGGCACGCTGATGGATTTCTTCCTGCCCACGGCATGGGAAGTGCCGAACTATGAAACCGACTATACCGTAACCCCAAGCCCGCATCACCCCATCGGGGCCAAGGGCGTGGGTGAAAGCCCCCATGTGGGCGGTGTGCCCTGTTTCTCGAACGCGGTGCAGGATGCATTCCGGGCTTTTGGCAACACCCATACCAACATGCCCCATGATCATTGGCGGATCTGGAAGACCGCCAACGACCTGGGCTTGCATGGCTAAGGCAATGGTAGGGCGGGCGTCACCTCGCCCTACGGAGCACATCATGACCTGGACTGATTTGAAATTCGCGCTCGCTGGTGAGGGTTATGTAGCGTCCGACGACTTGGCCGTTGCGTTGCAGCTTGCCCTGTCGCTGGGCCGCCCGCTTTTGTTGGAGGGGGCCGCTGGCGTTGGAAAGACCGAGATTGCGCGCACGCTTTCAGTGGTGAACAACACGCGGTTGCTGCGGTTGCAATGCTACGAGGGGCTGGACGCGGCTCAGGCAATCTACGAGTGGAACTACCAGCGGCAACTCCTGACCATTCGGGCTGCTGCAGAGGGTGGCGAGACGGGCAAGGCAGTCGAGGATCGCATCTTCTCTCGGGATTTCCTGCTGGAACGTCCCTTGCTGGCCGCGATCACGCAAGAGAAAGCTCCCGTGCTGTTGATTGACGAGATCGACCGCGCGGATGAAGAATTCGAGGCATATCTTCTGGAAATCCTGTCGGACTTTCAGGTCTCCATTCCAGAGCTGGGCACGATCAAAGCAGTGACGCAGCCCATCGTCATCCTGACCTCGAACGGCACCCGCGATCTGTCGGACGCACTGCGCCGCAGATGCCTGTATACATACGTAGAATACCCCGATCGGACGACAGAGCTTGCCATTCTCAAGGCGCGCTGCCCGGATGTTGAGGCACGGCTGGCGGATCAGATCGTGGGCTTTGTCCAAAAGCTGCGGGAAGAAGAATTGGAGAAAACGCCCGGCGTTGCCGAGATGCTGGACTTTGCGGCGGCCCTTATGGGGTTGGGCATTGCGGATCTGACCGAAGACCCTGCAGTGCTGCAATCGACCCTCACGACATTGCTCAAGACCCAAGTCGATCAGGCGCAGATCACGTCCGAAGTCGCGGGACGCATCGCGGGTAAAGCGGCATGAGCCGCGTTACGAAATTCGCCGCACGGGACCCCGGCCCGTCTGCCCGGGTTGCAGGCTTTATCGCGCATCTACGCGAGAACGGATTGCGGTTGGGCGTGGCGGAAGCAGATATTGCAATGGCGGCCTTGGTGGAAGTCGATGCGATCCGACCCGATGACAGCCGCCGGGCGCTGCGGGCCGTGTGTACCGGGTGCAAGGAAGAAGCTGAACGGTTTGACGACCTGTTCGACAGCTTCTGGATGGATATGGGCAGGGTACGGCGAAAGGTCATGCCGACCCCGTCAAGCCCCATCAACGATGGCGTTCATTCCTCACGCGATGCTGAAGGCGAGGACGCCGGAACATCTGGCTCGGTCGTAGAACCTGACGCAGAGGGTGCCGAGGCAGACAGTGATGGAACCGGCAAGCTGGTTGCCACAAAGCAGCGCAATCTCAACCGGCGCGACCTGCGTGACTTGGTGCGCCCGGAGGATATTGCCAAGGCCGAAGAGGTTGCCCGCCGCATGGGGGCGGCATTGCGCGACACACGTTCTCGCCGCAGGATCGCCGCACAAAGAGGTGACCGACTGCATTTTCGCAAGACCATTCGTCAGAGCCTTGCGACCGGCGGCGAGCCATTACGTCTTTTGCGCAAAAAGCGCCCTGACCGAACCCGCAAGATCGTGGCGCTCTGCGACGTGTCTGGTTCAATGTCTGTCTATGCAAAGGTATTTCTGGCCTTCCTTGCCGGTCTCTTGCGGGCGGACAATGCGGCCGATGCCTATCTGTTTCACACCAGGCTTGTGCGCATCACCGAAGCGCTGCGTGACAAGGATGCCATGCGCTCCATCGGGCGCATGTCGCTGATGGCGGACGGCTTTGGTGGAGGGTCAAAGATTGGTCCGTCGTTGATGCGTTTTGCCGACACCTATGCCAAGCGCTTCGTCGATGGGCGCAGCGTTGTGCTGATCCTGTCGGATGGTTACGACACGGCGCCGCCAGAGTTGATTGCAGCCGCTTTGCAAAAGCTGCGCAAGCGGGGCTGCAAGCTGATCTGGCTCAACCCGTTGAAAGGCTGGGCAGATTACGCACCCGTCGCCAAAGGTATGGCCGCAGCGCTTCCGTATCTGGACGCATTCAAACCCGCCAATACACTGGCAGATTTGGCAGATTTGGCAGCCTTGGAGCAGGAGCTGACCACGCTATGACGCCCGCTGAAATCCTCTCAAACGATCTGGCCGAAGCCGCTCAGGAGCTGCGCGACAAGGACGAACCCTTTGCCTTTGCGATCGATTGGGTATGTCTCGGGATCGGCAAGGCAACTACCAAAAAGCACATCGTCTCCATAAAGGACCGGCTCGGTCATTCTTTTTCACAGCATTCCCGCCGGCTTCAAACCGTTTCATAAATCTCCTATTTCGCACTGAAATAGCAACGAAAAGCAGCGTCGGAGCGGGTCACACTTCTGGTCAATGTGTCTAGCGGTAGATATAAAGAACGGCACAACTGCTTGATTGACGTATCTATGCAAAGCTCCATCGTCACGAAACTCATTTCTCTGCTGACACTCGTCAGTGAAACGCACAAACCAATGACTTTCTCCCAACTGGTTGATGCCAGCGGCCTGAACAAGAGCACGCTGCACCGACTTCTTGCAATCTGCATGGAAGAAAAGCTGCTGCAATATGACAAGCAGCGGAAGACATATCTTGTAGGTCCGAAGATCTTTGAATTGGTGCGCAACGCCTACCATGGCTATGATATCCAGATCCTCGCTCTCGACGAAATGCTGCGCTTGCACAAACTGGTCAAAGAGAACGTGACCGTTGGAGTGCCCGAGGGCAATGAAGTGGTGTATTTGCGGATCCTGGAAGCAGACATACATTGGGGCGCAACACAGCGCCCCGGAATGCGCGAACCGATACACTGTTCAGCTTCGGGAAAGGTCTTGCTTTCGTTCCTTCCCAACAAGACGATACACTCCCGTTTGGAAGGCTACGAATTCACCCGGTTTACGGATCGAACGATCACCAGTGCCGACGCGATGTGGGAGCAGGTCCAAACCATCCGCCTGAACGGCGTGGCAACAAACGACCGAGAAGAGTACGATCGCCTTCTTGGGATGTCCGCACCAATCTTCAACTACGTGGGCGAACCGATTGCCGTATTGAACATATGGACGATCGAAGACCGGAAATCTCTGAGTGAGCTCACCCAGTGGGGCTCCGAATTGATCACATCAGCCGAGCGCGTCACAGCGCTTATCGGGGGTGTCGCGCCATCGCTTCAAAGCCTCGAAGACGACTGAGCAGCTAAGGTTCACATCCATGTTCCGAATGGGCGCGCCATGGCGAAGCCAAGCCCATTGCTCGGGCCGGTGATCAGAGCGACCCGGCCTTTCAGATAAACATCGAAACTGGGGCAGTGACGGCAAGCTTCTGGGGTGGTGTTGTGGCGGCCATCCTCACACCTTCTCAGCGTCGGGCACGGAGTAGCCCGCCGCGTAGGTCGCCAGTATCTTTTCGATTATCGCCGCTCTGGGCTGTGAAACTGCGAAGCGGGCTGGATCAACACCCGGCAGGTTGTAGGGCGCTTGTCCATCCACCATGTGGGCCGCGAGATATTGACCGCTGCCGCCCCCCGTACCTATGCCAGCCGAAAAACCGGCAGCGATCCAAAGGTTATCGTGAGTTGGCAGTGTGCCCAACATGGGCAAACCGTCTGGCGTATAGCAAATAGGGCCATTGTTGGCGACTTTGATACCCGCCTCTGCCAGCACAGGCATGCGCGTCATCGCTTTTTTAAAATGCGGCATCAAGCGGTCAAGGTTCGGTACAAGAAGCTCTTGACCAAAATCAGGCGGAATGCCGTTCGTGCTCCACGCCACGGGCTGGCTTTCATAGATTCCCAACAATATGCCGTTTCGTTCCTGACGAATGTTGGCGGGGATCAGCGGGTCTCGGACTGTTGGCAACTCAAACCCAACCTGTGCAACCTCGGCACTGTCCTCCGTGATAATCTCGTGATGCTCCAATGGATAAAGCGGAAGATCGAGCCCCAGTTGAACAACCATTTCACGCGCCCAAAAACTGGTCGCGATGACGATGTGCTCAGCCGTATAGCTTTGGTCGCCAGAGTGGACGCGCCAACGCGCATCCGGCAGTTGTTCTATCTTGCCAACGGCGCTGTGCCGTTTGATTTGTGCGCCGCGCGCACGCGCGCAAGCTGCCATTGCAAGTGTTGCTCCGCTGGGGTCAACATATCCATCCTCTGGCGTATGCGCGGCACCCAGCACATTGTCCAGCGACATCAGCGGATGGATTTCTGGAATTTCTTCCGGTGTAACAACACGGTACGGTACGCCCAGCCGCTCATAAACAGGTTCAAGCTTCTTATACGCCGCCAACTCCTCTTTCGTCGTTGCCAGTCTCAGGCTACCCGTCTTATGAAAGCCAATGGATTGACCGCTTTCTTTCTCGGCGCGCTCGTAGACCTTCAGCGTTTCGACATATAGGCGCGTCATTTCGGCATCATGTCCAAAATGCGTGCAATTACCTGCAGCATGCCAAGTAGAGCCCGACGTCAGCTCGTTCTTCTCCAACAGCAATGTGTTGGTCCACCCTCGTTCTGCCAAAGCGTACAAGACGCTACAGCCAACAATACCGCCGCCGATTACAATTGCTTGATAGTCTGCTGCCATCTGCTTGCCCCAATCAATGACCAATCGCTGCATCGATCAGCATGATCAACGCCCAATCCATGTGTCTAGCTTGTCGCGCAATTCCATCGCCGGGGTCGCATATGGGACAAGGCGGCGCACGATAGGTTGCAATGGAAATCGCTCAATCGGCGATATCGGGAAAGGTAATTCGCTCTCGGGGGCACCCAAAATCCGCTTCACCAGCGCTCGGGCCATGACCGAGGTCATCAAAATGCCCCGACCACTGTATCCCAACCCCGCGAATATGCCACTTTCGGGCTCGTACAGCCTTGGCATCATATCGCGGGTCACGGCGATCCTGCCCGACCAGGTAAATGAAGCTGACGCATCTTTTAAGACCGGAAAGGTGGTACCAAGCCCACGTCTGAGCCGTCCCAGTCCGCCCAACGCGGCCACATCATCCACGCTGCCGACACATCCGAAAACGAGCCTGAAATCCCTGTCATAGCGCGCATAGTAAATCGCGCGGCGCGTGTCCGCTATCGTCACATTGCCAGGAAGAACCTGGCTGCGGGTGGCCGCATCCAGAGGTTGGGTGGCAAGAATAGTTGTAACCATCGGTACAATAGTCTCACGCAACCCTGGCCAAAGACCATCCGAGTAGGCATTTGTGGCGAATACAACTCTCTTGGTTACGACAGAGCCCTGTGGCGTGGCGACCGTCCATTGTGATCCATTTTTTTGGATTCCCACCGCAGATGTGTCTTCGAAGATCGACACACCAAGGCGCTCCGCGGCTTCCGCAAATCCCCGCGTCAAGGACAACGGATGAACATGTCCGCCGTTTGGATGAAACAGAGACATCGCATAATCGGGCGATCCCGACCGCTTTTGCGTGGCAAGACGATCCAAAAGGCAAATCTTTGCGCCAACTGAATTCCACGCATCACCAAGGTGTTCCAGGTTGGAAGCGGACGCATTGCAATGCGCGGCCTGAACCCACCCGTTCTGTACAAAATCACAAGACACGCCATAGCGGTTAACATCCGCCATAAGGTCATCCGTGGCTGACAGGGTAAGTGCCACAAGCATTTCCGCTGTCTTTTCACCAAGCCGTTGACACAGCTGGTCCGGTGTCGCGCGCCACATTGGATTGCACTGTCCACCGCTGCGCCCTGATGCGCCGTATCCAACTGCTTTACCTTCCAGCACAGCCACCGACATGCCCGCATCGGCAAGCCCAAGCGCCGTTCTCAAACCTGTAAGTCCTGCACCAATAACGACCGCATCAGCAGCGATTTTCTGTGCCAAGGCGGGCCTCGACACTCTTGGGCTCGCTGTCGCGGCCCACAGAGAGCCGGGCATGTGACTTTGCGAAGATGCAGGATACAACCGGACGACTCCATTTTTTTGTATATCAAAACTATTATTTTTTATTACCAAATTTTCGAGCCAATTTCTATACTTTTTACCTAGCCGGCGCATGGCAGGCGCGCACAGTTAACCGATGCAACGAGTGTCCGGCGGACCCTGGGCCCTGTCGCCTTGAGCGTTGAAGTATTTGCCCTGCATGCTGCGATTGCGCGTAAAGTTTCTACTGCAACACTGACAGTTGCTGAAAGGCAGTGCGCGACGGTTTGCCTCGCCGATAGCGTCGGTCTTTGCTTTGAACGCGCACCATCCAGCGTCAGGCCTCAGGAAGATCGATCACGTGGTACCATCCGATACGGTCACGGTGCCCACCCTGAACGCAGGGTTCGACCTTTTTTGTAAGCCTAGGTCGTACGGCGCAGCGAAAATGACATGTACTTTGCTTTGCAACGGATAGAAAAAAGGCAGGTCGTCATGAGCTACCGACAGAAGCGGACGTTCGACGGTGGACTTGCGCGCACCTACCAATTCCTAGCTGACCGCAAACCGATCAACAGACGGAGACAGGAACGGATTTACACCTAAACGGTCCGAGTCATGACCAACACTTGCTACGAAACTCTAGGCTACGTCGTCATTCAGTCGCGACAGCAAATGGCCAATCGGGTGGTTCTCATTTGTCAGGTCTTTGAGTGTGAGCTGGCAAAGAGAGTCAAAAAAAGCTGTCTGCGCGACCTTCAAGGCTGTGGTCAGCGGGCACAGCGGTGAGAAGATGCAGGATCCGCCATCCGCCCTCATGCATTCAACAAGCTCGCTTTGGCTTTCGAGGTCTCGCAAGACGCTGCCGACGTTTATCTCTTTGGTGTCTTTAGCAAGCTTCAATCCCCCCGCCCTTCCCCGCATTGAAACGACATACCCTTCCCGAACGAGCCACTGGGTGACTTTTGCAAGGTGATTGTATTTCGCTCCGTGGATATTCGCGATCTGACGTGTCGTCAGTATATGCTTGTCGGCCACCGCGAGGTGCATAAGTATGCGGACCGCATAGTCAGAGAACTTTGAAAGCTGCATATCTGACTCGTATCGTGTTTTACTGGTAGTTCAAATGCATAATATGGGGATCATCGACAGAGTTCCCTCTGAAAGCCGCCACCGGATAGGCCGGGTGATCAATCTAGTCGGAACTCTTGCTGCTTGAGATCAAGTTCGTGCATCAGAACTTGGGCGGATCACCGGGCGTCTTCTGAAACTCCGTCAAACCAAAGGAAAGACCACGACCAATCCTGTGCACCAAAGCAGACCATTGCTCACGCTGGGGGGAGCTGATGTGTGTCTTTAGCACTTCATCAAACAGTACGAGCCACCCCTCGAAATGTGCAGGTCGGACATTTCCCGCATCCATATGCGCACGCATCGGATTGCCTGAATAGGATCGTTCAAACAGCAAGGCATTGGCCCAGAACCGGGTGATTTTTTCTTCATGCTCTGGCCAATTTTCGACGCGCTCAGCAAATACCGGACCCAGTGTCGCGTCATCCCTGACGCGCTGGTAAAATTCCGCCACCACTTCGGCGATGGCCTGTCGATCAACATCAATTCGGGGCGGCATCATTTGATAAACTCTCCGATTTTGCTCGGGCAGGATAAGGCGGTTTTACGCCATACGAAAAAATAGTCATTAGTATATTTTTACTTTGGACTACCCTGATAGACATAAAGAGTTTGCATTGTCATCAACCGAACCCGGGGACACGGTGTCCAGCGCCGACAATATTCACACCGCAAAGGATAGTCATAAAATACGCATTGTAAATACCATTTTAAAAATGTACGTGTGCACACATTGATTTTTTTGCTTAGACCGGCCAGAAATCGAAGGGAAAAAGCACTGGACGAGGGCACCAAACCACGAATTAGCACTTGCGACATGCTCTTGCGGACATATGCAAATGGATGCGGGCGAACCGGGGTGAATGCGTTTTTCAACACCTCCCCCTATCGCAGCTTTGGGCAGGCACAATGACAGGTGACGCTTATCGATCGGCAACAAGGAACTTCACATGCTGATTACAGCGCGAATGATAGTTGTAATGTCCCTGCTCATCTGGGCAGGAGCATCGATTTCAGCCAATATGATTGCCGCCCCCGCAAAATTTCAGGTAGCCGATTTGACGCGAGCGGTCGCCCTGCAAGTCGGGCGCGTGCAGTTCTTGTGGGTCGGGTATCTGGAAATGTTCCTCGCTGCATTGGCTGCACTTGCGTTCGCAACCGAAACGCCCCGTGTGCAAGCTCTTGTGCTGGCTGCCCTGTCAGTCTTTACAATTCAACACTTCGTCGTCCTGCCCCGATTGTCTATACTGACTGATCAAGTGATTGCAGGCACTGCCCTGGGTGGCTCAAAGTTGCATCTGATCTTTATCGCATTGGAATGCACAAAATTGTTTGCCTTGCTGCTGGCCGCGGCGATGGCGTTACTCTCCCCTACACTTCAAACAGGACGGATCTGATATGGATGTTGCAGCAGACGCCGCGCCCCGGTGGAAAGCGCGCCGGGTTGAGGAGCCAATCATTGTGGTGATCAAGCGCTGGTTGCGATTGGCCCTATCGGATCTGAAACGGCACCCGGGTGCGGCGGGGTGTTATGGCATCGCCCTGTGCGTTGCCGGATGGGTGACCCTGTCGTTGCTGTGGTACTTCAACCTCGAATGGGCGGTGCTGCCTATTCTGGCGGGCGGCATGCTGGTCGGCCCACTGGCCACAGTCGGCCTGTATAGTATCAGTAGGCGCGGGCAGGACGACGGGATGACCGACGTTGCCTCTCCCGACCAGATCATCTTGATCGGCATCATCCTGATGGTTTTTGCTTTGGCGTGGATCCGCGCCGCAACACTCATCTTTGCGATTTTCTTCGGCCTTCTGCCCTTCGCGGGGTTTGTCGAGACGATGACGACACTGCTGTCGACCCCGCAAGGGATTGCAACGATTGTAGTTGGCGGCGTCTTTGGCGGACTGTTTGCGGCGCTCGGCTTTGCGATCTCAGTCTTCTCAATTCCAATGTTGGTGGATCGCAAGATCGACTGTTTCTCTGCGATGGGCCTTAGCTTCAATGCGACCACACATAATTTCCGCCTGATGATCAGCTGGGCCGTTGTTGTCTGCGCAGGCATCCTGATCGGTCTGCTTACTGGGCTTGTTGGCCTCATCATCATTTTCCCACTGCTCGGGTTTGCAACATGGCACGCCTATTGCGACCTCTTCAAAGGAGAACGCACATGACACCGTCCCTGCCACGAGGTGCAAAAAAGTACTCGCAAACCAAAACCTTTGACGAGACAACAATCCCACAACCGCTCTTGAGCAATCACAGTACCAAGCCCAACTCCTGGGGGTTGATCGTGATTAAAAACGGCCAACTGATTTACACGCGGATCAATCAGGAAGCACGGATTTTGAACAGCGAAACCCCTGGCGTGATCCTGCCCGGAGAACTGCACAAGATTGCACCGGATGGACCAGTTACCTTCCACATCGAGTTCTACCATGACGCTGACGCACAAGTCGCGGATCGCGACAGCGACGAGGTGGCGCTATGACAACCTTTGAACGTATCGAGATCAGCGTCATCTTCGTCGTCACTTTCGCGGTTTTTATTCTCGGCGTGGCAATCTTGGGTTTTGGACGTGAGATTGGTTACGTGTTTCACGGGTGGCTGATCGCAATTGTAGCTGGCTGGGGGTTGATGAACTTGATCAACCGCATGAACGACAAACAGCCCGATATTCCCCATGAATACGCAGATACCGTGATCAAGTGGGGTGTTTGGGCTACGTTCATCTGGGGCGTGATCGGGTTCACCATTGGCGACCTGCTCGCATGGCAACTGGCAATCCCGTCATGGAACGGGGATATGTCGTGGTCCAATTTTGGGCGGGTCCGCCCTATGCACACAACCGCCGTGATCTTTGGTTTCGGTGGGAACGCTTTGATGGCGACGTCTTTTTATGTTGTCCAACGCACCTCACGCGCACGGCTGGCGAGCGAAGTCTCTCCTTGGTTTGTGTTCTTCGGCTACAACCTGTTCGTTCTTTTGGCCGTCACCGGCTACCCGATGGGCATCACTCAATCCAAGGAATATGCTGAGCCGGAATGGTACGCCGATTTGGTGCTGACTTTCGCTTGGGTGGGCTATCTGTGGCTTTACATGCGCACGCTGGCCAATCGGGCAGAGCCGCATATCTACGTCGCAAACTGGTACTACATGGGCTTCATCGTGGTGATCGCGATGCTGCATGTGGTCAACAACCTCTCCATGCCCATCAGCATCGCTTATCCAAAGAGCTACTCGTTGTTTGCGGGGGTTCAAGATGCGATGACGCAGTGGTGGTATGGCCACAACGCTGTGGGCTTCCTGCTGACGGCGGGCTTCCTTGGCATGATGTACTACTTTCTGCCCAAGGCGGTGAACCGTCCGATCTATTCCTACCGGCTGTCCATCATTGGCTTCTGGGGGATCACGTTCCTGTATCTCTGGGCCGGGTCGCACCACCTGCATTACACCGCCCTGCCCGATTGGGTGCAGTATCTGGGCATGACCATGTCGGTCATACTGCTGGTGCCCAGCTGGGGGTCGGTCTTCAACGGTATCCTCACCATCAACGGCGCGTGGGACAAGGTTCGCACCGATCCTGCCGTGCGCTTCATGATGGTTGCCATGCTCTTCTACGGGCTTGCCACCTTCGAGGGATCATTCCTGGCTATTCGCCCTGTGAACACGCTCAGCCACTACACAGACTGGACTGTGGGCCACGTGCACGCAGGCGCGCTTGGATGGGTTGCCTTCATCAGCTTCGGCGCGATGTACAAAATGGTACCATGGATCTGGAAACGCGAAGGTACCTATTCGCTCAGGCTGGAAGCGTGGCATTTCTGGCTCGCGCTGTCTGGCACGCTGATCTACGTCGGCGCCATGTGGAACAGCGGTATCACCCAGGCGCTGATGTGGCAGACCTATGATGCTGACGGGAACTTTGTTTACGCCTTCATCGACACGGTGGATGCGATGCGGCCCTACTATTTTGCACGTGCCATCGGTGGCCTGTTGTACCTGATCGGCGCGTGCCTTGGGGCTTACAACATCTACATGACCGTCAAAGGGCCCGCCATGGCACCGGCCCCCGACAAGCACCGTCCAATCATGCAACCGGGGGAATAGAGCAATGAGCACAAGACATCAAAAGCTCGAGCGCAATGGCGTAGGATTTGCCTTGATGATCCTTTTCGTTGCCTCCCTGGGCGGACTGTTTGAGATCGCCCCTCTGTTCACCATTGAAAACACAGTGGAAAAGGTCGACGGGATGCGCCCTTATACGCCGTTGGAAACCGCCGGGCGCGACATTTATGTGCGCGAAGGGTGCTATGCCTGCCATAGCCAGATGATCCGCACCCTGCGGTCCGATGTGGACCGCTACGGGCATTACAGCTTGGCCGCGGAATCGATGTACGACCACCCGCACCAGTGGGGCTCCAAACGGACCGGGCCGGACCTGTCGCGTGTGGGTCAGAAATACTCCGATACATGGCATGTCGCGCATTTGGCCAATCCTCGCGAATTCGTCGAAGGCTCCGTCATGCCCGGTTATTCGTTCCTGTTGGACAGGAACCTTGAAACCAGCAGCCTGCAAGGGTCGTTGATCGCGCTGCGCCGTGTCGGCGTGCCCTATACGGACGCACAGATCGAAAACGCGAGCCAAGATGCACTTTGGCAGGCGGATGCAGACGCCAATTTCGAGGGTGAACTTCAAGACAGTTACGGAGAGAACGTCCAAGTGCGCGACTTTGACGGCCAACCTTCAAGGCTCACTGAGATGGACGCGCTTGTCGCCTATCTGCAGGTGCTGGGCACATTGGTCGATTTCGACAGCTTTGATGCGGAGGCGAACAACAGATGACCCACGACACTGTGCTTGTATTCTCCAAAACATGGGGCGCGGTTTACCTGCTTGTCGTGTTCTTGCTGGCCGCTCTCTGGATCTACTGGCCATCACACAAGAAAACCTACGACAAAGCCGCACAATCGCCTCTTACAGATGAAGAGATCAAACGATGAAACCTGAACTGGACGAACCAAGTGGCCAACACACGACTGGCCACGAATGGGACGGGCTGAAAGAACTGAACACGCCCGTGCCACTGGTCTTTCGCATCTCACTATGGCTGACCATCGCAGTTTCCGTGATCACCTGGGTGCTCTACCCGTCATGGCCGGGCATCACCGGGTACGTCAAAGGCGTCACCGGCTATTCCTCGCGCGACCGGATCGCCGAAGCCGTTGCAGATCGCCAGATACTACGCCTTGAACAGATGCCCGAATTTGCATCCCTCGACGTGACCGAACTGGCCAATGACCCTACGCTTGAGGCGAAATACAGCGATGCCATTGCCGTGCTTTACCGCGACAACTGCTCTGCCTGCCACGGTCGTGACTTGAAAGGTCAGACCAATTTCCCGAACCTGACCGACGACCATTGGCTTTGGTCAGGCACGCCCGAGGAGATCGAATATACGCTGCAATACGGGATCAACCACACCAGCGATGACACGCGGTGGGCGGAAATGCCTGCCTTTGGCGATGGTATGTTGGAACGCCCCGACATTGCGGCGGTCGTGGAATATGTACTGAAAATCTCTGGCTCAGAGCATGACACAGAGTTGGCAAACGCCGGAGCAGTCGTATTTGAAGAGAATTGCGCAAGCTGCCACGAGGCAGGCGGCATCGGCGGAATGGAAATTGGCGCACCCAGCCTTGTCGATGACGCTTGGATTTACGGCGGCACGCGGGACGTGCTGACCGAAACGCTGAAACACGGTCGTCAAGGCGTGATGCCTGGCTGGTCTGGCCGTCTGACCGAGGAAGAGATCAAAAAGCTGACGCTTTACGTCCTTTGGGCTGGTGAAGATGGACAGGACTGAGAAAGAGCCACAATTCCGCAACAAGATGTTCGCCATGATAGGGCTGCTTTTGCTTGGCTATGTCGGAATAAAATCGTGGCACGTCTACATCTCGATTGACGCCTACCAGGGGCAAGTGCTGGAGGACAGCACCGAAGGGGCCGCAAAATGAGCGAGCAAAGCCTGACTTTCGCCCTTGATGGCGTGAACTGCGCAGGCTGTATCGCCAAAATCGAGCGGCACATAAGCGCGCAAGAGGGCGTTCTGTTGGCGCGCGGCAATGCCACCGTCAAACGCATCCGACTGGTCTGGGACTCGGATCAGCAGACACAAGACAGCTTGATCGACCAGATCCGCGCGGTCGGATATGACGCGCTGCCCTTCCAGATAGGAGATACCGCACCAGCCGAGCCTTCCTTGCTGCCGCAGTTGGGCTTGGCCGGATTTGCGATGATGAACATCATGGCAATTTCCTTTGCGGTCTGGGCGGGTGTCGCCACTGACATGGGCCCCGGCAGCATGCAGTTTCTGCATTGGATTTCAGCCGCCCTTGCGACACCCGTTGTCTTGTATTCCGGTGCGGTCTTTTACGGACCATCCCTGCGCGCTTTGCGACAGGGGGCGATGACGATGGACACGCCGATCTCTATCGCCATAGCAATCACCTATCTGGCCAGCCTGTTCGAGACCTTGCGCGGCACCGAACACGTTTACTTTGACGCTGTCACGGCGTTGGTGTTTTTCCTGCTGATCGGGCGGGTTATCGAGCGCGCACTGAAGCAACGCTCTGGCGATGCGGCGGAGAACCTGCGCAATCTGATGCAGATTGATGCAAAGCGCGAAGCTGCGGATGGGCGTATGGAGACTGTCCCGGCAGGTGACCTGCTTCCCGGCGATGTCGTGATCGTCGGCAGTGGCGAGCGTGTGCCTGCTGATGGCGCACTTTTGTCGGACCGTGCGCAGATGGATGAAAGCGTCATAACGGGTGAAACCCTTCCCCGGGAGGTCACTAAATCTCAGGCTGTTGTTGCTGGCGCCATCGTCCATACCGGTCCGGCAAGGATGCAGGTCACGCATGTTGGTGAGGATGCGCAGATCGGGAAGATCTCCCAGATGATAACCGATGTCGTTGCAAACAAGAGTGCTGCGCAACACCGTGCCGACCAATTTGCCCGCGGTTATATTCCGCTGGTGCTGGGTGGCGGTATTGCGGGCTTTGCCCTGTGGTACTTTGTTTTGAGTGCCAGTTTCGCAGACGCATTGATGATCGCGGTTGCCGTGCTGGTTGTGACGTGCCCTTGCGCTGCCGGGCTCGCAACCCCGGCGGTTTCCGCGCGGGCGGTCAACATGTTGATGCGCACAGGGGTCGTGGTCAAATCCAGCGACGCACTGGAACGCCTGAGTGATGCAAACATCGTGGTTGCGGACAAGACGGGCACTCTGTCCGAGCCGCTGCCGGTACTGCAGACCCCCGATGCCGAAGCGCGTTGCGCCGCCGCAAAGCTTGCAGCTGGCAGTGCGCATCCATTGGCCAAAATGTTGTGCGATGGCTTGGACGTGACGCCGTTACCCGATCTGCGGGAAATTCCAGGGCGAGGAATTGAAGCCCCTGATGGCGCACGGCTCGGCTCTGCACAGTTTGTTGGGGCACCAGACACCACAACAGAGTCCTCTACTCTGTGGTATCGCTCTGCCAGTGGTCAGATACATGGGTTCCAGTTTTGCGAGACCGCCCGCGCAGGTTTGCCAGAGATGCTGGTCGCCCTGGACAACCTGGACATGCCGCTGACCTTGTTGTCGGGTGATACACAGTCGTCCGTTGCCGCCTTTGCGGACAGAACTGGAATCCCTGCCCACCTTGGCAATGCTGCGCCGGACGACAAGCTGTCGTTTCTTGGAACGGAAATAAAGGCTGGCAAAAGACCTTTGATGTTGGGGGACGGGATCAATGATGCGCCTGCCCTCAAGGCGGCATATGTCTCGATCTCTTTCGGCGGCGCGACCGAGGTGGCACAGGTGGCAGCAGACATCGTGCTGGTCAAACCTGACCTCACATTGGTACCGCACGCAATTCAGATGGCCCGGGCCGCCCGCGACCTGATCGGGCAGAATCTGACGTTCTCAGCCATTTACAACATCGTGACGGTTCCACTTGCCCTTGCTGGCTATCTTAGCCCGCTTGTCGCCGCGATCCTGATGTCGTCTTCGTCCATCGCAGTTCTTGCGAACGGCCTCCGCCTCAAGATGCCCGAATGACATCCATTATCTACCTCATCCCCATCTCTATCGGCCTCGGGCTTTGCGCCCTTCTGGGGTTCTTTTGGTCCGTGCACTCCAAGCAATATGACAACATGGAAAGTGATGCCCATCGCATTCTTGAGGCTGAGGACAAGCCGATGAGCGATCTACAACGTGGGGCCCTTAACAGGATGGACGAGACATCCTGAAAGTCAGAGATCGCCAATTTCTGACGGCACAAAGACAGAACGCCCAGCCGCTTTTTGCCACTTTCACAGACACGAAGAACCTGAATTGCGATACTCTACACCTTACATTCCCGGCGGTTTTAGCGATGAAAAGTGCATCACGGGACCTTAATTGCCGATAGCGATATTCCAACACGCGATCTCACACCTCATTCGGCGTCACGACATCCGCACCGCCAAGTCTGAAGTCGGTGTGTCCGTCGTCATGGTTTTTGGGGCCAATGGCGGTCTAAACTAAGAGAGAGTTTGGCTCATCTGATTGGTTTGATTATGCGGCGTGCTGGCGGTGATGCAAGCGCCGCGCTTCGAGTGTCTTCCGTTTGATCCTTTCGCGTTGTTTGAGAATGGCTTTGTCCCGCCCGAAGTAGACGTCGGCGGGTGTGACGTTGTTGATGCTCTCATGATAGCGCTGGTGATTGTAGTGGTCGACGAAGGCTGCGATCTGGGCTTCGAGGTCACCCGGCAGGAAGTAGTTTTCCAGCAAGATGCGGTTTTTCAAAGTCTGATGCCATCGCTCGATCTTGCCTTGGGTCTGAGGGTGATACGGCGCACCACGCGAGTGCTTCATGCCCTTGTCCTGCAGCCACTCAGCCAGATCCCCTGAGACGTAGCTT